>DDZZ01000071.1:3913-17676 GCA_002346535.1 Opitutales bacterium UBA2995 | reverse complement strand
ATTCCTCAATCGTTCCAAAATCACCAATGGATTTGGATTTCCAGAGGCGTCAATATCCAATGCCCTGGCCAAAACGATCTTTTCAAACTCTCCATTTTCAATAGCCAGAATGGATTTACCGACACTCGCTTCAAAGGTAACATCTCCCAAGACCTCTTTTTCACTCCCCCACTCCACATCAGAGACTTTCGGAGTTCCCACTTCGTGTTGATACGGAAAAAAGGAAAACCGCTGGTGAGCTTTAAGAATTTTTTTGGCCAGAATTTCAATCGGTGTATCCGCATCTATCATGCAATTTGCTATGGCCAGGCTGAATTGATCCTTCTTGCTGACTTGCCAGAGAGGAACAAAGGCCACCGCCGACGGAAAACCGGGAATGTCTTGCCCTTCATCAAAAAAATTAAAGGCACAAAAAAAATGGATTCCACAATAGGGTGACTCCGTATTGCCGGTATAAATCGTTTGATTCAGCAAACCGTTGGCCCAAGCCTTAATTTTTTGAAATCTATCAGGGCCCTGAGCCGTTTCTTTCAACACTGTTTCAATGGCCGCCACCGATTCATCCATTCCCGGATTTTCCATAAAGAAATGTTGGTTTTCAGGTTCGTAGATGGATTCAAGGACAGCTAATGGGTCGATATGAAAAACATCGAGAGAGATGTTTACCAACTGAGCTTGCTCCTTCTCGACAGCCCTCGCCTGGCAATCCTTTAAAAATTGAATCAATCCTACCGGATTATTTTGACCACCGTAATTACTAATCGGAAAATACTGCATCGATAATTCTTCTTTATCGTATTCGGAAAAAGAAAAAAGCTGTAGGTTGGAGTCCAATCAAGAAAAAGAAAATAAAAAGGACCCAATTGAACACACAGAATCGGGTGATGATTCTGCCCCATCTAATCTGCAGATTCCATTGATTAAAAAGCTTCAACAAGATTTATCAAATTTCCCCT
This sequence comes from Opitutales bacterium UBA2995, assembly GCA_002346535.1. Taxonomy (GTDB): domain Bacteria; phylum Verrucomicrobiota; class Verrucomicrobiia; order Opitutales; family UBA2995; genus UBA2995. The sequence continues at coordinate 16,720 of DDZZ01000071.1, read as the reverse complement.
GATTTACTGCCGTAAAAAATGTTAAAACAAAGTGAAATTCCAGTGTAAGCATCCCAATTGTTTTCCCCAAAGAACGATTGCTCAAATGATTTGTGCTCATCTGATTTTAAAGCGAAATCATCCTTTTCCTTACTAATGGATATCACTCCAGGCTCTTTCCATTCACAGCGAGGATTTACCATTATTGAAGTAGCATTCGGTATAACGGTTTTTATCCTTCTTCTGTTATCCGGATCTATGGCTACAACCCAAACCCAGAAGCTGGCTCACTTAAAAACCATTAACAGAGAATCTCCTGTCCCACTTTCATTACACATCAATTTCATCTAAAAGTACAGACCGGTCAACCAAGCTGCCAGAAAATAGGCAGAAAGACTATCGCTGTTATGAACACAACTAGCGCCAGGGGGATGCCTACTTTAAGATAGTCTACAAAACGATAACCTCCAGGCCCCATAACCAGGACATTGGCCGGATGAGAAATCGGACTCGTGAAGCTGGCCGAGGCTGCCACGGCTATGGCCATCATGGCTGTATAGGGTGAAAATCCCAGCGTTTCCGCTGATTGAATGGCGATTGGCGACATCAAAACGACCAGCGCTGAGGTTGGAATAATGGTAGTCGCTAGAGAAGTGAGAATGTAAAGCCCACCAATCACAACCCAGGGCCCTTCTCCTCCGATCACAGCCATAAATCCATTCGTAAGATAAGCTGCAGCTCCGGTACTTTGCATGGCGGTTCCCAAGGGAAGCATCCCCGCAATTAAAAAAACAGCCCGCCATTCAATGGCACGATAAGCATCTTCCATTCGTAAACATCCCGTTAGCACCATGGCCGTGGCTCCGGCAATCGCGGTGACGGCGATTGGCATCCATCCAAAAAACACCGGTACAATCACGCCTAGCATGATGAGCGTAGCAATCAAGGGTTTATTGGTCTCCTCCGTCTTCACCTCTGAAAGCTCGCTGAGGAGCAAGAAATTCTTGTCTTTCTTTATCAAATCAAGCCTCTCACGCGGACCCATCAACAACAGCGCATCTCCGTATTGGATCCTCATTCCTGCGAGATTCGTTCGGTGCACTTCATTCGCGTGCAATATCCCGAGAAGCTGCAATCCGTATTGATTCCGGAGTTGAATTTCAGCAGCAGTTTTCCCGGAAAACTTACTGTTTGGCGCAAGAGTTGCCTCAATCAGTTCGATATCCTCAGCCTCAAGGATGGAAGCATCCGATTTTTCAGAGGTTTCGATTTTGAGCTGCTGTAACCCAACCAAGGTATCCAGATTTTCCTGACGGCTATGAAGAATCAAAATATCTTTCTCCTCCAATATTGTTTCCGAAACCGGCAACAGGATTTCTTCCAGTCCACGTTTGATTGAAACAACAAGAATATCAAAGAGTTGTCCAAGACGGCAATCTGCCAACGCTTTTCCTGCCAGCCAGGATTCCTCGGGAACTTCCACTTCAAATAAATTTCGTTGGATATTTTTGCAACGCTCCAACATTCCTTCGGAGGCGTTTTTACACACTGCAAATGCTTCATGGTTTTTGATCGCCTCAATCAAGGTTGTAGGACCTTGAAGGAGAAGCCGATCACCGGCCTTGATAATCCTTCGTGCTAGATCCATATTAGAATCTTCTCCAGGATGATCGATAAGAATGACGTTAAGGCCAAACTCCTTGCGAAAGCCTGATTCCCGTAAAGTTTTGCCAATAAATTCGGCCTTTTCCGAAACTGTTGCCTCCACCAAAGCCAAGTAAGGGTTGGTCATAAAGCCGCGATTTTCGCTTTTTACAGGAACCAATTCGTGCCAACCGATGAGTTCGTTTAGTCGTTCAGCCTCCCCTTGAGTATAAAGACGATCGCCTTCTTTGAGGATCGTTTTGGGACCCGGAGCAAAATGGGTATTTCCATCGCGCTGAAGAGCGACTACTTGAAGGCCCAAACTTTTGCCGAGACTGGAATCGACCAAACTTTTTCCGGCAAGCAAGGAACCTTCCCTGATTTTTATAAAGAATGCCCGGTCACTGAGTGCGTATTGTTTATTTAGTACTGCCCGGTTGGAGGCACCGGAATGGGTAGCACTCGGATCTTTCTCCGGAAGCAAAAAACGGGCGGAGATAGCCACGAAAACAACCCCTGTAACCATGACAATGCCCCCGACACGGGTAAAATCAAAGAATCCGAATGGTTCGTAGCCAGCCTCCACGAGACCATTACTGATCAAGAGGTTCGGAGGTGTTCCAATCAACGTTGTCAATCCACCGAGCAAAGAACCATAGGCCATGGGCATAAGCAGTCGTGAGGGCGCCACACCGGTTTTACGGCCAATAGTAATCACCACAGGAAGCATAAAAGCGGCCACACCGATATTGTTCATAAATGCGGATAGCACGCCCGAAGTACCCATGATAATCAGGATCATGCGAAACTCGGTATTTCCGGCCATTTTTAGAACCTGCTTGCCGATCATGCCAGCCACACCCGTCTCGGTCAGTCCTTCGCTTAATATGAACATTGCCCACACCGTAATGACAGCAGGATTACTGAAGCCAGCGATCGCCTCATTGGGTGTCACTAAACCGGTAAAGGCCAAGGCCACCAATACCATCAAAGCCACCACATCCATCCGGACGATTTCCGAAATAAACAAAATTAAGGAAACAATCAGTATGATTAAAACGATGGCAATATCGGCCGTCATAATCGAGGAATGATAGGATTTTCCAAATTGTGAATACTTTGCCCAGTCGTTAAAGCCTTAATTCTTCTGAAAAGTCTAAAAAAATGCTTGGAGGGGTTTGCCCATGGTGAACGGGCACATGTATTGCAGGATTGTGAAGGATAAGCTAATGGCACGAGTGGGGCTGGGCAATGCGGTGATTCATCATGATTGAGCCGGCGGGATTTGAAAATGAACTGGCCATTCAGGAATGGATCGAACGATTCCTTGTATTCGTAAAATCCCTACATATTAAATAATCCTAAACCTTCTAATCCTAATATTTAATCTACTACTTATTCAAATGTATTTTTATTTTATAGGAACTGCTTTAGCTGCGAATCAATTTTCGAACACGATCCAATCGCAGCTAAAGCAGCTCCTACCTTTTTTATTCCGGAGCCATCAGGACACGCTTGATAAATGCAATATCGCCCCGAGTGAGTTTCCGATTCACCGCACTTAAATTGGCCAGAACCTGCTCTTCGTTCCGGAAGCCCGGTATGACCCCTGCCACGTTCGGAAAACTCAAAACAAACCGGAGAGCCATTGAAGCCAGCTCGGGAATGGAATTACCAAACCGGTCTTTTATTTTTTTCAGCTTGGGTTGAAGAGCTAAAAGGTTCTCGTGGGTAAATTTATCGGCATCTCGGCGGTGATCGCCTTCCTCAAATTGTGGAGGATTATCCGGATCATATTTATCCAAAAGCGTGGCCTGTCTCAGTGGATTGAAGGCGATAAAAAACAATTTATTTTCAGCCATAAGCTGACCCACAGGGCCGTTGGGTTCGATGAACTGAGAATCCATGGCATTGGCCCAACTTTGTAGCACCGTCGGTTTAATCACCGGCACACTAGTCTTGAAATGGGCAGCGGTGTAAGCGGATTGCCCCTTGAGCCGTATTTTTCCTTCCTTGACCAAGTCGTCCAAGGTATCAGCAGCTCCTTGAATGTATTGGTTGTTCCTCCCAAAATTTCCATGGTGTAGGTAATAGATATCGATGTGATCTCGATCTAGGTTGCGCAACGACTGTTCACACTTGTTACGAATGTGCGCAGGTTCATAGGCATGAGCATATTCACCAGCATCGTGCCCCATTTTTGAGGCAATAATCATTTCGTCGGACCGAATCCCAATCCTCTTGAGAATTCTCGCCAGCATGCGCTCGGCTCGGCCATTGCCATACACATCGGCATTGTCGAAATGGTTCACTCCATAGTCAATGGCGGTTTTGACAGCTTTAACAACTTCATCCTCGTCTACATCGGCCCAACCGACCGATTTTCCCTGATCCGTATTGAGCCCGCCCATGGTCCAGCATCCAAGTCCCATTTCCGAGATCTCAATATCCGAGTTTCCCAATCGCCTGAATTCCATTTTACCTCAACCTGTATTTTGGTCAAAAAGTCATTGATACTGACCTACTATTTGTAAACATCCATCGCTTAGCTTACATCAAACAATTGAAATCTTCTGCCGGCCGGATGCCGACCAATCCCACAGTTCCAATAGCATTTTCCAGTTTTCGCTATCTTGTAGTGGCGGCTCTGGCATTCTCAACGCTACAAGCGATTTCTGGGCAATTACAAGAAGCAGCTAATGACACCTATGAGTTGGATACCCTTGAAATAGTGGCAGATAGGGCCTTTGAAGAAGTTTTTGGAATCCCAGCTCAAACCACCATTGGGGATTGGGAGACCAAGCTTTCGATCGATCAAGCTTTGAGACGAATGGCCTCGATCGATACATTTCGTTCGATTGATTCATTCACGGCTCACCCGACGACCCAAGGGGTTCGCATGCGTCACACCGCAACCAATGCCACCTCACGTGCCTTGATTCTGGTTGATGGAGTTCCTCAAAACGATCCATTCGGTGGATGGGTTTATTGGAACCGCCTTCCCCTGGAAAGTATCCGGTCGCTTGAAGTATTTCCTATCGGATCAGTTCCAGCCTGGGGGAATTACAGTTCTGGAGGGACGATTCAGCTCACCACAAGATCACCGTTGGAAGAAACTACTCGCTTTTCGGTTCAGGGAGGTTCCTTTGGAACGGTGAAGGCAGGAGTATTTCACCATGCTAAATTATCTGATACAGCAGGTATTTCTGTGGAAGGCCGCTTGTTCTCAACCGACGGCTATACGGTGGTAAGGTCCGATCAAAGAGGAGATGTCGACATTGATTCTCATTCGGACTACAAATACTTGCGCCTGCAACTTGCCAACCAACTCAACGAGGATTGGAAGTCGGAGTTGACCGGACAATATTTCAAAGAGGACCGAATCAACGGTACTCGTTTATCCCCAAACTCAACAGAAGCGAAAGATGTTTCCTGGAGACTCAGTAAAAGCGGTGCGAATGGCCCTGGCTTTGATTTTGCGACATTTTACCAGGACCGGGATTTTCAAAACATATTTTCTTCAGTCGCCGCCGACCGTGCATCCGAACGCCAGGTCTTGGATCAATATTCCGTACCTGCAAAAGCGATTGGCGCACAGGCAACCTGGCTATGGGAAGCCAACGAATCCATCAACTTTTTGGCGGGAATCGATTTCCGAGATGCCGAAGGAAGTGTCAGTGAATTAACCCGAAATCTAGGCAACGGATTTACTCGGGAACGACAAGAAGGTGGAGAACAATCATTTTATGGAGGCTTCCTCACCATCCAGAGTTTACCTGACGAGGTTAGCAGCCTGGAAGGAACATTGCGCTGGGACGACTGGGAGCAAAGTAACGGATTTCGCCGCGAATTCAATCTGGAGACAGGAGTACAAACAAGAGATAATCTTTATCCTTTCCGGTCAGGAGATGTTGCTTCATTCAATCTCCGTTATTCCCGCCAAATGGACCCCAATTGGAGTTTCTCGGCCCTGGCATTCAGAGGCTTCAGAGCACCGACGCTGAATGAGCTCTATCGTCCTTTCCGTGTCCGCAACGACATCACCGAGGCCAATCCGGACCTGGTAAACGAGATCTCAAGCGGAGGTGAAATTGGACTTCATTATCAGGACGAATCCAACCAGATCGGAATTACGGGCTTTTACTACGATCTGGAGAACATGATCACCAATGTATTTTTGCATAACGATATAGGCTTTGATCCTCTATGTGGCTTCATTCCTGGCGGCGGATCCTGCAACCAAAGAAACAATGTCGAAGTCAACCGAGTTCAAGGCGCAGAAATCACCTGGTTTTGGGATCAAGGCAGCGATGTTAATTTTCTTCTCAATTACACTTACGCCCCAACTGAATTCAGGCGATCAAACCTGCTTCCAGAATTAAAGGGTAAGGAGTTTCCCTTGTCCCCCAAACATAAGCTATCGTCTCAAATTGCTTGGCAATCAACAGAAGAGCTTAGGATCATCACTGAAATATTGATGAGAAGCGACCATTACGACAACGTTTTGAATACCAGAAAGTTAGATAGCTCAATTCTGGTAAACTTTGGCCTGTTCTACCAACAACCCGGCAGCCATTGGTCGTTTCGCCTGCAAATCGACAATATTTTGGACGAAGATGTGACCACAGCGATTTCCAGCAGCGAGATTTACACCCAATCCGCCCCGCTCAATGCCTGGGCCAGTTTTACATTGGAAAAGTAACACACCCTATGGTTTGAGACCATTTTTTCGACAGGGTAACCCTCAACGGTAAAATCAGGGCTAATATCTGACTTTTTCGCGTTTTTAAGATTGATGCATCTAGGCAAGTATTCTTTATTGGAATAACCAGGGGCATCAGTCCCAAAAAAAATCCAATTAACCATTAGGCATCACCAAAATAGCAAAATATGACCTCCACATTCGAAGGATACGTAGAAGCACATGGAAAAACGGTTTACGAAGCCGTCCGAGGCACTTTTCACCGGTACACTCGCAGAGAAGGTACTCCGCTTTGGGACGGCAATTTCAGCATTGAATCTGGAGAACCCCCAAAACCGCTTTCTCAAGGTATCCTTCACCTCAAGAATGGGAAAAAAGGCAAAATTTCTATCACCGATATCTTCCTTGGATCCGAAGTCGTACACTTCCGCGGATTAGGCGATATGGAACAAGAGACTAACTGAAGTCTCGCTGCGCTTTCTAAAGCACCCCTACCTAAAAGATTCCTTTATCGACAAAGCCGAATTTTCGAGTTCTGTTGAATTAAAGGTAATCGCGCCCAAGAAAGGCTGGATGACCCAAACCTTAATCGATGTGAAACAGTTCGATTAGAGTAATGACTTGGGACTGCTGTCTTCATTGACTGCCATCAGCTCCCCCATGTGAGCCCACCAATTTTTGAAAATTTGGGGATCCGCGATCGAATCCCACAACTCCTCATTATCAATTTCAGCATAAGCTAATAATTGAAGCGTGTCGGGATGCAAAAAGATGGAATAATTGGAAACGCCGTGCTCCTCTAATACGGATTTCAACTCAGGCCAAATGGGATTGTGACGACGTTCATATTCACGTTCCTGACCTTCATTAAGCTGCATTACGAAAGCTTTTCTCAACATAAGTAAATTCTGGTTTGACCTGCCTGGGAGAGTCAAATGGAGTCGAACCCTATCCGCATGAGTACCTCTATTGAAAACCAAGTAGCCATCGTTACGGGCGGTGCCTCGGGTATTGGATTGGCAGTGGCACAAAAATTGAACTCGCTGGGAACGAAAGTTGTTCTTCTGGACCTCGATTCGGACAGTTTGGACCAGGCCAAGGAGTCGCTTGGAGGAAGCGCTGAGATTATTCAAGCCGATGTTACCAATGAGGAATCGGTCAATATGGCAATTTCCCAGGTCATCAGCCGGTTTGGAAAAATTGACATCGTGTTTAATAGCGCAGGTATTACCGGCCATACAGGCATCAAGCCTCATGAAGTGGATGTCGCTGACTTCGATCGGGTGTACGAAGTCAATTTAAAAGGATCGTTTATCATCTGCAAAACGGTGATTCCCCACATGATTGAAGCAGCATACGGCAGAATTCTTCTTGTTGCCTCGGTCTCTGGAAAAGATGGTAACGCGGGAATGACCGCTTATTCCGCAAGCAAAGCTGGGGTTATCGGCCTTGCGAAGTCGATTGCCAAGGACTATGCAGACACCGGCGTAACGGTGAATGCTATTGCTCCAGCGGTGGTCCGAACAGCTATGGTTGAGGCGTTGCCCGAGTCACAAGTCGAATACATGACTTCCCGGATCCCAATGGGTCGATGCTGTACCCTTGAGGAAATAGCCGAAATGTCTGCATTCATTCTCTCTCCAAAAAACAGCTTCACAACAGGCTTTTGCTTCGACCTGACTGGCGGAAGGGCCACTTACTAACTTTATTACTATGAAGATTATTCGATACCTCGACTCTAACGGAAACGAAAACTACGGAGCGGAAAAAAATGGCCAAAACTATCGCCTTGAAGGCGACATCTACGCCAATCCGACCATTACAGAAGAATTATCAGACGTTGCAAAACTCCTAGCACCCATTTCTCCGGAAATCATATTGTGCATTGGCCTCAATTACAAATTTCACGCTGAGGAGAGTGGTTTTCCCGAGCCGGATCAACCGATACTTTTTATTAAAGGCCGCAACGCGATCCAGAATCCAGGAGATCCGGTAGAAATCCCCACTCACTTGGCGAGCCACAAAGTGGACTACGAATGCGAATTGGCCGTCGTCATTAGTAAAACCTGTAAAAACGCGAACGAAGACAACGCTTTGGATTTCGTATTGGGATACACTTGTGCCAACGATGTGAGTGCGCGCGACTGGCAAATCGAATGGGGAGGCGGTCAATGGTGCAAAGGAAAGACCTTCGATACATTTGCCCCGTTAGGTCCTTGTTTGGTAACCGCCGACGAAATCGAAGATCCAAACAATCTGGCGATTAAGACCATTCTCAACGGTGAATCAGTCCAAGATTGGAATACCAACGACATGATTTTCAATGTGAAACAACTAATCACCTTTCTAAGTGGCAGTACTACCCTTTTTCCGGGTACCGTTATCCTGACTGGTACACCCCAGGGTGTGGGCTCCGCCCGAACACCTCAATTATTTATGGAGCATGGCGACACAGTAACCATCGAAATTGAAAAGATAGGTTCGCTGACCAATCCGGTAATAAACGAGGCTTAAACGAGTTTTAGCTATTACAAAGAAGCCGTTGCCAAGGCTTCCTGTTATTCCTTTTCGCGCCGACTAAGCGCAATAGGATCGATATCGTAAAATTTAAAAATTGCTTGGGCTATATCATCGTAAATCAAAACCAACACAGGCACAAGGACCAAGGTAATGCTAGTCGCAAAGATAATTCCCCACCCCAATGAGATGGCCATAGGGATGAGAAATGAAGCAGTTGGGTGCGACTCGAACATCAGCGGAACTAAACCGAAGAAGGTAGTCAAAGAAGTTAACAAAATTGGTCTGAACCTACGCACTCCTGCAAGACGGACCGCCTCTCCAATTGATAGCCCTTCTTTGATTTTTCGGTTCATAAAATGGACCATGACCAGGCTGTCGTTTACCACCACCCCCGAAAGGGCCATCATTCCGAAAACTGAAGACTGAAACAGTTTTGGATCACCAGCATTCCAGTTAAACACCAAGGCCATAATCCAATGCCCCATGATGGCTCCTACAATACCAAACGGTATCGCCGACATTACAATCAAAGGCTGAAAATAACTTCGAAAAGGAATGGCTAATAAAGCATAAATGACAGCGAGGACGATATAGATTCCTGTAATCATTTCTTTGGTATTTTCACGGGCTTCCGCAGCGCGTCCTCGAACGTCAAATTCCATTCCCGGGTACTTGGTGGCTACCAGCTCAGGTAAAAACTCGTCCAGAATTTCCATTTCTATCGATTCCACATCCAGCTTTTCAGTATCAGCATCAGCAGTGACCTGAATGTTACGCTTGCGATCAACCCGTCGAATGTTGGGCAAACTTTTTCCCGGCACGACTTCCGCGACGGTCTCAAAGGGAACTTCGGTTCCAATCGCTGTCCGAATCATCATCGATTGCAGCGAGCCCAACGACCTTCGCTCCTCAAGGGGATAACGAACCATAACGCGAATCTCATCACGACCCCGTTGTATACGTTGAGCTTCCGTACCAAAAAATGCGGTTCTAACTTGTTGGGCTAATTGCGTTGCCGTCACTCCCAAATATTTAGCTTCCGGCTTCAAATCAAGCTCGTACTCCTCGCTGGCATTTTCATAGGAATCCGAAACGTCAAAGATGCCCTCAAATGACTCCAACTTTTTCTGTAAATCGGCTGAAGCACTTTTCAGAAGGTCGATATCAGGATGTACGAGTTCAAAGTTCATAGCACCCTCATCTCCACCAAACTGAAAGGAGAAACTTAATGTCTCAGCCTCAGGAATAGGTGGCACACGTTCTCGCAATTCAGCGACAAGATTGTTACTGCTGTAATTATATTTCTGCGTCAAGATAGGCGAAATTTCGATAATTATCTCCCCGAGTTCATCCACCCCGAAATCGGCCGAAGGACCAGCAAATGGACTAGAAAATCCAAATGGCTGGCCACCCGCTGTAGCAAAAACATTTCTAACCATCTCTACACCTAGGCGCTCGTTGACTTGGTCTTTAAGCTCCAGAACATGCTTTTCGATCATTCGCACTTTTTCCAGGGTCGTCTCGAAGGAGGTACCGCTGGGCATCTGAAGCGTTATTGTGGTGGTATCTCTTGGAGTGGAAGGTCTTTGTCGGTAACCAATCCGTTCACCCAATACCAGGGCTAGAAACACAATGAGAAATCCAACAAAAAGGGAGATGGATATATAACGGTTCCTCAAAGCGGCATCCAATACTGGTCGATAAAATACTTGGATAAATTTTAGCAATCCGTCCGCTATTATGCGTTGAAATTTAGAAAAGATTCCCAGTTTTTTATCTTCCTTTGCGGCACCGCCACAGTGTTTTAAATGTGCTGGTAATACCAATTTTGACTCAATCAAAGAGAACAGCAGCACTGGAATGATCACTAGCGGAATGTTCTCAAACATAGCCCCCATGAATCCTGACATCAGCGCCAGCGGGTAAAATGCCACCATCGTTGTTACCACACCAAAAAAGACCGGAACGGCAACTTCCTGGGTCCCTTTGATTGCAGCACTTAAGGGTTTCCGCCCCTGCTGCATATGAGAGAACACATTTTCTCCAGTGACAATCGCATCATCCACAACAATCCCCAATGCAGTAACAAAGGCCAGAATCACTGGTAAGTTGATCGTCACTCCCATAAATGGAAGCAGCAAAAAAGATCCCGTAAATGCGATGGGTATCCCCAAAGCGACCCAGAAAGCCAAACTGGGCCTTAAAAACAAAAGGAGGACAAACACCACGAGCATAAATCCTTGAATAGCGCTATCCAAAAGGATGGAGAGGCGGGCCTTGATGCGCTCCGAACCATCGCTCCAATAGTTTAGTTTGATGCCTTCCGGCAATTGATTCTGTTTTTGAGCGATAAACGCCTTAACGGCTTCACCAATCTCGATGATATTCTGCATGCCGGTTCGAAATATATCAATGGCAATAGCCCGCTCACCATTAAAAGTCGCAATGATGGGAGTTTCGTCGAATCCATCGATTACGGTAGCAACATCCCCAACTGACAGTTTTGTTCCGTCTCTGCGTGTCAGCAGTGTAATGGCTGAAAAATCATCATAGTTATCGGCTTGCTGATTGGTCCGGAGCAATATGCGACCGGTTTCTGTTTTAACACTCCCAGCAGAAAGATCCACTGATGAGGTACGAATGGCACGCGTAACCTGATCAAATGTCAGTCCATATTGAAGTAATGTATTTTCGGATACCTCAATCGCAATTTCATAGGGACGCACGGCCTTTAAAGCTGCCAACGTGATTCCCGGAATCGTCGAGACTTCGTCACGAAGTTGCTCTCCGAGTATCTTAAGCTCTCGTTCGCTCAAATCTCCCGAAATAACCACTGTAATTACCTGTTCCGCACGGCTCATCAAATTGATCTGTGGTCGCTCAGCTTCCGGCGGGAATGTTCGAATCGTTGAAATCCGATTCGTTACTTCATCCAATTTTTCACTCAGGTTATAGCCATCCTCAATTTCTACCGTTACGGATCCGCGATTGGAATTCGCGATGGCTGTCATCTCCTCGACCCCCTCAATATCATAGAGGGCTTCTTCAATACGTTGAACAATGCTTTGCTCGATCTCGCCAGGAGTAGCCCCTCGATATTCAACCGATACCGTAATCATCCGATTCGGCACATCGGGAAAATCTTGCAGGATCATCCGACTATTAAAGGACCACAATCCTCCAGCAACGATAGACACCATCAAAAGGTTGGCGGCAACACCGTTGCGTGTGAACCATGCAATCAATCCATACATAAAACTTGGTTTATAATGTTATTGATCAATTTCTGATTCACTTACGCGGGACTCAGTATCTCGTCGTCCTCGTCTTCTTCGTCTTCAAGGCGGTGGGCATTAGGATCGATATTATAGAGCCTATAAAATGCCTGTGTCAGGTCATTGTAGACCAGGACCAACACCGGTACCAGGATAAGAGTAATAGCTGTGGCAAATACGATGCCCCAAGCTAGGGAGATGGCCATCGGAACCAAAACTGCCGCTTGCGGACTATCCTCGAACATCAGAGGCGCCAATCCGAAAAATGTGGTCAGTGAGGTAAGAAGAATGGGCCTAAAACGTCTAACACCCGCCAAACGAACTGCCTCATTCAAGGACATGCCTTCTTTAACCTTTCGGTTCATAAAATGGACCATAACCAGGCTGTCATTCACCACCACTCCGGATAATGCCATCATTCCGAAAATAGATTGCTGAGTTATAATAGGAGTTCCATTATTAAACCCAAATAGTTTGGCCATGAAAAAGTGGCCCAGGATTGCGCCCACTACTCCGAAGGGAATGGCTGACATTACGATTATAGGTTGAAAGTAACTACGGAACGGAATGGCCAAGAGGGCATAGACAACCGCAAGGATAATGTAGATACCCATTATCATTTCATTCTGGTTGTCCCGGGCCTCGGCCGCCCGGCCGCGAACCTCAAAGGTCATGCCGGGATACTTT
>DDZZ01000071.1:0-3612 GCA_002346535.1 Opitutales bacterium UBA2995 | reverse complement strand
CCGGGATACTTTGTTGCCACCATTTCCGGCAAGTAATCATTCAAGATCTCCTCTTCCATCGATTCAATGTCAAGTTCTTGTGTATCTCCGTCTGCCCTGACCTGAATAATCCGTTTTCGGTCGACCCTTTGAATAGAAGGTAAGCTCTTTCCAGGGACTACCTCAGCCACCGTCTCGAAGGGCACTTCTGTGCCATTGGCTGTTCGAATCATCATGGTATGCAGAGATGCCAAGGATCGCCGTTCGTTTTCCGGATATCGAACCATAACCCGAATCTCGTCCCTTCCCCGCTGAATGCGTTGGGCTTCTGAACCAAAGAAGGCTGTACGAACCTGCTGAGCCAAATTGGATGCCGTGACTCCCAAGTATTCAGCCTCAGGTTTGAGATCTAATTCAAATTCATCATTCGCCCTTTCGTAGGAATCCTCAATGTCGTACAAGCCTTCAAAAGACGCCAGCTTGCGCTGAAGGTCGGCCGAAGCCTCTTTTATGGTTTCTACATCCGGATGACTTATTTCAAAGGTCATCACGGCACCTCTCCCACCACGCTCAAATGAAAAATTGAGTTGTTCAGCTTCAGGAATAGGAGGCGTTAACTCCCGCATTTCCCGAACAAGATCGCGACTCCCGTAGTTCACGCTTCTCGTCTCTGAGGGTGTAAGCTCGATCAAAATTTCTCCAGCTTCGGCGACACCAGCGCTCGGACCTCCACCTCGACGCCGGCCACCATCTCCAAAGGGTTGGCCACCGGCGGTTGCAAATACGTTTTTAACAACCTCCATACCGAAGCGTTCGTTCACATCTTTTTTGAGGTTTAAAGCTACTGCCTCGATCAGATCTACCTTCTGTTTGGTCACCTCAAAATTGGTTCCAGCTGGCATCATTAATGTAATGGTCGTCGTATCACGAGGTGTAGATGTTCTGCGACGGTAGCCGATCCGATCACCAAAGACCAGGGCAACAAATACTACCAAAAGACCAATGAATATGGCAGTGGAAACATAGCGGTTAATCAGTGCCCAATTCAGAAGCGGCCGATAGTATTTGAGAATGGAACGCTCCAAGCCATCCGCAAAAAATCTTTGAAATCGGGTAAAAATGTTCTGTTTAGTCTGTGTCTTCGCCAGGTGCGAACAGTGTTTGAGGTGGGCTGGCAAAACTAATTTCGATTCGATGATCGAGAAAAACAAAACAGGGATCACAACCATCGGTATGTTTTTATAGATGCTGCCTCCGATCCCCGACTGCATGACCAATGGGAAGAATGCAACCATAGTGGTAATCACACCGAAAATTACCGGTACCGCTACTTCGTTGGTTCCGTTGATGGAGGCATCGAGTGGTTCCTCTCCTCGCTGCATATGCTGGAAGACGTTCTCCCCCGTTACAATGGCATCATCCACAACAATCCCTAAGGTTGTGATAAAGGCCATCAATGTTATCACATTGAGCGATAGACCCATAAATGGGAGGATCAAAAAAGTCCCGGAAAAGGCGATCGGAATACCCCAGGCAACCCAAAAAGCCAAGGTCGGTCGCAGGAAAAGTGATAGAATAATTACCACAAGGGCAAAACCCATAATCGCACTATCTTGGAGGGTGGCCAATCGCACTTTTATGCGCTCGGAATCATCATCCCAATAGGAAAGTTCAATTCCACCGGGAAGCAATCCCTGCTTATTTGCGATATATTCCTTAACGCTATCACCAATTTCGATGATGTTTTGCAGACCTGTTCGGTAAACATCGATCGCAATGGCGCGTTTCCCGTTAAAATTAGCTTCAATCGGTGTCTCGTCGAATCCGTCAATAACCGCCGCGATATCACCCAGCTTGATTTTTGTGCCGTCCGCGCGAGTCAGAATGGTAACATTCGAGTAATCTTCATGGTTGTAGGCTTGTTCATTGGTTCGCAGTAAAATTCGGCCTGTCTCAGTTTTTACGCTACCGGCTGACAAATCGACAGAGGATGATCGTATCGCTTGAGTGATCTGATTAAAAGAAAGACCATATTGCCTTAAGATTGCCTCAGAAACCTCAATGGCGATTTCATAAGGTCTGACTGCTTTCAGAGCCGCCAAAGTAATACCTGGAATATTGGATACTTCATCCCGGATTTGCTCTCCGAGACGAGTCAGTTCCTTCTCGCTCAGATTTCCCGATAGTACCATCGTAACCACCCGCTCGGAGCGGGTACGCAGACTGATTTGAGGCCGCTCAGCTTCAGGCGGAAACGTTCGAATCGTCGAAACACGGTTAGTGACCTCGTCTAATTTCTCACTCAGATTGTAGCCATCTTCTATCTCCAAGGTTACAGAGCCGGAACTGGAATTGGCACGTGCCTCCATTTCTTTGACTCCTTCAATATCGTATAGGGTTTCTTCGAGCCGCGTTACGATCGCTTTTTCAATTTCACCTGGGGTGGATCCCCGATAGGACACGGAAACCGAAATAGACCGACTGGGAAATTCCGGGAACTCCTGAAGCACAATCCGACTCGATATCGACCAGATCCCTCCAGCTAAAATAGCGACCATGAGTAAATTAGCTGCGACTCCGTTGCGGGCGAACCAGGCGATCATTGAGTGCATAATTCTATAGGGTATATCGATTTTTGGATAAAGGGTTTAAACAGGATAACTGTTTTTCCCCGTTTCCTTTATAGGGGCGTGAGGATCGATGGCGTAAATTTTACAAACTGCCATTTTTACATCATTGTAGATGAGCACCAGCACGGGCACCAATATCAGGGTAATTGTAGTGGCAAATACAATCCCCCAAGCCAACGAAATGGCCATTGGCACCAGGAAAGCAGCTTGCGGACTGGTTTCAAACATGAGCGGAGCCAATCCAAAAAAGGTTGTCATAGAGGTGAGCATGATAGGCCTGAAACGACGCACACCAGCTAACCGGACCGCCTCCTGGAGGGGCATTCCTTCCTGAATTTTCCGGTTCAAAAAATGTACCATTACAAGACTGTCGTTCACCACTACGCCAGACAGGGCCATCATACCAAAAATAGATTGCATCGTGATTACCGGATTACCTCCGTTATAACCAAAAAACTTGGCCATGAGGTAATGACCCACAATAGCGCCAACAACGCCGAATGGAATGGCGGACATGACAATGATGGGCTGAAAGTAGCTACGGAAAGGAATCGCCAGGAGAGCGTATATTACGCCCAAAATGACGTAAATGCCAATTATCATTTCCCTTTGGTTATCCCTCGCTTCTGCAGCCCGGCCACGAACCCCGATTTGCAGACCTGGGTACTTCGTAGCAGCTAATTCAGGCACGAATCCATCGATGATCTCTGCTTCGATAGCTTCAATATCGAGCTCCAGATCGTCCCCGTCAGCACTCACCTGAATGATTCTTTGACGGTCCACACGTTGAATAGATGGAAGGCTCTTACCAGGAACAATATCAGCGACGGTTTCGAATGGGACCTCAGTCCCATTGGCTGTGCGAATCATCATGGTATTCAAGGAGCCAAGAGAACGACGCTCGCTTTCGGGATAACGCACCATCACCCGAATTTCGTCACGACCTCGCTGAATCCGCTGCGCTTCAGATCCAAAAAAAGCGGTTCGTACCTGTTGAGCAAGG
>DDZZ01000002.1 GCA_002346535.1 Opitutales bacterium UBA2995 | reverse complement strand
ATCCTGTTTTGAGTGCTTCCCGCCAGAGCAAGTCTGCTCTCCCGAGACAATCCCCGTTCCAACGTATCCATCAAAGTCATTTCACAACTTCACAAAGATCTTTTGTCGAAACAGAAAATAAAGGAGTAACCACTTTAATGTGAATGCTCCAAGGTAACGCATCGAATTCTGCAGACTTTCATTGGTAGTCAGTTCGTAAAACGGATTGAGTAAATAGTCGGTCGTAAAGCCAAAACCGATCAACTTGCTGACCATGTATATGAACAGAGAGTTCATGCCGATCACCACGAAGAAAAAAGCCCACTTTTTGAATCCCCAGTAATCAATCAATAAGTAAAAAACTACCAGCAACATCACACTGGTTCCACCAGTCACTAGTATAAAGGAGCTCGACCAAGTCCATTTCATGATGGGGAAATGCAACCCCCAGATAAGTCCCAGCACAATGCATCCGCTTCCCCCCAGACTCAGCCGCTTCATTTTCTCGATCTCGGACAGTTGATCATTCCCTAAAACCTGGGCTGTGAGGGCGCCCATGAGAACTAACGATGTGGAGGAAATGTGCGCAGTAAAACCCAGTTCATCGTAAGTGCCCATGAGCAACTTGCCCGGTACCAGCATGCGATCCAGGTAACCGATGAGGCTCCCTTCAAAACTCAGATCCCCCGCCCCATACCCAGGCACGGGAATAAACATCACACCAAGCCAATAGACCACCAGCAAGGAAAACATCCAGATCACCTGGGCACGGAACTTGTATTTGCAGACGATAAGCGTGGCAATAAATCCGCATACACCGATTCGGCCCAACACGCTAACAAATCGAATGCTTTCTACATCAAATTGCAGACTGCGGTTCTTGTAAATGATTCCCAATACGAGGAGCACAAGCATGCGCCGGAAAGCATGCAGGTAAATGTCCTTCTTTTCCGTTCCGTTTGCCAGGGCAGAGCTAACTGAAAAGAACAGAGACACCCCGGCCATATACAGAAAGAGCGGAAAAACGTAATCCCAGGCCGTAATACGGTCACCCCAGTCCGCATGACTAAATTGGGGAAGCAGGGTCTCTTTCAGGGGCAAATCAAAAGCCTCAAAGGCGTTTTGAATTATCCACCCACCTCCAACGATGAAAAACATATCAAAACCTCTTAGCGCATCCAAAGATACAAGGCGTTTTGAAGGGGCGGAAGCGGCTGGCGCTATGGAAGAGTCAGGCATAACGCAATCCTAGGATTGCGAAAGTTTGAAACTCAATCACTAACTACAGCATTTCATATCAACTGCACTAGAGAGTCTCCAAAATTCTTTTGGCTACCTTTTCTGCGGTAAACCCGAAGTGATTAATGAGGACATCCGTTGGAGTGGAGGCTCCATATTCAACGATTGATATCGAAAGACCATTTTCTCCCTCCTACTTTTGCCAACCGAGGGGTGCACCTGCTTTAATACTGACTCTCAAATCGACATTGCCTCTAAGCCTGATAGCACTTTGAGAACAACCGTTTCCAGGGTTTTAATTTCCGATGGATTCATGATTTTTCAATTGCCTAGATTTAGTCATCAGGTACTTCGACCAACATTCGGAAGAACGATCCATTGAGATCGGTTAAACCCTCTTCGGCCGGATCGATTCTAATGATTTCGTAGTCGATTCCTTCCTCGATAATTTCACCCTGAGTGGTAGCATAGATATCGAAAAACGGAGTCCAATTCGTTACATCGAGTGAGTGTTCGAGTACGGCGTCAACGCCGGCAAATTTCGGTCTTCTTATATAGATATGTGCCACTCCGGCGTCATTTTGGAGTACCCGTGCATGGTAGAGGGGATAGCTTGATCCAGGCTCATAAAAACTGGCGCTCAGCTGCTGCGAGTCATCGATTAGAATCCTGAAGGGCGCTATCGGCCCATTGGGAACAAAGGGATTGGTGCCATGGTACATTTCCCACAAATTGATCTGACCATCGCCGTCGGGATCGCGGCTCCAACCCCACTCGGTCTCCTTATTCGGATCCGTGTAGCTGTCGTCAAAGTTTTCCCTGCGCCAATCATTGATATCGTCTTGATTGAATCGGGTCCCTACTTGGGCGATGACTATCTGGTCAATCGCATATCCACCTTCACGTCCCTGCACGTTTAGGAGGTGCCGGCCTTCGGATAAAGTAACCGTGTCCTCGGATTTATTAAACCAGGTCCAGCTGTTAAACCTTGTGAGCGAGTCGTCGAAGAAAGATTCACCGATCAACTTTCCATTGATTCCGAGCCAAACAGAATTCGATTCAGCGTGCCCGAGCCTACCCCAACTCAACGGGGCCCAGCGACGAACCCACACTTCGTATTCTCCGCCCTTAAGGTTAACTTCGTAGGTAACTCCCCCACTCTGATTCCAGTCCTGAGCCGGCCCATCCTCCGAATGATACTCAACCAGGTAACCGTCTCCACTATAACCTTTGTGATCTGTATGGATAAACCAATCACCATCACTCATGCCGGTATAGTTTTCAGCCTCAATCACCGTGAGGCCATCCACACCTTCGGCATAAGCATAGCCTGGTTCATCAAGCCTGTTTTCAAACCAAACGACTCCGATCAGCGTTCGTCTAGTGCGTCCGGAAAGTATTACATAGTGTTCCTCGCAGTTGCCGACGATGTCCATGTCTCCGTCACGGTCCATGTCGATGAATCGCAAATGATCCCATTTCTCCCCCTGGTAATTTTTACCGGTATCATTGGCATTAGACCATTTAATGATGTGAGTTACCCAGTTGTCGGAAGCAGGCTCTTCACCAGTATATTCCATCCAAAACACGGATGCCAAGCCTTCCGGCATATTGCCAAATTCGTGGATGAGCATTCCCACAATGTCCAATTTCCCGTCATCATTGATATCAAACAGCTTTATGGGTCGATTCAGCCATTGTGTGTAAGCAGGCTTGGGAATCACGATACGTTCCCAGGTCACCGGGTTAAGGCCGGTTTTTTTAAAATAGAAAAATTCGTCTCTAACCTGTAGGCATAAATCTATGAGACCATCTCCATTTAAATCTCCGACACCCACCTGAGGTTTGGCGAAAAATTCATCACCATGATAAATTACATGGCCTGGCCAGTTGCTTTCCTGCTCAATCGTTCCATTACCCGGGTTTTCATACCAAAGGACCATCTCCTCTGACTGAGGCGTGTTCCAGTCGGCATTTCCCACCACAAAATCATTATCTCCATCCTGATCAATATCGGTGAAGACAAATCCGTGACCGCTTTTAAGGTCCGGATCAATATAGTGTAAATCCCATGCTTCGGGATCGCGCCTACCTGAAACCTCTTGTGGTGCTTCCAGCCAGAAAAGACCCGTCCACTTTTGTGGATTGCCCTGCAAACGTCCTCCAGCAACAATGTCAATGAGTCCGTCGGCATTCACATCGTGGGATTCGACATATAAATAATGACCCTGGTTGGCGGTTTGAGGAAATACGCCGCTGTCCGTCCATGCGCTACCATCCATGGATGAAGCTGGATCCGGCCCCCAAAACACTTTGACTCCGGAATCGGAGCCACCCACGGCGACGACATCAAAGTTACCATCTCCATCGAAATCAGCGATAGCGGAATACTCCGGGTTGCCACCTTTTCCGACTATGGTCTTGGGCCAAATGGTCTTTTCATCTCCATCGGGTCCTGGATGAAAGATCAGGGTGAAAAGGTCGGGACCCTCATGCATCACCGCATAGTCATCGAATCCGTCACCATTCACGTCGGTAGGACTCAGCGAATTGTGGTTCCAAGATGCGTTATCGATATGGTGCATTGGCCAGGGAGGATTATCCACGATGACCGTTATGGCCGCAATGCTGGCCTGTCCGTCTTCGTCAACCGCTTCCAAATTCAGTACATACTCTCCCATGAGCGGAAATGTTGCCTGGGTCTGTGGGTTTGATGGGTCCTCATATTGAACTTCTCCGGGTCCGCTAATTTGGCTCCAGGTAACAGTGCCGTAGTCCTGGCCAATCTGACCAAGGCCGGAAAAATCATCGTCTACTACGCTTCCTGGAAGCCTTAATTCCAAAGAAAGAGGACTGGTCATTTGAAAAGGAGGCAGGCGCACGAACGGTGGAAAATTGAAATCCCCCAAATTCGGAACCACTGCATCCTCAGGGACAATCTCCAATGCTTGGGAATCGCTTCTCCAAAATAACCTCATAAAGGCGTGATCGGTATTGTGCACATAGTTTAACCTGAGTTGGTTTCCGGTTTCAGCCGACAAAATGGCACTTCCGGATTGGGTGCTTGAATTAGGGGATTTTGAACCGTCCACGACAAGAGCATCATCGATCCAAAGTTTTACCAGTCCGTCACTTTGTATTACGAAAATATACTCCTCCGATAAATCAGGAGTTATGGTACCTGTCCACTGAATCGAAAAGCCATCTGGGTTTACCGACGGAACCGGAGCGCCTGCATTCCAGAGGAAATTGATCTGCGGATCTACTTGGACAAAGGCGGTTCCTGAAAAGTCTGTGGAGTTAAAGTAAGAACCGAGAAAACCGTTTTGTGAAATGGTTTGTCCGAAAACCGATGACGAACTGGCCAACCAAGAGCCAACAAAAATCATTTTCAAAGAGGCCATCCAGACGGCACAGAATGTCATCAAGTTAAACATAATTTAACGACAACCCATGCGGTCGAAATTATTTTCTCCTTCTATCCTTTCTCCGGGCATTGAATTCGATCATTCATAATATCAACCGCAATAAAAAATAGCTGGGCGGATATTTCGCCCAGCTATTTTGTTTAAAGGA
>DDZZ01000023.1:28197-67496 GCA_002346535.1 Opitutales bacterium UBA2995 | reverse complement strand
ACACAGTTGCTCGGTTTGCTCATGGTGGGTTTCCTTTTTTTTAACCGCAGATGAACGCAGAGAGACTCAGATTTCCTGGGTGGGCTTTTGCGTATATTATTTTTTATGTAGTCGAAAATTGTCTGTGGTTACAGAAAGAGCTCAATCCACTTACAGGTTGCCATAAAGGCGGTGGCAATAGTGAAAGAAATGGTGATTAGGGTTCTCTATACCGCGTAATTTTTCATTAGAAGTAGAGTTGATTGTTATACTACTTCTACATGCGCCGTTCAGGCTCGGTTAGTATCACCTAACCTTTAGAATCACCTTCCCGATATTTTCGTTGTTAGTCAGGATGTTTTGGGCGGCCTCTGTTTCTTCAATGGGAACCGTTTTGTAGATGATAGGTTGGATTGCACCTGAAAGAAGATCGGGCCAGAATCGGTTTTCAAACCGGTCATGAATTTCGATTTTTTCTTCGAGTGAGCGGGGACGAAGCACCGAACCTATGACTCGTTTTCGATCTCGCATAAGCTGAGCCAGATTAATTTCCGCTTTGGCGCCAGTCAACAGGGCAATGATGACCAGGCGGCCGCGGGTCCTGAGTAGGTTGATGTTAGGTTTCAGGTAGGCGGCTGCTGTGATATCGAGTATGACATCGACTCCGTCAGGTGAAACCTGGCGAATGGCCGACTCAAAATCATCCTCTTTATAATTCACAGCCACATCAGCCCCTAATTCTTTACAGTACTTGCATTTGTTTGGTCGACCAGCTGTGACCAGAACGCGGCAACCGGCTCGCTTGGCCATTTGAATGCCGGCAGTTCCGACGCCACTGGCGCCCCCATGGATGAGTACGGTTTCGCCTTCTTTTAGCTCACCTTCGATGAACAGATTTAAATAGGCGGTGTAAAAGGCTTCAGGCACTGCGGCCGCTTTTTCAAAATCCCAATCCTCAGGTATACGGATAAGAAGTGAAGCTGGGGTGGCCACCCGCTCTGCGTAACCACCGCCACCGAGGAGTGTGCAAACACGATCACCGACTTGCCAATCAGTCACCCCTTCACTGAGCTCAGAAATCACACCAGCTGCTTCCAGGCCCATGTAGGTTGAGGCACCTGGCGGGACTGGATAGTTTCCAGCCCGCTGCAACAAATCCGCCCGGTTAATGGCCGAGGCGTGTATATCGATGACAACCTCGCCTTCTTTTGGTTTTGGATCAGGCACTTCCTGCCAAGAGATTTCCAAGGTATCGGGATCTACGCAAATGGCTTTCATAAGGAATTTGGTTTCAAATACAGGAGAGCGGCTAACAGCTGGTCAGCCTGACCTCGTAATCAAGGACGCATGCCTCGGCGCTTTTCTCCGAGAATAGTGGGAATTACAGCGTAGGCCAATTCCGCCCAGTCGCAAAGTACTTGCCGTGTGCTCCTGGGGTCAATGATTTCTTCGACGCCGAATCCCTCTGCGGTGCGGAAGGGGGAGCGCAGGGCGTTGAAATGCTCTTCAAGCTCAGCCCGACGGGCAGCTGGATCTTCGGACGCTTCGATATCGCGCCGGTAGGCTGCTTGTACCCCTCCTTCGATTGGAAGGGATCCCCAGTCGCCGGACGGCCAGGCATAACGAAGGTTTAGTCCCTGAGGTTTGCCATGCCCGGCGCCGGCCACGCCAAACACCCGTCTCAGGATTATGGATACCCATGGGACACTAGCTTGCTGTACGGAGAACAATGCTCGAACTCCTCGGCGGATGGTTCCCGCTTTTTCCGACTCCAGGCCGATGACAAATCCGGGTTGATCGACAAAGTTGATCACCGGAAGATGAAAGGTATCGCACAAATCAACAAAGCGGGTCATTTTTTCCGATCCTCGATCATCTAGGCCGCCTCCCCAGTGTTTGGGATCGTTAGCCAGCACGCCTACCGGCCAACCATTGATTCGCGCGAATGCCGTGACCAGCGATGGTCCCTGGTGTCGACCCATTTCAAAAATGGAATCCTTGTCCAAAACCATTTCGAGGATCTTACGGACATCGTAAGGTCGACGCCGGTCGCGTGGGATAATCGACAATAACTCTTCCTCGCGTCTTTCGGGATCATCCTCCTGTTTGCCGTGTGGAGGCGATTGCCACACATTGCTAGGCAGGTAAGACAGAAATTTACGAATATGTTCGAAGGCTTCTTCTTCGCTCTCTACCTCGTTGTCTACGACGCCGTTGCCATGCGCGTGAATAAAGGATCCGCCCAGATCTTCCTTGTGAATTTTCTGACCCATGCCGCGTTCCACAATCGGTGGGCCAGCCACAAAGAGTTGGCTGGTGCCTTTGACCATGAGTGAAAAATGGCTCGCCACAACTCGGGCTGCTCCAAGGCCAGCCACCGATCCCATCGCTGCACCAATCACCGGGACTTGGGACATCACTTCTACGTGCAGGTCCCAGGCTGGATTGGCCGGCACGTAAGTCCGGCCGGTATCGTCCAAAGTTTTCACTGAACCACCGCCCCCTGTGCCGTCCACGAGACGGACCATGGGCAGTTTTAATTCGCGGGCCATCATTTCACTGTAACCCATTTTGTTGCCCACAGCGCCATCATGAGCGCCACCACGCACGGTAAAGTCGTCGCCCCCTACGATTACCGGTCGGCCTTCAATGCTTCCGCGGCCCATGACAAAGTTCGAAGGGATAAAATCCTTGAGCTCATCGTCTTCGTAGGTGCCCTTACCGGCCAACTCACCGGTCTCACGAAAACTATCTGCATCCAATAACTGTTCGATGCGTTCTCGTATAGTAAGTTTGCCAGCATTGTGATGGAAATCTACACGATCATTTCCTCCCATTTTAGCCACTAACTCCTGTCGTCGTTTGATTTCTTCAACTTCTTTTTCCCAGCTCATGGATGCGCGTGAGATTTGGAGAGTAACTCAGGCAGGGCAAGAATTAACCTTCAGTTAACTTTCTTAAAGGTTCAGAAATTGCGTTAACCTTCTCCTAGAACAATGGGTATATAAATGGTGCGACTGAACTCCCGCCAAAGATAATCAGAATTCCAAAGAGAACAAAAACCACGATAATGGGGACCAGCCAGAACTTCTTATTGTGCATCAGGAAGCTCCAGAATTCACTCAGTAAACCCTTGGACTGGTTTTCAGAAATTTCGTCGAGGGATTGTGGTTCGTTCTCTTTCATTTGTCTTACTCAATATTGCCTGAAGTAACGTTTCAAGTCGCTGTTTGTTTCATGATCAGACCAGTATGATTCTCGGCCTTGCTTAAATTTCATGGCCGGTAGCGGTTTTCTCCCGATCAGCTTCATAATTAATCCGATAGGCAGGATAGTCAGAACATACATGAGAAAAGTGGAAATAAAACTGGTGACTGCCTCAATAATGGCTGCCAGGCAATGCCATATGATATAGGCGATTCTCCCTGCTGGAGGAATCAGCAATGTGAGCACGCAAACTGCTATGCCTATAATTGCGAATACATAAAAGACCACCCAGTGCAATGAGCCCGTCCACAGGAGAATACCAGCCCAGATCAGCCCCACAATCGGTAGGCCAATCAACAAGGTGTAAGCAAATTTCCTCAAGTCTTTAGGATTTGGGTCTTTATTTACGGAATCAAACATTTGGTTTATTGAAGGTTCGCTAATGATCTGAATATATCAGTCGAGCTTGAAGGATTCTTCATGGCCTTTATATTTTTCCAAGAGAGATTCGGGCTGTTGAGTCTTTAGTAGGATGAAGTTTTCCATAACCAGAACATCCATGCCGGTTGACAGGAAACAACGTATAGCATCGTTCGGCGTGTTTACAATCGGTTCTCCGCGGACGTTGAAACTTGTATTTACTATTACACTACAACCGGTCTTTTGCTTAAAGCTATTTAGCAGGCGGTAGTAGCGGTCGTGGCGATCTTCGGTTACGGAGTGCACTCTGGCTGAATAGTCAACGTGAGTTATTGCGGGCAAATCAGACCGTTCAACATTTACCCGCTTCCTCAAATCCGGATTTTCCATCAGAGCCTTTTCCTCCTCCGAAAGCTTTCTGCGGAGTCCGGTATCAACCAGAGCTACCAGCAGCATGTAGGGAGAGGAATTTATGTCTTCAAAATGGGCTCCAGCATCTTCCTCCAATACAGATGGGGCGAAAGGGCGAAAAGACTCCCTGAATTTGATTTTCAGATTCATGCGGCTTTGCATTTCACCGGAGCGTGGATCCCCGATGATACTCCGGGAACCTAAAGCACGTGGCCCAAATTCCATGCGACCGCAAAACCATCCGACCACTTTCCCCTCAATGAGGTAGTCTGTAGTACTTTGTAGCAACGAGAATTCATCATCGATTCGATCGTACATGGCTCCCTCTTCATTTATGGCGGCCTCTACCGTATCGCTTGTCCACCGAGGGCCCAGTAAACTCCCTCGCATGGAGTCCTGTTTTTCAACTTCACGATCATTGCCGAGAAGCTGATGATGGGTAAATAGCGCCGCTCCAAGGGCTCCTCCCGCATCTCCAGCCGCCGGTTGAATCCAAATGTCTTTAAAAATTTTTTTCCGCAAAATTTTACCGTTGGCTACGCAGTTCAGGGCCACGCCGCCTGCGAGGCATAATTTGTCTTTGCCCGTAATCTCTCTGGCGTGATGCGCCAGCCCGCGGATCATTTTTTCGGTGACTACTTGAATGCTGGCAGCCAGATCCATGTGGATTTGCTCAAGGGTCTCTCCAAATGTCCTGCGTTTAACTCCGAACAGCGATTCAAAACCATTCCCGGTCATTGTCAATCCATGCGGATACGTGAAATAGTCCATGTTCAGCGCAAATGAACCGTCCGGCTTAAGGTCGACCAGCTTTTCAAAAATCAGATCCACGTATTCAGGTTTACCATACGGTGCCAGGCCCATAAGCTTATATTCGCCGCTGTTGACCCTGAATCCGGTAAAATAGGTAAATGCACTGTAGAGCAATCCGATCGAATGCGGAAAACTGATTGTCTTGAACATATTGATTTTGTTTCCTTCGCCGACAGCGATACTGGTCGTGTCCCATTCTCCGACTCCATCCAACGTAACGATTGCGGCTTCCTCAAAGGGGCTTGGAAAAAAGGCGCTGGCTGCGTGGGACATGTGATGCTCGATAAACAGGATCGGGCCCTTATACTTTTTATGCAGCGATTTCCTTATCTCTCTGGGAAGGTGAAGTTTCGACTTTAACCATTGGGGGATAGCTTTGTTGAAAGATAAAAACCCGCGGGGGGTATAAGCAAGGTAAGTTTCAAGCAGGCGGTCGAATTTTAGAAACGGTTTCTCGTAGTAAGCTACATAGTCCAGGTCTCCTTCTTTAATACCGGCTTCACTCAAACAATACTCGATTGCGTGGATTGGAAATTGCTCGTCGTGCTTTTTTCGAGTAAAGCGTTCTTCTTGGGCTGCGGCTTCTATGTATCCGTTTCGGACGAGGGCAGCAGCACTATCGTGATAAAAGGCTGATATTCCAAGAATGGACTTAGACATAGAATGATTCAAATGGTACGTAGGAAATTTCTGGCACCTATAAAAGGGTTAAATTACTTTTACGCCTCAGCAAAACGGATACAAGATTTGGGTTCAGTCGGAAACGGCCTGATAGGTCATCGAAATCATGTTGGGTCGAATATTCAATGGTAGATAAGGATAGACTTGGACCATGAGAATTCCGATGAGCGATTCTTTGGGATCCACCCAGAAGATGGTCCCGTATGCACCGCCCCAATGATAGGAACCGACGGATTGTGAAGTGGCAGCCTGGCCTTGATCGGTTACGACTGCATAACCCAAACCGAATCCATATCCGGGACCGGTTAACCAGATCTTTTTATCTCCAGTGTGATTGACGGTCATGAGCTCCACTGTTTTGCGACTGAGGATGCGGACACCTTCGAGCTTGCCACCATTGAGCATCATTTGGTGAAAACGAAAATAATCACTCGCAGTGGTGACCAACCCTCCGGCACCTCGAAATTGGACGTGCGGTTCGCGGACCCAACGGCTTTCCGCTGTGGGTGCTTCGTAGAGTGATATGGATTTGTCATTGTTCAACCGATACAGGGCGGACAGACGGTCCAATTTTGATTCCGGAAGGAAGAAATGGGTGTCATTCATTCCAAGCGGCTTGAAGATGCGCTTCTGAAAGAATTCATCGAGCGTCATGCCGGACATGATTTCTACGAGCACGCCGGCAACTGAAGTCCCGAGTGTGTATTCCCATTGTTCACCCGGGTGAAAATTGAGGGGGAGTTTGGCCAACCGTCTCATACGACTGTGATCGGTTTCCTCATGCGGAAATTCGGCCATGGCGACTTTGTATTCCTCGGCAGTGATTCCACGATTCGCATTCGAGAGGCCCGCGGTGTGATTGAGAATTTGTTGAATGGTGATCGGGCTTTTAGGAGGAACGGTTTTATAGGGCTCAGAGGTCCGTTCATCGGGAGGTGAGGGGACTGCGACGACCACATCGCCGTATTCGGGAAACCATTTTGAAACGGGATCACGCAGCTGAAAATGACCTTCCTCATAGAGCATCATCAGGGCAATGGAAGTGATGGGCTTGGTCATAGAAGCGATCCGAAACACAGTATCTTCGGTCATAGGCGCCTTATTTTCTTTGTCCCGATAGCCCAGCGCGGAAAGGTGCGCGACTTTGCCATGACGTGCAACTAGAGTCACCACACCAGCTGCCTCGTTTCGGTCGATATATCCCTGCATAAATGAGTCCAGGTGGTCCAGGCGGTCAGAAGATAAACCGACGGACTCCGGCTTGGCTCTTGGCACGTCCGTACCTGCGAGGGCGGATGAGTTTACCATTAGTACGGTCAGCAACATAAGACGGATTCTAGATACTTTCATAAAAACTTTATTCACGGTTCAAAATGCGGTTCTCGGGTAATGGGCTTATTTCGTGCCTCTTTTGAGTTACGAAATCGGGCTCCAAGGTTGATGAAATAGTTAGAGGAGAATCGAGGAGCTTCCTGTTTTACGACAACCTCAATCGAGAAATATTAACTCGTTTGAGGAAAGCACTAGTTGCGCATAGAGCTCCCAGGCATTAAGCGGTTCTTTTGTTTCGATTTCGCTGCGATTTCTGGATGCCAGTGAATCTGGGTATGATTCGAAATCCTTTACAAAATCCATACCGATAGCTATTTCCTTCTGTGATGGTTTTCTTTGAAAAATATCCCGGTACATTTTCTCTATCCCGGATTCAGCGCTCACTCCACCATCCTTGGTAACTCGGTTGGCCAATTGTTTGGCCTGATGGATCATAAACTGACTGTTGATCATGAACAAGGCTTGTTGCGGAACGATAGTTTCAAAACGTGCAGGTGATGTGGCATTGGGACTGGGATGATCAAAGGTCCGGAATATGCCAGGAGGTTCAGATCGGTCGAAGAAATTGTAGATGGTCCGTCGAGTGGTCGTTGGATCCGTAATATCTACTTGGACGCCTCCTAGTTTTTGGTCGAGGTTTCCGGCAACTTTCAGGATGGTGTCCCTCATGGATTCAAAGTCCAAACGCATTTTTGGAAAATGATGCCAGAGCGTGTTTTCAGAATCTTTAGCCAATGCTTCAGGATTAGGTGTGCTCGATTGCCGATAGGTTTGTGAAAGAACAATCCATTTGTGAAGGGCCTTGATGGACCAACCGGATTCGATGAAGGATGCTGCAAGCCAATTCAGTAAGTCAACATGGGCTGGCTCCGTTGTTCTTACGCCAAAATCACTGGGTGTATCCACAAATGGCGTACCGGTATGCCATCCCCAGGCGCGATTTACAAAGACGCGGGCAGTGAGTGGATTATTTTTATTGGCAATTTCTTGCGCTAATTCCAGCCGCCCACTTCCATTGGTATATTGTTTACGGTTGCTGCGCGAAAGAATTTCAAGGAACTGTCTTGGAACAATTTCCCCTGGAGTTGCCACGTTGCCGCGCATATAAATGGGAGAGTCTTGTGGTTCTGCGATGTCCGCTACTACGTGGGCGCGATAGGGCGCCCCGGGATGACTCCACTCCAATTCGTCTCGCTTCTTCATCATGTCTCCGGCATTTTCAGGCTCTCTTATCTTTCGAGCCAACCAATTGGTGCGCATGAGTTCCCGGTCTGGATTAAGGGGGCCTTCGGAATCCGCAAGGAAGGCCCTAACGTCTTCGTAGCCTTCCAGTTCTTCGTTCATGGCATTTTTGAAAAGTTCATTGTAATATTCCTCGCCCGCTTTTCGGTCGCCATTAGCATACTTTTCGAACCATTCTTTGAGGACTGGGTGGGACCGACCCTCCTCGGTCTTCAGGTAGTTAATCCAAAGCCGGAGGATTTCCTGGCTGATGTCATTAGATTGGGCAAACACTGTAAATTCGCCGGTAACGCTGAGATCGTCCTCGATCGTCATGGCTTCTTCATAGACATTCAGAAAAACTCCGGCATTTGATCGTTCCTTCCATATCCACGTATCGATGATGCGTTCGGCGACGATATCGATTCTCTTTTGTATTTTAGTCGCATCCGCCAGATAAGATTCGTAGTCCGCTTTGTTTTTCGGGTAGCGAATGATGGGCAGCTCTTCTTCTTTCGGCGTAAAAGTGGATTTGAAGATTCCGTGCAGCGAGTAATAATCACTGGTGGGAATCGGATCAAATTTATGGTCATGACAACGGGCGCATGAAACTGTCAGCCCTTGCAGACCCCGGGTGATCGAGTCGATTTGATCATCAATCAAATCGTCCGAAGGCATGGCTTTCCCCAGGGTCAAAAATCCCAAAGCTGCCAATTCACTGTTATCGGCACCTAGGTCCAGGTGATCGGCCGCAATCTGCTCAATAATAAATTCGTCGTAGGGTTTATCCTCGTTGAATGCATCTATCACATAATCGCGATAAGTGTGTGCGTAGGAATAGCGATTCCCATCCCTAAAGTTTGGTCTTCCTTTGGTATCGGCGTAACGAGCCACATCCAGCCAATGTCTTGCCCAACGTTCACCATAGGCCGGAGAATCTAAAAGCCGCTCAACGAACTTCTCATAAGCATCCGGTGAATTATCCGCTTCAAATGCCGTAATTTCTTTGTAGGTCGGAGGCAATCCGGTCAGGCCATAGGTGACCCGTCTGAGAAGGCTTCTTTTGTCCGTCGAGGGATTCAGGTTCAATCCTTCCTCCCGAAGCTTTTTCAAAACAAAGGCATCGACTTCATTGCCTGTGGCAGAATCCATGTAAGGTACAGCGGGTTTTTGCAGAGGAACAAAGGCCCAGTGTGTATCCGCTGACGCCATGTTATAGGCCAGATTGTTTTCATCCACTTCCGAACCAAAGTTGACTCCGCTAAATGCAAAAAGGCTGACTGCGATCAGCCATAAATTATGTGTCCGTGTTTCCATTAATCTTAAGCGATTAATTCGTGGATCACATTACCGTGGACATCGGTTAATCGGAAATCGCGGCCGGCGTAACGGTAGGTCAGTTTCTCGTGGTCGAAGCCCATCAAGTGAAGAATCGTGGCTTGCAGATCATGTACATGAACGGGGGCTTCAACGGCCTGGAATCCAAATTCATCGGTTGCTCCGTGCACATAGCCACCACGTGCTCCGCCACCAGCCATCCACATGCTGAAACCGTAGTTGTTGTGGTCGCGTCCATTGACCTTTCCTTGATTGGCACCAGGTACCGAAAGTTCAACTACAGGTGTCCTTCCAAATTCTCCTCCCCAAATCACCAGGGTGTCATCCAGCAGTCCGCGCATTTTTAAATCCTTGAGCAATGCAGCTATCGGCTTATCGGATTCTCCGGCCAATCTTCTATGTTCGGATTCTAGGTCATCGTGAGTGTCCCAGGGTTGGCGGAATCCGGTCCACACTTGAACGAAACGCACGCCCCGTTCGGCGAGGCGTCTGGCTATCAAGATTTGCCGTGCTTGCTGACCTTCGCCGTACATCTCGCGGATGTATTTGGGCTCTTTAGAAATATCAAAAGCATCGGTCGCTTCCATCTGCATACGGTAGGCTAGCTCAAAGGATTGAACGCGTGCGCTGAAGCGGTCGTCTTCCGCCCGTTGAGCGGCATGGATCTTGTTGAGCTTGTTTAGAGCATCAAGCTGTTTACGCTGCGTGCCGTATCCAGTATGGTCATTCTGGATGTTTTCCAACAGCTTTTCGATCTTCTTGTGCTTGGTATCGATGTAAGTGCCCTGATAGGAGCCTGGTAAAAATGCGTTTTGCCAATTTGCCGAATCGCCCACTGGAAATCCATTGGGACACAGGACGACAAATCCCGGGAGGTTTTCGTTTTCTGTTCCCAAACCATAGGTGAGCCACGATCCCATGCTGGGTCTTGCCAGCCGGGCGTCTCCACAATTCATCAATAGCAGCGATGGCTCGTGGTTGGGGACATTGGTGTACATCGAGCGGATTAAGCAAATGTCATCGATGCATTCTCCTACGTGGGGAAACAGTTCGCTAACCTCTGTGCCGTTTTCACCGTATGGTTTAAATTCAAAGGGTGATCCAAAGGCGGCACCGGTGGTCCGTTCCGTCCTCAAGGTCGTGGGCAAGGGTTTGCCATGCCATTTGTTCAGCAGTGGCTTAGGATCAAAGGTATCCACCTGGGAGGGCCCCCCATTGGCCATTATTTGAATGATGCGTTTGGACTTCGCTTTAAAGTGCGGGATTTTTTGTGTCTGAGCGTTGTATCCTTCCGATTCGCTTCCCGTTGCCTGGGATCCAAGGATCGAACCTAGGGTCAAGGCACCAAATCCCATGCCACAGCGGTTCAAAAACTCGCGGCGCGTATATTCGAAATCTAAATCTGGATGATAATTCATGGGAGCCTTTGAAAACAGACCGCCTTAAGCAGGAAACGAAATTTTTGTTATCTCAATCTTTTGATTCACTGGCCTGCTTAATTGTTGTTTAATCCGGTCGCATATTTGGGATGAAGTAAAAAACTTTCATCGAAATATTCACTCATATTGATATTTGGGAGTTAGCTCCAGTCAAGGCATGAATTTCCGATTTCGAATATTCTGAAAATCCAAGTTTTGTATGTTCTTCAGAAATCTCAGATATTATTCCTGCTTCATTTCTTTAGGACGTCTCCAAATGTCTTAGAAAATGCATTAAATTTTTTAAGGATCTCATTATGGGATTGATAATTTTCTAAATGTCAGTAACGATTCTTCAGAAAATTTGAACCTATCATTTAATATAGAAAGAGTTTTGATATGAATCGTCGGGATATGATAAAATTGGCAGCGCTAGGTACGTCAGCAGGTGTTTTAGGTGCCATGAACAAACAAGGGGAAGCAATGGCCGCGACCTACGAAAAAGCCACTACCGGACTGGCTCCGCTGAAGATTACAGACGTCAAAACCTTTCTGACTATTCCAGATACTCAGAATCTCGTGGTTGTGAAGATTGAAACCTCGGAACCTGGACTTTATGGACTAGGGTGTGCTTCTTATCGTCGTCGGCCGCATCTGGTTGCTGAGGCCGTGGAGCGGTATCTCAAGCCATTTCTGATTGGAAAGGATCCCGATCAAATTGAGGATCTTTGGCAGACCAGTTTTAACATGTCCTACTGGCGGAATGGGTCGATTTTTAACAATGCCTTGAGCGGTATGGATCAGGCCCTATGGGATATAAAAGGAAAGCGGGCCAATATGCCGGTCTATCAGCTCCTTGGAGGCAAAGTCCGTTTCGCGGTCGATTGTTACTCGCATGCCAGAGGCAATGATTTGGAGACTGTTGAAGGACAAGTTAAGGACCTCATGAAAAAGGGTTTTCGTCATATTCGTATCCAGATTGGCGGATACGCGGGTGAGGGCTTACCAGGAACCCCCGATTTCAAAAAGCACGGTTTTGGGTCCGAAGAGGATATTTACATCGATCCGAGAATTTATTTGGAAAAATTGCCGATATTGTTTGGGCATATTCGTAAAACTTGTGGAAAACAGGTACAACTGCTGCATGATATCCACGAGCGGATCAATCCTTTGGATGCCATAAACCTCATCAAGAATCTTGAGGAGTTTGACCCGTTCTTTATCGAAGATCCATTTCCTCCGGAGACACCACAGCACTATTTCAATATGCTGCGCGAGCAGACGAGTGCTCCGATTGCCATGGGCGAGCTCTTCAATAATCCGACTGAATGGATCACTTTGATTTCTAGCATGCTGATCGATTTTATTCGCGTGCATGTTTCGCATGTAGGCGGCCTCAGTGTGGCGCGTAAGATTGCGGTACTAGGCGAAATGTTTAATGTGCGGACAGCCTGGCACGGTCATGGCGTTTCCCCGGTGGGTCACGCAGCCAACGCAAGTCTCGATCTGGTGGTCCCGAATTTTGGCATTCAGGAAGTTGTAGTATTTAATGATGCTACGAAAGAGGTCTTCCCGGGTTGTCCGGAAATTAAGGATGGTTACATGTTTGTTAATGAAGCGCCTGGATACGGTGTGGATTTCGATGAGGAACTGTCCAAAAAGTTTCCAATCGTAGATGAACCTTTGAATTGGCCGCCGATTCGAAAATACGATGGCACTGCTGTTAGACCTTAGTACTTTTAGTGGCTGTTATGTGGGCGATTTTCACTGACCTTGGCTTGTCCGTAGCCTTGGCGAAGGCGGAAGACCGCTTATTCTCAAATTAGCTGGGGACAATTTGCGGCCATTTTTTATGGCCTAAAACATTCAAGCGTTTTTGTATTTTAGTAGGGCTCGATCGCCGGGCGAGCCGTTGTTCAATCGGCGGGTTAGGGCCAAACCGCCCTACCTAAATCAGTAATTTCTATGCAGGCGGTGAGAGTAATCCCCGGACGCCTCCGCCCAGTAGGCTTCATCCAGGTTTTGGCATAGCTTCTTGCTCAAGGTTTGGACGATTCCTTCGTTTTCTTTGAGCTCGGAAATGTTGGTATTCTCCTTCGGATCTGTTTTATGATCGTAAAGCATTCGGGCCGTCCGGTTCCGATTTCCATCATGCCATTCGGTATAGAAGTAACGCTCTCCGATTAGAGTCACCCCCTGCATCCATTTGCTGATGGCAAACTCATTCACTGTAGCGGTCGAATCCTTGAGCATAGGTACGATGCTGGTTCCCGCTAATTTGTGGTCTGGCGCTGGTAGGCCAGTCATTTCAACCAGGGTGGGGTAGAGGTCCACAAATTCAACGATGCCGTTGGCTTTGCCTTGGCTTACTCCCGGACCTGAGATGATTAGGGGCGCTCTTAAGGCTGTTTCAAAGTTTACATGTTTGCACCATAAACCATGTTCGCCGAGGTTCCATCCATGGTCCCCGAAAAGGACGACGATAGTATTGTCCGCCATTTCTAACTCCTCGAGTGTTGTTAGTACTTTGCCTATCAGTGCATCCGTCGCGGATACGCAGGCATAGTAGCCGTGCATCAGTTTTGTTGCTACGTCCTCTCTCACGGGCCCTTCTTGCGGCATGCCGTGATAGGACCGAAGTTCACCCCAGTTGAATTGGGCCTGTTCCGGTGCATTTTTAGGGAATTTGCCGTTGATCGCGAGTTCAATTTCCTCTCGATTGTATAAGTCCCAATATTTTTTGGGTGCGTTAAAGGGTAAGTGGGGTTTCAGGAATCCGACCCCCAGGAAGAATGGTTCTTTCGATTCCTTGAAGGATTTCAGGTATTCAATCGCTTTGTCGGCGTAGATCCCGTCGAGGTAGGTTGAGTCGTCAACATTTGGTTGTTCCCAGGGCCAAGCCAGCCCTCGGCTGTTTTGCGCAGCGATAGCTTTATTTTCTTCGCTGATGTAATTTTGCCAGCCCTTGTCTGACCAGGAGCCATCTTCCAATTTGTGGTGATCGAACCGATAGGGCGTTTCACTCCAGGCCCGAACTTCGCTATCCGCCGGAGTATGAAAAATTTTACCTACCGAGATGGTTCGGTATCCATTCTTTTTAAAGTGTTCAGGAAGAGTGGCTATCTCCGGGACTTCGATGGCTGCCTGGGCGTAGTGGAATAGAAACCGTTTATACCCGGCGCGAATGCCCGTCATCATGCTCACCCTGGATCCTCCGCAGACCGGGACGTTGCAGTAAGCTCTTTGGAAGGTTGTGCCGGCAGCGGCCAAGCGGTCGATATTGGGAGACTTGATGAATGTCTTACCGTAAGCATTCAATTCCGGCCGGAGATCATCGACAGCGATGAGCAGAATATTGGGGCGAATCGAAGTTGAGGTTTGTTTATCGGGATCGGCACAACAGGAAAGCCATGTGGCAAAAGATCCCAGTAAAAAAAGAGAGCCGTATTTTAACATGAATTACCTTTAGTAACCTAAAAGCCGGGGCAACCACAGTACCAAGTCGGGTGTGTATGCCATGATGAGTAGTGCTCCGATCAAAGGTATGAGGAACGGTGCCACGGCGACCGATACGCGCCCCAGGGAAAGTTGGGCCACATCGCGCATGACAAAGAGGGAGAGACCCATCGGCGGTGTGTATTGACCAATCATGATAGCAAAGACCATAACGACCCCCAGGTGTACCGGATCCATGCCGTAGGCCTGCTGTGCGATCGGCAACAGCATGGGTGCCAGGATGAGCAACAGTATAGCGTTTTCGATGATAGCACCCAGAACCAATAGCACGACCAGAACCGCCAGAATGAAACTCCACTTTTCTGTGAAAGTAGTAACCAGAAAATGTGAGAGCGCTTGTGGGAGTTCCCCGACGGTCAAGGCCCAGCCAAACAGAAAGGCCGACGCGATGATAAACATCAGCTTGGCGGTAGACAGGGAGGTTTCTTCAAGAATTTTTAAAAACTGCTTCAAGGATAGGTCGCGGTAAACCAGGGCAGCCAGGATCAAGGCGTAGACGACTGCCACAGTCGCGGCTTCAGTGGGGCTGAAAATTCCCAGAGCCATACCGCCGACAATGATGACCGGCGTCAAAAGAGCAGGTAATGCGATCAGTGCGGCGGCGGCTGCCACTTTCCAGCCCATCCATTCGGTTGAATAATAATTTCTTTTGAGAGCTATGACAAAAATATACACCATCAAACATGTTGCAATCAACAGGCCCGGGACTACGCCTCCAAGAAACAGACCGGTAATGGAAACATCGGCGATTACGCCGAACAGCACCATAGGTATGCTGGGTGGTAGGATTGGCCCGATAGCGGATGAGCCCAAAGTGATACCCACTGCAAAATTGGTGTCGTACCCCTTTTGCCGCATCGCTTTGACTTCCATCGAGCCAAGGCCTGCGACATCAGCCAGGACCGATCCTGACATGCCCGCGAATATAAGGCTCGCAAAAACGTTTACATGCCCCAGGCCACCCGGGATACGCCCTACCAATATATTGGCAAAATCAAAGATCCTGTCTGTAATTTTGCCGGCGTTCATCGTCATGCCGGCCGCCATGAACAGCGGGATGGCCAGGAAGGTAAAATTCTCCAGGGAAAATCCCATTTCCAGAGCACCCTGGCTCAGGGGGAAGTCTTTCAGCCACAGGTAGGCAAAAGCGCAAATGGCCAGTGAGAAGGCAACAGGCAATCCCAGGAAGATGAGGATCAGGCTCGCGGCGATGAGCCAAATTAATGCGGTATCGAATGCCACTTCAGCGTCCTCCGGGAAGTTTTTGAAGGGTTAAATAGATTCGGCGGCCAATCGCTATTAGCATCAAGACAGCTGTAATGGGTATGATGGAAAGAATAACTGAGTAAGAAATCCGTAGGGCCGGAGTTTTGTCATAAACAATCACCTCCATAAGACTGACACCCGCGACGGCTAGAGTGATTAGGAAAAAGCCGATAACAACGTCCCAGAACGTGTGAATCCACCGCACAATTTCTTTTCCAAAAAATTCATTCACGGCTTCTACGCGTGCGTGCGAATCTCTATAAAGCAGGGTGAATGTTCCCACATAAGTCACCCAAATCAAAAGGCAGGAGGAGACTTCTTCTGTCCAGGATAGGGGAGCGTTCAGAACGTAGCGCGTAAAAACTTGCAGGGCGGATAAGGTGATCAGAGCCACTACACCGATTTGAAGGAATCGGATATCCAGTTGGGTTTTTTGAAGCCGCTCGAATAATTTCATCGTCACCTTAGCATACAGTAGCCACTATGTATTAAAATTTCCAAGACTCTTTGCGAGCAAAATTCCGTAAGCCGCTAAATATGAACTTTCATTTCTCAAATCGACCAGCAAGCAGCTTAATATTGATCGGCGTTCTTCTATTTATTGTCAGTGGGGCCTTCGGAGCCACTGTAAAAAACATGCGCCTCGCTCACCTTTACCAACCGGATTCGCCCAGCGGCATGGGATTGCAATTCTTCGCTGATAAGGTTGAAGAATACAGCGAGGGCCGGATACAAATGAAAGTTTTTACTGCCGGCCAACTTGGCTCCGCTCGCAACCTCTACATCAGTACTAAAACAGGTGCGATTGATTTTTGCGTACCGGCTTTTGCTCTGCTGGCGGATACAGTGCCCGAAATGACGATCATGAATTCCGGTTACTTGTTTGAGGATATTGAAGATGTTGAGCGTGTCTTAAGAGATCCCGAGCTTGGCCAAAAATGGAATGACGAAATCATCAAAAAGTGCCACCTGCGGCTGCTTGGTGCCTTCTACTATGGAAAGCGCATTGTGACCACGAAGGATAATCCATTTATTAACCCGGATGGTGTAAAGGGGCTCAAGATTCGAGCTGTACCCAATCCGATGTCATTGGCTGTAATTACAGGGTTGGGTGGTAACCCAACCCCCATGGCCTACAAGGAAGTATTTATTGGGCTCAGCCAGGGAGTTATCGACGGTCAGGAGAATCCCTATCCTGCCATTTGGTCGATGAAGTTTTATGAGGTGCAAAAGTATGCCATCGAAACCTTCCATCAATTCAATACTTTGCCTCTAGCGATTTCCGAACAATCCTGGCAGGAGCTCGACGAGATTGACCGCAGGGTAGTGCAAAAAGCTGCCGTTGAGGCACTGGCCTACGCAAGTGATTTGACCCGACAGTTTGAAGCTGAGATTGCGGAGAAATTAAAAGCCGAGGGCATGACCATTATCCCCTATGACGAAATCGCCATTGAGGAATTTGAAAAATCCGTTCGCGATACCATTAGAAACCGTTTTGATGGCAAGGTTTGGCCTGCGGGATTAATGGATGCCGTGCTAGCGGTTGGTGACGATTAACAACGGAATTTATCGTATCCGAACCCTTCACTGCAATTTGGCGCAGCTTAAGCCACTCTAGCTCGATCGCTAATTCGCGGATTGGAGCAGCATATTCCAAATTAGGGACCGAGATCGGACATTTATATTTCTATCTTGACTTTTTGTGTAACTATCGTTCATGTTCGTCCTCTTTTATGTCGGATCCTCGTAACCGGCTTAACAACAATATCTCCAAAAGGGGATTATAATTCTGGATGAAAACTAACATGAATGCTAAATTACACCATTGGCCTAAGTCTATCGTTACCTTTCTAGTTTGTGGCTTAGCTGGATTCCTAACTCCAGCTTTTTCCCAGAGCGATGAGAACGATTCGGATATCTTTGACCTCAATCCTTTCACCATCTCCGAAGATGAAAATGTCGGTTATCTAGCCCGTTCCTC
Organism: Opitutales bacterium UBA2995; assembly: GCA_002346535.1. GTDB lineage: Bacteria > Verrucomicrobiota > Verrucomicrobiia > Opitutales > UBA2995 > UBA2995. The sequence goes on along the minus strand of DDZZ01000023.1, from coordinate 49,913 downwards.
ACTAGCTGGAACCCGCTTAAATACTCCACTAAGGGACATCGCTGCTACAGTTAGTGTCATAACTGAGGAGTTCCTCGAAGACACGGGTACCTCGGATCTACAGGAACTGTTGGTATATACGGCTGGAACCGAAATCAGCGGTATCGGAGGCAACTTTTCAAATCCGGATAGCACCAATGTTGTATCGGGAATTCAGGAACAGAATTATAGAGATCCCATTCGAAGCACTCGCGTTCGAGGTCTTGCTGCTGCTGACCTAACCCGAAACTACTTTAGTACTTTGATTGCCATGGATTCATACAATACTAGTCGTGTTGTGATTAATCGTGGAGCTAATGCAACGCTCTTTGGATTAGGTAGCCCGGCGGGTATTATTAATACGCAAACCATCAATCCAATTTTTGCGAATCACGGTGAAGTTTCTTTCCAATTTGGAAGTTATGACTCGCATCGCTCGGAGCTCGATGTTGAGCGAGTGCTCATTGAAGACAAACTTTCCTTGCGTGTGGCCCTCTTGAATGAAGAAAAGAACTATCAGCAAGATCCAGCATTCGAACATGATAAACGGATCTATGCTGTTGCTGAATGGCGTCCTTTTGAAAACACAACTATTAGGGCTTCCTTTGAATCTGGTTCAATTAATGCTAACAGACCTCGCTTACTCCCTCCGCAGGATTTGGTGAGCGCTTGGTTCAAGCCAGGCCCTATGGGCACCCCAAAACCCACGCATAATCCATATGAAGGTGGTTTAACTAACTTTTTTGTCCCAGGTACTTACGTGCCAGACGACCTATCAACACCGATAGATCGTGCTGCAAAAACAGGGAACGAATACAACCCCGGGAAAAGTTATCCAAATTATTTTGGGTTTGGTGGTTACACTTTTGAGCCGGTCCTCATTTATTCCAGCCCGTATCTTGCGGTTCCCGATGGAGCAGGAACCGGTTCGCAAGGGCATGTCGCTATTAATATAGGTGGAAAATACGATGGTCGTATCGATGCTTCCAATGGAGCCTACCGCCAGAGTTGGTCTACCATGCGTGGCACGGCTGAGAACCACGGAACCGTGACCCCCGACAAACCGGATACCTTTGATCAAAGAGGCCATTCAAGATTGGCTACGAGAGGCTTCTATACCAATGCGGTTGTGCAGGATACGTCTCTCTTTGATTTTATGAATTTATTGATAGACGGGCCCAATAAACATGAGAAGGAGTGGTTTGATTCTTTTAATCTCTCATTAGAGCAAACCTGGTTAGACGGAGATGCAGGATTTTCCTATCAAATGAATAAGGAAGATTATAAGAGTGACTTCGACGCCAAGCTGTCTATTGGTTCGCGTTTCCAAGGAATGGGCATCGATGTGAACACTCACACCCGTTGGGGTGATGTGAATCCCAACTTCGGCCGTGTATGGATTTCCGGAAGTCGAGGTTTCATCAATACCAGTAAGAGGGCTTTAGAAAATCACCGGCTTACTGGTTTCTACAAAATTGATCTGTCGGAACTGGACCATAATGACGGTCTGCTTGGCCAAATTCTTGGAAATCACACCATCACCGGTCTCTCAGAGCATGCCAGAGATAATTCCAAGTCAATAGCTTGGTATCAGGCGGGCTTAGACGCCAAGTGGCGGTCTCGCGGTGATGGCACACGTGGCTCTTCACCCACGGCTATGTCAACTCGAGGAGCTCAAGAACCTGCTCATTTAGTTTACGTATCTGAGAGCCTAGCAAATGCCTCCAGTGCTTCTGGAGCTAATGTTTCCAATTGGAAAACAAAATTTGATATTCAATCGGAAGTTAGCTTAACGTATCTTGATTACAACGATGGCACGTATAAAACTGACACTTTTGGACTCCACGAACGTGCATATGCCGGAGCGCCATCTCAGAACAACAATACGATTAAGCAGAATATCAACATCGACAGCAAAGCTTTAATTTTGCAAAGTCGTTTCTTCAACGATCACTTAGTCACCAATTATGGCTATCGTGAGGATGATGTGGATGTATGGACAAACGACAACGCACCAAAGAATAATGATAACAGCCGCAACATCAGCGATTCTGCTTGGTTTTTGCCTCGTTCTCCTAGTTTCAGCTCCTCTACCGATGCGACCAATTGGGGTGCCGTTTTTCATCTTCCTGACGAATGGATGGCAAACGCTGGGTTTGGGCTTAGTGTACATTATGCGACATCGGAAAATGCTCAAATTGGTCAGGAACGAAAGAACCTGCTAAATGAGAATCTCGCTCCGGTCAGTGGAGAAACTGAAGAGTATGGTTTCACCGTCGAAGTTAATGACTGGCTCTCTATCCGTTATAATGAGTACACTACCTTGCAGCTGAATGAGCAAGCCATAGGATTAACCAATAGCTTCAGGCCTCTAATTCAGTTGTATGCGGATTATTGGAGCGAAAAGGATAAGCAAGAGATTATTGATTACGTGAAGGAGGATCCATCACTGTGGCCAGGCACTGGCAACCCTGATGATTTTATGAACTTCAAGCCGTTTGACAGTACTATGGGAGCAAGCGTAAAGGATCTGCTCAACGTCGCTTTAACTTCGGATGGATACACTACAGACTCCATTCCACCTTCCTTGGCTTTCACCTCAGACTTACAATCTGTGGGTAAAGAAATTGAAGCAGTTATCAATCTTACTAGTAATTGGCGCGTCTTATTAAATGCTGCACAACAACAGGTTTCTTCGACTAATACCGGTCCTTTGTTAAAGCAATGGATCGATCAGGAAGTGAATCCTAATTTGGCAAAATATGGCATGTTTCCGACGGGCGGTGGCGCTGGCGAGACAATAGGTAATTGGCTCGGTCGTAATGCAATTACAGCCATCAATACACAGTTGGCCCAAGATGGTGCAATAAGGACTAATCAAATCCGTGAATGGCGCTTCAACGTAGTGACTAATTACGATTTTGCGCAGGATTCTGGCCTGGCAGGGTTTAATATCGGTGGTGCTTATCGCTGGCAGGATGACGTTGGAATAGGACGGCCTCTTATCGCTGCGGATGGAGTTTTCAAGCCAGATCTGGCACATCCGTGGTACGGCCCGACCCACGACCGGCTCGATGCTTGGATTGGCTGGGAAACGGATGTAAGCACTTTCCTGGGTGATGGCAATACCTTCAGAGTACAGCTCAATGTCCGCAACCTGCTTGACGACACCGATCTAATCCCAGTGGTTGCTGATCCAGACGGTGGTATCCCTGTTGTTCGTATACCAGACGAACGCACTTGGGAATTACGCGGAACTTTGACGTTCTAAGCCTTACACTTACAGTAAAATTTAACCCAAAAGCCGGGGAGTCAGGAATGATTCCCCGGCTTTTTAGTATCGGTTTTGAGGTGGCGAAAAAATGGAAGGAAGTGATCTTGTATTTACACTAATCAGCTGTGTGTTTTTCATGGCTTTGGTTGCCTGTATATCTTATCTGAAAACTAGGGGAGAAGTAGGCACTCGTGACGGATACTTTCTTGCAGGACGTGGTTTAGGAGCTGTATTTATTGCTGGTTCCATGCTGCTCACTAATCTTAATGCCGAGCAGCTTATCGGCCTGAATGGATCAGCTTACGGTTTTAATCTCAGCAGCATGGGCTGGGAGGTAACCGCAGCTTTCGCCACCATCTGTATGGCCTTTTTATTTTTACCCCGTTATATAGCCGGTGCTTTCAGTACGCTACCCCAGTTTCTGAATGACCGATTCGATGGAGGTGTCCGTCGTATGTCGGTCATCCTGTTTATGCTAGGCTATGGATTGGTCACCATTCCATCGGTACTCTATTCAGGGTCTATTGCCGTACTTCGCCTATTTGATATCCCGGTCTTGTTTAATATCAGTTATAGTCAGGGATTGGCTCTGACTATTGTCTGTATTGGCTGCATCGGTGCCATTTATGCCATTTTCGGAGGTCTTAAGGCGGTTGCAGTGTCTGACACTTTGAACGGCATTGGTTTGCTGGTCGTAGGTATCGCTGTTCCTATCCTTGGATTAGCGGCGTTGGGGAATGGAAGCATTGGTGAGGGATTATCAATTATCACAAACACGGATACTCATAAGTTAAACGCCGTAGGAAGTGTGACGGATCCGACTCCATTCGCAACCCTCTTCACCGGCATGGTATTTGCAAACCTGTTTTACTGGTGCACGAATCAATATGTGATTCAGCGCACTTTGGGTGCCAAGAATCTGGCAGAGGGTCAGAAGGGGGTATTGTTTTCAGGTTTCTTCAAAGTGCTCATTCCTTTTCTGATGATGATACCTGGGGTTATCGCCTATCATATGTATGGTCCTGGGCTGAAAACGATCGATCTTGCTTACCCGCAATTGGTTCGAGATGTCTTACCGGTATATGCCACTGGATTCTTCCTGGCTGTATTACTAGGCGCTGTCTTCAGCTCTTTCAACTCATTGCTTAACAGTGCAGCAACATTATTTTGTCTCGATATTTATGGGCCAATGAAAAAAGACAAAGTCAGCGATGCTGAAATGTTGAAGATCGCCAAGATTGCCAGTATTTTCATTGCTATCTTTTCGTTCATTGTGGCGCCGCTATTACAGTTCTCACCTGACGGACTATGGCAGATTATGCGCATCTTTACCGGCTTCTACAATATACCGGTTGTAGTGATTGTGATCGTCGGTTTATTTACCAAAAAGGTCCCACCGCTCGGAGCAAAGATTGTCATCATATTCCATATCATTGCCTACGCGTTGGCCAAATTTGTTTTGTCAGACGTGATCACCTTGCACTTCCTGCATCTGTATGCTGTTTTATTCTTTATTGAGGTAGGTATTATGTTGATGACCGGTTATTTGCGCCCGACTCAGGATGTCTGGACCTACGAGCCCAATAATGTTGTTGACATGACTCCATGGCGATTTGGCATTCCCTGTGCCGCGACTTTGTTTTCCTTCATCGTGGCCACATACTTGTTGTTTTCCAAAATTGGATTGGTCGATGGAATATCCCCATTGTTCTGGCCACTAATAATTCTACTTGTGGTAATCAACGCTGCTTTGTGGATTTGGTTCAGTGGGAGAAAGAATATGCCTGCCTTTATCATTGGTTCCTCTGACCAATCTTGAACGCAAATTTTTATAATTAATAAATACAATCAAAATCGAAAAATGAAATTATTTCTTGATAGTGCCATTACGGAAGAAATTGCCCATGCGCTTGAGGTTTGGGATATGGATGGACTGACAACGAATCCCCGACATGTCATGGTCTCTGGCAAGGCATTTCGGACCGTCATCGCTGAGATCGCTGAGCTGGTAAAAGGTACTGACAAACCTGTCAGTGTAGAGGTCAATCCTCACCTTACTGATTGTAAAGCGATCGTTGAGCAAGGGCGGGAGCTTGCGGCGATTTCCGAAAATTTTGTCATCAAGGTTGGAGCATGTGAAGGCGGTTTCCATGCTATTAGAGAACTGACGAAAGAAGGTATCCGGACCAATGCCACTCTCATCATGACAGTCGCGCAGGCATGGCACGCTGCAAGAGCCGGGGCCACTTTTATCAGTCCCTTTCTTGGTTGGAAAGATCAGTATGGAGATAATCCGGATACATTGATTATTGAAGTGCGATCAATGTTGGATAATTTTGGCTATCCCTCGGAAATTATCGCTGCTGCGGTTCGTAATCACAGGCAAATCGGTGATGTAGCAGTTGCTGGTGCGCATTGTATAACCGCTGGTGCAGCCGTTTACCAGGACAGCTTCAAAAATCCCTACACGACCTTCGGGGAAGGCGTCTTTCAGGGTGCCTGGGATAAAACACCTGAGTCTTGAACAGATTTCTCTTTTGGGCTTCCGCAGGCATAACATTGTTCTGGATTTAGCTGAAATTTCCGAAAATGGAGATAACGATCTTGACTCATTTTAGGATTTAGAAGGAAAGTTTACGCTTTCTCCAGGTCGTGATAAAAAGCAGTACTTTGCAACACCAACTTTTCGTCTCTGTCCGTCTAATTCCTAGTCAACCCCTTGATTAATGGGGTCCGCAAATTCTAACAATCGCATCCGGGTTGGATTGATTTTTCTGGGTCGAAAACGGCGTGGCTTCGACATGGATTGGGGTACGGAAATGGAGGAAAAAGTACGCGATGCTGCTCAGGAATTGCCGTTCGATATTTTCGAACCATCTGAAAAAGCGGTCGATGAAGACTCCCTTAAAAAAGTGGTTGCCGAGTGCAAAGAGGCAGGAGTCCAAGTGCTGGTCCTTTTGCAAACCACCATAGGCGATGGAAGGCTTGCACCTACGCTGGCTCAGGCCTGGCCTTATCCGCCAGTCATTTGGGCCACACCGGAAAACCAGGAAGGGGACATGATCAGCTCGTGCTCTCTTGTTGGAGCCCATGTATGGGCGTCCACCTATCGGCAAATGGACCGGTCTTTCGATGTTTTGAACGGGGATCCGAAAGATCCCAAAACCGTCGAGTTATTGACTACCTCAATTCGCATTTCGGCGATTGTGCAAAAGCTCAAACATACACGCGTCGGGCTCGTTGGCGGGCATGCGCCTGGCTTTATCGCGATGGCTGCAGATCCTTTTGTCATGCACCGTGGTTTAGGTGTGCAGCTTCAAACGTACAGTCTGATTGAATTTGAAAATGTAGCTAAAGCGATCAGTGACGAAGCGGTGGCTGCCGATGTTGAAAAGGCAAAAGCCTTGGGTTTGGATTATAAGGATGCTTCCGAAGAAGATCTGCCCATGGCATCGAGACTTTACTTAGCGATACGCCACTTTTTTGAGGAGGAAAACCTGGATGTTCTTGGAGTTCGTTGCTGGCCTGAAATGCCAAACACCTTCGGTCAATGGCCTTATTTGGGTATGGCCCGGTTGGCCGACGAAGGTTTAGCTATCGCTTGCGAAGGGGATGTCGATGGGGGAATTGGCGCATTGATTGGTGAAATGATGGATATGGGCCGGTGTTATATAACCGACTGGTTGGAACACGATGAGGAAACCATTACTCTCTGGCATGTGGGTGCCGCACCTCCATCGCTTTGTCCATCCACAGGTGAAGAGGGAGCTGCTAAAATTGCCAAACATTTCAACATCGTAAAACCGACTGTGTTGGAAGGAGAACTGAAGGCTGGCATGCCACTGACATTGTTTCGGCTCTGGCGTTGTGACGGGAAGTACCACCTCACATCGGCCGATGCAGTGAGCGAAAAACCACACCGCAAATTAATGATGAGCAATGGCCTGGCCCGGTTGCTAAACCGAAAGCCCAACGAATGGTTCCAGGATATGTGCCATGCTGGCATGCCCCATCACTTGAACGTATTTCCCGGTAACCACAGTTCAAAACTGAAGCGATATGCAACTGTGGCGGGAATCGAATGGCACGACTAAGATCTTTTATGAACACTAACGACAATTTAACGACTGACCGCCCCACCTTTGTAACTCATCTAGAGTGCGGAATGGAAGGTGACCACTACGAAGCCGATGTGATGCACGGTCTTTCCAAAGCGGGAAAGCCGCTGTTGGTAAAATATGATCTAGAAGGTATCCAAAACTCTGTTACGAAGGAGGATATGGAGAGTCGACCAACTGATCTCTGGCGGTATCGCGAGTTTCTCCCAGTTCGGAAAACGGAGAACATCGTTAGCCTCGGTGAAATTCATACTCCGATTGTTGAAATCCCTAAGCTGGCCCCAGGAAGTGGCCGGCTGCTAGTAAAAGACGAAGGGCGCTTGCCTACAGGTTCGTTTAAGGCTCGTGGGCTTTGTATGGCGGTCTCCAAGGCCAAGGAATTTGGTATCCAGAAAGTGGCCATGCCCACCAATGGCAATGCAGGCGCAGCATTGGCGGCTTACGGGAGTCGCGCCGGGATGGAGTCTTACATCTTTTGTCCGGATGACACGCCGACCATTAACGTCCGTGAAATCGCCGCCCAAGGCGCAAAGGTTTGGAGCGTTAATGGATTGATTAACGACTGTGGTCGTATTGTTGGGGAAGGCAAAGAAGCCATGGGATGGTTCGATTTTTCTACGCTAAAGGAACCCTATCGAATTGAAGGTAAGAAAACTATGGGGCTTGAATTGGCAGATCAAATGGGCTGGCAGGTTCCCGACGTGATCTTTTATCCAACGGGTGGTGGAACGGGCTTGATAGGTATGTGGAAGGCTTTTAACGAGTTGAGGGAAATCGGCTGGTTGACAGGCAAACAGCCTAGGATGGTCGCCGTCCAGGCTACCGGATGTGCACCCATCGTTAAGGCGTGGGAAGAAGGCAAAGAACATGCTGGACTCTGGAAAAACGCTCATACAATTGCCGCAGGAATTCGTGTTCCCGTTGCTGTAGGGGATTTCTTGATACTTCGTGCTGTTCGAGAAAGTGATGGCTTTGCCATTGCTGTCGATGACACCGTTATTTCTTCCGGATTGGAGGAAGTTGCACGCCGCGAAGGATTGCTTCTATGCCCGGAGGGAGCTGCAACCTATGCGGCCTACAAGCAATCGCTTGAAGACGGAAGAATTTCTCCGGACGACACCGTGGTGCTCTTTAATTGCGCCACCGGATTGAAATACGAAATGCCTCCGGCCGAAGACACTTTGGACTGTACACAACCAATCGATTACGAAGCTTTAAAATAAAAAATGTCTCGCATTCTTGTTACTGAAGGAGTTAATGGTGTGGCTATGGACCGACTTCGAGAAGAATCGGACCTCAATGTTGTTTTCGAACCGGACCTTTGGAACAATCCAGATGCCTTGAACGATGCGATTAAAGATGCTCAGGCCATTATTGTTCGAAATCAAACTCAGGTGACAGCTGAACTAATTGCAGCAGCTCCCAACTTAAAGATTGTGGCCCGCGCCGGTGCCGGTCTGGACAATATTGATACGGATGCGGTCACCAAAGCTGGAATCGTGGTGAGTTTTGCCCCTAGTGAAAATTCGCTTTCTGTCGCCGAGTTAGCCATCGGTCTGTTTCTATCCCTAGCCAGAAATATTCCCAGTGCCGATCAGGACATCCGGAAGGGAAATTGGAATCGGGCACTGTTTACAGGAGGTGAACTCTCCGGGAAAATACTGGGTGTTGTTGGCATTGGTCGAATCGGTACCTTGGTAGCTCAACGCGCCAAGGCCTTTGGCATGACTATTGTGGCCCACGACAATTTTGTAGATCAAGAAGGAACTCAATACAAAGAACTCGATGTTACTTTCCTTGAATTGGATGAGCTTCTGGGTTCCGCGGATTTCATTACGGTACATCTCCCGCTTTTGCCGAGTACGCGGCACATGTTTACAGAAAGCCTTTTTGCTAAGATGAAACCCTCAGCCTATTTAGTGAACACTTCGCGGGGAGAGGTGGTTGACGAAATAGCGTTGGCCAATGCGCTGGAAAGCGGAGTTATCGCAGGCGCAGCTTTAGACGTTCGGTCGACCGAACCTCCTGCAGTTGGCGATGCGATTGTAAATTCTGATAAGGTAGTTCTTACACCGCATATTGCTGCCTTTACCCACGAAGCCCAAGAGCGTGTGGTTGAATCCGTCTGCAGGGATGCTGCAGCTGTGCTTCGAGGTGGGGCTGCGGAAGGATTCTTTAACTTCCCTGAACCGAAGCGTTAGGTTTTCGAGGGACTCGAAGCTTGTTGCTCCATGATCGATTTCATCATTGTCTGTCTTTATTTCCTAACGGTTTTTACGGTAGCCATTAGAGGCAAAGCTTCCAAGGACGTCACGGTTGAGGAGTATTATTTAAATTCAAGAAAACTAGGTTGGTTTTCGATCGCTTTTTCGACCATTGCTACGAACGTCCATGGCTTTCAATGGATCGGATACATTGGATCAGCGTACCTTTACGGGCTGGCTCAGGCCAATTTCGAGATCAATGCCATTCAGGGACTGTTCCTCGCGGCCTTTATTTTCGTTCCCATGTACTTTCGGGAGCGTGTCATCACCATCACCCAGTTTATAAAGACCCGTTTAGGTAAAACGGTCGCGTTGGTTTATTCCCTTACCAATATATCGCTCTTCTCAACGCTCAGCTTGGGCGCTGGACTTTTCTGGGGTGGTTACGCGGCTGACCTGGTTTTTGCCGATTACCTGTCTTTTATCCATGAGGATCGGTTTATCCGCATTTCGATATTAATCGTTGGGTTGGGAATGTTGTCCGCGACCTATACCTATTTTGGAGGGCTTGGTGCGGTGGTCAGAACTGATATAGTGCAATTCTCCATACTCCTCTCAGGCGGCATTGCATTGATGTTTATTGCAATTCATGAATTGGGTGGGTGGTCTCAGTTGTATGAGAAGACCGGAGATAAGATGCACCTGCATTTACCGGCCGATCATAAAACCCTTCCATGGATACATATTTTCGGCGCCTTTCTTTTAAATATTAATTATTGGTGTGCGAACCAACGAATTGTGCAACGGTCTTTGGCCGCCAAGAGCCTGAAGGATGTTCAGATAGGTTTGATCGTGGGTGGGTTGATGAAATATTTTATGGCTGCTGTCGTGATTATTCCAGGTATCGCTTTGTTCGGAATTTTGGGCGAAAATGGCTTGGAAGATCCTGATTCTGGCTTTCCTTATTTGGTCAACACCTACCTTCCAGTTGGATTAAGAGGACTGATTTTATGTGCTTTATTTGCGTCAATGATGAGTACCGTGGACTCCACCTTCAACTCGTTGGCAACGCTTTGGTCGATCGACATTTATAAACCCTATATCAACCCTTCGGCGACCGACTACCAAGTTGTCCGGGCCGGTAAACTTGCCATTTTGTTTTCCTTCATCACGGGATCATTGATGGGTATCATTCTACTCTATATCAAACTTAACGACACCGGAGCCGCATTCACGCATACCTTGAACGAACTGCGGTATTATATTAATACCGGGATTGTTGTCCTTATTTGCGCCGCAGCGTTCCTCCTAGCACCCAAACCCAGGTTAACCCTATTTGCTTTTGCCTCCACAATTCCTCTTAATTTGATCTTCAAAGCTATTTGGCCTGACATGAATTATTTTGTCCGTCCCATGTGGCTCATTCTGATTGCGTTTACTATCATATACCTTGGATCCAAGGGCGGTTTTACAAAAGACAAACTTACCTATGAGCCTGCAACCCCGTCCACACATAAGGCCGGTATAGGGCTTTTACTGTCCCTGGTTGCCGTACACATACTTTTTCACTAAAAAATATTATCATGATCGAAAGCTATAAACCCAGACTCCGTCATGCCGAACAAAAGAGTACCCAACAGCACGTAGGCGAAGAAGATCATTACCTCTACCATCAAGTTACTCCGACCCACCGTTATGCAATTATCGGTGTTGGCACCAATGGTAAGGAACACATGCGCGTAGCTACCCTGTTGGGACGGGCAAAAATTTGCGGAATCTATGATCCTCATGAACGGAGCCTGAACGTCGCTGAAAGTGAATTTTCAAAAATTTCTTCGGAAAAACTGATTCGTTATCCAAGTCTTGAAGCGGCCTGTGAAGATGCCGATGTGGATGCTTATTTCATCAGCACTCCCAACTATACCCACTACGAAGTGCTTCATAGGGTCGTTAAAACGGGGAAGCCGATCTATGTCGAGAAGCCGATGGCGACCACGGTTGCCGATGCTGCCAAGATGGTTGAGATGGCCAACTCCTACAGTTCAATTATGCAGATCGGTTTACAGTACCGATATAAGCGTCAATATGTAGAAGCCTTTCAGGAAGCTCATGTGCTAAAGTCCCTGGGTGAAATCAAAACCATCAGTATGAGCGAGTACCGCCCTCCCTTTCTCGATAAGGTTGGGCAATGGAACAAATTTAGCGAGTATTCCGGTGGCACCTTGGTTGAGAAATGCTGCCACTATTTCGACCTGATAAACATGATGGCCGAATCGAGACCTGAACGGGTATTTGCGAGTGGAGGGCAAGCGATCACCTTTACGGATTTTGAAAAAGACGGAAAGGCTTCCGATATCGAAGACCACGCTTACGTGATCATCGAATACCAAAACGGCATTCGGGCAAACTTCACCTTGAATATGTTTTGTCCGGAATTTGAGGAAGAGATGATTGTCGTTGGAAACCGGGGCCGCCTAATCGCTCGCGAAAAATTTTACTTACACCAACAAAAGCCTTCCATTGGAACCGTCGAGGTCGAACTTGGAGAAAATGGAGTTTCCAAATTGTCAGAAGTTACGTATCCTGTAGCCATTGATGAAAGTGGTCATCACGGTTCAACCTTCTTCGCTGAACAGGCATTTGTCGATCAGCTCGAAGGGAAAGAAGTCAACGGCGCAACTGCCGAGCAGGGAATGTGGTCGGTCATCGTAGCCTGCGCAGCTCAAGAATCGTTAAGTATAGGCGGTCCGGTTTCCATCAAAGATTACCTTACTGAGCTTGGATTCGAGCATTTGTTAGCCAAAGAGTCTTGAGGTTATTATAGCGCAATTTTCACTTCTTGAAGAATGAAGCGATTCGAAGGTTTGAAGCGTATCGAATCTGAGGAAACGCCTTGGGATATATTAATTATCGGTGGCGGATCGACGGGTTTGGGATCTGCGCTGGATGCGGTTTCAAGAGGTTTCCGGACACTGCTCATCGAGCAGGATGATTTTGGAAAAGGCACATCGAGCCGGAGTACCAAGTTGATTCATGGTGGGGTTCGATACCTGAGACAAGGAAATGTTTCACTCGTTTCCGAGTCACTCGCTGAACGGGGTTGGTTGGTCAATTCGTTGCCGAATTTGGTGCAACCACAACTGTTTTTGATTCCAACCTTTTCATTTTGGGAAACCTGGTACTACCGTATTGGCCTTTGGATGTATGATCGCTTGGCCGGTGCACTTGGCCTGAATTCCTCTAAGCGTTGTAATCGTGACCAGGCTCTCGAGCTGATTCCGACCTTGAAACCTGACCGATTGAGTGGAGGAGTGGTTTACTGGGATGGATTATTTGATGATGCCCGTCTGTGTATAGAAATTGCGGATACAGTGTGGAAAAACGGAGGGTTGGCATTAAACTACGTTCGAGCGGAGAGTCTCTTAAAAGAAGATGGAAAAGTTTTTGGGGTTTCTGCAGTCGATTCTCTAAGTGGATCCCGATTTGATTTAGAAGCGAAAGTGGTAATTCAGGCGACGGGTATTTTTTCCGACAAGATCCGAATAAAAGATTCTAATAAATCAACCTCTATTATTCAGGCCAGCCGTGGCAGTCACATTGTGATGGATGGAAGCTTCTTGCCCAATGGCAATGCCATTATGGTTCCAAAGACGAGTGATGGCCGATTACTGTTTCTCGTTCCCTGGCACGGAAAAGTAATTGCGGGCACCACCGATATTCCGGATGAAAATATTTGCCTCGAACCGAAGGCTACGGATGAGGAGATCGATTTTATTATTGAAAATGCCGCTCCATACCTGGCCAAGACTTTAACGCGCGAGGATGTCTCGAGCGCGTTTTCCGGGTTACGACCCCTTGTGACTCCCCCTAAAAGTGAAGGTAATACGGCTTCCATTTCCCGCGATCATTATATCGAGGTCAGCGAATCAGGATTGATTACCATAGCCGGTGGAAAATGGACCACCTTCCGTAAAATGGGTGAAGACGCAATCGACACAGCTATCCAATCCGGAGGTCTTGAGGATCGACCGTCGCGCTCACAATCCATGAAGTTTTCCGGCGATTTATCTGCGGAGGATAGTTCTCACCGATTTGCGAGAAAAGTAAGTAATGCCGACACCTTGCAATCGTGGATTGAAGAAGACCCGAAATTGGGAGAGCGCATTCACGAGCGACTCGACTATTCTTGGGCAGAAGTATTATGGGCCATCAGAGAAGAATTGGCCGAATCGCTCGAAGACGTGCTGGCTCGACGGACTCGTTCGTTATTTCTCGATGCATCGGCATCTCTGGATATTGCGCCTTCCATTGCACAATTTATGGCCGAGGAGCTTGGTCGAGATTCGGATTGGGAGGAGCAATCTATCGCCGCCTTCAATGAGATTGCGGATGCCTTCAGGGTAAATGCTTCCGATTAAAAATCCCAGAGGGTTGCGATAGTTCTAATGGGGAATATCGATTACTTCAGCTTCGTGAAGAGTGGCAATTTTCTCATCCGTATAACCGAGGAATTCGGAAATAACTTTATGCGTCTGTTCGCCAATTCGGTAAGGTGCAGCCCCTTTGGGGTGGGTGGGGTTCCCGTCGACAAAGAAAGGAGTAGCCGTAACTCGAACCTTTCCCCGGCCAGGGTGATCCACTTTGGGGAATGCCTCACGTTCTTTGAGATGGGGATGATCGATGACCTCTTCTGGAGTCAACATGGGTGCCCCAGGTAATCCTGCTTCGGTAATGGCGGCTATGGCCTTATCCACATCTTCAAACGATTTTAGCCATTCGCTTAAGAGCTCACTGAGCGCATCCCAGTTTTCACGCCTTAAAAGTGTCGTTGAAAATCGCGGATCGGTTTCCAATTCCGGTTGCCCGATGAATTTTACCATCTTGGACCACATGCTGGGGGAAATTGCTGTTTGTATTGCCATATAACGATCTCCGATATTGGTAACGAGCATTCCCGGACGCGGACCATGGTGAGCGGTCCCACCATTCAATAGGGACGGGTAAGAAATGTCATCGGACGCAATCAGGCATTCCATCATGGATATATCCAGAGTTGCACCTTCGCCAGTACGGGAACGTCTCAAAAGCGCGGCGGATATTGCCCCAAATGCATGAGTGCCAGCCAACACATCGGCTACTTGCAGGTACTGGGCCCCGGGATCCCTTTCTCCTCCGCGGTCCAGATCCATCAAACCTGAAACCGCATTGATCAAATGGGCGTAAGCCTTCATAGAGCTCAACGGACCAGTTTGGCCAAATCCAGAAATAGAACAATAAATGAGGTCGGGTTTCTGAGAACGCAGGGTGTCGGAATCAAGACCATACCGAGCCATGATTCCCGGTGAAAAGTTTTCAACCAGAACATCGGATTTTTCAATAAGATCTAAAATCAACGCATGCGATTCGGGATGGGATAGATTGACTGCGATTCCCTCCTTGCCAGAATTAAGTCGGACAAAATAAGAGCTCTGGTCGGACTTTCCCTCCTCGAGTTGTAATACTACCCGGCGAATTTCATCTCCTTCCCCTGGGCGTTCGACCTTAATGACCCGTGCCCCCAGGTCGGCTAGCATGCGTGTGCAGTAAGGCCCAGCGAATACCCGAGTGAAATCAAGAACGGTCAGGCCCTCGAGAAGCTTTTCAGAAGATGTGGCCTTTTGATTCACTTCTATCTATTGGTTTGTTGAGCCACTTAATGATTTTCTTTGTTTCCGGAAAAAACAACCAATCAGACCTATTATAAAATCCCTCATCCGCCAGCAACATCACTGACGGAAATCGAAGTTAGTAATCCTGATTTCTATTTTTTCTCGTCGCCCCACCAGGTTTCTTCTGGGCGGACGTTTGCCTTCAGATAGTCTTGGTTCATTCGCATGATGCCTGGTTCTCTCGGCACCTCGATGTAGCTATCGGTCACGACAACAGGCTCTTCGCCCATCAGCTCGGTTCCCTGCCCTTTATCGATGGCGTTTTCCAAGATCACAAAATTCTGAGTGGAGGCTGCGAACTGTACCGAACCCATTAGAAGTGGGTAGGCTCCCAGATTGTGCAATGCGATCGGTATTCGGAATACGGCAGCTAGCTCGGCGATTTTCTTGGCTCCAGTAATACCACCGCAAAACGCTATGTCGGGATGAAGGATGTCCAGGGCCTGATTCTGCAGGAAGGGTAGGAAACCTTTCGGCATTTCCACCTTCTCACCATTCATGATGGGTACTGGAGACTGTTCTTTCAAAGCCTTCCAACTGGAACTGTATTCCGGTGGTAGCGGATCTTCTAGCCAAAGGACTTCTGAGGGTGCCACTGCTTTGGCAATTCCGACCGAGCTTGGTAAATCAAACTCGCTGTGCGCATGAGCAATCAGATCGTAGTCTGGGCCCATCGCTTCGCGGACATTATCAAACCCTTCACGGAGCATGTTTAATTCGCGAGGCGTCAAGGTAGGCAGATAATGGGGGCTGTAAGGGCTTTCGTTCCCAAAAGCATGGTTGAAAGAGAGCTTGATCGTCGTCCAGCCTCGAGGATTCGCTTTGATTTTGTCCGCCCAGTCTTCGCAGTTTTTCTTATCCAACATGTCCGTTGGTTGATCGTCGTGATACAGCTTTACTTTATCCCGGAACGGTCCGCCCAGGAGCTCGCATACGGGACGGCCAAGGACTTTCCCGGCTATATCCCACAAGGCAATATCAATGCCGCTAAAAACACTCCCTTGAGCCAACAGGTTGTGTACCTGAGTGCTCATTTTAAAATAGTGTTTTTCAATCGCGAGCGGATCTTCACCAATCAGGTAATTTCGGATAGGTTTGTTTCCCGTATTCACCCAGGAGCGAAAAATATCTCCCGAGGCGCCTGATTCACCGTAGCCGTATATTCCGGCATCTGTTTCCACCCTTACCAGGGTTTTCCATTGGTTCTTTAAGACCATGCCTTTGATATCGGTGATCTTAATCTGGTTCATCATAGGATGAGCCATGAGGTTGTAGTTTGCCATCCAAGCTCCTGCTGGAAGGGCTAAAGCGCTTCTTAAAAATTGCCTACGATTCATGGAATCTTATTTAGGAGACATTGCGGAATCTTATCAAGATATTATTCCCGATTTTTGTCATTTGGAACGGTCTTCAGATAACGGGCTAGAGACGACTTAGGCTCCCCACCAGATTTCCCCGGGACGCATGTTCGCCTTGAGGAAGTCCTGATCCATGCGCATCAGGCCGGGTTCCTTGGGAACGTCGATATAGCTGTTCGTTACAACAACGGGGTCTTCACCCATTAACTCAGTTCCCTGACCTTTATCGATGGCGTTTTCCAGAATCACAAAATCGTGGATCGAGGCTGCGTACTGTACGCTGGCCATCAGGAGCGCATAACCACCCAGGTTGTGGAGTGCGACGGGGATCCGATAGAGCGATGCCAGGTCTGCAATCTTTCTTGCTCCGGTAATGCCACCACACCAAGCCAGGTCCGGATGAATAATATCCACGGCCTGATTTTGCAGGAAAGGCAAAAATCCTTTGGGCATCTCCACCTTTTCACCGTTCATAATGGGTACAGGCGATTGTTGTTTGAGGGCTTTCCAGCTATCCGAATAATGCGGTGGCAGTGGATCCTCGAGCCAGAGCACCTTGGAAGGAGCGATCGCTTTGGCAATGCCAACCGAAGTCGGTAAATCAAACTCGCTATGGCCATGAGCGATGATGTCATAGTCCATGCCCAGGGCCTCCCGTACATTGTTAAAGGCTGTTCTGAGCTTGACGAAATCGTTGGGACCAAGCATGGGAATATCACGTTCCTGCCGGTCAAATCCGAATACCTGATTAAAAGACATCTTGATCGTGGACCAACCACGTGGGTTTGCCCGGATGGTGTCTGCCCAGTCCGCGCAACTTTTCTTATCGAGCATGTTCTCGGGTTGGGAACCGTGATACAGTTTTATTTTTTCGCGAAAGGGTCCGCCCAGTAATCTGTGGACCGGCTGGTTCAGCACTTTTCCCGCGATGTCCCACAAAGCCATATCAATGCCGCTGAATACACTTCCTTGAGAGACCAGGTTGTGCACCTGTGTGCTCATTTTGTAATAGAGTTTTTCGATCGCCAGTGGGTCTTCTCCAATCAGCTTGTCCTCGATAGGCTTGTTGCCTTTATGCACCCAACCACGAAAAATTTCGCCCGTGGCCCCGGATTCACCGAAGCCGGAAATACCCGCATCGGTTTCCACCTTAACCAAGGTTTTCCACTGGTTTTTCAGGACGATTGACTTGATCGCCGTGATTTTGATCTGATTAAGTGCCGGTTGGGCCAGCAGATTGTAACGGGACATCCATGCACCTGCTGGAAGGGCTAACGCTGTTTTCAAAAATTGTCTGCGATTCATGAATCTTTTCTTCAGGAGAATGGCTGGCTGGGTCAAGTTAAAATTTTACCGAACGGTAGGTAGTTAAATGGCTGTTTCCTTGACCTGTATGTACCCCGAGATCTAAACTTTTGAGCAACATATTAATGCTTATGTATCTTAAAAATCGTTTTCTAAACTCTAGGAGTTACCAATTGCTAAATCTGGATCTAAAAATCTGCTTAAGTGTAGCACTCGTTTTTGCTTTTTCCGAGGAAAGTTTCGCACAAATGAGTATGTATACGGCTGAACAGCGTACCCTGTTCACGAGCGCCTGGGAAGGAGAACGGTTTGATGACGGTCGGCCCAAAGTACCCGATTCAATTCTCGAGCGAATGAAAAACGTGACTGCTGAAGAGGCGTGGAGCGTCATTTATCGGGAGGGCGGTTTTAAGGATCATTTTGAGGGTGATTGGAAAGAGTTTAATGCATCACCCGATCGTTTGGTCGGTCGTGTTGTAACTGCTTTGTTTTTACCGACCCGTCCCGATGTCCGGGCGGTGGTCGATGCACAGGGCAAAGCCGAAAAACGTAGTGGCACCGGACACAATTCATGGGTCATCGATACGCTCCAGCCGGGGGATGTGCTGGTTGTGGATATGTCAGGCTATAATTTCTTGGGCGATCGTTTGGCCAATGCAATTTATGGAAAGTCTCAAAACGGTATTGTTATTGAGGGTGGGTTGCGCGACCTTTCAGGCATCCAGGCAATCGAAGGCTTTAAAGGTTACGTTCGCCGGTTTCATCCTTCCGCTGTCACCCGAGGAGGAGTGCGCAACACTATGTTGATGGGCATGAATGTTCCCATTCGAATCGGCGACACTACGGTAATGCCGGGAGATATCGTGCTCGGAGACCCTGAAGGATTGATGTTCATTCCGCCTCAGCTCGCTGAAAAAGTGGTGGGGTCGTCTGAGGATGTTCGCCGGCGCGACCAGTGGAGTGCTTTGATGTTGCAGCAAGGTACTTATTCCCCAGGTCAGTTGGACACCACGTGGACCGATGAGATTGAAGCCGATTTTGCCAAATGGGCCGAGCAGCACAAGTAATCTTGTCAGCGGATTCTACTCATCAGAATTTTACAGTCCTATAAACTACCGCTCCAAAACAGGGGTGGTTGAAAACTTTTAGAGTAGGTCTTGGAATAAACCGAAGACATCGGCGATTTTTTGTAGCTCTAGTTATGATGGCCTACTGATTCACTGTAGGGTCGGAGCTGGGCCGAATTTTGATACCCAGGTATACGCAGATGATTTCTGGATCTTCTATGGCTATAAAAACCTGACAACACCTCCACACGGGAAGACTCGCCGCACGGTTGAAGTTGACACCACAACTCTCGCCGTAGCAGTAGGCTATGGAGCTACTTCAGTAACCCCTGACGAATCCTCCTCCGGCTGAAGCGATTGTAAGGGCGTTGGTCAGCCTGTCAGGCGGATCTCCACTTGGTATCATTGCCTCCATTGAGGGTAATGTGCTGACACTGGAAGGTATGACTCTGGTTGCAATTCCGGCTAATGATGCTGTGACCTATAGTGATGGCGTTGATCCCACACCTCGGAGTGAAGCCGCAGACGCTGGAGCTACCACCATCACAATGAATGATGTCTCTGGAGTTGCAATAAGTAATTTTGTCTTCCTGTATGATGGAACCGAATTAGGCAAAATTGCCTTTGTTGACGGAAACGTCCTCATCTTGGAAGCCGCGCTAGCAGCTGCAATTCCAATTGGTTCGCCTCTGACCTTTGTAGAGGACAACACTGGCTTCCCAATTGTCGGCGATGGAAATGTGCTGAACATTTCAACGCGCGGTATTCTGGGTTCCGGTGACGGTGGTTTGGCTATCTTCGAAGTGTTTGAGGTAAACGAACAATAGGGCCTCATGTTTTACATCAGAAATTTAATCTCTGATTTGGTTGGATGCAAGGCGAGTGATAACCCGCCCTGCTCCTTTTCATACTTTGTTTGATATTTTCCGGGGAGCTCGGAATGAGCACTCCGGGGTTCAGCCGTATATCAATTGTTCGGATACTTTAGATGAATGATCGAATTCAATGCCCGGAGAAAGAATTGGAGGAGAAAACAATTTCGACCGCATGCGTTGTCGCTAAGTTAAGGCATTTATTTGAATATTACCGATCCAAGTCCGGCTTCGGGGTCATCATGTCTAGCCATAGCCCTTAGGCGACAGCTGATCCTTGCAATTTTGATGAAGTCTGTGGAATTAACCGATTCAAGGTTTGATCCCTTTTAGCCTTGGAGAAGAAACGGAATTCTAATCCAACTAACACCGCATCCCGATTTCTTCGCGAAATGGAATAGTGAGTTTTTGGCTCTCAACCATCGCATTAATTTTCTCCCTAACAATAGCAACGTATCTTCTTACCCAGGGTCGGGGATCCTGTTGATGTTTTTCGACGACCTGAGGCTGTGGTTTGCCAAACTCGGCGAGAACTTCGGCAATGGTAAGTTCCACTTGCCAGAGACCATCTTCTCCCACCATTTCGGTCACGACCTGTGAAGTCATTTGGAATCTGCGGTCGCGAGGAAGATCATCTCGCTTGAGAAGTGCTTCAAGGGCTGGTACTGCAGCTGCATCACCAATGCGGCCAAGAGCTCGGATTGAAGCGAGGATCGCGTCGATATCCGATTTGGGGTCGTTAAGAATAGAAAACAAAGTAGGTAAAGCTGACGAATCTCCAATGCGCCCAATGAACACAATCATTAGCATCCAGAACGGGGCGTAGCGCCTTATATGCAGATACTCCTCCGGTGTTTCGGGACGATCCTCGATTTGCTTGATTAGCTCAGGTAAAGCGGCCGCATCGCGATGCCAAGCCAGGGCGATGGCTGCCCAGATTTTCTTCTCCTTAGGTCCTTGCTCGAGGATTTCTTTGAGGAATGCGAAAGACTCCGAATCACCATGCGCGAGGAGCCAAACGGCGTCCTTAAAATTGTCGCTGAGAAACAGTTCTTTCAGCTCTTCATGGTTGTATTTCGGAAGCGTAGGTTTTGGGCGGGTGGCTTCTCCTAATGCACCTGATTTTTTCAACTCCTCCTGAACCAGTTTTACGTCCAATGAGCGGGGAGTAACACCGGATTTTGCGCAGATTGCCGCAGCTATTCCGGCCGCCTCGCCCATGCGGCGACAGTTCCGGATGACGCGTTGCTGATAATTTGCTTCGTTCGTAGAGGAAGCAGAGCGACAGGCCACGAGTATACCTTCTAGGCCCTTGGGCAACATACAGCGGTAAGGAATCTCTCCTCCAAAATGCCGTTCACGATTACCAAGAATCCACACCCAAAGGAGGGCAAAGTCATTGTGATTCGCGAAATCCTTAGAATGACAATCATATTTGGCGGCGGAATAACCGATGCAGTCATCGTAGTGTTTCAGGAAAATCTGATCATGCATCGTTGGAGTGTAATCGCCGATTATTTGACGGCCTTGCCGGAGGCCGAGCACTGGAAAGGCATAGAGTAAGCGAAACTCATTCAAAAGTATTTCATTGATCAATCGCAGGCCCTGCCGTTTCCCCCGAGTAAGATCGACAATATCGAAGGGATCGGTATACCCACAATCGAAGTTCGTAACCTTGACAATACCGGAATCCTTGACGATGGATTCCGCACATTGCGTGTAACAGTGGAGGATCTCGTCCACTTCCCGCCCGGTTTGAAATGGCGCACCTGCCATAATGGCCAGATCGTCC
>DDZZ01000023.1:10408-27907 GCA_002346535.1 Opitutales bacterium UBA2995 | reverse complement strand
ACCTGCCATAATGGCCAGATCGGCGTCTCCGGTTGAATCAATAAAAACGTCTGCATTGACCATCACCGGCCCTTCGGGGGTAGCCGCCATTGCCGCGGTGATCCGATTTCCCACCTTGACCGCACCCGTAACCGTAGCTCCGAAGATGATTTCGATACCCAGCTCCTTGTAGATCTCCTCGAACACGATCGCTTTTAATATCGGGTTTGGCATGGGAATGGTGTAGCCTCCCTTGAAGAGTTTGTGGTACTCGCGGGCGCGCTGAAAGACCTCGTCCTGAACGCCTCCTTTTACTCCGTGGCCCGGTACGTGCATGCCGCCGCCGGTTTCCATTCCCCCGATCATCGTACACGCTTCCAATACGATCACTTTAGCACCAGCTTTTGCCGCAGCAATGGCGGCATAGCTTCCTCCAGTACCGGCTCCCGCAACGACTACATCGGCTTGAAGAGATTGTGTTTGGCGTTGTGAGCTTGCAAATTCATTTCCACTTATCGATTTGCTGCTTGCAGCAATCTTTGCCGCTTCTTCTCCGGCTTTTTCACCCAGATCGATCCTGCTAGTGTTGTTATTGAAATTTTGCCGCTCGGAGACATCGCTAACTGACCAAGTTCCGCAAGCCAGCAAATTTTCATGTTTAACATCCTCGGCTCCGTTTTCGGCTAAAACGGCTCCGGAATCGAGAGGAAACGCCTCAAATGCCGCATGGCTTACGCTCGCTTTGCCTAAAGATGGTAGAGCTTCTCTTAGGTAGGCGACGACATCCCGTATCTTAACGCGTCCATCTAGGGATGTGTAATACGGAATAGTGAATTCGACACATACTTCGCCCTCCCACGGGGATGATCGAAGAACGATATCTTCCATGCCCACGCCATTGGCCACATATCCAAGTAAGTCACTTGGGTTCTCGACATTATTAAAGAAAAATGCCTGCCGCCAAGAACGTTGGCTAACATTGTGGAATTCGGCTCCCAGCTGTTTGAAAAGTAACGCTTCTTCTGTTGCGTCTACGAAAACCTTGGCGCGGACCAATTGTTCGCCGCTTTTGTTTCCGATTACTACTCCGTAGATACCATCCTCTCCGACGCATACTTCCACCGCCTGAGAATAGAGAAGCAAATCAACGTCATTCTCTTCTACAATTAAATCGAGAAGGTATTCCGTCCTTGCCGAGTCGATGCGATCATCAGCTATCGCATTGATTTTCTTCAATCGATCGCGCAGACGTCGCACTGTGGGGGAATCGCTTTCCGGCAGGTCGCACTGAAAGGCACGGGTCGTCTCCCATCCAAGCGCACTGCGCCTTTCAACGAGCAAAACGCGTTGGCCCTTTTCAGCCGCCGTCAAAGCCGCTGCCGAACCCGATAATCCGCCACCGAAAACGGCGACATCATATTCCATTCCAAATGGATTCCACTCAGTGCTGTATTTCATTTTTTTAGATTCGTTTAATTTAACTGGATACGAAGTAAGAAAATGATTTTGGGCTATTTTCGAAGGCGAGCAAAATTTTAATCCATCGAAAAATGCTCGTCGACCAAGGCCATAATGGCCGCTTTGGAATCTGGTTCGATGAGTTCGGCAACTTTGTCGCCTCTGTCGAGGAGGGTGATGGATTCCGGGCGATCAATGCCAAATTCGACTGCAAGTCCCTGATACTGGTCGAAATTTAATCCGATTACGCTTAATCGGTCCGACAGCTCTTCGGCCAGTTCCTCAACCATCGTACGTATCGCGAGGCAATTTTCGCACGGTTGACGCCAACTGAAAAGCAGGACGGGCTTTTCCGCGTCATAGGTATAAGGTACCCACCCGTCGGAAGTAAGTTCGAAAATCTTAGACATGGCTTCGGATCTAGATCGTTGGCTGATCGATCTTTTTCTCCTTGAAGATACGGTTTTCTGCAGAACAAGTTTCTTTCAGATTTTTTGGCTTAGTTGTGTATTGATTGTATTAGAGACGGATAATCTCTGTGTTTTCATAGTTAATTTGCGTATTCTACAACTACACATAACTCCGTAATTGAGATATTTATGCTAGTCAAGTTTACGTTGCAGAGAAAACCAACTAATAGCAAGCATACTCCCAATCCTCGAGGTGATGCAGGATAACTACGGAGGTCTCTCCTCATTTGCTAGACCTAGGAAATGGAGATTGGATTTGCGCTGCTCGTTTTGGTGTATGATTATGATGATTGCATGACTTCGCCGGATCCTGATCGATCCCAATAAAATAATATTGTTTTCAACAATTGAATTCTCTATCAACAATCGCCTCACATCCATTGGGAACGAATGAAGTCCTTTAGCCGATTCCTAATTCAATATTCTCCGGTTCGACTTCCCGTCAAAGTCGGTGATTGTTTATTTGCATCGCAGCAACGCTGCCGCCTTCGGTTTTCCGTTAAACGATTTCGTGCATCACTGGCAATAGTTATGGCCATTTATGCTCTCGGTAGTGGCCTGTCTCTCGCACAAGACGAACTCGATGACTACTGGATGAAGTCTTACGAGATGCGGGAGAAAATGGTTCAGGACAAGTTTCGGCCGCGGTACCATTTCCTGCCGCCGGAGGGGCGCTGGAATGACATCAATGGAGCCGTCTTTTATAAGGGTCGCTATCACATCGGCTATTTGCAAAAGATCTCCAATGGTCGGGGTATTCGAGATTTCTCAAGTTGGCAGCACATATCCAGCAGAGATCTTTTGCATTGGCGCTACCACAAGGCTTCGCTGCGGGAACCGTTCGATGGTTTATACGGAGACTATTTTAACAGTGGAGACGTGATGGAAGGGACAGACGTGCCCACGATCATTACAAACATGCCGCGGCACGGCATCGTCGTGTATCAGAGTTTCGACGACAACTTGGATGAGTGGGTCCCTCTTCCACAAAACCCCGTGATCCCCGTGGCTCCCGGTGAGCTGGGAAAACAAAAAAGGTCGGCCGTGTACCCGGAGTGCATGATTTTCGATCCTAGTGGCTGGAAAGAAGGCGACACTTACTATGCCCTAATCGGCAGCAAGAACTATCGGCCCGGCTACGAGGGCGATTCGACGAGCCTATTTAAGTCCAAGGACTTGGCCAATTGGGAGTATGTGGGCCCTTTCTATAAGTCGGAACGCAAGTGGACCGAGGAGATTGAGGATTGCGCATGTTCCAATTTCTTTCCTTTCGGGGATAAGCATATGCTTTTGATGCATACGCACCGACCCTACAGTAAGGCGCAGTATTACATTGGCCGGTACGAAAACGAACGGTTCTATCCTGAGATAAACGGGCAACTCAGTCGGTCGGGCACTATGCTATCCGGGCCGGAGACGCTGATCGATGACCGGGGTAGAAGAATCTTCTGGGGTTGGCTCTCCGATGCTAGGCATCGAGGGGACGCCCGCGGCTGGGAGAGCATCATGACGCTGCCTTGGCATTTTTCGCCGGCGGAGGATAATACGCTACTGATCGATCCTGTGGAGGAGCTGCAAACCCTGCGTTACAAAGAGCGACGACATGCTGACTTGTCAATCGCCAAAGGCAATGTCGTCGTTGTGGACGGATTCTCCGGGAACTGCATGGAGATCAAGTTGCGATTAGAGTCCGAAGACGCTACCCGATTCGGTTTGAAACTCTTCTGCTCACCCAATCTCGAAGAAGAGACCGTTATTACTTACGACAGAGCCGAGCAGCAGTTTGTTATCGACTTTGAAAAGGCGAGTGAAAAAGAAATCAAGTACTACGTCGGCGGTGGTGGGGTGTTAGAGAAGGGGAATTTGAAACAGCGGGTTCCTTTTTCATTGGAAGGGCCCGCGGCTCTGGATTTGGATATCTTTGTTGATAAGTCTGTCATCGAGATTTTTGTTAACTCCCGGATCTGTTTAGTGCAGCGCGTGTATCCGACAAGGGAAGACAGCACCCAGTTTCGTCTGTTCTCAGAAGACGGAAACATCAGAGCCAGCCAGCTCTTCAAATGGGAAATGGATGCAACCAATCCCTGGTGAAGCGCCGAGAGCCGGGGGTCGCAAGTATACGCATGGTGCATCCTTCGAGCACGAGCATCAGTACGAAAGGTGAGGCCAAGTATGGGGCTTTGTCCCGCGTAGCTCGAACGATGAGAGAGCGAATTGGGGTGGCTAACCGGATTCGAACCGGCGACCCTCGGTACCACAAACCGATGCTCTAACCAGCTGAGCTATAGCCACCATAAAAAGGAGGGGTCAGTGTTAGAATCGAGGAATCCATGTCAACTAAGATTGTGACGCCAGGCCCTTGGGGATTTCACTTTTAACCCAACTTTGCTTTTTTCTCGCGTTGAGCCTCAGGGGCACGTAGAATTTAAATTCAAAATTGCCCCATCCGCGGCCTTGTTCCGTGACTTATGAAAACCAGGTTTCTCTCCATATTAATCCTCAAGGCTTGTGCTTTGGGCCCATTTCCGGTATCGTCCGCGGATCGTTCCCTTCAGCAAGTTCATGACAGGCCAAACGTGCTCTTCATCGCCATTGATGATTTGAATGTTTGGGTGACGCATTTGGGCGGCCATCCTCAAGCCATCACACCTAATATTGATCGCTTGGCGGATCGTGGACTGACCTTTGAAAATGCTTTTTGTGCGGTTCCGGCCTGCGAGCCGTCGCGGGCTGCGTTGATGAGTGGTCAGCGACCCTGGTCAACGGGAGCCTACCTTAATGGTGATGAATGGATGCAGATCTTTGAGCCGGGCCAAGGCTTATCCGCACGGTTCAAGGAAGCTGGTTACCATACCGTTGGGGCGGGGAAAATTCATCATTCCAAAGAGTTTTTTCCATCGGAATGGACAGAGTATATGGATTCCTCCCATCTGAAACCCCATGGAGGCGTTCCCAAACAACAGGGCTACCACGAGCCACTTGTTATGGACATCAAGGATGAGGATATCGCCGATTGGTATACGGTGAGTTGGTGTATAGAACAAATGAATACGAAACCCGATAAGCCGAAATTTATCGCCGCAGGTTTAATCAAGCCTCACCTGCCTTTTGCACCACCCAAGAAATACTACGACGCCTTTCCATTGGAGGGTATCCAATTACCGCCTTACAAGTCTGACGATTTAGATGACTTATTAGAGGCGGGTAAGCACCTTGCGATCAGGAATAATGATTTTAAGCGATTCCAGGAAAATGGACGTTG
Source organism: Opitutales bacterium UBA2995 (assembly GCA_002346535.1). GTDB lineage: Bacteria > Verrucomicrobiota > Verrucomicrobiia > Opitutales > UBA2995 > UBA2995. Next base: position 22,738 of record DDZZ01000023.1, on the reverse strand, counting down.
GAAAGCGGCCATTCGTTCCTACCTGGCGACCTGTGTTTACACGGACATGAATGTCGGGCGCTTGCTTGACGGATTGGATAAGAGTCCCATCGCTGATAACACCATTATTGTTTTATGGGGAGATCATGGGTGGTCCTTGGGCGAAAAGAATCACTTTCGAAAATTTGCTCTTTGGGAAGAGCCAACACAGATGCCCTACATATGGGTGGTGCCCGAAATGACTCAGGCAGGCACGCGCTCCTCTGCTCCGGTAGATTTGATGAGTGTTTACCCAACCTTGTGTGAACTGGCAGGATTGGACCTGCCGGAAAGCTTAGATGGTGTGAGCATTGTCCCCTTGCTTGAAGAACCGCGTCAATATTGGGGAATTCCGGCAATTACTACTTATGGCCGTGGGAATCATACAATTCGCAGCGACCGCTGGAGATACATTCGCTATGCGGATGGTTCTGAGGAATTGTATGACCATAGTAAGGATCCTAATGAGTGGACGAATTTGACGGGACATGCTGAGCTGTCTCACGTGAAAACACGCTTGGCTGCATGGTTACCGAACTTCGAGGTTCCGGTGTGGCCTGGGAGAGAAGAATAAAACAATTTTAAGTGCGTTATGAATAAATTCAATATATCGCTGCTATTTACTCTAGAAGGGGCTTTACGTCCCAATCACCAGGAACGGCTACACAATAGTCGTGGGATAAACCCGCTCCTACAATTCCCAACTGTTTTGCTCTGTTTGTTTGCGTTTGCAGCCCAATCTTTTGCAAAAGACAGCAGGCCCAACATCCTGCTCATGATGGTGGATGATCTCGGCTTTGCCGATTTCGGCTCTTATGGAAGTGAAATCCAGACCCCGAACATCGACCGGCTTGCAAGTAATGGGTTGCGGTTTACGCAGTTCTATAACACGGCCAAGTGCCACTCCTCGCGCCTGGCGCTGCTTTCCGGCCAGTATAGTTTGTATGCCGGCGAGAGCGATTTCCGTAATGCGGTGACCATTGCCCAGGTCTTGAAAAAAGCCGGTTACAGCGCATCCATGACCGGAAAATGGCATTTGAAGAAACAGCCAACCGACTACGGCTTTGAGCAGTACTGGGGGCACCTGTCGGGAGCAACTGATTTTTTTGCTGGTGATAATACCTTCCGGATGAACGGCGAGGTTTGGAACGATTTCGAAAAGATTAAAGATTTCTATGTTACCGACGCCAATATCGATTATTCGATCGAGTTTCTGGAAAACGCACTGCAGGAAGATAAGCCCTTCTTTCACTACATTGCCTTCAATGCCCCGCATTATCCGCTGCATGCTCCCAAGGAGACCATTGAGAAGTATCTCGGGCGCTACGATGCTGGTTGGGAGGTTTTGCGCGAGGAGCGTTTTGTGAAACAAAAATTGTTGGGATTGTTTCCAGCGGATGCTGAGCTGCCGCCTTTGCCCGATCACGTTCCTGCATGGAACTCCTTAACTCAAAAGCAGCAGCAATTTGAGTCCTTCCGCATGGCCATTTTTGCGGCCATGGTAGACAGGGTAGATCAACAGATCGGCCGATTGATCAATTACTTAAAGGAAAAAGGTGAATTTGAAAACACCTTGATCATGTTGTGTTCGGATAATGGTGCCTGTCCGTTCGAGCGCAGCTATAATCTGGATATTCCACCCTGGGAAGCGGGCTCTTACTACCTCTACGATGCAAGCTGGGCTACCGTTGGAAACACGCCTTTCAAACACTATAAACAAACCCAACACGAAGGCGGAATCGCTTCGCCGTTTATAATTCATTGGCCAAATAAAATCAAAAACGCGGGCAGCCTGAATACGGAGCTGAGCCATCTGATTGATGTGATGGCGACTTGTATTGATGTGGCGGGTACGGATTATCCGAAAGAAGATGGTGTGTGGCCACTTCAAGGAAGATCACTCATGTCGGTCTTTCAAGGAGGCGAGAGAACTGGGCATGATGAACTATTCTTTGTTTTTGGAAGCTGCCGGGCCCTACGCCAGGGGGATTGGAAACTGGTTAGCTTTTACCAACACCAATGGGAGCTTTATAACATTGCCGAAGACCGTATGGAACAGAACAACCTGGCCTCCCAAATGCCTAAGCGTGTCGCTAGGATGCAAAAGCGTTGGCGCGAAATCGCCCACGAGGGCGACATGGATTCAAAGAAGCACATGGAACCTACCAACGATGTTCCTTCTCCCGACGATAGGAATAGTTGGCATGATCCTGAAAAGGTCGCTGATTGGGCGATGCCTCAGTTTTAATCCAGCTTTGGAATGAAGCGGGTGGGGTGGATTGTTTTTTGTACTCTTGTTGGATTATTAACGCTGGGTTGCCAAAAAGAGGAGGCTAGAGAACTTTCCTTTTCGGACGTACCCAATGTTTTATTCATCATCACCGATGATTTAAGGCCGGATCTTGGTGCCTACGGGGATAAGGTTGCAGTCACTCCGAACATTGACCGGCTCGCTCAAGATAGTCTGTTGTTTAACCGTGCCTATTGCCAGAAAGCGGTCTGTTGGTCTTCAAGGAATAGTTTTTTCTCCGGATTGATCCCTCGATCTTTGGGAAAAAAGATCAATGCCCAGAACACCTTTCGGTTGGAGCATCCCGATATCGTGGCCTTGCCTCAGTTATTTAAAAATCAAGGGTGGTACACGCGCAGTTTTGGAAAGATTCTGCATAACGGACAAGATGATCCGATGTCCTGGTCGGAGCCCTTTTTCGAACCTGAGCCCTTGAACTACGCTGCTCCCGGAAACGTTGATAAGCATCCCATCATTAATCGCGCTGTGTCTGAGAACCGGGTGAATCCTTTGTACGAAGCGGCCGAAGTAGATGATGAGGCCTACGAAGATGGATTGATGGGTCAAGTAGCTCGAAGAGCAATTCGAGAAGCTTCCCAGTGTTCAAAACCGTTCTTTTTTATGGTCGGTTTTCACAAGCCACATATACCTTTCAATGCGCCAAAAAAGTATTGGGACCTGTATGACCGAGAAAACATTCCGTTAACCGAATTTCCGGAACCGCCCATTAACGTCCTTCAAAAATATTCCTTTCATCCCTATCGCTATGTGTGCAGCTTTGCTGAAATTCCGGAGGAAGGATCCTTTCCGGATGACCTGGCTCGAGAAATCAAGCATGCATACTATGCTTGTATCAATTATGTGGATGCACTCGTAGGGCAACTCATCGAAGAAAAGGAAAACACGATTATTGTTTTTACGTCCGACCATGGCTATCAACCCGGAGATCACGGCCTCTGGTCCAAGCATACGAATTTTGAATTAGCAACGCGAGTGCCACTTCTTGTGTCGGTAACAAATTCTTTATTCAAGGTAAAGTCTACGTTCGCTTTGGTCGACTTATTTCCCACATTGGCTGAGTTGTGTGGAATTCCTCAATCGGATCACTTGGAAGGTAAGAGTTTTCTTCAGGTGTTGAGAAATCCGTCAGCCGGAGGACGGGAAAATGCTTACAGTGAGTATAGCCGTAATGGTGCTCGGGGAAGATCCATTCGTACAGAGCATTTTCGCTATGTAGAATGGCGGCTCTCAGACCAGACACTTGCGGGCCAGGAACTTTATGATCACTGGAACGACCTTGGTGAAAATGTAAATGTCGCAGGTCTTTCCAACTATTCAGAGATTTTGAGCCGACTGTCCGACGTATTGGCCAGCCGATAAACAATTGCCGATCTATGTTGAATCATCCCATTACAGCCAAGGTCGCATGTGTAGCGATTTTGCTTAGCCTTCTCTGGGGTGGAAACTCTCCCTCTATCAAAATTGGCCTGGAAGGTTTTCCGCCCTTTGCCATGGCTGGTGTTCGATTCATTCTGGGAGCACTCACCGTATTTGTGTGGGTTTTGGTGGCGCGAATTCCGCTAAAGATGAATCGTGCCGAAAGGCGCCTGATGTTCTTTCTGGTTTCGGTATTTGTTCTCCAGATCTGTCTTCTTCATCTTGGGACCGGATTCACATTAGCTTCTCACTCGGGTGTTTTTATATCAACAGGACCCTTCTTTCTGGCCCTTTTCGCTCATTTCTTTTTGCCCAATGACAAGCTCAGCCCAATCAAGGTTGCTGGAATGGCCTTGTCCTTCGTCGGTGTCGTTCTCATATTTGGAGAAGGGTTTTTGGCCTCCGCAACCGAATACCTGCTAGGTGATGCGCTGGTGCTTATGAGCGGCATAATACTAGGTGCTCGACAGGTTTATACCAAAACGTTGACTCAATCCATTCATCCGGCACGGCTGCTTTTTTGGCAGGCCTCATTGAGTATCCCGATTTTCTTTGTATTGAGCGCTGTTTTTGAGAGTGGACACACCATAACTATTAACACACGAGTTGTATTTGGTATCATCTATCAGGGTGTCGTGATTGGTGGACTATGCTTTATAATTTGGACCGTTCTTTTATGGCGATACAATGCCAGTAGCTTAGGTGTATTTGGTTTCATTACGCCAATCTCAGGCGTCGTTATTAGCTATTTAATCCTCGGGGAGCCAATATCCAATGCGCTGATATTGGGCGTTATTCTGGTAGGCGCAGGAATAACCGTTGCCAATTTACCTAAGGGAAGAAATAAGTAGCTCAATCCTGCAATTGGGCTTCCCCCGTCATGGGAACAAATCTCACCGGGATAATCCTCTCTTTGGACACCCTGCCGTTCTTACTTTTAGTGTAGACGTTCAGGCTCTGTAATCGCCGTCCAACCGGGACCACGATGCGACCACCTTCTTTGACCTGCTCGATCAGGGGCTCTGGTAATTTGGGAGGCGCTGCGGTAATGATGATACCATCAAATGGCGCTTCATTTGGCCAACCTTGGTAGCCGTCACCGTGCATCACGTGTACATCTGAATAACCCAGTCTTGTGAGGTCCTTTTCGGTGCGAATGGCCAAGCTTTCAATGATTTCGATGGAGTAAACCTCCAATCCCATTTCCGCCAGAACAGCTGCCTGGTAACCTGAGCCGGTGCCAATTTCCAGTATCTTATCGCCTGGATCCGCTTCAAGGAGTTGGGACATGAGGCCGACAATATAAGGCTGAGAAATCGTTTGGTCTTTACCAATGGGCAATGGATGGTCCTCATAGGCGAGTTTTCGATAACGCTCCGGAACCAATTCATGCCTTTTAACCGCTTCCATAGCCTCCAAGACGTTGCGGTCTTCCACTCCTCTGGCGGCAATTTGCTCCTTTACCATCTTCATTCGTTTCCTTTCAAAGGCGTTTTGTTCTTTAGCACTCGACTGGGCAGAAAACCCTAGAAGTGTACTTATGATAGCTAATTTTAGCCAATTTCTGGCGCATATCGTGTCATTTCTGCTCATATCACATACTACATGCATAAATTGGTTAGGTTCACGCCGATTTTTCTCTGTTATGAAACTATTCCCGATTTCAGGCGATCTATGAGGATAATTGAGTAATATCATGAAATCAGTCATACCCAACCTTCTATCAGCCGCAATCCTATCGGCTCCGCTGCTCATTTTGCCTGAAGCCAATGTCAGCCGTTGCTACACGGGATTTGGGGCCTCCTACGGCAAAATACTCACGTGATGGGAGCCCATTCAGCTTTTCTTCTGGTTCTGGAGGCTATCGCTCTTTTGGCTATAATCGCTACAGTTATCCGAGCCGGGGCATATATTACAAGAGCCGCAATTACTACCGTCCCAGCTACCGGTCTTTCTATCACTATTACAAGCCGAGCAGGCATATGTCTATGAGCATTGGCCGCCCTTATGTGGGTGCTTATTACAGCTCCCTGTCGCGAGGATATGATCGGTGTAGTGGTTGCCAATCCTAGGCCCATTCGTTGGGGAGGTCTTGAAAATAAAAGCGACGAACAGCTTGAGTTTCAACGCGATGCCCTCGAAGAACTCGGCAAGGCAATCTAATCGTTGAACTGCATTTACGCCAATTGCACAATAGAATTTGGTCTGAGGCATTTGGAGGCGGTGACTTCGACCATAACCGGCTTACTCAGGAACTGGTAGATTTGGGCATCTCACCGTTTGTAACCATGGAGCAGGCCGTGGAAGAAAAATCACCGAATACGATGAACGGTCCTCAGGCGCATGAGATTTCTCATGCTAATGCCTGAAAGGTGTTTGCGCCATTTATCAGCTGACGACCAACTTCACTATCGCCAACACCAATACCCCTGCAAGAACCGGACGCAGGTGCACGGGATTGGCCAAGCTGCTACCCCAGCGGGCACCGATCAATCCTCCGATGACGACAGTAACCGCATAGTAGGGCCAGTGCGGTATCAGGTTTTCGGCAACGGTTTGATAACCGAGCAGGCCGGCTGCTGAGTTCACGAAAATAAAGGGTGCTGAAACCGCCGCTGCAGTTTTGATAGTTGCCCATCCGAATATCAGGAGCAATGGAGTCAAAAAAATTCCGCCGCCAACTCCAATTAAGCCTGAGAAAAAACCAATTGAAGCGCCTGCAATGATAATGGCCCAAATGGGGGGTTGCTTCTCGATTTGTTGATCCTTCACCGAACCAAACAGACGCACCGTTGCAAAAACAAGGGCGGCTGCCACCAACAGGTTGAAAACTCCGGGAGGTACGTTCGTTTTTCCGCCCAGGTAAGCAAAGGGGATCGAAACAACTGCAAACATCCAGAATAGCCGCCAGGCAAAGTGCCCGGCCTTGTAAAATAAAATAGTACCTAGCAAGGATACTACTAAGTTTAAGGTGAGTGCAGTTGGCTTCATCATTACAACTGGAATACTTGCCAGTGCCATGATGGCGAGGTATCCTGATGCTCCTCCGTGTCCCACTGACGCGTACATGGCCGATACGATCAGGAATGTCGGAAGCAGTAAGAGAAGCTCGTTCATGGATATTTGAACGGATAATGTTTTGAGAGATGTCCACTTCGCACAATGGAAATCGAAGGAAAACAACGGCTTCTATGGCAATTAAGTAAAGATAATGCTCAATGTTTGACTGATAAACTCAGTATGCCCGGCATTTTTGGCGACGACATGGTTCTTCAACGGAATTCCAAAGTAGCCCTTTACGGAACGGCCAATCCTGGTGAACGGGTTACCATTGAAGTCAGCTGGTAGCGCAGACCCATTCGTGTGAATGCTAACATCTCAGGGAGATGACGGGCGATATTCAGCCATTGATGCCCTTTGGGATTCGCGGAGCCATTTGGTATCAAGGAGAGGCCAACACCGTTAACCCTGCTGAATATGGACATCAGTGAAGAAAATAATATTCATCAGAGAGCCAAAATCCCTGTGGGCGAAAGGCTGGCAATCTTGGCTCTGGCAAATACTTATGGCGTTAAAGGATTTCCAAGGGGCTACCCAACCTTTCAAGCCATGGAGGTGGAGCGGAACAGGATCCGCGTCCGATTTGAAAACACGGGCAACGGACTTTATATTGAATGCGACAATGTAAACAAGTTGATGATTGCCGGAGGTGACCACGTATTTCATCCCGCAAAGGGTGAGGTAACTCCGCGTGGGGAATTGCTTGTATCCGCTGAGGAAGTTTCCTGCGATTGCAAGTCCTTAGATCTTGAGTGATAAACGGTTTGAACTCACCTCAGTTCAGATTGAAGTTAAAAAACTGACTAATCCGCTATGTTTTCAACGCGCTCTAGATCTGCGATGACCCCGGAGTGCCATGATTCAAACTTGGCGATCATGTGTTCATACACTTTCGGAAGTTTTTTAGCCAGATTGGTTGTTTCGGCCGAGTCGGCAATGATGTCGTAAAGCCGGAAGGCATCGTCGTTTTTGGAAATTATTTTGTATTTATAATCCATCCATACTTTCCCGTTGTGAATAAATCCGATGGGTTTGGACCGCGTCCATGTCGGATTATCAATGAGTGGCCAAAGATTGATTCCGTCATAAGGCCTGTCGTCAGGTAATGGGATGTTCAGGGCAGCCAGAATCGTGGGGAAATAATCCGTGGTCACACAAGGCGTGGTGATCGTCTGATGGTTAGGGTATTTCCCCGGCCAGACCAAAAGCCCTGGTACGCGTATTCCGCCTTCCTGGATGGAAAGCTTGAATCCACTCAATCCGTTAGTCCGTCCAACATGCCTTGGCGAACCTTGTCGTGCCGGACCGTTGTCCGAACAAAACCAAAGCATCGTATTGTCGCTCACTTCGAGTGTTTTTAGCTTGGCTCTTAGACGTCCGATCTGCTCGTCCATGGCAGTAAGGCTAGCGTAGTAATGTTGTTCGTGTTCCGGGCGATCGGCATACATAGCCTTGTGGTCGGGACCGCCCACGACGGGTGAATGGGGGGTATGAAACCAAACCACTGCTAAAAAGGGCTGACTCTTTTGAACTGCCTGTTCGATGAACGGAATTACCCGGTCCATAATTACGCGGGAGTCATCTCCATCAAGGTTTTCGGTTTCAATTTCATCCGGGCCGGTAAAATACTCGTTTCCGTAGTATTGTCCGGTGGTGTCCTCTCCAGATTCTCCAGGGTTCAAGCCGGGATCCTCAATATTACCGCTGCTAGGACTAGCTCCTTTAGATTCAGCCGGTGTGACCGGTCCGGGGTCGACCATCGGGTCCCAGGTGGGGACTTTCGACTCAGTTACAAAGGAGACGTCGACATCACGCTCCCAGGGTGGACAATAGTAACGTTCTGGATCTTCCTCGAAAGCGCCCCAGCGTCTTTGATCAGGTTTCTTTTTGGAAAGCGTCCCCATGTGCCATTTCCCGAAGTGTCCGGTTGTATAACCTTCTTTTTTGAGGACACTGGTCAGAGTAATTTCCTCTGGCTCAAGTTTACCCTTCATGGCGAATGTTATTCCGGTGCGGTAGGGATGTCGCCCCAGATAAACGCTAGCACGGGTAGGGGAGCACATGGCATTGGCTGAATAAAAACGTGTGAAGGTAATTCCTTTTTTTGCCATCTCATCGAGATGGGGAGTTTTTAGGTAAGGGTGACCATTGTAACCCGTATCGCCCCAACCTTGGTCATCCGACATCATAAGAATGATGTTAGGTTGACTGGATTGGGCCCATGCCGAAGCGCTGTAGGAAAGCAGTAGTGCAAGGAAAAAGATCGATCGAGTCATCATAGCTTACGATTGAAGAGGTAGTGGTTTACTCAGAAATTAAGTGGTTGAAAAGTCTTGATTTTCGGCAAGCTCGCTCGTGTCAAGGGATCGATATCCTCAAGCGCATAAATCGCTGATTATCTTGCGTGCTAGAGACGCGGTCTGCTGCACGGATGCGGGGATATTCCGGAGCTGTCTCTAAAACCTCAAAGGTGAGGTGGTTTTCCACAAGTTTTACATAGGGTACGTTGATTGATCATCTGAGCCAGACGTAACATGACTATAACAGCTACGCCGCTTCGCAAAAGGGAAACGAGGCGAGTCAGTAGTTTAATCTAGGGTATAGCAAAAAATTCCTTTCCGCCGTGCTTGATAAATTCCAAAGAACCGAAACCAAAATAATCTTCACAGGAATCCACCACAGGCTTTTAGGCCCATTAATCGACTGGGCGAATAAGAATGCCCATGACATAAATGCGATGAAGGTGACCCAGGGGGTGACGAGGTTAACTTCGCCATCTATTTCCCCTATCACGAAGAGACTTTTATCAGTTAGCGAACGCTCAGCTTTCATGCCTTTAGAATCGCATAGATAAAGCTTCAAGAAAACAGCAATAATGTGAAGATTAGCTTAATGGGAGTTTATATTGGCAACTTGCTAATGACTATTCAGCATGAGCTTAATTCTATCCAATTCTCATATGAAAGGATTTGTAGTTCTTTTTCTTATCTTCACCTTCTGCCTTTCACTACTGGCCCAGCTATCCCGACAGGGGCCCAGGCTGCCTGAGGGAGTTCAGGTTACTAAGGATATTGTCTATGAAACCGTCGATGGGCGGGATCTGCCCTTGGATTTGTACATACCTGCCGATGTCGAAGGACCCCTATCTTTGGTCATCTGGATTCATGGTGGTGGCTGGCGTGGTGGTTCCAAGAATGCGATTAATCGTTGTGCTCAAGTTTTGAATCACGGGTACGCTTTGGCCTCAGTCGAATATCGCCTGAGTGGTGAAGCCAAATTTCCGGCTGCGATTGAGGACTGCAAAGCCGCGATAAGTTATTTACGTTGGAAAGCGAAGAATTATGGTCTTGATCCGGATCGTTTTGGAGTCTGGGGCTCTTCAGCAGGCGGGCATTTGGTTGCATTGCTTGGCACGACGAATGATGTGATGGATTTTGATACACATCCCGTGACGAAGAACGCCTCGCCAGTGGTTCAGGCGGTATGTAATTGGTTCGGCCCAACTGATTTTCTCCGAATGAACGATGTTACCGGTCGAATCGATCATGATGCGCCCGATTCCCCGGAGTCACTATTCATGGGCTTCCCAATACAGGATCATCCTGAAAAGGTTCAAAAAGCGAATCCTATCACCTATGTGTCTTCATCGGACCCACCTATGCTGATCATGCACGGAGATGATGATCAATCAGTCATTTATAACCAAAGCGAGCTTCTTTACAGCGCGTTGCAGCAAGCTGGGGTCAGTTCTCATCTCCATCGAGTAAAGAATGGTGGTCATGGATTTGGTGGAACTTATGAGACGCCTGAAATGTTGTTCGGTCGTGTATTAAAGTTTTTCGATAAAGAGCTTAAAGATATTTGAGTCCAATTGCCCTTAAAAAATGACTGAAGAACCAACTCCTTCAACGGCTTGGAGGTTGCTCCATTCCAGCTTATTTTTATGTTTTTTCATGGCTGGTTGTAGCCTTCGAGCCGAGACGCAGCAGACTGAGGGTACTAGCGCAACCGAGGTATCCCAGTATTCTGAAAACAAACCCAATATTATTTTGGTGATGGCTGACGATTTAGGCTGGGGCGATGTGGCTTATAATGGCCACCCGGTTATTAAGACTCCTCATCTCGATGCGATGGCAGCCAATGGCTTGAAGTTCAATCGATTTTATGCCGGTGCCCCGGTTTGTAGTCCCACTCGTGGATCAGTGTTAACAGGACGACATCCGCAACGCTACGGCATACCAAGTGCTAATCAGGGCCATATGAAGGACAACGAAGTTACCCTGCCGGAGGTTTTAAAATCCCAAGGTTATACAACCGGCCACTTCGGGAAATGGCATTTAGGGACAATGACTCCCGAATACTCCGGTAAAAGGAATCGCAAACCGGAAAAACATTATTCAACCCCCGGGATGAACGGGATCGATGAATGGTTTGCCACCGAGTATGCAGTATCCACATGGGACCCTTACAAACCTGAAAATGCTCACGACAGTGTGGTCGATCCACGTGTGCTTTATTGGGAGAATGGCGAAAATATTATAGATGGTTTTGCGCAAGGATTGGTCGGCTGTGACAGCCGTATCATCATGGACAAAGCGCTTCCCTTTATTGAAAAGCAGGCGAAGTCTGAAACGCCCTTTTTCGCTCTGATCTGGTTCCATGCGCCGCATTCGCCAGTGGTCGCCGGCCCGGAGTACCTGGCCATGTATTCTGATGAGGAAGAAGGAAAACAGCACTATTATGGAGTAGTTACTGCATTGGATGATCAGTTGGGCCGTCTGCGTTCTGCATTAAGAGAGTGGGGTGTGGCAGACAATACTATGGTTTGGTTTTGCTCCGATAACGGACCGGAAGGCAACCCCGAAGCCAGACGACGCAATCAGGGAAGCGCGGCTGATTTCAGAGGCAGAAAACGTTCCCTATACGAGGGCGGTGTGCGGGTGCCAGGAATTTTGGAATGGCCTGTCAAAGTCTCTGGTAAGGAAACGAATTTTCCTGCTGTAACTAGTGATTATTTCCCCACGATACTTGCAGTTCTCAGCTTTCATATTCATGAGATGAATACGCGTCCCTATGATGGTGTTTCGTTGTTACCAGTTATCGAAGACGGATTGAAGGTGAGGCCTCGTCCTATCCTCTTTGATGGGCATGGCCTGGCTACTTTGAACGACAATCGGTATAAGCTCGTTCACAATCCCACCCAGGAACGGCATCGGTCTGACAATGGAACCGCATCGGTTGCTGAATGGGAGCTCTACGATCTGATGGCCGACCCCTCTGAAACGATCAATTTGGCAGAACGCCAGCCCGAGCTACTGAAAAGGATGCGATCACAGCTTCGCGCTTGGCAGATCTCCTGCCAGGCCAGTGTCAAAGAACTGGATTACGAGTAATCTGGATCTTTAATGAATACTGACCTTTCCATCGTTAGCGTCGCAAATAAGGCAAGATGGAAATGAAGGCCACCAAGCGGCTGAAGGAACTGGAAAAGGAAAATACGGAGTTAAAGAAGATCGTGGCCGATC
>DDZZ01000023.1:0-10064 GCA_002346535.1 Opitutales bacterium UBA2995 | reverse complement strand
GCAGTGAACGCAAAATTCACCCGTTGTATTTGATGATCAGTACATAAGCACGAGAGGACAAATGTATGGGCTTTTGTCGGGACAGTACCGATTCTACGGAGACATTCGTCCAGAAATCCTCACATCATTGGGATTAGTTAATTCATTATGTTGTCATCCCTATGATCTTGCAGCTGGCCTATTGTTCAAAGAAGCAGGTTGTTCCTACGAATCACTTTTGGGAGGAGAGGTTGACGTCCCTATCGACACCGTGACTCCCGTTTCGTGGGTGGCATTTGCGAATGAGGAATTGGCCACAAATTTGCGCAGCGAAATCCTGACTTTGATGCACGAGTATGTTGGAGAAAAAAGAGCCTCCTGTGACGGAGGCTCTTGAAATTGTTGATTCGATTTTATCGGAGTTCCTCACTCGTGACCGCATTCATTAGTCGGAAGTTTTCCATGTGGTAAGATACATCCGCCCTGAACGTCAATTTCACATCGTACAGCCGCTCGATATCGATCAGCAACGATTCGTCCTCGCTCCTTAGCCGCTCCAATACTGTTGGGTTGAGCATGACGCGAATTGCTAGAGAGCTTTCATTTTCATTCTGAGATTCTTTTGGCTTCAGACGACGGAGAACGGAAGTGATCTGTCGTTGGATTTCCACACTGATAGTTCTTGGGGACTTAACATTGCCTCGCCCGTTACAGTAAGGGCAATTGGTATAGAGGCCCGTTGAAATGCTGACCTCCTGACGCTGGCGGGTCATTTGCATTATACCCAATTGCGAAATGGGAAGGATTTGGTTTTTAGCCTTATCGTCTTCCATTTGCCTTCGCATGCGGTTGAAAACCGCTTGTCTGTTGCGGCGGTTTTTCATATCGATGAAGTCGATAATAATGAGACCTCCTATATTTCTCAACCGGATTTGACGGGCTATTTCTGTAGCGGATTCCAGATTAACTTGGAGAATGTAGTCTTTCTCTTTACCGGATCTGTTGCGGTGTGAGCCGGTGTTTACATCTACGGCTACTAACGCTTCAGTTTCCTCGATGACGATCTCTCCTCCCGAAGGGAGAGGAACACGTCTTTGAAAAGTCTGTTCGATTTGGCGTTCAATATTAAACCGTTCAAAAATGGGAATGGAGTCCTTAAACAGGTTGATTTTTCCCAAGGACTGTTTGGATATTTGAGATATCCAGGTTTTCATGTTTTCCCAGTCTTTGGGATTGTCAATCAGGACGCGGTCCACCTCTTCCGTAAGGAAGTCGCGGACGGTCCGCTCGATAATATCCGGTTCCTTGTACAGACAAATTGGACCTTGGTCGCCTTCCATCAGGTTTTCCATGGATTTCCAGGTCTTGAGTAATATATGAAGGTCACGAATAAAATAGCGCAGTTTTTTACCTTCCCCGGCAGTCCGTATTATTATGCCCATTCCATCCGGGATAGTCAGTGACTTGATGACCTTTTTCAGCCGGCCTCTTTCCTTGTTGTCTTCGATCTTTCTAGAGATACCGCATTGGTCATTGAAGGGCATGAGTACCAAGAATCGGCCGGGAATGGCCACATTGGTAGTTGTCCGAGGACCCTTGGTTCCTATTTGGCCCTTGGTTATCTGAACCACGATTTCCGTGCCAATCGGGTAGAGTTTCGGAATATCCCGCAGGTTGATTTTCTTTTTTTTCTTATGGGGTTCTTTGGTGTTTCTTCGAACAATCTCGATACTGGAATCATTGGCCGCCGGTATGATATCCCAATAGTGAAGAAATGCATTCTTGGGTTGGCCAATATCCACAAAGGCGGCCTTCAGGCCAGGTTCGAGATTTTGAATTTTACCTTTAAAAACACCACCGACCAATCGGTCTTCGCCGACGCGTTCCACTTCGAAGCGTTGGATGACCCCGTCTTCCAGAACGGCAACACGTGTTTCCAGTGGTTCCGAATTGATGATAATTTCCCGGAAAGTGGGATTTTCTTTCTTAATCGCGTTGATGACGCGACTGATGAAAGGGCGCGATTTTTTGGCCCTTTTACCCGCCTTTTTTTTGATTTCCTCAGCCGGGAGTCGTTCTGGCTCTTGTTCGACAGGTGGTTCCCGCAAATCTTTCTCTAATTTGGTTTCCGAAATTTTGTTTTTCTTTATCGATTTTTTTTCGCTCATGGTTATTGATGTGCCTGTATGCCGAGGGGGACTTCAACAGCGGATGTGCGGAGCAAATCATCATTCTGTCACTGGGGATCAAAAGTAGCATTGGGCTAAAAAGCTTTCCTGTGACGGTAAATAGATTGAACGATGCCTTGCAACATGCAGCAGCTCAGAAGAAAGGATCCTCCATAACTTAAGAAGGGTAATGGCAGGCCTGTTATTGGCATCATCCCGATGGTCATCCCAATATTAATAAATGCATGGATGGTAAAAATGGTCGTCACGCCAACGGCGAGAAACATACCAAATCGGTCTCTTGCTTTACTGGCGATTCTGACACCATTGAGCAAAAGGATACCGGTGATGCTGAGAACAAGGATACTGCCTAAAAACCCTTTTTCCTCTGCGAGTACGGAGAAGATAAAGTCATTGTGTGCTACAGAGCGTGGTAAGTACCCCAACTTGGCCTGTGTGCCTTCGGTCCAGCCCTTGCCTGTAATACCCCCTGATCCCACTGAAATTAGCGACTGATTCAGATTCCATCCACTGCCTTTCGGGTCAACCTCGTCCGGCATTATGAATGTAAGAATTCGATTTCGCTGATAATCTTTGAGGTAGGGCAGGTAAGAGTGCTCCTCGTATACACCTAGGTTGCTTGTCGGAGTATAGTTATTTGATTCTAGAAAATTAAAGTAACGGTGCACATCCCACATGGCGATGCCGATAGCAAATGTGCAGCTCAAAAAGACGGTTGTAAAAAACCGCATCGAAAGATTGGAGACATATAAGAGACCGAGTACCATGGGGATAAGAACCAATGAAGTTCCCAAATCCGGTTGTGCCAGGATCAGCACCATTGGGAAAAGGACAACCAAGCCAACTTTTACCAATGCGGTCAAGGATTCCTTTATTTTCCCAATTTCTGAACGAGCCAGGATACTCGATACAACGACTAGGACAGATATTTTAGCCAACTCTGAAGGCTGATAATTCAGGAGACCTAGGTCCAACCAGCGTCTGGCATCATATCGCTCAGCGCCAATCACCAATACAGCTAAAAGTAACGCAATCGTAAGAACGTACAGCCAATGGCCATATTTCATGTAGATGTCATAGTCTATTGATGAGACCACCAGGTAGACTATGATGCCCAAAAAAATCCATATGACTTGATTATCCCATTGGGGCGGGTCCTGCGAATTCAGTTGGGCGCTATAGATGAAAAATACGCCACTAACCGCCAAGAGCAGGATACAGGTTGGATTGATCCAATCCCAGCGTGGGTGGGCTTCTCGGTTTATTCCGGTAGTTGTGCTCGAGTCCGCCTTACGGCTGGGCTTGATAAACGACTGGAGAATTTCGGTAATCAATTGGGAACAAGAATAGGCAGGTTAGGCATGCCCCGTGAAAGGCAAAGGGCTTCGACGACCGGATCCTTATGGATGCTGTTCATCTTCACGGAGTTGTAGCAGGTTTTTTCTACTTTTGGAATCCTAAAATTATTCTTTTCAATTGTTCGGGGAAGTGACTGTGAGATCAACGTGGCTCAGGTTAATGGTTGATCAGGCAAACAATCTCTGCCTTTTTAGACCGGTTTCCTTCTATGAGTGATTCTCCCCGAAAGACAGTCCTGACCGCTGCTCAACCGACCGGTATATTGACGATCGGTAATTATCTCGGCGCCATCAAACACTGGGCTAAGCTGGTGGACGAATATGAGTGCCTGTTTCCCCTTGTGGACATGCATGCCATCACCGTGCCCTATGTCCCAGCCGAATTGCGCCAGCGTACGCGATCTCTCGTAGCTCAATACATAGCCTGTGGATTGGATCCTGAGAAATGTAACCTCTTTATTCAGTCTCACGTCACCGGCCACGCTGAGCTGGCCTGGGTCCTGGGTTGCCTGACACCGCTTGGAGAATTGCAACGGATGACCCAGTTTAAAGACAAAACAGCCAAAGGATCTCCGATTAATTCCGGCTTGTTCTTTTATCCAGTCCTGATGGCTGCTGACATACTATTATACAATGCCGATCTCGTTCCGGTAGGAGAGGACCAGAAACAGCATCTTGAATTAGCCCGCAATGTTGCTGAACGCTTTAATAGCAACTATTCTGAGACTTTTAAAATTCCTGAGCCGAAAATTGCTGCCACAGCTGCACGTGTACTTTCACTTCAGGATCCCGCCAAAAAGATGTCTAAGTCCGATGAAAACCAGGGTGCCACCATTCTTTTGAACGATTCGCCGGACGTAATTGATAAAAAAATCAGCCGCGCTGTCACGGATTCCGGTTCGGAGGTGAAGGCAGGTTCGGATAAACCAGGGGTAACCAACCTGTTATCCATTATGTGTGGATTTTCCGGAAGATCGATTGAGGAGCTTCAGTCTGAGTTTTTCGGTGTCGGTTATGGCGATTTTAAAAAGCGGGTTGCAGAAGTGGTCATCGAGGGGCTTCGACCCATTCGGGAGAAGTTTGAATCTGTCAACGATGACAAAGCTTATCTGGACGGTGTTCTAAAAGAAGGTGAAGAAGTAGCTCAGAAGAAAGCCTACAAGATATTATCCAAGGTTCACCGAAAAGTCGGGTTTGTTGAACGGTTTCGTTAAATAATTGTGGTTGCCAATGAGTCGGATATCATAAGTTAAATGTGTTGCGATAAATGAACTTCGAATTATCGTGCATTATTAAAATAAAATTTCCCCATGAATAACAAAGGTCTATTTACTATCATTTCGGTGGCTATTGTCATTATGGCCATTCTCCTTTTCGGCTCCCGTTTCGTGAAGACCGTTCCAGCTGGTCATGTCTCTGTTGCGACCCTTTTTGGCAAGGTTGTGCCGCAGCCATACAGTGAAGGTCTGCATATTCCCGTTAATCCTTTGTATCAATGGTTTGATTTCGATGCCCGCGCTGAAACCATTACTGAAACCGCCAGTGTTCCATCGCAAGATCAGTTGCAAACGCAGATGGACGTCAGCGTAATCTTTAGTATTAATGAAGCCCAGGCTCCAAACACATTGCAGCAGTTTGGCGACAAAAGTCGGGTAGTTTCTATGCAATTGATACCCTCTCTTCGCGCCTCCTTACGTGAGGCAGGTAAAACAATTCAGCGGGCCGAGGATTTCTTTCTGGAAGAGACTCAAAGTCTTCTCCAAGCCCAATTGTTGTCCGATCTAACCAAAGCGCTGGAACAAAAGGGGCTCAATATTGATAAAGTGTTAATTCGAAGCATCACGCTTCCGCCCTTTATCATGAGGGCAATTGAAGCCAAGAAAGAGCGAGAGCAAGAAGTTGAAAAACAAAAGGCCGAACTGGAACGGTTCAAAACTGAGCAACAGCAAACCGTGGAGCAGGCGATTGTTGAAAGACGAGCGGCAGAGGAAGAGGCCGAGCGATTAAAAGTTCTGGCCGACGCCAAGGCCTATGAGATTCTAAGAGTAAATGAGGCCATTGCCGACAACGAAGCATACATACAGCTTCAAGCATTAGAGGCATTGAAAGAAATCGCCAAAGATCCCTCAGCGAAAATTTACTTCATGGATGGCAATAGCCCGAATCCAATTCCCTTGCTCCACATGGGCGAGCAAAATTAAAGAGATCTAAAATAATTTAATTGAACGGGTCCCAATATGGGGTCCGTTTTTTACTTTCTCCGGTAAACAGCCCAGTCGAAATAACCACAAATCTGCTCGGATGGTTCCAAGTCCCGACCCAAGTTGTCGGTCGACCTCTTCATAAAAAGGCCGAGATTCTTTTTATTGCTCAATATAAAGTTTAAGGAGTGCCTGGGTCCCGTTGTCCTCACCTCCTTGAGCAGCCAATTTGTCGTAGAGCGACTTAGCCAGTTTAAGTCCCGGAAGATCCAAGCCCATTTCATCGGCGGACTCAATAGCGATCCGCATGTCTTTAATGAAATGTTTGACAAAAAATCCTGGTGCGTAATCCCCTTTTAATGCTCTTGGGGATAAGTTGCTGAGAGACCAACTTGCCGCAGCTCCGGATTCAATGCTTTTGAGAACGTGGAAGGGATCCAATCCGGATTTTTTTGCGTAGGCCATTGCTTCACTGATTCCGAGCATGCCACTGGCAATAGCAATCTGGTTGACCATTTTTGTATATTGGCCTGCGCCAGGTTCCCCTTGAAGTTGAATATTCTTCCCCATCACCTCAAATACCGGGGCGGCTCGGTCGAAATCTTCTTGGACTCCACCAACCATTATGGAAAGCTTGGCTTCCCGTGCGCCAAGATCTCCTCCAGATACAGGCGCGTCCAAGGCACCGATACCTTTACCTGTCGCCTCAGCGGCAATTTTCTTTGCGAGCATGGGGCTTGAGGTTGTCATGTCGATGATGAGCGAGCCTGACTTTGCATTGGCCAGGATTCCATCGTCGCCCAAATAAACTTCTTCTACATCTTTGGGAAATCCGACTATGGTAATAATAATATCCGCTTTTGCAGCTGCAGACCTGGGAGTGTCGTGCCAAACCGCTCCATTGGCAACGAGCTCGTCAGTCTTGGATTGTGTCCTGTTGTATACGTTAACCAGATACCCTGCATTGAGTAAATGTCCGGCCATGCTTTTTCCCATGACCCCAGTTCCGATAAATGTGATGGATTCTTTGCTCATAACTGTCTCTTGGTGATTAGGTGAGTATTAGGAAAATTTAAATTCTTACAATTTTGGGTTGCCAGCCTTTTATTGACTTTAGTGCGTTGCAGGAGCAAATAAGATTGGAATATTCTGATGAGTATTGCATCCCACTTTCAAAACCCATTGTTATGAAACATTCTATTATATTAGCTTCCCTGCTAATTTCCCCTTGGCTCTTAGATGCGCAGGATACGGAGAATTTATCCAAGCCTGAAGTCTTAGCCGCTCTTCGAGAAGCCGCGGGTGAACAGGAAATGGACTTCGATTCCGCCTACGATGCCGCCGTAAAAGCTGGTCTTGAGCCGCAATACCTTCTGGAAAGCAAAGTAGTTCGTTTGCTTGGCGGTAGTGATCTTGAAAAACTCCTGGCGATGGTTTCTTCCATTGAAGCGAATGCCGAGAATTTTGAAGTTGGAGGAAATGGATTTTTTGCCGACCGAGACCAGGTTTACGGTTTAGTTGCCATATTCAAGGCTTTGAGCGCTCGCCAAAATCGGGATTGGGAGGCCTTTGAAGCCGAGGTTAAGGAGGGTTTTTGGAGAAGTCCCGAACTGACAAACATGTTTGGGATGGGTCGTTTAATAACAGAGAGGAGGCAACAAATCATGCAGGAGGTAACCATGGCCAACCTAGTCCTTCCCATGAGGCTGGAAATAGTCAGTGTTGATGGATCAAAGACTTCTTTGGCCGAAATGGTCGAAGGGGGAAAAGCCGTACTTCTTGATTTTTGGGCCAGCTGGTGCGCTCCCTGCATCGCCCTTATGCCCGAATTAAAAAACAAGGCCGAGAAATTACCATCTCAGGGAGTTGCTGTTGCCGGCATGAATACGGATCGTTCCAACCAAATGCAGTTGGCCAAGCAAGTTCAGGAAAAACATGGTATGGATATGCCATGGCTGTTGGAGCCCGAATCCAGCCCTTTCTCTAGCGCCCTAATGATCAATTCTATTCCCCGAATGATCTTGGTAAACCCCCAGGGCGGGGTGCTCTTTAATGGACACCCAATGGATCCACAATTGTCCACGATCCTCGCGAGTCTGGGTGTTACTCTGTAGCTAGTTATCCGTTTGTTTTTGATTTAAAAAAGCCGAAGCGAACAACCGCTTCGGCTTTTTTCTTTTCTGGATTCCAACCGCGGGCCTGTACTTTTTCATAATTTAAAGCCACATGTTCTTTTAGACTTTCTTTGGTAATCGATGCGACGGTAGCATTTTCCATTACCATCGTCTCATTTTTACCATCCTCCACCCGCTGAATCGTTACGTTGCCGATAGAAGTGCCAGAGTTCAGGGGCATAGCAAGCAGTGGTGTTGCTTTATCGATGCGTTCTGATGTGTACTGGAAACGTCGACATAGGAGTCGAAAATGGCCAAAACCCTTACAGTGCCGAGTTTAAAAAGGAAGCCGCTCGGCTGATGCCAGGTGATTTGTTAATCTGCTTTCAAAACGATAGCGGATTCGAGACTAATCGCTTGAATAATATTTCAAACTGCCCATCTTAGTTGTCCTAATTGTTCTTTGGAGAAGCAAGCTTTGCTCCAATCATTTTGGGGGGTGTTCCGGATTCGACCTTGAATTGGAACATAAGGCTGCATGTCGATGATGATAGTTACCATCGTTAAAATATTGTCACATACTTATTATAAGTGCCAATGATGAAGCATTACCCATGGCTGCATAAAGCAAGCCATCGTCTCTACTCTGACACCTGCTAGGGGATAGAGACGTCGCCAGCAGGCATAGTCCTCATGGGGTGTCCAGCCGAGGGCTGTATCATCACACTGGATACTAGTAACCCAATAGCAAGTTGCGCAGCGATCGGGGAGCGAAATTAAAAGCACAACTAAACATGTAGACGTCGTATGGGAAGGCTCAAGGGACGCGGGTTCGACTCCCGCCACCTCCACCACTTTAAATGCCTGTAAATCAATCAGTTACAGAAAAATAGTTTTTGACTCCTCCCGCTTTCCTCCCAATTTACTTGCCTTCTATGTCATGAATTGCCTACTATTGTTAGACGATGACAGGCATTACCAAAGACTCTCCATTTGAACATCCCAATGGTTCCGGAATACGTATCAGTGTTGTAGCCAATCGAGAAAAAGGGAAGATCTACAGTAGGTCATTCCGAGTCCATGTCCCAAACAGAATAACCGGCAAAGGCCGGATTCAAAAACAGTTTCCAACATTGGGAAAGGCTAAAGCTTTTTCAGAGGGCCAATACCTCCTTTCTAAAAGGCACGGGCAAGCCACGTTCAACATGACCGATGAACAGCGTGTCGATGCCGTCAGAGCGTTGGAAACCCTAAATGGAACCAACCTGACGCTTGATGAAGTGGCTCAGTATGCTCGTCCAAGGTTAAGGCCGCAGAGCGGAACCCTTACGGTTCAACAGGTGGTCAATAAAATGCTTCAGGCGAGGGACGACATGAATCTTCGGGCACGAACAATCCAAAGTCTCAAGTCACGACTTACTAAATTTTGTGAAACGTTCGGTGATGCCAACATTTTGGAGATCGAGGAAACAGATATTACTAAGTGGATAAAAAATCCAAAACTATCTTCTAGATCACGACTGAATTATTACAGGTCTATCAATCAGTTTTTTATATGGGCAAAGGAAGAAAAACACATTTCTGATAATCCTCTATCAACCGTATCAAAAAATAAGCTTCAAGAGATAATTGGAAGGCAAGACGAGAGGCCGCCAGCGATATACACCCCAAGGGAAGCGCAGTTGTTACTTGAAGCTGCTATTGGTGAGGAGATTTTCCCGCTTCTAGTCATTGGCTTCTTTTGCGGATTGAGAACCGCTGAACTCCAAAGACTGGAATGGGAGCATTTTAGGTTCGATGACAACGATCCCTTCGTAACCGTTTTTCCCTCTAATGCTAAATCCAGAAGTCTCAGAAATGTTCGTCTAAATAAATCGGCTATAGAGTGGCTGAGTCTTTGTAACAAGGGACATGGCCCGGTATTTAAGAAGAAAACAACAGCATGGACCAGATACGATAAAAGAATCCATGAGAAAGCTGGGGTTGCCAAAAAGGAAAATGGCCTGAGACATTCCTTTGGATCATACCATTACGCAATGTATGGCGATGAGATTAAGACGGCCACGCAAATGGGCCACAACCCCAACGATCACTCTTTATTCAGTAATTACCGTGCACTGGTTTCCAAGGCCGCTGCGGTGGCATTCTGGGCCATCAAAGTGCCTTCCAAGAACAAGAAACTTGTCCAGTTCCCGTCGTGAGCTAGAGAAGATGTTGAGCAAG
>DDZZ01000029.1:2385-3233 GCA_002346535.1 Opitutales bacterium UBA2995 | reverse complement strand
CAAAAAGGCCATACTGAAATATACAGGGGAAGTGAATACACCGTGGATTTTCTTCCAAAGACCCAGTTGGAAATCGTTGTTGATGACAGCCAGGTCGAGGAGGCGGTAAAGGCTATCATATCGGCAGCCAAGACCGGAAAAATTGGAGACGGAAAAGTGTTCGTTCTTCCGGTCGATACGGCCATCAGGATTCGAACAGGTGAAACGGGCTCCGAAGCGATTTAGCAGACGATCCTGAAATTGGTTAATTTTTTGGCCAGAGCGCTTTCGAGCGCTCTGGCCATTTTGTATCGTCATGGCAAAACATTTGGTATAAAAAGTCAGCAAATTTTCGTCATATGGAACCCCCAAAAGAATCTCCCCAAGCTCGTAAAGGCATGCACCCCGTTATGTGGGCAGCGATCATTCTGATCATTTTTAATGTGTTTCTTTATTTCGGCTCTGAAGCTTGGAAGGCTAAGAAAAAAGAAGAGCAGAACGCACAACCCGTGGTGGCGAAAGTTGCTGCGATGTTACCTGTCGCTCAAGTAGAGCTACAACCTTTGGTATCAGCTACCAAACGACTGATTGAGTCGCTGCAGTATGTCGGTGCTCCTTTGAAGCCTGATGACGAAGAAGCCTTGCGTACCCTTTTTGCTAGTACAGATAGTGAAGCAGTTACTTCGGGCATCCAGGACATTCTGGATCGCTACACTGTTGCCGGAGTGAATATCAACCCGGAGAGTCGAGTCACCGTCGATGCCGGTCTATCCCCAAAAATCCTTGTTGAACAGGGTTGGCGGACTTTTTTGGTTAAAGTGCACAACGAAGCAGGCATTACACCCAAACTGATTGCCGAGAGTCCCAAT
>DDZZ01000029.1:0-2067 GCA_002346535.1 Opitutales bacterium UBA2995 | reverse complement strand
CTGAACCGCAGTTTCGACGCAGCAATGCTTCGAAGCGGCCCAGCATGGACATCACGATGGCAGATGTAGCCGACCGTTGGATGGACTTGGTGATGTATGAAAAACGCCCCATGAATCCACGGCTATCCGGTTTGGAACTTGAATACCGGATCATACAAATTTTCGCCCGAGATTCGGGTTCCCGTGAAGGAATCCTAGCTTTCAATGTCGGTCAAGGCACCCAGGATATTGGCTTTCGCAACGAGGTGGCTATTCTATTTGATTGCCAGCTTGCGGTTGAAGTGGCTTTGGGAGTAACCGATTGGGATGGCAAGCCGACGAGTGCCGCTTTTGTAATTAAAGACAGTGATGGCCGCGTTTACCCGAACCCAGCCAGGAGATTGGCTCCGGATTTCTTTTTTCATGATCAAGTTTACCGGGCGGATGGGGAAACCGTTTTGCTACCTTCGGGTGAGTTTTCAGTAACCATTTCCCGAGGTCCGGAATATAATCCTCAAACCAAGAACCTTGTCATCGGTGAGGATCAAGCTTCTGCAAATATCAGTTTTACGCTCAACCGTTGGATTCATCCAGTCAGTCAAAATTGGTATTCCGGCGATCACCATGTGCACGCCGCCGGCTGTAAGCATTACGAAAACCCTACCGAGGGTGTATCTCCTGCTGATATGATGCGGCACATTTTGGGAGAAGATCTAAATGTGGGTTGCGTTCTCACATGGGGACCTTGCTGGTATGCCCAGAAGGCTCATTTTGAGGGAAAGGTCCATGCCCTTTCCCAGGAAAATTATATAATGCGGTATGACATTGAGGTCAGCGGTTTTCCATCATCGCACGCCGGTCACCTTTGCCTACTTCGTTTGTCAGAGGATGACTATCCCGGTACTAGCTTGGTTGAAGAATGGCCCAGTTGGACTCTACCTGTATTGAAATGGGGAAAGGAACAAGGAGGAGTGGTAGGTTATAGCCACAGCGGTTGGGGTTTGGCGTTGCCTGATTACGGACTGAACGGAGACCGAATCGAGATATTTCGTCGCAAGCCCGGTCCTCGTGGTAGAAATGCTGACACGCTACCCGATTATGGTATGCCACGTTTCGACGGTATTGGTGCAAATGAATATATTGTAACCGTCGCACATGGTGTTTGCGATTTCATTTCCTCAGTCGATACACCCGCTATCTGGGAGCTTAACATATGGTATCACACCTTGAACTGCGGGTTCCGTACGCGTATATCGGGGGAAACCGATTTCCCCTGCATTTATGGCGACAAGGTCGGGCTTGGACGCGTTTATGTTAAGCTCGATGAAGGCCAGGATTTGAATTTTGACGCCTGGATTCAGGGCGTCAAAAACGGCCGTAGTTATGTGGGAGACGGCATGAGCCACATTATTAATCTCAAAGTAGATGATGTAGCGGTTGGGGAACCAGGCTCAGGTGGAATTATCAGCCAGCTGGACCTTGAAAAACCAGGGTCTGTGAAAGTCAGTTTCGATGCAGCTGCGATGTTGCAAGCCGAACAAAATGAATATACCAGAAGCGTTAGAGACTCCCGCCTTGACGAAAAACCCTACTGGCATATCGAGCGCAGTCGTATTGGGGATACACGAAATGTTCCAGTTGAGATTATTGTCAATGGGGAGGTGGCGGTAACTGAGGAAATACTAGCGGACGGAAAGCAGCGACTGATGGAATTTGACCTGACCATCAAAAAATCGAGTTGGATTGCGGTCAGGATTCTGCCAAGTGCGCACACCAATCCCATTTTTGTTGAAGTCGATAGAAAGCCCATACGCGCAAACAAGCGCAGTGCCCAATGGTGTATCGATGCCGTGGATACATGTTGGAATTCAAAGGTCGGACAAATATCCGAAGCTGAAAGACCGGCCGCCAAGCTAGCCTACGATCAAGCCAAAGATATCTACCAGAAGATACTAGCTGATACTCCTTAGTCTTCAAGTTTGCTGGATGGTTGGAATACCTCAGTTTTTCGTATTTAGCGGGCAACCAGCATGAAATCTCTTCTATTAGGGGATTTTCTGCCGTTCGGTAACCAATGGAACTTGATTT
>DDZZ01000034.1 GCA_002346535.1 Opitutales bacterium UBA2995 | reverse complement strand
TGCCGCCCGACGCTCTGTACTCTATTTCAAAAAATTACCAAAAATAGAAAACTACGTGGAACAATAAACCTTTGACCGGTGAATCCCAATCTTTAAAGCTCGAGCATCAATCACTGATTACACTGATGAGTACCGATAAGTTGTATTTATGGTTTAATTACCGTCGGGATTGTATAAAACATGTGAGAGCTGCTTTAGCTGCGATCTTTGCTACCTCGATTTATCTTAATTCGTTTGAGCCGCTCGATAGCCAAAAGGGAGCTTTGCTCTTTGAGGATAATTTTGAAAATGTTTCGGCCAAGACCGAATGGACGTCCCTTAACGGTACACGATGGTCGGTGGAGAAGTAATTGTAGTGGTTGAAATCTATCAATGATAATCGGCACATAAAAGGATACCTTATGCGCACAAAAGAGATACTCGGTACGCCTGCCACTACTCACCCCATTCCTCAGGAAGCTTTTGATTGGTACGACGAATACGCTCACGGATTAATCGACCGTCGGACTTTCATGGCGCGCTTGGCAACGATCACCACGGGAACCCTTACGATGAGTATTCTATTGTCTACTCTATTGCCGAATTATGTGGCTGCCGAGCAGGTGTCATTCAACGACCCCGATATCAAAGCTAAATACGTGACTTTCCCATCCTCGATGGGCCATGATGAAGTGCGAGGCTATATGGTGATTCCCACAGCTCTTGAAGGCAAGGCCGGCGTAGTTTTGGTCGTTCATGAAAACCGTGGATTGAATCCGTATATCAAGGATGTTGCACGTCGTCTTGCGAAAGCAGGCTTCGTAGCTCTTGCCCCCGACGCTTTACATCCCGTAGGCGGTTATCCGGGAAATGATGATGAGGGAAGAGCGCTTCAGCGGGATTTGGACCGCGCAAAAATTGAACAGGATTTTATCGCCTCTGCCAAATACCTAAAAAACCAAGACCTTAGTAACGGAAGGCTAGGTGCAGTTGGTTTCTGTTTTGGAGGCTACGTTGTCAACATGTTGGCGGCGGCCATACCCGACGTTCTCGATGCCGGCGTACCATTTTACGGAACACCAGCCGCTCAGGAGATACGGAAAAATATCAAGGCTCCGCTGTTAATTCAATTGGCGGAGTTAGATCGTCGGGTGAATGCAAGCTGGCCAGAATATGAGGCCGATTTAAAGGCGAATTACAATGATTACACCATGCATATGTACGAAGGGACCAACCACGGTTTCCACAACGATTCTACAGGCCGATACGACGAAGAAAAAGCGAAACTGGCCTGGGCCCGCACTGTGGAATTTTTCAAAAAGCATTTGTCCTAAGATTTCCTATTAACTGCGCAAAAAATTGCAGAGTGGTATTTTCACGCAATTGTACATTTAAATTGAAGGTTGGGGGATTTTCCAGGGAATTTTCGAAGGCAGTGTATTGGATTATATCTATTTTTCTTTGACCGCCTTTACGGCACTCGGTTTTGGTGATGTTGAACCCATTGGAAATTTGCGTTTCCTAACCGGCATCGAATCACTGACCGAATTGATTCTGATCACCTGAATCGCTTCGCCCTTTTTTTCGAAATGCAGTGTTATTGGAGAGATCACTAAAGCTCCAAAAGTTTCTGAATTTCGTTTAAGACTCGGTTTGTTGGGATATCGCACCAATCCGATTGTGACGATTGCAAATTGACGTTTCTAGGATTGTGGAGAGGATAGGCTCCGTATTTTTCGAAACAGGTGGGACCGAATAGGGCGATGGTTGGTTTAGCCAAAGCCGCCGCTATGTGCATGGGACCCGTATCGTTGGCCACGACCGCCTTGGCTGATTTTAGGAGACTGATCATTTCCGGGATGGAAGTTTTTCCCGAGGTATTGAAAAAGTTAGCTTCCGAGTCCAACTCCTTGGAAGGAATTGGGATGTGGCTATCCCAGACAACCGATTGCCCGGAAAACTGCTTTAGAATTTCGTGGGTTAGCTGACGGAAGTGAGGCCATTCTTTTTCTTTACCTCGGCTGTGTGGCAGGAGAACGATCGGAGGATTGGAGACAAGCTCTGGTTCGATGGAATTGAGGTCCGGACTTTCAAAAGAGACCGGGCTCCCCAATTTAGCTGGTTTCCCAAGGGGTGGAAGGAATTGTAGAAAAGTATCTACCTGGTGAGGATTGGGGTTTGTCGGAAGTTCAATGATTGTGTTGCAAAAGAATCCGGAGCCTTCCCGTGCATCTTTTCTACCCAGTTTTAAAGGCGACCTTGCGGTTGCTACCATAAGTCCGGTTCGAAACTGAGCCTGTATATCGAGGACGGCATCATAGCGTTTCTTTCTAATTTCCTTCAGCAGTCGATTGAATCCAAAAAGTCCGCCTTTCCGTTCAAACAGAATCAGATTATCGACTGCATTGCACATTTCTACGATGGGTGCAAATTGGTCTCGAACCACAAAATCGATTTCTGCATCCGGGAAATGATCGCGAATGGTTTGGTTAATCATGAGTGCATGAAGCACATTGCCCAGGGACGAGAGACGGATGATGAGTATATTGTTCAATTCCACTTTTTATCTTGGCATTAAGCCACTCATACAATTTGAAAAATTCTTATGTAGGTAGTTTCTCAAGGAGTTGAGATGTTGGGCTTGACGATTTAAAGAGGAAGTAGCACACGATTATTCGTGACTGAGTCGAGAATAAGGTAAACCAACATGTCGACCCGAAATTGGATGCAAGGCGAAGGTAGGTAGATTTGAGCAGGTAAGGTTGTCATGAACTTAAGTTAAGTAATTCCCATACTACTTAAATTCAATTGTTGAGGTATTTATTTGCTAGGATTTTCGATAAAGGGCGGGATTTAACTCCGGGTCATTATACATCTTGAATTGGAAGTAGACCCGGAACCCCCGTGTTCCATCAGTACAGTCGATTAACAGATTCTCTAAAGCTGATTTTAAATCCTGAATTTGTTGCTGAATGACAGTCACCTTGAACATGCATTTGTCGAAGTGCTCTTGATCGACATCGCTGCGATCCACCTCCACTTGCATGTGGAATTCTTTTAAGGCCATGATAGATAGGCGATCGATAATGGATCCGGGCGTTTCAGAATTCATGGGGGTTGATTCTGAGAATTGGTCACCCAGCTGATCGAAAAGAAACTTGTCCATTTTCTCAATAAAGTCATTCCGTTCCTGATTATTCTTATCGATGGCGCGCTTGGCGTTGAAGACAAATTCAAATCCTTTATCTTCCCGCCGCGCGTCATCCTCGTGGTGCCAAAGGGTGAAATTTCGTAGATGGTTTTCCTCAACCTGGATCAGGAATGGATCAACCGAAGTCACCCGAGGTTCTTTTGAATGCCACTGACTTGTTAATCGAGCTTGAAGTTCAATAGATTTGCCAACTAGGTGTGATAAATCGGGCATGCCAAAAAAGTTTTCCCTCCTCGACTAAGTAAGTGGGTTTCGTGATTTTAATTCTGAGAACCGGGAAAAATCTCGATCAGCTGTCAACAATTCCTTAATGCCGTTGTAAATACAAATAGCTGCTACCCGTGCATCGTGAATCATTGGTCCTGCAATCTTTCCCTGAATCGAAAGCCGTTTCAATACTTCAAAGTATCCTTGGTCTTCCCCGATTAATTCGCAAGTCGGTGATTGTAACCAATTGCCAATGCAGTCAAATGCCAGATTCGATGGACTAGGGGGATCAAAAATTCGTGGATGTGTAGTGATGGCAAGAAACTCATGGATACATGGCCATGGAATAGACCATCGATTTTCCCCTTCAGAGAATTGTTGCATGAAATTAAGAGCGAGACCGTGAAATTCACAATCTTCTCTGTGTGCATAAAGCAATAGGTTCGTATCAACGGCGATCATGATCTTTGTCACCATAGCTTGAGTTTCAAATGTCAGTCCACGATTTGCCCAAAAACTCTTTGGACAGTCCATTTCCTTTAAAAGTAACGGGACGCGTTCTAAAATCTTTTGGTGTGCTCCGCTTCTGAATAACCTTTGTGAGACCTTCTTCCGTCAGGCTTCGAAGAGTTACTCCTTGATCCTTTGCGAGTCGTTTAGCTTTTTGCAGCAAAGAATCTGAAATTTCTATCGTAGCTTTCATATTTTAGACAATAACGCACATAACCATATTATCAAACCCATATATACGGGTCTATTTTGCTTTTTTATACTTGATTACCAAGGAGCCTTGTCGATCCCCAGTCTTTTCAAAACTTCCCGGGGTGGACCACCGAAAGTTAGCAGGGCTGCATTGCCCACGTAACCAATGTCTTTGGTTCCTACGTTTGTGGAATAATATCCACCCATCGTCAGGCTCCGAAATTTGGAAAAGAATTTCGCACCCTCCTCAAATTCCGGCAGTGCATCGGGCAGGTATGCGATATCGTTGCAGATAGTTGTGTAATCAGCTTCTTCCAATTCGTGGAAATCCTTACCGAAACGACGTTGGGACTCCTCGTCGATCCAAGCGAGGCCTTCGGTGATGACCTTATAGTCTTCTTGATGGGCATGGTAGGGAGCACTGATCCACTCATCAAAAAAATCTGGAACGCCGACTTCGGTTGCACTCGGCGATTCGACACTGGTACGAGGTAGAGTGATGTCAGCGAGCTTGGCGGTGGTTCGTAGTTGCTTTGGGGTCATAATACGTTCCCAAGGCACTTCTGGAGTCATTAAGTTGGGATCTGGCCCATAACCCTTATTCACATCTTCCCAGTTAAATCCAAGGCCCAAAGCCTTTGAATTTAGGAAATGAACGGTAGCAGTTGCCGCGAACATCCAATTGATAGCTGAGCGACGATCCATGCGCTTGTATTCAAATTTTTCTGACATATTTAAATACTCCCTTTCTTCATTTCCTCCATCATGTAGTCGCAGGATCTCCAGGCGATGGCCATGATGCTTAGGGTAGGATTCTTGTCAGCGTTGGACGGAAAGGACGCTCCGTCGGTCAGGAAAAGATTGGGCACGTCCCAGGTCTGCATAAACTGATTGGTGACTGACGAATTTCTGTCCTCACCCATGATGGCTCCCCCAATTTCATGGATAATTTCCCCTGGCCGAAAGATGGCTTCCTTTCCAGTGGGATCAACTTCACTGAGAACCTTTCCCCCTTGTTCGATAATAATTTCGGCAAAAGTCTTATGCATGTGAGCGGCTTGACGAATTTCCGCGTCGTTCCATTTCCAGTGAAACTTCAATACCGGGATGCCCCATTTGTCTTTTACCTTGGGGTCAATGGTAGCGTAACAGTCTTCGTTGGGAATCATTTCTCCGCGACCTGAGTAAGAGACAAAAGATCCATAGTAACGGCGTGCTTCTTCCTTCAGTTTTTTACCGTAGGCTCCTCCGGTAATTTGTTCGAAGCCTTCAAAAGAAGTAGGGCCGGGCATTTTTCGTGTACCTCCCGTTTCAATGTGATAGCCGCGGGGGAAATCCAGCTTGCCTGCAAGCTGTTCTTTATAGAGCCACCAGGGGGAATAGATGTGACCGCCACCTGCCCCGTCCTCATTGTGAGGAGGAAGATTTTCCAGGGTCGGAATCTGTCCGTTCACCCTGGCTCCCGTTGTATCCATGATATACTTACCGAGGAGGCCTGTTGAATTAGCGATGCCATCCGGATGATGAAAACTCTGCGAATTCATCATTATGCGGACCGATTCTAGTGCGCTAGCTGCTAAAGCGATCACACGTCCTTTAACACTGTAGTCACGCCCTGTTGTTTTATCGATAAAGTTGATCGCTGTTGCTTTACCTGAGCTGGTGGTTTCCACAATTCGGGCCATGACATTAGTAATGATGTCCAGATTTCCTGAAGCCAGCGCGGGCGGAATGTGTACGGTTGTGGACTGGTAATTGGCTTTGATGGAGCAGCCCCGACCGCAAGGGGTTGCCCAGAAACAGGCCAGTCTCTGGTCCATTTCTTGCGCCAAGGTTGCTTGAGCCTTGGGATTGGTGGGATGTAGCCATTTGGGAATTTTTTTCGAATTCAACCGTTCGGTCATCACTGCCCGGTGAATTGGTATAAACGGGATGCCGAGCTTCTTGGCATGTTTAAGTGCGAAGAGTTCGGCGGCCCGTGCTTTTGGAGGGGGCATTAATGTGCCATTGAGTGAATCAGGTGTATTCTCCAAGCCTTCTATTGAACCGAATACGCCGATGAGGGCTTCCACTTTGTCGTAGTATGGTTCCACATCCTCGTAATCCAAAGGCCAGTCGAATCCCATTCCGTCGCGGGAATAAGGTTTAAAATCGTAAGGTCCATTACGTAGGGAAATGCGACCCCAGTGATTGGTGCGTCCGCCCAGCATGCGAGCCCGGTACCAAAGAAATCTATCCTCAGGGCGGTTCTGGCCTTGCGTATAAGGTTCTCCTGGAACCTGCCAACCGCCGCCGATCGTTGCGTCATAAAATCCATATGGTTTTTCAGGAGTCCCAGCTCCTCGCAAGGGTGCCTGCTCATTGGTGTTGAACATCGGGGTCTCGGTCACTGGATCGTAATCGCGCCCAGCTTCCAACATTAGCACTTTGACTCCCTCCATAGCCAAGGTATAAGCCGTCTGCCCACCCGCGGCACCCGAGCCAACTACAATGACGTCGTATTCAGGTTTGGTTTTTCCTGCGTTGATGTGGGGCATGGGAGGAAGAAGAGTTAATCAACTGAATAGTTTCTTGTTTAATTAATAATACGATTGTCGCAAAGTTTTTTGACTTAGGAGGACAATTTAAAATTCAACAGTCAAAAAATGCGAAAGCAATAACCTAAAGAAAAGAAATTTATATTATGAAGAAACCAGCAAAATATTTGAAGATTTGCTAGTTTGTCAAAAGTACATGAATTGGTTGTTCAAGTTTACAAACTGACATCAAAATTTCCGAAATCCTAGATTTACGGACTGACTTCCCAATTTCGACGAACCTTAGTTTCTGTTGCCGCAAATATTGCCGAGGGATTTAGAAAACGAAGCAAGGACGATAAAACTCGCTTCTTGAATATATCCCAAGGCTCATTGGAAGAATGCCCGTACTACTTGATACTCATAAACGATTTGTCTTACGGCGATGTAAAAAAAGATTCTAGAATACTTGTTAAAGTCAGCAGATTTCTCGAAGCATTGAGAATTCTGACTCCTGGTCGAAGACCTTTACTTCCTTTTGTTCTTTCTGTGGTTAATCTAAAAAATCTATTTTCTGCGGTATTCCGAATATCGATCTGGTCGGACCCGGCTCAAGTCTTCTGGGTAGTCCTGGTTTTCCTTTAACTGTTCGTCCGTTGGGGTTGCGGAGGAAACGCCGTTGGCCGGGATGTCTTTTTGAGCAATCCATGCAATGGCGTTGAGCACTATTTTTCGGAAATTGTCGTCTTGCCAGTTGTCGTGGAAGTGGCCTCCGGTAAATCCAAACCCGCGACTACCATCCGGGTTTTCAGAGACCCACATGACGTGTTCGGGATCGCCCCTTTTAACGGCCTCCCGCGCTTCGGAAGTTGAGTTGTGATGGTGGTCTTTTTCGGGAATTACACCTTGGGGAGGAATGGCGGTAAGAATAGGAGTCACTCCTTCCATATTGTCCCGGAATTTCATGTTAAAATACCATTCATCCTGGATGTGGAACGGCTCTACGCCCTTTGTCACTGGGTGATCCGGCAGCGTTATAAAATGAGGTACCCAGTGAGGGTTTACCGATTTTCCCAATTTGAAGTAACCACCCATCCAGCGCAAAAAGGCGTCGTCTGTATGACCGTGTTGGGGTTCCACGGCATAATGGAGGCATCCCACACCGACACCTTGTTCGGTCAATGCATCGATGGTTTCTACATGTTTTAATACTACATGGTTGCTTTGACCGTCACAATACATGACCACAGCGGAGATGCCTTGCAGTGAGTTCGGGTTGAGCTGCCAACCTTTCTCATCTTTGTTGTAATGCACAACCGCTTCGATATTGAGCCCGCTTTTGTTTAGACATTTGGCCAGAAGTTGGGAGCCAGCGTTATGTTCGTGGTTATTGTAGCCATGACTTTTTTTGCCAGCGACAAAAAGTATTTTAGTCGGTTCTGTGACTTCGGACTTAGAGCAACCCTGAAAAAGTAATGGAACTGCGGTTAAAGAGATTAAAGAAATAAAGAATCGGATGTTTGGTACCATGATTCTAGGAGGTGTGATCTAAAAGGAGCTCAAGTTAGAAAGCTCTGGTATTCACGTCTAGGTCTTAATTCTGAAGCCGTTCTTGGGATTGAGTAGAATCTTCTTTAGGGGTCTTCCCTTTGGGTTTTTGGTTTGTTAGCCGCCATCATGTCCAGCGTGGATTCCGGTCTTTGTGCTTGCGGATCTCTTTTGACCTACGACTTTTTTACCAAAATTCGAAAGCAGACAGACGAAAAAGAACTGCTCAAGGGTGGCCGAATCATCATGCTCACCTTGTTGGTCGGTTGCATGTTTGTCGCCCCGTATATCCGAAATTTTAGTGGCCTTTTCAATTACCTTCTGGCTGTTTGGGCCTTTTTATCGCCCGGAGTCTTTGTCGTGGTGTTGTTCGGATTATTCTCAAAAAAATCCACTGAGAAGGCGGCCTTTGTTACGCTAGTTTTGGGAGTCGTTCTTGGATTTTCAGCCTTCGGTATTTTAAATTTCCCGTTCTTTTCCGGGGTCAAAGAACTTCTACCTGTAATTTTCCAGAATAAGCTGAACTTGTCTCCGGTTATCACTCTTATCTGTGTGGGAAGCATGTATTTTATTAGTCGCTACGGAGGCAGAACAGATGAGGATCTCGGAAGGTCTGTGCTTGTGGGCAATTCTCAGGTCGAGCTAAGCATGAGTCCAGAAGAGACGAAAAAATACCAGCGGTTGTTAGTGGGGGTCATGATTCTGATTGCTGTGGTGATGGTGACATTTTCTCCATTGTTTTTCCGCTAAGCCGTTTTTAGGTTTTGAGACCGAACTCTTCTCAACGTTATTGATCGTTTCACAACCCGACAACACAATTGCCAAGATAGCTAAAAGCTACTCAGTCGAATCTTATCGAGAAAAGACGGTTGGAATTTAATCTGCTACATGAACTAGTCGGTTATACAATTTTAAACGGTTATAAATGGAAAGGGTTGTTCAGGCTAAATGAGTTCGACTCAGAAATATTCCCTGAATTCCCATTTTCCCTGGACGGTTCCAAGATCTCCGTCTTTCATGCAGGAAGTTGGGTTCCCGCGACTTTCAAACTGGATTTACCTTCTCAATCTACCTGTGTAATGAGAGATTCTACATCTTCAAAACCCAACCTGTTTTTATGGGCCCTGACTTCGGCCTTGGCCGGATTCATTTTCGGTTTCGATACCGTAGTAATTTCCGGTGCGGAGCAAACGATCCAGGATCTGTGGAGGCTCGGTCCGTTTATGCATGGGTTGGTAACCAGCGCGGTTCTCTGGGGAACAGTTTTAGGTGCGTTGTTAGGTGGAATTCCGACGGATCGCATTGGACGCAAGAAAACTCTGATTGGTATTGGTCTACTCTATTTCGTTTCGGCAATCGGCTCGGCAATAGCTCCTGAAGAATTCTCCCTCATCATCGCCCGCTTTATCGGAGGTTTAGGCATCGGAGTTTCCACCGTGGCCGCTCCGCTTTATATCGCTGAAATTTCTCCAGCCAAAAATCGAGGCCGACTGGCGGGGATGTATCAGTTCAACATCGTTTTCGGTATCCTGATTGCATTCCTTTCAAACTTTCTGCTTCGTGATTTGGGAGAAAATTCTTGGCGATTGATGTTAGGAGTAGAAGCTATTCCGGCTTTAATCTATACATTCATGTGCTTCAGCTTGCCGGAAAGTCCTCGCTGGCTGATTGGTCGTAAAGATGATCGGAAAGCAGGGATGGAAGTCTTGAAAGTCATTCACCCTGACTATCCATCAGAAAAATTAAACGCCAAGGCGGATCAAATTCGGACCGCGTCTACAGTAGAAACTTCATCTAAAAAATTTTGGACCCTACGTCTTCAGACACCTATAACATTGGCGTTTTTTATAGCGTTTTTTAACCAGCTATCTGGTATCAACGCAGTGCTCTATTTTGCACCGCGAATTTTTGAACTGACGGGATTGGGTCAAGAAGCAGCACTTTTGCAATCGGTCGGAATCGGCATTACCAATCTTATCTTTACATTAGTAGCTCTTTACCTGATTGACCGTCTGGGTCGGAGGACACTTCTGATCATTGGTTCGATCGGTTA
Source organism: Opitutales bacterium UBA2995 (assembly GCA_002346535.1). Classification (GTDB taxonomy): domain Bacteria; phylum Verrucomicrobiota; class Verrucomicrobiia; order Opitutales; family UBA2995; genus UBA2995. Next base: position 603 of record DDZZ01000034.1, on the reverse strand, counting down.
TATCCTTTCTTTAGGACTTTGTTCTTTTGCTTTTTACACGCAGAACTTCGATATCGTACCGGCCTGCATTTTTACGTTTATAGCCTCGCACGCTGTGGGGCAAGGAGCAGTTATTTGGGTCTTTATTGGAGAAATTTTTCCTAATAAAAATCGTGCTCAGGGACAATCCTTAGGAAGTTCTACTCATTGGGTGTTTGCCGCCTTGATCACCCTGTTCTTCCCGAAAATGGTCGCAGCTCTGCCGGCTGGTGCGGTGTTCGCCTTCTTTTGTTTTATGATGATGCTACAATTTGTCTGGGTAAAGTTGAATGTTCCGGAAACAAAAGGAATACCGCTTGAGCAGATTGAAAAGAAGCTAGGAGTTCGGTAGCCTAGACTCTTCATTCCTTTACAGAAAGCAGTCAAATCTATCAGGTATGTCGTGTGAAAGGCTTTCAGAAACAACTGATTGAGGATGGCGTTATTTCTAGCGACCGATCTAGGATCATCCCTCTTCAAGGTGGTGTTTCTTCGGACATTTACTTGATTGAGGACGGCGACAAACGGTTTGTCGTAAAGCGAGCCTTGGAAAAATTGAAAGTAGAGGCCGATTGGTATGCCGAT
>DDZZ01000036.1 GCA_002346535.1 Opitutales bacterium UBA2995 | reverse complement strand
CCGCGCTGTATACTGCCAACGGTCGCCATCTTTGCCAACTTCGCTGTGGAATTCTTCCTCCATTGGTTCAATTTTTTCTTTGATGAAAGATTTGACGTGTTCCAAAACCGGTTGATAGTCGTCTGATATTTGCAAATTGTTCATAATCCTCCTTCTAAGTGATCAGGGTTTCTTAAAAATTAACCATTTTGAATCCTCTAATAGCTCAAACAATCACGAATCGCATTTCCACCCAGTAAGGTTCGCGCCCTTTAAAGTTCGGTTGGCGTTTTTCCATTTTTCTTTTCCTGGGCTTTAGTCCCTTCCCGTGATTTTTCGAGATTCAGGCCAGCGACACGATATACCCGCCCCAGGCGTTCAGGAATTTGCCCTCCTTGTCGAAGACGATGACCGGGTGCTCGCCCCGGTTGAAGACGTAGACCCGGTCGCGACTGTCAACCGCAACGCCCGCTACCTCACTCATCCGATATATCAAAACCGGCATTTCTTGAATGCGTTAACGTCTCCGCCGAGATGCTGAAATAGACAAATGGAGAAATGTACCCAGAAGACCCTCGATTACCGACTGAATTTGGTGTTCTTCGGTTAACGGTGTTGGATCGGTTGCGGATCGGCGACTTCGCCAATCATCTGGCGGACCTGTACGCTTTAGCGGCCCATGTGCCCACCATCGATGGTGATGATCGTGCCGGTGGTGTATGCCGATAGATAGGAGGCTAGAAAAGCCACCATATCCGCGATGTGTTGCGGTTGACCCGGCTCTTGACCCAGCGTCGGATAACCGTCCATGCACTCGCGCCAGCGAGAAGCATCGCCAAATCTTTTCTCCGCTTGAACCTGCAGCCCGCCGACCAGTCGATCCGTCATGATCGGGCCGGGATTGACGCCAACGACGCGAATGTCATCCTGAAGGCTCGCACCGCCCAGGGCCCGGGTGAGGCCCATCAACCTCTTCCAGACTACCCCCAGGAATAGCACCTGCGTTGTTGACGAGAATGTCGAACGGATCGCAAGTAGCAATCATGGCATCGACGTCCGGGCTTTGGCTCAAGTCAAACGAGTGAAAGCGTACCTGCACGCTCGAATCCACCTGTGCGCTTATTCGAGACGCCGCATCCGCAAGATCGGCACCGGTTCTCGCGACAGATACACATGACAACCTTCCTGGGCAAACCGCAAAGCCGTGTGAAAACCAATGCCTTTTGACGCACCGGTTACTAAAGCCGTCCTTCCTTTCAGATTCAAGTCCATCGCTTTGCTCCTAGGGTTGTACAAATCCTTCAGTGTCTAATTCCAGCTCCTGGGTGCTGATCATTATTACTCAAACTGTGATCCGCTTCCGAATTTGAGGAGTGGCGAAATCCGTTTGAGTTGTTGCTTGCGGGTTTGGTTCAGGGGAGAGATAGCTGCTCAACTTCTCTTCCGCTTCCTTTTTAGTTTTGTGAACATTTTTCATCTTGATCTCTTCATAGCCTCGAATGTTGTCCGGTAGCGAGGCGATGACGAGGGCGCTTTGTAAGTTTTCCGCATTGAGTTTGGGAAGCATTTGGTCGATCAAGCCTTCATACCAAGCCATCAATTTCGCTTCAGTTCGTCGCAATTCGGGACGTCCAAAGAGATCCAGGGGGGTTCCGCGTAAAAATTTGAAGCGGGCCAACATTTCCATCCAGGGAAAGATCCAGGGACCCAACTTAAGTTTATTCTGCAGCCCCCATTTTCGCAGGATCGGAGGATGGAGGTGGAGAGAAACCTTCACTTCGCCTTGGTAAGAATTTTTCGCATTTTCCACCGCAGGGTCTTGTATCCACAGACGAGCGATTTCATACTCATCTTTGTAGGCCATCAATTTGAAAAGCCAGCGGGCGACTGTTTCAGTGAAAAGGGTATCGTCGCCGGGGATTTTACGAATTTCGTCTTGATAGGTTTTTTTTACAAAATCCAAGTAACGTCGAGCATACTTCACATTTTGAAACAGCATCAAATCCGAGACGCGAGGATAAAGGATGCTATGCAATGTCTCGTTGCCAGGAAATTCGGCCGCTAATTTTTCCATTGCCGAAACTTTGCCGCTAGAAAATTTCTTCACTTTGTTCAAAGCGATTTCTCGAGGAGATTCTTTGGCTGGAGAATCTTGAATGAGGGGCTGCATGGCCTTTTCAGGATCTAAGGCAAATTTTCTTCCCCAACGGAAGGCATTGATGTTCCGTTCTACCGAAACTCCGTTCCCTTTGATGGCCGCTTCAATACTTTTGGCTTCTAAAGGAATTCTTCCGGATTGGTAGGCGACCCCCAACATGAAAACGTTGTTGGATTGTTCATTGGCAAAAAGGATTTCAGAAATTTTATTGGCATCGAGATAGACGTTTTGCTCTCCCTTGGTGTGGCGTTCCAATTGATGTTCCAGATACGCATGTTTGGGAAAATGCGTGTTGATGTCGGTCACCGTGAAAGCCGTATCCGTTTGGTGAGAGTTGACAATCGCCGTAGTGCGGCTGGCATCAATTCGATCCAAATTATCCTGCGCCACTGAGGCTAAGAAATCAAAAGCGAGGAGTAAATCGGATTGCCCTGAAGGAATACGGAAAGCGGACTCATAAGGCTCATCACAAAGGCTGATGTTCGCCGTCACTGCTCCTCCTTTTTGAGCCAAACCGGTTTGCTCCAAGTGCTGGGCATATTTGCCTTCCAAGTGAGCCGCTGCCACCACAATTGCACTGACCGTCACCACTCCGGTGCCTCCAATTCCAACCATCAAGATACGGTAGGGGTTTTTAGAATCAGCGAGTATTTTAGGCTCGGGGAGTTCGTCATTTTCGATTTTCAGAATCGTCACCGGTTTGGTGATTCGTTCAGCCCCTGCTTCCAGTTCGACAGTCATGAAAGAAGGACAATCCCCTTTCAAGCAAGAATAGTCGTAGTTACAGGAAGATTGGTGGATTTGGGTTTTGCGTCCATATTCGGTTTGGACAGGAGTGACCGAAAGGCAATTGGATTTGACGCCACAATCGCCACAACCTTCGCACACCGCCTCATTGATCAAGACTCGTTTGCGTGGGATTGCAAGTATACCTCGTTTGCGATCTCGACGTTTTTCAGCGGCACATTGTTGGTCATAGATGAGGGCGGTCACCCCTTTGATGTGCTTCAATTCTGCAACGGACTGAGGGTATTTGGATTTGTGAACCACTTTGATATTGTCATTGATCTTTTTTTGAGGATACTTCTCCGGCAGTTCGGTGACAATGGTGATTTTCTTCACCCCTTCACATTCTAGCTTTTTGGCCAGAGAAATGGGGTCCAATCCCCCTTTGACTGCCTGCCCTCCAGTCATAGCGACAGCCGCATTGTATAAAATCTTATAAGTGATGTTCACGCCACTGGCCACACAGGCTTCTACGGATTTGCTTGCAGAATGAAAATAGGTTCCATCCCCGACATTCTGGAAAAAATGTTCTTTCTCCGTAAAAGGCGACATCCCAATCCAATTAGAACCCTCTCCACCCATATGGGTCATGAAGGCCAAACCCCGGTCCATCCATGTAGCCATTCCATGGCAACCGATGCCGGCGCCGCCAATTTCTCCTTCGGGATTCACTGTGGAGGAATTGTGGGGACATCCGCTGCAAAAGTAGGGCAGACGGGTCATCACTTCATCATATGTGCGTCCCTGGATTTCTTCCATTTTGTTTGCTCTGGCAGGCAAATTCATGCCTGGGTAGCGATCCGATAAAAATTTGGCCAAGGCGATGGCAATGGTGCTCACTTTGAGTTCACTCTGGGCATGAAACAATATCTGCCCTTGATCATCTTTTTTGCCATAAATTTTGGGACGTTGAGGAAGATTATAGAGTTCATTGCGGATCAGCATTTCAGTGAATCCCCGCTTTTCTTCAACCACCACAATTTCTTCCAAACCTTCCGCAAATTCACACAATCGCTTCGGCTCGACAGGGGCGATCATTCCCATTTTATAGAGGCGGATTCCCGCATGCCGTAGGGCTTCATCGTCCATCCCTAAAACCCCCAAAGCTTCGCGGAGGTCATAATAACTTTTTCCAAAAGAAACTATCCCAATGCGGTCGTTTTCGGAGCGAACCATGATTTTGTCGATCTCATTTTCATAGGCGTATGCTTTGACTGCTGCCATCTTGTCATAAAAAATTATCCGTTCTGCCTCCAAACTTGCTGCGGCCACCAGCAGCAAGTTCTGCTTCTTCTCAAAAGGTTTGCCATTGATTTCCAATTCGGGGATGAGTTGCTGGGATTGTTCCGGATAAACTTCGACAATGGAACCACTGTCTGCCACATCCGTCACAATTTTCACTCCAGTCCACAATCCTGTGTAACGGGAAAGCCCCACCCCTTTCAATCCCAATTCTAAGACATCTTGCTGATTGCCAGGAAACAAAACAGGCATATTCAAATCATACAATCCAGGAGTCGTATCACTAGGCACCGTTGAACTTTTACAAGAAGGATCGTCCCCTGCTAGTGTGAGCACAGCGCCGTATTTGCTGGTACCGGTAATAATTCCATGGCGAAAAGCGTCTCCGGTTCTGTCCACTCCCGGGCCTTTCCCATACCACATTCCCAAAACGCCATCGTATTCCGCATGAGGCATCACTTCGATCATTTGGGTGCCATTGAGCGCAGTTGCGGCAAGATCTTCATTGATCCCTGATTGAAAATGGATGCGATACTCGTTCAGCAAAGAGGGCACCTGCTTGAAATGCGTTTCCACCGTGCCTAAAGGCGATCCTTGATATCCTGTGACATAGGTGCCGATCCGAATCCCATCTTTTCGATCTTTCCGGGTTTGATCTATGGGAATCCGAACCAACGCCTGGATTCCATTTAAAATGACTTGTCCTGCTAAAACATTGTAGCGGTCTAAAAAATTAAATTCGGAAGGTCTCATTGGGTTCCCCCATCAAAAAATAGAAACATTTACTTAATTTAAATAATTGTGGATTGAGGGCTCGCTTACACTAATCCAAACCGGATCCCACACACGGTGACCTGATTTCCTTCAATGGAACACCCCTGTTGTTCTGCATGACGCAATACGTGTTCTTGGTTGACAACCTTGAGATCAATCCCTCCGAGGCCTTCTCCTCTTCCATCGGAGGCTTTCACAAAACGGAGGGTCGCATTTTCAAAAGGGAGGAGCGGTTGTCCCTGATCGTTGGTTCCCAAGGGGATTTGAGCAATTTCGCTCCAACGCTGGGACAGTTTGAGGGGATCCTCACTTTGTAGTTCAACGGATTGAAAAGCCGATACCACCTCGGTCCGCTTACTAGCCTTCCAATTGGTTCCTCCTGCCGGCCACCAGGGACCATCGGGTTGCTCAAATCCTTCATTCCAATCGATTTCAAAAATTGCTCCTCCCGTGTCCTGAGGGTGCATTTGAAAACCTTGGAACCCCTCATAATCCATTTGATGAACCAACCGAATCCCCAGCTTTTCCACATGCTGTTGTCGGGGCTGGAGGTCATCACATTGTGTGATCACCATATAGCCCCCGTTTCCCTTTCGGCGTTTGAGATAACGTTCTGCCGCCGTTTGCTCTTGGATCGGAGCCACCACCTCCAAAAAGGAGTTGCCCACCGGCAAGATCGCGTTTTCTAAACCGAATATATCCAAACCAGGATCCCGGTGCCCTACGGCAAGACCGAAGACAGCCGTCAGGGTTTCAATCACAGGTTCGAGTTGATAAGCTACTAAACAAATTTGTCTCAGTCGCAGGGACATCTCTTTCCTTTCTCGATCAAAAGTTAAAAATAATGAATGACTAGATTATCAAATTCATTGCAATAAAAAGATTGAAATGTGTTTTTTGTAGCGGGACTGCGTAGTTGCGTTTCTTTTTCAATAGCCGCCTAAAAGAGCGTAGCGATTTCTATGGTAGGGCGCATCTCCAAAAAGGTGCTGGGTCACTCGGGCACGTTTCAGAAAA
>DDZZ01000035.1 GCA_002346535.1 Opitutales bacterium UBA2995 | reverse complement strand
ACCTGCATCGGAGAGTGAGGAGTGTTATAAGCCAAGTAAGTGAAGAACGGTTTTCCTGCTTTGAACTGGGCCTCGATATAGTCCATGGCTTTGGTCGTTAGGTCATCGATGATAAATCCATCGCCGCGCACAATCTCACCGTTGTGCTCCAAGGGGAAATCAAAGTAGTGCCCCCAGTGACCGGAACAGAAGCCATAAAATTCATCGAATCCGCGGCTGTTGGGATGGTAGGGATGCTGCATACCATTGTGCCACTTCCCAAACATTCCTGTTGAATAACCTCCGGCCTTAAACACCTCAGCGATCGTTTCCTCATCTAAATCCATGCGCTCGCCTCCCGCACTCGTTGCATAGACTCCGCTCCGAGGATGGTAGCGGCCGGTTAAAAACTCAGCTCGTGTCGGCGAGCATACGGGACAGACGTAAAAACGATCGAAAGACGCTCCCTGCGTCGACAGCTTGTCGATGTTTGGCGTGCTTAAGTTGATATTTCCGTGTACACTAAGGTCTCCCCAACCCTGATCGTCGGTCATGATTACGACGATGTTGGGCTGGGAATCAGCCGCGTTGGCTCCGGCGACTATGAAAACAAAAAAGAACAGGGTAAGCAGTTTCTTTAGCATGGACGGATCAAAATAGAAATGATTCCTCCGCTGGCAAGTGGTCTTTCGATTTGAAAAAGTAGGAGCTGCTTTAGCTGCGATTTTTGTCAGGAAATTTTTCGCAGCTAAAGTAGCTCCTCCGGTGAATTAGGGTACTTGAAAGCTCTGTGGAAATCCAACTTGTATCACCGCCCAATAGGCGGTTGACTCTTTCTCGCCCTATGAAACAGACACTCTTTTTATTTCTTTTTCTATGGATACTAAATGTTGCGGCCGGCCAAAAATCGGATCGGCCAAATGTATTATTTATTCTGGCTGATGATCTAGGCTGGCGGGACCTTAGCGTGGAAGGCAGTATCTTCTATGAAAGCCCCAACATCGACCGAATTGCCAACGAGGGCGTTCGATTCACAAACGGTTATGCAACTTGCCAAGTATGCAGCCCGTCGCGTGCCAGCATCATGCTCGGGAAATATCCGGCGCGGATCGATATTACCGACTGGATCGGGGCAAAAATGGGTGAGGAGTGGCAACGAAACACACCATTGCTACCAGCAATCTATAACCATCAAATCTCCCATGAAGATACTACTGTGGCAGAGGCATTTCAGGCAGCTGGTTATACCACATTCTTCGCCGGGAAATGGCATTTGGGTAGTGAAGGATCCCATCCGGACGACCACGGTTTTGACATTAACATTGGGGGGCACCACAGGGGCTCACCTCCCGGAGGATATTTTTCGCCCTACACGAATCCTCGGATGGAAAGCGGACCGGCAGGAGAGTATCTACCAATGAGACTGGCCAATGAGGCGGAAAAATTCATTCGAAAGCACAAGGACGAAACTTTCTTTGCCTACTTGTCCTTTTATATGGTGCACGGACCGCTGCAAACCACCCGGGCCTTATGGGAAAAATACCGCGCCAAGGCTGCGACGCAGCCCAAACCAACGGAACGCTTTCTGATCGATCGCACTTCCCCGGTTCGCCAAGTTCAAGATCATCCGATTTATGGTGGTATGGTCGAGGCCATGGATAGTGCGATCGGACAAGTGCTGAATGCACTCGATGAGCTGGGTCTCACCAAAAAAACCATTGTGGTCTTTACTTCAGACAATGGCGGAGTTTCGGCTGGAGACGGAAAGGCCACCTCCAATTTACCGTTCCGTGGAGGAAAAGGACGACAATGGGAAGGCGGTATTCGTGAACCCTATTACATAAAGTGGCCGAAAAGCCCCATAAACGGCCGCCTGGTGGATACCCCTGTTACCGGGACTGACTTTTTCCCAACCCTCTTAGACTTAGCAGGCATTCCGCTTATGCCAGATCAACACATGGACGGAGTTAGCCTGAAACCCTTACTGATGGGCGAATCGATCGCTGAAAGGCCACTATTCTGGCATTACCCACACTACAGCAATCAAAGAGGGGATCCATCTTCGATCATTCGGCAAGGAGACTGGAAATTGATTTACTACTATGAAGATCATCGAATTGAGCTCTATAACCTGGTGGCCGATCCTGGTGAACGCACAGATTTGGCAGGAAACTACTCGGACCTTGAACAGTCGATGTTTGAGAAACTTCAAGCTTGGCTGAAAGAGGTCGACGCCAGGTTTCCCGTTCCCAATCCGAATTTCAGCAGTCGGCAGTTTGTAGCGGACAGGAAGAAAATAAGACTTATCGATAAACCGGCGCTAGAACACCAGCATGCTGCCGTTCTGGAACCAGACTGGGCTCCACAAAACGGGTGGTGGGAAGTGACAGGCAACTAAAGATACTACATTAATGGTAGGGCTATTAGGTCTTCGCAATGCCGTCTGGAAAAAAGACCCCGTCAGAGCTCGAAGCTCTTGCCTATATCAGCTCTCAGCGCCAAGTCACAAACGTGGCATCGTCAAAGCGCCATCAACCATGATCACCTGACCAGTCGAGTAGGGGAAATCGCCGCGAGCGAGTGCTGCTACTGCTTTGCCCACATCATCAGGAATGCCCCATCGTTTGGTGACACATAGGCCTTCCTCGATCAGCTTGTCATATTTGTCAGTTACGCCCACCGTCATGTCCGATTTGATAATACCCGGCCGAACCTCGTAAACTGGGATATGGTATTCTCCCAACCTTGCTGCAAAAAGCTGGCTCATCATACTGAGACCGGCTTTTGCAATACAATAATCAGGCCGATTCGTGGACACTACAGCTGATGATATGGAAGTAATGTTCACGAGGCTCCCTTGGAAGGAGTCGTCTTTTCTTTTGGTTTCAACCATATCCCTTGCGACAGCCTGGCTGAGAAAAAAGGCTCCTTTCAAATTGGTAGCAATAACCCAATCGAAATTTTCCTCAATTGTATCAAGGATATCCATTCGACCAGGAGAAGTAATTCCAGCGTTATTGACCAGAAGGTTGACGGAGCCTCCAGCGAGTTCACGGGCAACCTCAAGGATATTTCCTCTGCCTTCGACCGAGCCTACATCGCCTCTGGCATACGCAACCTGGACATCCTTTGATCGCAAGGTTTCCATGGCATCCGCAACCCCTTCCTCGGGCCGCATTCCGTTGACGACCAGATTCCAGCCTTCGTCCGCCAATTTAGACGCTATTCCAAAGCCAATTCCCCGGGAACCTCCTGTTACAACCGCAGTTTTCATTTCACAAGGTCCTCCACTTCGAGCCATTTACGCTCTTTCCAGCTTTTGAGCCCAAGCTCTGCTAGCTGCACGCCTTTGGCTCCTTCGAGTAACGTCCACCGGAACGGCTCATCAAGCACGACGTGTCGAAGGAAGAGTTCCCACTGCACTTTAAATGCATTGTCGTACAATTCCTGTTCTGGGATTTTGGCCCAGTCATCAAAGAAATTGACGGGCTGCTCGATATCGGGATTCCAAATCGGCTTAGGCGTGTTACTGTAATGTTGTATGTAGCAATCGCGCAAAGTAACTACAGCCGAACCTTTGGTGCCATCTACATGTAAGGTCAACAAATCATCGCGTCGCACTCGCGTCACCCAAGATGAATTAAAGTTCACAATAATTTCCCCATCCGGACCATCGATTTCGAACATGGAATACGCGGCATCATCGGCGGTTGCTTTATAAGTCGTTCCATACTCGTCCACCCGCTCAGGAATATGAGTAGCACCACGACACTGAACTGATTTTACTGGGCCGAACAGATTGTCCAAAACGTAACGCCAGTGACAGAGCATATCGATCATCATGCCTCCACCATCTTCCTTTCGGTAATTCCAGGAAGGTCTTTGGGATGAAATAGTGGTTCCTTCATAGACCCAATAGCCAAACTCCCCTGTTACCGCAAAAATGCGCCCTAAAAATCCATTGGAGGCCGCTCTCTGGAACTTAACCAATCCTGGTAGCCAAAGTTTGTCTTGGACAACTCCACTCTTTACTCCTTTGTCCTCACAAAATTTGTGCAACTCAATAGCGGTTGCAGTGTCTACGGCGGTAGGTTTTTCGCAGTATATATGTTTTCCAGCAGATGCCGCAGCTTTTACCGCATCCGCTCTACGCAAGGTGCTTTGTGCATCAAAATAGATCGGATACTCAGGATCATTCATATATTTTTCCAGATCGGTTGACCATTTTTCGACTCCGGACATTTCGGAAAGCTTCTTCAGCTTCACCTCATTGCGACCTATCAAAACGGGATTCGGCATGATGGATTCCGTCGAGCTAACCTGAACGCCGCTTTGTTTTATAATTTCGACGATTGAGCGCATCAGGTGCTGGTTCGTGCCCATACGGCCAGTAACACCGTTCATAATGATTCCTACTGTGTGTGTTTTCATAGATGTGATTCCCTTTTTAAACTGTTTGTAGGAAAGATTGTTTAATGAGTTCCAGGTACTCGTCCTGATCCATGGCCCAATACTTGTTGGAAAATATTTCTACCTCTTCGAATCCGGAAAATCCGGACTCGTTGGCCCATGAACGAATTTGAGGGATGTCGATAACACCTTCTCCCATAAGCCCACGATCGTTCAAAGGGTGTTCCGGTTGGTTTTTCCAATCACAAATGTGGAATGCAAACAGCCGACCTTTCTCACCGGCAATTCGTATTTGCTCCTCCAGCTGATCATCCCACCAAACATGGTAAACATCCAAAACGATTCCGAGGTGAGAATGGTCAATTGAATCGCACATAGTATTGGCTTGGGCCATCGTAGAGACTGCACTTCGGCTATCAGCATGCATAGGATGCAGCGGTTCAATGCCGAGCTTAACCCCAGCCGCCTCAGCATGCGGTAATACTGCGGCAATTCCATCGGCAATTTGTCTTCTCGACTCACATAAGGACTGCCCTGGTGTTGCCCCTACAACCAAAACGATTAGCGGTGCATTCAACTCCGCAGCCTCGTCAATAACGATTTTGTTCTCATCAATGGCCTTCTGCCGATCGGATAACTCCAAGGCCGGGAAGAAACCACCGCGCACATAAGACACAATATCCAAACCTTCACTGCGCACCATTTCTCCGGCTGCTTTGATGCCGCCTTTATAGGCATGTGCAGAGTCCAACCAAATGGAAATTCCTTTTACACCCGAGGCAGAATATTTTTTAGTAGCCGTTTCCAAATTCCATGACTTAGTAGTTATTGTGTGAATACACAACTTATCGAGACTTACAGGCATCCAAAGAAAGTGTAGTAAGGTTCGTCATTGATAATTCGCTGTAAATAAAGAGCCGCTTCACGGATATGGTAATCGCCCCAAAGGCTGGATTCGCAACAAGCAATTTTCTGGCCTTCCGGAATATTATCCCAACCATTTGGCTGATGATAAATGGAATGCAGCAAAAGGCCTTGATGATTTTCATCTTCACTCAAATAAGGTGTCGTCAAAAGAGACTGCATGGATGTCAATCCAGCCTGCCAATATTTTTGCCCGTCCTCGGAATCTAAGCCCAAATAACGACCAAAACGCAGGAGCCCCTGAGCCCCAATTGCAGCGGCCGTACTGTCGATAGGTTCCCAGCCATTGAATGGGTTGGAAATTTCGTTTCTCCAATCGCCTAATCGATGCAAATTAGGTGCTCCACCATCCCAGTAAGTGATGCCATCAGTGGCCGTGTTTTTTATGAACCAATCACAAGTTGCCTTTGCGCCCTTCAAGCAAATTTGCTTGAAAGCTTCCTTGCCACCCAAGTCGGCAAAGGATTTGTCTTCAAGTGTTTCTATGAATTCGAGTTCTTCAGAAAATCCCACCATGGCCCAACTTAAACCGCGAGTCCAAGTAGTGAGTCCACTAAATCCCTGCTGGGCATTGGGGCACCGAAATCGACCATCGTTGGTGTTAAACACTGCTTCATGTGCGGTACGTCCCCACTCGTCGTAGCTGTCCCGTCCTTCACCATAAAATATGTTATATTTAGCGGTTGAAGTGATATGTTGAACCGCTCGCTGGAGTAAGCTTACGGGGGAATCGTTTTCTCCCATTAGGGAATGTCCAAGAAAGTGAGCCACCATGAGAATCCGACAACTGCGAATCGTATCCACAAACAAACTATGCGGACCATTGAAGGAATAAATGTATCCACCCCCCTCATGCGTTTTTGACCAACGGGATGCCTGCACGGCTCCACTGACCTTTAAGGCAAGTTCGCAGAAATCGATATCCCCCTTTGTTCCTTCAATTTTGCCTTCTCGAATCATACGCAACCAATTACCATAGCAGCTTAAATTATTAAAGCCATGATCATGAACTCCAATATGGCTTACATGGCTGGCCATACGGCCGACGGTGTGTTTCTTTCCAATCTCAAGAAACTTATCATCGCCTGTAGCATCGAACTGCAAAAAATAAGACCCGTAAACAAATCCTTCAGTCCACTCCGTCCACCCCATTGCCGTATAATTTCCATCTCGGGTAAATACAGGAGACCCGCTTCCGAAGTCGTAATTGTTTTCTATAGACTCAATTTTTTGGCCCGATAACGCCCAGAAGCGCGAGAGGGCGGAAGATAGATCCTCAGGTAATATTGCTGTATTAATTTTCATACTCGGTGTTTAAATGGACGGTCCAAGAAGCCCAGAAGTGATGAGGAGCAAGGCGAAGCCTAAAATCGGGATAGAGTGCATGTTTGTGCATAACCGAAAGATTTCCAAAGATTCAACGCAGCTAGTCGCGCTTGTGGGCGACAGGATTGAATGAAATTCAAATGCCAACAGGCGGCTTCTTCGCTGATCATTCTACTTTCCTGTTTAATTTTTAAAGCCATTTCATTGAATCTGGCGGACCGTTCATTTTAAAAGCGTTTGTCTTTCAGCAAGTGCACGATCATCATCTCACTGTCTTTGAGAGCCTCATAGGAGTGTTCTTGGATCGCATCAAATTGAATGCTTTCCCCGGCCTTTAGGTCGTGAGATTCTTTGGGCAGGATCAGTCGAATTGCGCCCTTTAACACCCAGCAGATCTCATGGTCATCGTGGTGTACATCGGGTTTGGAAATTCTGGCTCCCGATTTCGTGCTGGCCATAATACACTTGGCCTTGGCGTAACGAACTGATTGAAGCTGAAATCCATCAGAATAATATTCGTTGGATCGCTTTTTGCTGGAAAGCGGAGCTTCGGCTAAGGTGAGAATGTCTGTGGCCCTCATTCCAAACACCCGGCCAATTTTGAAGAGCGTATTCACCTCCGCCTGGCTTTGATTCCGTTCCAATTTGGAAATTCCCCCTAGGGAAACACCGCTTTTCTCAGAAAGGTCGTTCAAGGTCATTCCCGATCGCTTTCTAATTTCGCGTAAGATACTGAAATCAAAGGAGGGCATGCTGATTACTTCCGAACTCATAAGACCTCAATCAAAGCCCAATATTTTCTTTTGCAACTAAATAATGCTCATTTTTTAGCTTAAAAGAAAGCTGCTACACGATAGATTATACACAAAAAAGCCTCCCATCCAATAAGTGGAAGGCGAAAGGGTTTAGGGAATTAGTCCAATCGTTCGATCCAAATATTGCGAAATTGTATACGATTGCTGTGGTCCTGAAGGGAAATTGGACCGGGCTCCTGCGGCGGAAGATTGCTCCGATTAGCCTGGTAATGCTGTGTGCCATGGAAAATTTCCTGGTCGTGGTGGATAAGCACACCGTTGTGCCATACGGTTATGCGCGGGCGTTTAACCAGCTCCCCAGCCTTGAAGCGCGCAGCTTTGTATTCCACATCGTAGGTTTGCCACTGTATAGGTGGTCGTGCGGCGTTTACCTTAGGGCCCACCATACGGTAGAGCGCGCCGCATTCATTCCAATAGCCTTCAAGTCCATAGCTATTCAGAATCTGTACCTCAAAGGCGATGGATACATCACTTCCCTGGAAAAAGACCCCGCTATTGCCACGCGCCTGCCCGGCTAATCCAGGTTCTACCGGATAGCGAAACTCCATGTGGTACCGCACGTCCTTGAAGGACTCTTTGGTCATGATAGGTCCACCAACGGGTGGTTTGGCATCTTTATGGTACTTGCTGGGATTCACTTCCATGTAGCCTTCTTCAGTCAGCGTCCAAGTGAGTGGCCGACCATCTGCGTGAATCCAGGCATCGAAGCTGGAACCATCGAACAGCACCGTTGCTCCCTCGGGCGCTTTTTTGCCCAAAGTAGGCGATTCTAAACTCACTCGCTTGAGTTTGAACTTTGCTTGCTTTCCGTAAATGGATCCAATTCCGTAAAGCCCCTCATCATCGACCTCAAAAATCCAGCCAGCAGTTTCATGGACTAGCTTGCCATTTTCGAGAAGCACGCCTCGAGCAGAATAATAATCTTCCGCCCTGCGGTCGAGGTTTTGCAGAAAACGCACATCGTAAACACCCACGTCCACATTAATAACCTGAGCGGAAAGTGCAGGGTTGATCAGCTGGTAAGACTTTTCCGGCGCATTGTACCATTCGCCCACATAATTGCCCATGAGGTTCAGATCTGCTTCAGCAATATCAGTCCAATCAGGATTAGCCAAAACGTTCCCAGGTCCGGCCAACAAAATAATTAAAGCAAAGTGAAGGATGATTATTCTTTTGGTCATACCGGTTTTCTCTGGTAAAAGGTTTAAGTTAATGTTGCCGATTCTAAAAACCAAGCCCTTTTGCATTGGAACCAGGGGAAACCATGAAAATTGCAGTCTCCAGCAACCGCAAATATGACCGGGAACTCTTTGATTGGGCCAACGCAAAGCTTGGCCATTAGTTTTCCTGCTTTGAAGCCGTTTGTGCATTGGTGGATACGGCTGCAATATAAAGAGCCCTCAAGTCAAGCAAGCTGGGACACCTTGGAATTGATGTTTATGAGGAGGTGGAAAAATTATTTTTCGAAGACCTGTCTACCCAAATCATAAATGACGAACTGTCATGAGGCTGACCACCTTTCCAAATGTATTTATAACCGGCACCAAGCTTTCTTTACCAAAAAGTCTTAAACAATATCGCGAATACAATTCTGGCAAACATTTCAGGATTTGAGACCACCGGTTCCTGCAGGAATCAAGTCACTGTCAACTAACCCGTAGCGGTATTTACGTAGCTTCGACAATCGGTAACAGGACAAATCAAGAGACAACTATGCGCTTATTGCCTTCAACCGGCTCGGACCGGATAACCCACTGTTTATAAAGACTTCCAACACAGATTCGTCGTCGGCTAAACGGGACTTTGCGTATTCAAGAGTTAAACACTTGAGAAACTGTTTTCGAGAAATTCCAGCCCACCGTTTGAAGGCCCGCTGAAAATGATAAGGGCTCAGTCCCGCCTTTCGGGCAAGTTCATCCAAATTGGGCTGATCCTGAAAATGGTCTCCCAGGTGCTGGATGATAGACTCTATTTGCTGGTATTGGTTCACTTGATGCATCATAGCAGAATGTGCGTCGGCCATTCCACCCGATTATTGCGATTTTGTTCACGGCATTGTCACACAAACTCCGTAATCCTAAAACCAACCCGTGCTAAAGTTACTCCCTGGCACTATGAATATTTCGGGGGAGTGCATAACTACGCACACAAGATGGGCTTATTGACATTGAAAAATGAGATCGGGCTTGGGCCAGAGCAGTTTAATTATTTTTTGTTACATTGGCTGGGAATATTTAAACTGCTCTGGCTAGGTAGCAATAGGGCCAATCAATAAGCCCTGGCTGTCGGGCAGCCGAGGCTTTCTTGTAAGTAAATACCCTCAGCAATCGGTTCGGCTAAACGTCGTATTGTGGACGTGGATCTTTTGGCCAATCGAGATGATAAAAATGGCCCCCAGGCTGATCAACCCGCTCGTAGGTATGTGTACCGAAATAGTCGCGCTGCGATTGAAGCAGGTTCGCTGGCAGGCGCGCCAGGCGGTAACTATCATAGTAGGCGAGAGCAGATGAGAAAGTGGGGGTGGGTATGCCCTGTTCAGCTGCTTTTGCAACCACCTTGCGCCAATTTAGCTGTGACGACTGGATCTCTTCGTTAAAGTAAGGATCCAGAAGCAAATTGGCGAGATTTGAATCGAGCTCGTAGGCTTCCGTTATTTTTTGCAGGAAGCGGGCTCGGATGATGCATCCGCCGCGCCATATTTGGGCAATCTCGCCAAAATTCAAAATCCAGTTGTATTCGTTTTGAGCTTCCCGCATGAGCTGAAAGCCCTGAGCATAGGAACAAATTTTGGAGCAGTATAGGGCATCGTGAATCGCTTCAATAAATACCTCTTTGTCACCATCAAAATCTGAGTCCGGACCTTTAAGGATCTCGGAGGCAAATAGCCGCTCCTCTTTGACCGCACTCACACAACGAGCAAAGACAGCTTCGGCAATGGTCGGAGCTGGAACGCCCATATCCAGAGCGCTAACCGAGGTCCATTTACCAGTTCCCTTTTGCCCTGCGGTATCAAGGACAATATCAACAAAGGCTTTTCCCGTGACCGGATCGTTTTGCTGCAGAATGTCGGCGGTAATTTCGATCAGAAAGGAATCCAAACGGCCCTCATTCCATCGAGCAAAGACCTGACCGATTTCAGACGCCTCCATGCCGAGCAGGCTCTTCATGAGCAAATAAGCTTCACAGATCTCCTGCATATCGCCGTACTCGATGCCGTTGTGCACCATTTTGACATAATGTCCGGCACCGTCCGGACCAATGTAGGCAGAACAGGGGAGCCCTCCTTCGACTGGCTTGCCGGGTTCTGCACCTTCCAACGGTTTCCCGGTTTCGGCATCCACCTTCGCAGCAATGGCTTGCCAGATAGGCTGCAAAAGTTTCCACGATTCAGGATCGCCTCCAAGCATCAGTGATGGCCCAAAGCGCGCGCCTTCTTCGCCTCCGGATACGCCGGACCCCACAAAACGAATGTTCTTTTCCTTGAGGTGCTTTTCACGGCGGATCGTATCCGTCCATTTGGAGTTACCGCCATCAATAATGATATCCCCTTCTTCAAGCAGTGGAATAAGGCCATCGATAACCGCATCCGTAGGACCTCCGGCCTGGACCATTATGATGATTTTGCGCGGACCTTTAAGAGAATTCACAAATTCCTCCAGGGTCTCTTGGCCCACCAAACCACCCGGGGTGTCGGGATTTGCAGCGACAAATTCCACCATTTTGGAGATTGTCCGATTGTAGACGGAAACTTTGAAGCCGTGATCTGCGATATTCAGAGCTAGGTTTTGGCCCATCACTGCGAGGCCGATCAGGCCGATATCAGATGAATCTTCAGGCATATTCTAGATCGTGCTTGAAATGGAAGGAGAAAACAACCAGAGGGATTTCAACAAGGCAAGGCCGAAGCCAACCAATTCAAATCCATGCTTCGGCTTCGCAAATGCCCGCCTTGCTACCAAATTATTTCCCACTTGGTGCGCCTTCCTCGTGGCAGGCCACCCAGTGGGAGCTACCAGTCTCAAGTATTTCTTTTTTCCAAATAGGCACTCGCTTTTTTACCTCATCGATGACGTAGCAACACCCAGTAAAGGCATCAGCTCGATGGGGAGCTGCTACGCCTACCCACACAGCGAGATCACCGATATCCAGGTGGCCCACTCGATGGGTGCAGCGGCACTCCAGCAACCCAAATTTCTCGATGGCCTCCTCAATGATTTTCGATCCTTCTGCTACCGCAAAGGCTTCATAAGCTTGGTAGTCCAGAGAAGCAACCTGCTCACCCTCATTGTGATTGCGGACACGACCTTCGAAAGTAACAAATGCACCGGCGGCAGGGTGTGCGAATTCTTCGGCAAGCCTGTTCAAATCGAGTGCTTCTGAGGCGATGGAAAACATTTGACCCCAAAAATTTCACGCCTGACCACTATTCCGGCAAGCTTTTTAGAAAGTATTGGAATCAGGTCCATTTTATGTCTGCATAAAAGACCGAACCCTGCTTTCCGCAAAGGAAAGGCCTCAACTCATCCTGCTTTCATGATACCCAAACCGCTCCGGCAGTTTTTGAAAAATAAGAATACGTTCTACTTCATAGCCGCGGCAGGGTTTCTATTTAAGTACTGGCTGGTCATTGGAGAAGAGATCGAACCTTTCTACCGCCCCGCGGATGATCTGAATTATGTATTGATGGCAAAGTCCTGGTATTGGTGGGCCGAATACAACGCTTGGACGTTACTGCGCCCTCCGGTTTGGCCATTGTTTTTGGCTTTAGTCAACGTTTCCGAAATTCCCCTAAAAATAGTCCAAGAACTCCTGCTCTGTGGCAGTACTTTTTTCGTTTTGAATCGTTTTCGCAAAAATGGGATCAATGCCGCCTTGGCAGGAATTACCTTTATCCTCATCATTCACAATCCCGGCTGGTTACTGCTGGCGAATAGAACCTTGAGGGAAGGTTTCTATGCATGCCTAATACTCATTTTGATTGGGCAGCTCATTCCCTTGGCCAACAAAAGGCTGGTCGCCATCCGGTGGTACCAACTCCTTCCAACTGGGGTAACGGTAGCCCTGATTTATTATACACGCGAAGAGTCCATCCTGGTAATTCTATTCCTGTTCGCCTTCGTGGTGTTGTTCTGGGTTTTTAAGAGGAAATTGCCGAAAAAGAAGGTGGTAGGCATGCAGGTAGGCTGGATCCTCCTAGGATTTTTAGGGCCGATAATGATTTCTGGATTAGCAACCAGAACCCTGAACTATTCCATCCATGGATTGTTTATTACTCATGAATTCAACGACCCTGCTTTCAAAAAGGTTCACCGGAATTTGCTCAGGATTAAACCGGAAAAACCGAAACCCTTTGTTCCGCTGGAGCAGGAGTCCTTAGAAAAAGCTTATGAAGTGAGTCCAACTTTGGCTACCATCAAGGAGGCCCTCTCGGGAAGGGTAGGGCCACGATGGATAGTAGCTACCAACCACATGTCCAGGGATACAGGTGAAATTGGAGGTGGGCTCTTTGTATTTGCACTTCGAGAAGCCGCCATGGAAGAAGGGATCCACAAGGATGCCTTAACCGCTCGCCAGTTTTACGAAAAGGTAGGGGAGGAACTCAGCAATGGTTTCCGAGATGGAAAACTTGAGAAACGGTTTGTATTCAGCAGTTTCATCGACCCTGAATTATCCGACTACTTGCCACGAATGCCAGCGAGTTTCCTGAGGCTTCTCAAACTTACTTTTGAACCGCTCGAAGATACCGACATGCGTATATATTACCCGCGCCATGAAGTATTTTCTACTTTGGATGCCTATGATGAAGTGGCAAACAGGCGTCACCATCTGGCCTACCGAAAGGTGGCCTGGATACGCGGATGGGCTTTTGTGGATGGAAAGCAAATTACCCATATTGAGGTACACGATCAAAATGGAATCATTCTAGATTCAACCACAGAGATTGGCCCAAGGCCCGACGTTAAGGCAGCACATTCAGACAAGATCGTCCCTTTGAACACGGGATTTTCTATTACGCTCCCAAAGGCGGATTATACAGATTGGAATGTAAATGTTGTCTTCTATACCTCAGATGGAAAATCAATGTTTCTAAGAGCAAATCGCTTATTAAAAACAGGACCAGAAGTACATATAAACGATGACAATGAGGTATTAGCGATAACGGTAGACGAGCTGAAAACCGGGAAAGGCGATTTCAAAGTCCAGGATTCTATTCAGGAATGGCTATGGCGTCACCACGGCAAGTTCCACTTGTTTTTAGGAATTTCCGCGATCGGATTACTGATCATGCGTTATGCATTGTTCAAGCCTCATGCTCGCCAACGTCACTTCTATAGGTGGATATTATTCATTCTGACAATCATTGGCGGTAGAATGCTGCTCCTGGCAATATCAGACGCATCTTCTTGGATTATTGAAATTCGAAGCATTTTCCCGGCACTCGTATTTATCCCCCTGCTCTTTGCTCTAATCTTTCAGGAAGCGCTGGCAGGATTCAAAACGAACCGGTTGCGCTGGTAAGCAAAAATGGAAGAAGAAATTGCTGAGAATTGTCGTATCTGCGATAACGCAACACGCTTGAAATGGCCCACTTACATACCAGATGGGCTAGACAGCGATTGCTTTGCCATCACTAATGCCGCGTACGGACAAACTAGCGCCATCTTCGAATGCAATTCTTGTGGGTTTAGGCAATGTAACAACCTGACAGAAGTTTTATCCTTCTATGAAGAACTTGAAGATCCGGGCTACGAAGCCGGACGGAAGGAACGGTCCTTGCAGGCAGCCGCCAATCTAAGACGCTTCGCAAAATTTAAACCTGGCGGTCGGCTGCTCGATGTAGGTTCTGGAATTGGGATGCTCGTCGAAGAAGCGCTGAAGATGGGCTACGAGGCTTCAGGAGTAGAACCTTCCAAATGGCTGCAGCAGCAGGCATCAAGCCGAAACTTATCGGTAATTCGAGGGACGCTGGATGACATTTCGGAAACAGAGAAATTTGACGCGATCGCACTCATCGACGTAGTGGAACATGTTCTCAAACCCATCGATCTTTTGGTCCAGATCAGAAATCACTTAACGCCTGATGGAATGGCCATGGTTGTCACGCCAGACTGCAAATCGTTTTTTGGCAGGATACTGGGAAGGAAGTGGTGGCATTACCGGGTGGCCCATATTGGTTATTTTGATAAAAAGACACTGCGGATGGCCTGTGACAACGCCGGCTTAGAAATTATCGATCAAAAAAGACCAGGCTGGTACTTCACCGTAGAATACCTTTGGGTCAGGATTATGCTTTACTTTCCCAAGTGGCTGAGGATTCCATCCTTTGCCTGGATGAGCCGTACGGTAATTCCAATTAATTTGCGAGATTCACTCGTGGTGATTGTCAGACGGTCGGAAGACTAATAACCCTGTATCTAATTTCACATGACACCAAAGGGATTTAGCTGTCTCGGGAAAAACATCGGGATAAAAGAAAAGGATAAGGACTTCGCTTTGATTTTTTCGGAAAACGAAGCGGAGGCTGCAGCGGTCTTTACGCGCAGTACCTTTTGCGGTGCTCCTGTGACTCTTGGCCGAGAGCTCATTCAATCAGGCAAAGCCCAGGCATTTTTTATCACCAGTGGAATTTCAAATGTGGCAACCGGCTCTGAAGGCCTGCAAAACGCACGTCAGGAAATGGAAACAATGGGTCAGGAACTGGATATCGACCCCGATTTGATACTCCCCAATTCTACGGGCATTATTGGAGTTCAGCTTCCCATGGATAAAATTCTGAGGGCAATTCCAGGATGCAAATCCGAGTTAGGTCCTGACAACTGGGATGCGACAGCCGAGGCTATCATGACGACCGATACCAAAATCAAGTTAGTCCGAAAACAGGTTGGCAATTCCGCTCTCTTGGGCATAGCCAAAGGAGCGGGTATGATCGAACCGAACATGGCGACCATGCTCTCATTCTGGGTAACCGATGCCACAATTTCCAATGCCGAATTACAGCCCATGCTCAAGCGGGTGGTTGACCGGTCCTTCAATCGATTGAGCATTGATACCGATACGAGCACTAGCGATACAGTTGCCATCATGGCAAATGGTCAAGCAGGTGCAGTCGATTTTATTGAATTCGAATCGGCCTTTACCGAAGCCGCTATTGAACTGTCCAAGCAGATTGTGGCGGATGGAGAGGGTGCCGCTAAATTGATTGAGGTGGTTGTTTCGGAAGCCTGCGATGAGGAACAGGCCAAAACAATGGCAAAATCGATCGTGAATTCTCCTCTGGTGAAAACCGCCGTCTATGGCGCCGATGCAAAT
Organism: Opitutales bacterium UBA2995; assembly: GCA_002346535.1. Lineage (GTDB taxonomy): Bacteria > Verrucomicrobiota > Verrucomicrobiia > Opitutales > UBA2995 > UBA2995. The sequence continues at coordinate 72,652 of DDZZ01000035.1, read as the reverse complement.
TGGGGCAGAGTCGCAATGGCGTTGGGAAAAACATTTGATGAGCGCCTTCAGCCGGAAAGGGTTCGAATTTCTTTCGGTGAAATCTGCGTTTTTGAAAAGGGAGCGCCCTCCGAATTTGATGAAGAAGGTGTGGAGGCCTACTTAAGGGAAACTGAAGAAATCCGTATAGCGGTTAGCCTTGGCTTGGGAAGCTCCGCAGTAATGGTTTGGGGATGCGATTTGACCGAAAACTACATCAAAATAAACGCCCTTTACCGAACCTGATTTAACCACCGGAAACCGGCGGAATAAACACCACTTCATCTCCATCGTGGATGACAGTATCCCAGCCTACAAACTGCTGGTTGACACTCAGTCTAAGCGCATCCTGACTAAGAGTGAATCCGTGCAAAGATTTTAACTTATCATAAAGGTCTCCTGCGGTCTGGGATTCTAATTCCAGCTGTTCTTCACTGAGCCCGCGCTGGTCTTGGAGAATGGCAAAGTAATAAAGTTGAATGGTCATAATTAACCAGCCCGGTAATCCTTCTTACCTCCGGTTTTGGATATCAGCCGGGTTTTAAGAATAGCAATATCGCGGGAGAGCGCCTTGCACATATCATAAAGGGTCAATGCGGCAACGGAGGCCCCAGTCAGTGCTTCCATCTCAACCCCGGTTTTGTGATCCGTGGAAACAGAGCAGCAGATACGGACTTGCTGGTTTTCCCGGGGATCGACCGTAATCTGGCAATTATTAAGCGGAAGCGGATGACAGAGAGGTATCAAATCACTCGTTTTTTTGGCAGCCATTACACCGGCCATTATCGCCGTCTGAAAAACAGGCCCTTTCTTGCTTTGAATTTCACCGGAATCGAGTTGGGAAAAAACAGTATCATCCAGTTGCACAATCGATTCAGCTTCAGCTGTGCGGTGGGTCACAACTTTTTCAGAGATGTCAACCATGCTGGGTCGATCCTGATCATCGAGATGTGAAAACTCAGTCATATTATTTACCAGGGATAAAATGGAGCAGAAAAACCCACTGAAAATTCATTTTGTTCAGCAGGCAATTCTATAAAACCATCGCTCGCTATCAAACCTGCCAAATCACCGGAATTTTGGGTCGCAACCGGATCGAAATGAAGGCTACCTTCTGGGGAACGCCGTGATCGAACCGGCAGAAACAACGAAAGCGGAGGATTGAATTTAACGGACTCAGCGAGCTGGCCCGATTCCGGAATCCGTTTCCCAAGTCCAGCCATCGTACGAGTGACATCGGAAACATAACGGTAAAAACAAGTGAGGGTGGAGTTCGGGTTGCCGGGCAGAGCAAATATGACAGTCCCGGTTTTCGTGGTTCCAAACCAGAGCGGTTTGCCCGGCCTTTGTTTCACCCATTGAAAATGCTTGGTTGCACCAGCGTCCACCAGTAGTTCCTGCAAAAAATCATATTTGCCCTTTGATATCCCGCCTGAAAAGAGAACCAAATCCGATTCGTTGAGGACATTAGCAAGCCGACAGGCTATTGTGGCCTGATCATCAGGAAGATGATCGAGTCGGATTGAAACCGGGATTCCCAGGTTCTTGCAGGCTGTTTCCAAAGCGTACACGTTGGACTTCCGGATTTGAAAAGGGCTTGGTGTTTCATTCACTTCGACCAGTTCATCACCGGTAGATAATATTATGATCCTGGGTATCTGGCTTACTGATACTTCAGCATAACCACAAGTAGCCAGAACGGCAATTTCTTTGCCGCCCAACAAAGTGCCTTCCGCTAGAAGCAGGTCTCCGGCCTTCTGGTCTGAGCCTTGCCGGTGCACAAATTGTCCTTCGGTAGGAAAGTTACTCTCAACCAAAGAAAACGATCCCCCTGATTCGGTAACTTGTTCGATCGGCACCACAGTATCGGCTCCAAATGGAAGAACCGCTCCGGTCATCACTTCGAAACAAAATGCACCCTCTCTTAAATCCATGGCATCAACACCGGCTCTCTGCACGCCGAGAGACTGCATCGCTTCACCCTTCCAACTAGCCATGTTCATAGCGATTCCGTCCATCATCACCCGGTCATAAGGAGGAAAGTCCCGGTCGGCTAAAACGGGTTCACGAAGGGTGCGGCCGTAGGCCTGGTCAAAGGCAACAGTTTCCGAATCCAACAGAACTATGTGACTTTCAATGATCTTTTCAGCATCGCTGGGCAGTAATAAATCCATCCTAAGTGCGCATTAAATAAGTAAAATTCAGGCTGACGCAGGGAAATCTAATTTGGAATAAATATTTTTACCTAAAGGCCATTATCTGTAAAAGTCGTCAATTACCCTAAATGAAAAACACGCAGGACAAGCTCGGCCGAACCTTGAGAGATCTTCGTATCTCGGTGATGGATCAATGCAATTTCAGATGCACTTATTGCATGCCTGCTGCTGTATTCGGAAAAGATTACGCCTTCCTGAAAAAGGAGGAGCTGTTAAGCACCCAAGAAATATTGAGGGTGGTTAAGGCCGCCAGAAAGCTGGGTGTGGCCAAAATACGAATTACCGGAGGCGAGCCTTTGCTGCGAAAGGAAGTGGTGGAAATCGTTAGTGGTATTTCAAAAATTGGAGGTATTCAGGATATTGCCCTGACAACCAATGGGTGGCTACTCCCGCGTTTTTCCGATCAGCTCAAGGAGGCCGGTTTAACCCGTATCAACCTGAGCCTGGATTCACTGGATGAGGAAACCTTCAAGCGAATGAATGGTCGGGGAAAATCAGTCCAAGGTGTATTGGATGGGTTAGACGCCGCACTGAAAGCAGGCTTGCCCGTAAAGGTCAACATGATGGTCGAAAAAGGCGTGAACGATCAGGATATCCTGCCCATGGCAACCTTCTTCAAAAAAAGAAGCATCACCCTGCGATTCATCGAGTTTATGGACGTGGGCAATTGCAATGATTGGAATGCATCTCAAGTATTTCCTGCCCAAAAAATCGTGGAAGTTATCTCAGCTCAATTACCGCTGGAGCCACTCGATCCAAGCTATAGGGGAGAAGTTGCCAAACGCTACCGATACACTGACGGGTCCTGTGAAATTGGAATTATCAGCTCTATTTCACATCCATTTTGCCACGACTGTCATAGAGCCAGGCTGTCAGCGGACGGAAAAATTTACAAATGCTTGTTCTCCGCCTTCGGAACGGATTTCAAGAAGGCCATACGCTCGGGAGTATCTGATGATGAACTCACACATAAGTTAGCCGAACTGTGGCGAGACAGGGACGACCGCTATTCCGAAATTCGGCACCAGTTGAGCAAAAAAGATCGAAAAGTGGAGATGTCTTATATCGGTGGGTAGTGGCTTCAATTAGTAGCTGAATGCTTTGCCAAAATAGTTGAGCATCCAAATTTCTTTCCAGACACGATAGCGGCCTTCCCATGAAATTTTTCCGTACTCATCGCGTATGGCGATCGGATTGAGAAATCCCATCTCGGTGTTCACCCGCTCCAAGATAGTTTTCTGGTCATTGGCATCCTCAACAGGATTTTCCTCCCATGGAACAAAGACCTCTTTCGTATTTTCGATGCGCCGCAAATGATTCCGGTACATCCGCGGCAGGCTCCTATTGAGAGGCCGACGGTCCAAATACCAGTTTTCAGGATAGAAGCCGCCAAAAGGCAGGTACATATTGTCCGTCACAAATCGCGATCCATCTACGGTCTGGGAAAGAATCGTGAAGCAGAGCGAAACAGCTCCAGAACGCTGCGGAATAAACAATAACTGAATTCGTATCTTCTCGTCCTCGCTTTGGAACACATGCATGCGCAGCTGAATTTGCGGAATCAATTCCGCCTTCAAGGTGCAAACAGAATTAAATTTGTTATCTTTCAACCACCGGCGGATGGATAAAAACCGTTTTTGAGCCGGCCACTCCTCGCCTTTCGGATTTTCGACGAAATTTGGAAACAAAGGGTAAGTGCTTTTGCTCAGGGCCCCGATAGAAACCCAGTGAAAAATGGTTTCGCACAAAAACCAAAGAAGGAAAAAAATGCTAAACAGGACCCAAAAGGGTTTCTCAAACCATTCGGCGTAAAAGGAAATATAGGCCGCGAATAGAGAAAAGGTAAACCACCGAAGCCAGCGGTTCACGATGGAAATGAGAATGGAAGCCTTCCGTCCGTTTAACCAGGTAAGGATAAGCGTTCCTGCAAACAAGAAGGGAAGAAGCAGGTCATACCATTTTGCATCTGCCGAAAATAATTCCATAAGCGTATCTTTCGGGACTGCGAATAACCACAAAGGTTTCCAAAACGGTCTTCGGAAATTTGGATGAACTTTATTAGTTTAGCCGGAGAGGCATTATGACGCAAAGAAAGCTTTCGAGTGTGCGGAATACGCCGGGGCTCAATTCGTCTTTGAATTCAAAGAAAATCTCATCCTTGGTCAGGTTCTTGAGCGGATCCATCAGGAACTGTGGATTGAAAGCGATCTTAACCTCAGATCCCTCGTAAGGAATGCCACCTAATGACTCATGGGATTCACCCAATTCTGGGCTGGAAGCAGAAATCTCTAACTTGTCATTGTGAATCTTCATTGTAACCGAATTGTTTTTGTCCGTGGTGACCAAGGCCGAACGGTGGATGCAATGCAGCAGATCTTCCCGGCCGACTTTAATGCGGTGATGAGTTTCTTTAGGAATAACCTGCTGATAGTTTGGATAATTGCCTTCAACGATTTTGGAAACCAGGTAGATGTGATCTTTCAACCCTTCCTCCTCCTCGTCGGTGCTTATTTCAAAAGCTACCTGGCGGTCATTAAAGGAAATTTTGATTTCCTTAGCCTGTCCAAGCAGCCGAAGCATCTCCGTAACCGTTTTTGCAGGAAGAATCAATTTGCCGGCATTGGCCTCAGTAACTTCGACTTCTTCGCTTACAAGTGCCAGGCGCCGTCCATCTGTTGCTACAAGGGTCAGCTTGCCGTCCTCAAAATTGAAATAGACTCCATTTAGTATGTATCGATTCTCATCGGTAGATTGAGCATAGGAAACCGATTTCAGCATAGTCGCTATAGTCTCCTGGGATAAGATAAACTGACGATCGTCACTGAAGGAGGGCAGTGGTGGAAACTCTTCCGGACCTATTCCATTGATCCTGAAGACCGACCCCCCCGAAGAAATTTCCGCGCGGTGGCTGGAAGTGGACTCTACTTCCACATCCAAATTCGGCAGCTCCCGAATAATAGTAGCCAGTTTTCGAACCGGCAGGGTGATGCCGCCTGCTGTCTCAACCTGTGCTTCAATCCGACATTGGATACCCATGTCCAGATTTGTCGTGGTCAAAGAGATATACCCTTCATTGGCTTCAATCAGCACATTGCTTAGGATGGGCATGGTTGCACGGGTTCCTACGACATTTAGCACCTGTTGTAGGCCACTGGAGAAATGATCTCGGTTGATTTTTAACTTCATGGAAGTGGTCGAACTTGTTCTTGGTTTATTAAATGGAAGCTATAATAAATAAAGTAAATTAAATCAGTATTCGTATTATTATGCTATGTGAATAAATAAAACAACTACGTAACCCCTTTAAGGAGACATTTTTAAAGGGGAGAAACCTTTTCCAACAAACCGACCAATTAGACAAAAGTTGCTAACCCAATTCACAATTTGTTGAAGTTATTGTTGGTTGTTCTGAGGACATCCTCAACTGTTCACAGGGTTATTCGGGTCGTCTGAATTTCTATTTCTCCACCGATCTCTCGCATCGAGGAACAAGCCGTAGAAAATGTAACCCATAAATATCAGCGTGATACCGATTTCGCGAATCATCACGATAATACTGATCACCACAATGATCAGAACAAAGGTTCTGAATTTCAAGCGGGTGGTCCAATCAATGTATTTGAAACTGGGATAATGAATTGAGCTGATCATCAATACAGCGATGAGGATCATCAATGCCGGCAAAAGAATGGCCAATCCGTGCACGTCGAATTTGTTCATCCATAATACCAGCGATGAAATTGTGCCTGCCGCGGCCGGCGCCGGTAGACCGATAAAATCCTTCGATACGGTGAACTCGCTCTCTTCCATCAAGGGGTGGGTGACCACATTGAATCGGGAAAGGCGAACGCCTACACAAAGCAGGTAGATGAATCCGATCAGCCAACCGATTTGACGGAAGTAGGCTTCATGGTCCGGAGAGAGGATCAGTAAAAAAACCATGAGGGCCGGCGCCACCCCAAACGAAACCACATCCGCGATTGAATCGAATTCCTTGCCAAACAAGGATTCTCTTCCTCCCAACCGGGCAAGACGACCATCGAGAATGTCAAAGACCACAGCCGCCAGTATCAGCCATACCGCCTGAGAATAAAGTTCCTCCGGTGACCGACCGAGCTCTTCTGAAGTAAACCGCGCCTGAATACATCGAATCACCGCGGCAAAACCACAAAACAAATTGAATGCCGTCATCGAGTTAGGCAAAAAGTAAATCTTACTGGCTTGATCCGGATCCGTATACTTAGGATCCATTGGTGGCTCGCTCATTTTAAAAATTATTTCATCAGGGTTTCGAGGTACTGCCAGAAGGACTGGTGTTGTTCAATTGCCTGTTCCTCTTTGAAAGGGAGTTTGGTTCGAAAAATAAAATCTGCCATCGAGTTTTTATCCAGGATGACGTGGCTGAAAAGTATGTCGTTTTTCACCTCAAAATAGATTCGGTATTCATCTGCTCTTAATCGATAGAAGGTCTTTCCTTTACGGGAGATTTTACCCAGGCGTTCATCCAAGTCGTGGAGGTCATTTGGAGTTAATTGGGTGATGCTTTCTACCAGACCCATTTGGCTCAACGTATCCAATTTATTGAGCTCGCTCATGCTTTGTTCGCTGAAAGTTACCTGATACATCTCCGATTAGCCCTCGAGTTTAGGGGCACGAGCATTTCAAGCCCTGTATCCATCGCAAGATAAATGTCCTTGCTGTAAGATTCAAAAAACCGGGTCCTCGACCACTAAAAATGAGGAAGTGGGCAGCGCTTAGTGGGCTACCGGCTCTTATTTCATCCCATCCTCGAAAACATTGGATTGATAAACCGGCTTCCCGGGCTGACCTGAACTCCTCGAAATCATGCCCCCATTATTTTCCCTCCGACAAATACCGAAAAAGTATTATAAAAATTGATAACGAATTTTACATTAACCATGACTTTATCCAGCAGGACGTTTCCATCTGTTTACACAAACGAGGCGTACTTTTTAAGCCCAAGCCGGATTTTCAGGATCTTTGATAAAATATTTGCTATAAAAAAAGAGGGATTTTGCGGCTTTTTTCTTCGGCATCTGCACCGATTTAATGTTTCCAAATAAAATAAACCGCTCCGAAAAAGGGACACCCGAACTTTCAACATCCTCTTACCATCATATATTCTTTATGGACAATGAACCTTCTGTTCGTGGTCGTTTGCATAAATTCCTTAAGGCTTGTGGCTAACATGTAACGGTTGCTCCCGAAGGAATGGAGGCTTACGAGCTTTATATAGCTTTCATGCCGCCGCACGCGACCGTAGTTGTGCAGCCCGCGGATAGTGCATCGGACCTATGTCACGGATGAATACCTCGTCATCGACCAGCAATACGCGCAGGCCGGCAACTTCATTGGATGTGAACGGGTCCATGGCTCAATTTGTTTGGATAACTTAACGAATTTGCTCCTTTGCAGTCTTCGGAACCCAAGCCCCAGGGAGGCCGTTTAGTTTCAGAAAACCGCCGTCGTTATCTCAAGCGGCATTGAAATTATGCAAGATAAGGTAAACGAGGATACCCGTGACTGACACGTATAACCAAATGGGAAACGTCCAATGTGCTATTTTCTTGTGGCTTGTAAATTGCTTCGAAATCGCAAGCCACAAGGTCAACAAGACCAACGGAACCACCACCATGGATAGTAGGATATGGGTGATGAGAATAAAAAAGTAGATTGGTCGAATGAACCCCTCAGCCAGAAACCGGGTGTCTCCTTGGTAGTTGTGATAGATGATATAGCATATCAGGAATAGGCTTGAGGAAAGGGTGGCCGAAACCATCATGGCGATGTGGGCCTTTTTTAAACCTCTTTTAATTGCCAGTAGCCCAAAACTCAGAAAGCAGGCTGATAGTGCATTCAGGCTTGCATTAACCGCTGGTAGCTTTGCGAACCATTCAGCGTCGGTTTCCCCGGGTGTCTTGAAATAGATCAACCAAATTAAAAATCCAAGGATCGCCAGGCTTATACCGATGATCGGTCCGATGGCTTTACTTTGTTCCTTCTTCATGTGGTACTATGTTTTTTGGAGCGAATGAAGGACGTTGTAGATCAGTTTCAAGCCGAGTTTCCCTTTTAAGGTGAGAATAGATTCCGGATGAAACTGGACTGCTGCATAAGGCAATTCCTTGTGCTGAATGCCCATGATGGTGCCATCCTCCGTTTCAGCGGTCACCTCGAGGCATTCTGGCAATTGGTCACGCTTTGCAAAGATAGAATGATAACGGCCTGCTCTGAATGTTTCCGGGAAATCCTCAAAAATTCCTTTTTGGCTATTCTTAATTTGCGAAGGTTTACCGTGCATTGGATAATCCAATAAGTCAAGTTCTCCGCCAAAGGCCTGGACCATTCCCTGCAAGCCGAGGCAAACGCCAAAACAAGGAATTCCCTTTTCCAAGCAGTACCGTACTACCTCGGGTACTTTGAATGCTTCCGGCGTCCCGGGTCCTGGGGAAATGAACACAAGATCTGGATTGAAAGAATCGATCTTTTCCAAGGGAAAACCGGCACGAATTGTGATCACTTCAGCTTGAGCCTGCCGGAAATAGTTCGCTAGGGTGTGGACAAACGAGTCTTGGTTATCGACAAAAAATACCCTCGGTTTGAAACTAGCTCGTTGGGGTATTTCGAAACCGCTGTCCCATTCCCTCGTTTTCCCGGCGAGCACGTCGAGAAATGCGCTGGCTTTCGTTTTACACTCACGGTCTTCTGCCTCCGGGTCTGAATCGCAGAGTAGGGTGGCTCCAACCCGAAACTTGGCCAGCCCATCTTTCAAGTGAATGGTCCGGATGGTGATGCCGGTGTTGAGGTCCCCATTGAAACCGATAAACCCAACGGCCCCTCCGTACCATTCTCGTGGAGAGTTTTCCAGCTCTTCGATTTTTTGCATGGCCGCTGGTTTAGGGGCACCCGTCAGGGTGCAAGCCCACATATGGGACAACAGTGCATCAAAAGCGTCGTATCCGTCGAGCAATTCTCCTTCTACATGATCGACCGTGTGAAAAAGGCGGGAGTAGGCCTCGATGAGACGTCTGCCGACCACCTGGACAGAACCAGGCTTGCAAACACGGGATTTATCGTTCCGGTCTACATCCGTACACATGGTGAGCTCAGCCTCGTCCTTTTTGGAGGTCATGAGTTCCAGTACGCGCTCTGCATCTTCAATGGCATCGTTGCCCCGCGGAACTGTTCCTGAAATGGGACAAGTTTCCACTCGCTTTCCTTTGACCCGAACGAACATTTCCGGGGAAGCGCCAACAAGTTGTTCGTCGCCCAGATTGATCAGAAATTCATAGGGGCTTGGGTTTACAGCCCGAATCTTGTCGAATAACTCCCTTGGGGTGTCCAGACAGCCGGAGGTGAATACCTGACTCAGAACCACTTCGAAAAAATCTCCGCGTATGGTTCCGTCACGAATCAATTTCACCTTCGCTGCATATTCACCATTTTTATTGTCGCTCTCCAGTTCTATAGACACGGGTTCAGGGAGGGAATAGCGTTTTCCTGTACGTTCCAATTTATGGGTATTATGGGAGCCCATGTGGAAATCGTAATGACGCACTTCGGCAGTTTCTTTACGATGGTCTACCACGAATAGTTGGTCTGGAAGAAACAAGTGAGCATCGGCATAATCCTCGGGTCGTTCATGTTTCAGCTTGATCGGCTCAAACTGGAACACCAAGTCGTACCCGAACGAACCAAACAGGCCCAGGTAAGGATCCCTGTCCGATCCAAAAAATTCTCGAACCGATCGTAACAAGGAAAACAGACCTGGTTGTTTACTCCGTTCTTCCTCGGGAAAATAAGATGGCATGGGCACCAGCTCACCTTCCATGGATGCCGGCCCTATATCCAGCGCTTGGATATATGATTGTCCCTCGATGGCTTGCCGAATCATAGGTAGGATCCTTTTCCCTCGTTCGTTCAAGGCGTTTATTTCGAATCTTCTGTGGCGTCCTATAATTTCCACGGGTGGGCGAATAAATCCGATATCCCACCGGCTGTATCGACCCGGGTATTCGTAGCCACTGCAAAACAGGGCTCCCTGATTGTGATGGATCGCGTCGAAAGCTTCGTTCAGCGCCTGCGAATAGGGCAGCGACTCGACCCTGCAGATCACGGTCGCACCCCCCGGGGTTTGATATTCGATTTTAGACATCTTTTTGGAATTAGGTGGTTTTAAGATAATTGAAATAAAAAAGCCGTGGAAAATAGACCACGGCTGGGCACAAAAAAGCGCGGTCCTGTAGCTGGATCCGCGCAACCTGTTTGCAATGATGAGCGGCCCTAGCGATCAGACCGCCACCAGAAATTATCCATTACGAAGCAAGTATCAACTATAGCGCTCGATACAACAGTTGGCTTGCTGGAACAGATTTCCGAGTATTGCATGATCGAGAATAACCCGAAATTTGGCTAAAAAGTCAAGTATATCCTTTTCGTGGGCATAGCGTTCAAGCCCCACTATTTCTGGGACTTTTGGCTTCCAGCTCGCTCAATTTCGTTGATTATATAGCAACGACTTGCCTTTAATGCTTCAGACTGAGCCGAGTATTATGCTTCCCGCACAACCTAATCGGAGTTTGATGGACGGTGTCCGCTGTCTACAAATCCTGTCGACGAATCCAGGGCCTTTGGGCGCTCGGGAGTTGGCCCGTCGTCTCAATATGGAAACGACTCGAGCCCATCGACTATTAAAAACACTGGCGCACATGGGCATGGCTCGCCAGAACCGCAATGCCAAATACATGCCCGGGCCAGCCATGCACGTTTTAGCCGCTCAAAGCCTCTATTCTTCTGGATTAATCGGCAATACGACCAAACCGCTTTTGGAACTTCATCGGAAAGTGAACCTGATCACAGCCTTTGGTATGCTGTGGGAGCGAAACGTATATTATCTTTACCACCTGATGCCTGGCATGTCCGCTGAAGATGCGGTTGGACGCCTCCGCCTTCAACCTGCAACTCAATCGGGTATCGGCATGATGCTGCTTTCCAAGAGAAGTGATGAAAAGGCACGCGAGTTTTTTGATGGAGTAAACGAAATTCCCGGCTATTTGGGTGGCGTGGAAATGGTCATCGAAGACCTTCACCGCATTAGAAAAGCCGGGCATGCTTTTGTAAAAGTGAATTCGGATACAGCTGAGGTTTCCTTATCGGCCATGTCCTCCAATAATCTTTATATGGGTGTTGCGGTGGCGGGATCCTTTGATGAATCGAGGATCCCAGAGCTAAAATCCGCTATCGACGAGGCCCTCGAAAAGATGTTTCCGGAAGCCCCTTAAGGCTCTCTTCTCGTTGCGGTTTTCAGGTTAGGTTTGTCATTCGGCGTGGTTTTCTTCTTCTACCTTTTGCCCTCATCCTTCAACCTGCTTACATGGTAACCATCAATCTGGAATACACAGGCGACCTTCGAACCCAAGCCGTGCATGGCCCATCCGGCACCGTGATTCGAACCGACGCACCAACTGATAACATGGGTAAAGGCGAATATTTTTCGCCCACTGATCTTTGCGCTGCGGCATTGGGTGCCTGCATTGTCACTACTATTGCGATTAAAGGCTTACAGAAAGGTTGGAATTTAAAAGGGTCGACGGCGGAAGTTCAAAAAATAATGTCTAAAGACACTCCTCGCAGAATCGCTCAACTCAACGTCGCTGTAAAGATACCGGATCGTTTCGATGACAAAGATAAAAAACATATGGTGCACATTGCCCATGCCTGTCCCGTTCATCAAAGCTTGCATTCGGAGGTAGAACTAAATGTTACTCTCGACTGGGTCTGAAATCCTTTTGTCCCCGCGTGTCATGAAATATTGGGTGCCCCTTTTTATGCTTTTCCTTGCTTTCTTTGTCGCGGGATGTGGTAGTGATAAGCCTGTCTCGCCATCCAGCACCTTTTTTTACGCCCGGGGGAGTGACGCTCAGAAATTGGATCCCGGCGATGTGGATGACGGGGAATCCGTCAAGACACTCAATCAGATTTGCGAAGGCTTAATTCGTTTTAAACCGGGCTCTCTCGATCTGGAACCTTGGCTGGCGGAAAACTATTCGGTATCCGACGATGGATTGACGATAACTTTTCAGATTCGCGAAGGGATTGTTTTTCACGATGGAACTCCGCTAACAGCCGAAGCTGCTGCCTGGTCCTTCCATCGGCAAATGGACAAAGAACATCCCGGGCACCTGCCTGGGTCCATCTTTCAGTACTGGAACTATTTGTACAGTGAAGTGGAATCAGTGACGGTTGACGGACCCATGACATTGAGCCTGCACCTAAGTCAACCCAACGCCACGCTGCTCTACTCGCTGGCTACGTTTACTTCGTACCTCATCAGTCCCAATTCACTTAAAGATTACGGTCAGGATTTGGTGCGCAACCCAGTTGGTACGGGGCCGTACCAATTTGTAAGCTGGGAGCCCAATCAGGCTATCATTCTGGAACGGAACGAGAACTATTGGGCGGAGCCTGCCGGTTTTGAACGATTGGTAATAAAGTCGGTCAGCGAAAATGCAGTGAGACTCCTGGAATTGAAGGCTGGAAAAATTCACGGTCTAGATGGTCTGCAACCGGCTGAAATCCAGCCCCTCCTCAACGATCCAAATTACGAAGTCTTCCACAAGCCGGGTATGAATTTTGCCTATATCGCTTTTAATGAGTCATCAAAGCGAATACGCGAACCTGAGATTCGTGAAGCCATCTTCAAAGCGATCAATCGGGATAAGCTTGTTGAGGTGGCTTTGGATAGCCTTGGCGAGGTGGCTCATTTCCCCATGGCCAAAGGAATGCTGGGGGAGCCTCCAGCATTTGATCCTGTTCCCTTTGATCCTGCGGCGGCTCGTGCTGTTTTAAGTAAATATGCGGAGCGATGGGAGACATCTATCACGATTAGTGTAATGAACGCGCCGCGGCTTTATGCGCCGGATCCGGTCAGCATCACTTCCTTGATTCGTGAAGACCTTAAGAAAGTCGGTCTTAACATCGAAATAGACGTGAGGGATTTTAAAAACCATTTGCACCATACTCGAAATGGACGTCACGAAATTGGTTTTCTTGGTTGGCATGGGGACAATGGAGATCCCGATAATTTTCTGAGCATCCATTTAGCCAGTTGGGCTGCCAAAATGGGTGCTGCTACCAACATAGCCTTCTACAAGGATCCCGAGATGGATCGTCTGCTTATTGAAGGCCGGAAAGTTTCCGATCTCGAGCAGCGCCAGAAAATTTATGAGCAAGTCCTGGAACTTTGGCGGCGCGATTTGCCTTTGCTTCCCCTGGTGCACGGCGAGGACATCGTAGTCTTCCGGAATGGTTTCGAAGGATTTAAGCTGGCTAAAACGGGAGATATATTTTTGGGCCCCGTTAAGCCGGCTGGCGGTAACTAAATGTCTTTAGAGCGGGACAAACTTTCGGCTAAAAATTGTCGTTGCCATGACTGGGGCGCATGTTGGCATGGTTGGTATCAATTGAGGACATTAATTAAATAAGCATGGGCCATCGGATTTGTATTATTGGGGGTGGTCCGGCTGGTTTATCAGCCGGCTACATGTTGGCCAAGAAAGGATGCTCGGTAGATGTCTTCGAATTGTCAGACAGCGTTGGGGGCATGTGCAAAACATTTCCTCTATGGGGTTACCAGGTAGATCTGGGTCCTCACCGCTTTGTCAGCAAGGATAAGAAGGTGAATTCGCTTTGGCTCGAGATGGTGGGCCATGAATACAAGATGGTGCATCGGAAAACCCGCATTTACTACGAGGGCAAATATTTCGGTTATCCGCTGAAGGGCATCGAAGCTCTTGCCAAACTAGGCGCCATGGAAGGATTCCATTGTCTATTCAGCTATCTTTATACCAAAGTCAAAGGATCGAAGGATGAGGACGATTTTGAGTCCTGGACTATCTCTCGATTCGGTAAGCGGCTCTTCGAAATCTTTTTCAAAACGTACAGTGAGAAATTGTGGGGCATTGATTGTAAGGACTTGGATTCCGACTTTGCTTCTCAGCGCATCCGGAAATTATCGCTCGGCGAAGCCCTCAAGGGAATCCTGGGTATCGGACAAAAGAAACATGCTACCCTGGCTGATCAGTTTGCCTATCCCATCAAGGGAACCGGATATATCTACAACCAGATGGCTGAAAAAATTGAGGAGTTGGGGAGTCACGTTCATTTGGGTCAGTGCGTTCAATCCTTTATCCGTGGCGATGATGGCCAGGCTCACGGGGTACGATTAGCGAATGGTCAGGAACTCGAGTATGATTTTGTCATATCAACCATGCCATTGACCTTGCTGGTTAAGGCTCTCAGCCAACCTGAAGATCCGATCCGGAACGTGCTGAAAAAACTCTCTTACAGGAATACCATTCTTGTATATACCCTGGTGAACAAAAAAGACATTTTCGACGACCAGTGGCTCTATATCCATTCGGCGGATGTCGGTATTGGCCGGGTAACCAATTACAACAATTGGGTTGATGATATCACCAGCGACAAAGATCACACTGTTTTATGCTCCGAACTCTGGTGCAATGACGATGGTCCCATGTGGAAAGAGAACGACGAAACCATCATCCAAAAAGTGGATCAGGAGCTCGAAGCCATAGGACTGATTGATCAGTCAGATATTATCGAAGGCAAGGTCATCCGCATTCCTCGGTCTTATCCGGTTTATAAAAAAGGATACAAGGAACCGGTATCCAAGATAGAAGCCTTTTTAAAAGACTTCGAAAATGTCATCCCCATCGGTCGGTATGGAACATTCAAATACAACAATCAGGACCACAGCATCTTGATGGGCATCTTGATCAGCGAAAACATTTGCGACGGCAAAAGCCACGAACTCTGGCGCGTCAACACCGACTACGAAACCTACCAGGAATCGGCATCCATCACCAGCTCCGGCCTCGCCACCGATAAAGACCCGAAGTTGGAGTGATAAGCTTTTTCAGAATATGAATCTTGACCCCTTCCCCCAATGTCTGGTGATACGATTAAATTTAGTACGTGGCATTCCTTTGCAAATTACTTTTTTCTATTGGCCTCCCTCTTGTTTTTAATTATTGATTTACTAATTTTCGTATCCCTGACCAAGAATCCACAGTAGTATCCAGCGCGTTCTCTTCAGTTGGCGTATTATTAACTCTGTATTGGTTTTGACGCCTAAAAGAAGGGTGCTCTAGGTAGGCCAAAATACCATTACAATTAATTTTCTTCTTTTCACCAAATCCGTAGCCATTTCAGATTTTTGCATCAAACACAGGATAGGACAAGAAAAGGATGCCATTTTTTTGAAACACACAGTATTTGTTATTCTTAGCAAATCACGCCCAGAGAAAGACAAATTTCTCGAAAGGCTAGGAAGTCCAACCCCAGAAAAAGGGTGAGGTGTACCCTAAATTGCTGAGATGAGTTATTGTTAAATGGCCTGAAGAAATGTGGTGTTCTGATAGGCTTACCAATAGGGCCAGAAGACTTTATACGAATTACAATTCTTAGGCTGCTGGATGCGGGTAAATTTTCTCAAAAAAGAATCCATAGGTTGCATTCCAGTATTTTTCCCCAGGTAGACTTTGTTTCATCATGCAATACGATGAATTGTTTTTGATCTTGTATCATTTTCTGCAGCTCACAGATTTTATGATGCTCTATTCCCTTTAATTCTATGTGTAATTTTACCTTAGATTTTGCCGTGCAAAGAAAATCTCTTGGGAGAGAAATTGATTCTTCTTTTCCGATCTCCAGTTGTTTAATCTCATCATAGTCTTTCGTGGCAATTAATCCACTGCCGTTTGTAGACCCGCCCAGATTATCTCCATGAAATACGACAACCCTTCCATCACCTGTAAGGGCAACATCAATTTCGCGCCATTCAATTTGATTTTCGATACACCACCGCAATGCCCCCAATGAATTTTCCTTATAATGAAATCCGGCTCTTTTATGGGTGATTATTCCTGGGGATATTCTCATTTAACGAACCATAAGGCAGCAGCAAGCCGCTCCACTATGTATTAGCCATATTTTTCGGATAGGCTGAACTGGCCCTGCCGGATTTCGTAGCCTTTCGCGGGTTTTGAGTATGAAGTAGCAATGGATTAAGGAAGATCCTTCTTTAGGTTCCCTATCGATTGGTCTTGCCTTCATACGAAGATGATCGAGACCTATTTCAGGCCACATGAACTAATCCTTGTCACCGGCGCAGTTTGTGCCACTCAATAGTTTAGTGGAGTTCTTGGTAAATGGCCTGAAGAAGTGTGGCGTGCTGGTTGGGGCGCTGATTGGGGCGAGCATTTTGCTGTTTACGGCAATTCAATTGTTGGAGGGGGATCCGATTGCTCTTCGATTGAAGAATCCGGATCCGGAAACGGTGGCCTTGGAGCGGGAGCGTCTCGGGTTGAACGACCCGTTGTTAACTCAATACTTTAATTACTTCGAAAATTTTATGACGGGTGACTGGGGAAGGAGCCTGATCACTCAAAGACCTGTAGTGGAAGACTTATTCTCCCGGTTAACCGCAACGCTCGAGCTTACGCTGTCAGCCATGTTTCTGGGTGTCCTTTACGGTATACCTATTGCCCTGTTTGCCTCCTCTGGCTCAGCGTGGATTTTCCGTAAACTATCCCATGGTCTAGGGGTTATCGGAGTTGTGATTCCAATTTTTTGGTTAGGATTTATTTTAATTGTGATTGGAAGCCTTTGGTTGAATGTCTTCCCCACAGAGGGGAGGTTTGATTACACCTATGATAAACCTCATGTAACAGGATTTCTAATACTCGATGTCCTTCTGGCGGGACGTGGGGATCTGTTTGGACTGGTGGTCAATCATCTATTTCTACCAGCTCTCTGCCTTTCCTTTTATCCTGCGGCGGTGGTGATCAATGTCATTCATCCGCGCATGCAGGATCCCATCACGCGGAATCTGATAATGTCGCTCAAGGCACGCGGCTTTGGCCCAGTCCGGCTATGGTTAAAGCATTTGCTCAAGCTGGCCGGAGCTCCGGTGGTGACCGCGCTGGGGACCAGCTTCGGAGCTTTGTTGGGAGGTGCGGTTTTGACCGAGACAGTATTTTCTTGGCCCGGTATGGGCAGCTTCCTTGTGGGCGCGATTTTGGAAAAGGATCTTTTTGTCATCGAGAATGGTTTTCTGTTCATCATCCTCTTGGTATTCGCGGTGGTGTGCCTGGCTGATACGGTCGCTTTTTCCATGGACCCGAAAATTAAGAAAGGGGGTTCATGAACCGGACCCGGCTATTTGAACTTCTCCTTGGGCTGATCCTATTATGGGCATTCGTGGGATTTTTTTATACACCCCTTGATCCGCTATCCCAAGATTACACAGGAAACCGATTGTCAGGCCCATCCTTCTCTCACCTTTTGGGAGTGGATGGTTTAGGAAGAGATCTTTTCAGTCGCATTTGGCTGGGATCCGGGCACTCCATTTTAATGGGTCTGGTGGCTACAGTAGGCAATTTGGCTTTGGCCGCCCTTATTTTGTTTGCGGAGCAGAAAGCACCTGCTTGGTTCAGCCAATTCATTCTCTCATTTGTGTCCGGTTGGTTGGCCATACCGGTAATTTTTATTGCACTTTTGTTACTTGTCTTCTTGGAACAAGGCCCCGGAACTTTGGTTATCGCCGCTGCCTTGGGAAATGTACCTTTTACCTTCCGGCAGCTACGTGTATTGTGGCTCTATCAGAAAGAAACACTCTACGTTCAGGCGAGCCTGGTATTGGGGTCCCAGTCCTGGAACCTTTTTCGCAGGACCATATGGCCGAACCTGAAACCCGATGTATCCGGTTTATCGAAATTGATATTCGCTTTTTCCCTGCTTGAAGTCAGCGGTTTGGCCTTTTTGGGGCTTATAGGCGACCCCGATTTTCCCGAATTGGGATCGATTTTACGGCAAAACAAAAGTTATCTCCTAGCAGATCCCTGGCAGGTTATCTGGCCCGGGATTTTTTTGTCCGGAATCCTCTTGCTCGTCCAGCTGTCACGATCGGAACAAGAGTAGGCTCAACTCACCCTGCCTGTAGCGGCTATTTCTTCGCCTGGTCCTATACTGAACACCTTTTCGTTTTCTTTGTTCTCGATGCCCGCGTTCACGTATTCGGTATCCGGTGGAATTTCCTTGGAAAATTGAATTTGTAATTGGCTCGGGTGTGTATCCAATTTTTGGTGATAGAGGGCGGTCTGAAGCATTTCCAGGCAGGTCGTGTTGTTGACGTGGTTGTTGCCGTCGTTGTCGACCGCGAAATTTTCCATAATATCATCCCGGATCCTGGCGAACGTTTTTTGCATAGGTTTATATAGAGCCATAGGGCGGATAATTTCTCGATTTCCTCGTTTCCGCAGAAAATTGGAAATTCCCTGAATCCTGTTACGTTCTCCATTTTGTTTGCCCAAGTATGAACGGTTACCTCCTCGTAAAGTCTCGGATATTTTTCGAGTTGAAGGCTACACGGTTGAGAATTCAGAATTCCCCTTTCATTTCCAAAATGTCCGTTCCTGCTGCCGCTTGATTGGCATGGCGGATGGCTGCCTACAGGAGAAGTTGAAATACAGCGCCGAGTTGTATTTTATGATCTTGGTCGACTTGAAAGTAGCTTATTCGGTGTTTCAGGGAATAACTACTATCCATGCTTTATTTTTCGAGAAAGGGCTCTACATGTTTCCAGACCAACTCAACAATCATTTGATGACCTTTTCGATTTGGGTGGATGCCATCCGGTAGATTCAGTTCGTCGACACCTCCGACACCTTCCAGGGTAAACGGGATCAGATGGGCGCCCGTGGAGTCTGCGACTTCGCCGAACATAGATCTAAATGCACTGGAGTAATCCGGTCCCATGCTTGGAGGAACTTGCATGCCGGCCAGAATTAAATCAGCAGCTGGATATTTTTCTCGTACGCGGTTCAGAATTTCAATCAGGTTGGAACGAGTCGCCTCCACCATCTGACCACGTAGCCCGTCGTTGGCCCCCAGTTCTAATACAAAAATGTCAATGGGCCGTTTCAGCAGCCAGTTGATTCGGTTTAATCCTCCTGCTGAAGTTTCGCCACTCACCCCAGCATTGATCACCGTGTAATCTAATTCCAATTCATCCAGCTTTTCCTGAATGAGAGCTGGAAAGGCTTGGTCGTCTCCGATTCCATAGCCTGCAGTGATGCTGTCACCCATGAATACGATGGTTTTCTTTGCAGCGAGCGGGAGGAGCCCCATTGTAACCAGCGTGAGCATCCACACCGCTCTCACGCTTAAGCAAATGATTGAATTGAAACTTTTCACCGCATCTTCATGACAGAGCTTATGAGATTAAGTTCATTCACAAAACGCATGCCAGTCATTAAAAAATAAATCCTTGCGAACCTTAATTAATGAAAATCCTTCAAGTAAAGAACGTCAGTAAATCCTTTTCCACGGAGAGCCATGAGGTGGATGTGCTGCAAGATGTGACTTTCGATATTCAGGCTGGGAGCCGCTGTTCCATTCTCGGACCATCGGGATCGGGCAAAACCACTTTGCTGGGTTTATGTGCTGGACTGGACCGACCGAGCAGTGGCGAAATTTTTCTCAACGACCATGCTTTGCACTCCTCGACGGAAGATGAGTTAGCTGAGATTCGAAACCAGGAAGTTGGATTTGTATTTCAGAACTTTCAATTGATCCCGTCCCTGAATGCTTTGGAAAACGTTTTAGTACCATTGGAATTGCGAGGAAGAACCGGAAAAAGAAAGCAAGCCTATGAGCTCTTGGAGCAGGTCGGACTGGGAGATCGATTAGATCATTATCCGGTCCAACTGTCCGGCGGTGAACAACAACGTGTTGCTTTGGCCAGGGCCTTTATTCATGAGCCTTCTATCCTTTTTGCAGACGAACCGACTGGCAATCTGGATGGGGATACCAGCGGCGTGGTTGAAAATCTGCTGTTCGACCTCAACCGGCAAGCTGGAACGACCTTGGTAGTAGTTACTCATAATCTTGAATTAGCTCGTAAAACCGAGCACATTTTCAGGATCCATCAGGGTGCTGTGGAGGGCGTTGAATCTCTGTGAGCGAGCCATCTGCAGATGTTAGTTGGAGGTGGGCGTTATTGATGAGCTGGCGTGATAGCCGGCGGAATCGGCTGAAACTGGTTTTGTTTGTACTATCCATTGTGTTCGGCCTTTCAGCTCTGGTGGCCATACGGGGTTTCCGCTCAAACATAGAGGATGCCATCAATGAGCAATCGAAGGAACTGCTTGGAGCTGACGTCGAATTTTACTCACGCTCTGTTTACCCTGAGGAAGTTGAAAACTACATCGACGAGCTTCCAGGTCAACGCGTCAACGAAGTGCGCTTGTCGACTATGGCCTTGTTTGAATCCAACGGTGGCAGCCGTCTTGTATCCATGCGGGCATTTGAAGAAGCATTTCCGTTTTACGGAGAGCTAGAAACTCAGCCCGAAAACCTGATGGATCAATTTCATTCGGGTCGATATGTGATGATGGAGGAAAGCCTTTTTTATCAGTTTTCTGTTTCCGTTGGCGATCGTGTAAAGTTAGGTGAAATTTATTTTGAGGTAATCGCGATCGTTGACCGTATCCCGGGTGAATCAAACCTCACTGGTTGGGTCGCGCCGAGGGTCTATATCTCCAAGTCGAACTTGGAGGATACCGGCCTTATGCAGTTTGGCAGCCGTGTTTCCTGTCGGGCCTATGTAAAGCTGGATGACCCGTCTAACATTCAATCGGATCTCGAACGAGATCGAAGGTTCTTTCGCGAAAACAGAGTTTCTTACGATACAGTGGAGGAGGAACGAGACGAGCTTATTGAGTCGTTTCAGGCGGTAACTGACCTTCTCAACCTGGTTGGTTTTATGGCCCTGATTCTAGGAGGGGTAGGGGTGACAGGTGCCGTGCATGTATACCTGGCCGGGAAATTGGATACGGTTGCCATTCTGCGCTGCTTAGGCACGCCGTCCAAATTAAGCGTATCCATATTTCTGGTTCAAATAAGCGGACTGGGATTGATCGCCGCATTGATCGGCTCTCTTATCGGAACTGGCATCCAATTTCTGAT
This sequence comes from Opitutales bacterium UBA2995, assembly GCA_002346535.1. Classification (GTDB taxonomy): domain Bacteria; phylum Verrucomicrobiota; class Verrucomicrobiia; order Opitutales; family UBA2995; genus UBA2995. Next base: position 51,347 of record DDZZ01000035.1, on the reverse strand, counting down.
ACCGGTTTTTATTCAGGATTTTTTACCCTTCGAATTGGAATCCAGGTTTGCGTGGTTCGATCTGGTAATCGGGTTGGCATTTGGTTGGGTCGTCTGTTTTCTGTTTACGCTGTTGCCCTTGCTGCCCTTGAGGAAGATTTCTCCTCTCCGGGTGCTTAGAACCGGTGTGGAAAATCCCGGAGCCATGAAAAAGGATCCTTGGGCCTACGCCATAGTCGGGGGGTTGGTATTGCTTCTGTTTGGATTCGGATTTGCCCAAACGAATAATCTGAAAATCAACCTGGCCTTTTCGGGCGGTTTGATTGGCGTATTGCTTTTATTGGTTGTTGTTGCCTGGGCCTTTTTAAGGCTCATTCGGAAATTTATCCCCGCCAAGTTGCCGTTTCCCTGGCGCTACGGCATTGCCAACCTGTACAGGCCAAATAATCGGACAGTGCTCATGCTCGTCGCATTGGTGCTTGGATTTATCATCGTACTTTCCCTCCTTCTTACAAAGGAAGCGATTTTGAAGCAGCTTATTGTCGATCGTGGGGTTGACGCCTCAAACATGATCTTTTTTGATATTCAGCCCTCTCAACTGGAGGGCGTGAATGAGATCATTGAGAATAATAACATGCCGATTATTGAGTCCGTTCCTATCGTTTCGATGCGCATCTCCGAATTTAAAGGTACTCCCGTTCCTGAATTGATTCGACGGGGTTATCGAGGAGATCGCCGCGAAGGTCCTGAGAGTTGGACTTTACGACGTGAATACCGGTCGACCTATCGGGATCACCTTACTGACGCTGAAGAAGTAGTGTCGGGAACTTTTGTGACCGAAGCTTCTATTGAAGAGGAGCCGATCCCCGTATCCATTTCTCAAGGACTTGCCGAAGACATGGAAGTTGTATTGGGCGATCGACTTGTATTTGATGTTCAAGGACTTCCTATCGAAGCTGAAATTTCCAGCATCCGCAAAGTCGATTGGAACCAGGTAAGGGCTAATTTCTTTTTTGTTTTTCCAAAGGGTGTTTTGGAGGAAGCGCCCAGCATGTTCATTATTGCCACGCGAACTCCTAATCCGCAGGTAACTGGGCAAGTTCAATCGGATCTGATCCAGGCTTACCCCAATGTTTCCTCTATTGATCTTCGGCTAATCCTTTCTACGGTGGATGATATTTTGTCCAAAATAAGTTGGGTGGTCCAATTCATGGCTTTGTTCACTGTTCTTGCCGGATTGCTGGTGATGGCCGGCACTATTATTACGAGTCGCTACCAGCGCATTCAGGAAAGTGTACTGCTGCGAACACTCGGTGCAGATTCTAAGACTATATCTAGAATTCTCCTCATCGAGTTTGCGTCTGTGGGTCTCTTGGCCTCGGTTGTTGGAGGATTTTTTTCGATAACAGCTGCTTGGGCTTTGATGCAATTCCTTTTTAAGCTTCCGTTTTCCTTCAGCTGGGAAGTGGTATTGACCGGCATGTTTGTGATGATGGGGTTAACCACTTTGACTGGATTGTTAAACAGCCGGGGAATAACCAGGCAACCGCCACTGCAAATATTACGTCAGGAACAATAGAGGGTGCTCTCACCGGATGTTTGTGAAGGGGCAATAAATTTTTTTTGAGTTGGTCAGGTCATTTTGTAATTAGGCCGATTGAATTTCAGGGTTACAAACAGCCTCGGTCCGACATGCCGACTATTCCTCCCTCACAGCTCAGTCACCTACTCATGTGCGCTCCCGCCCCTTTTAGTCGTCAAGATGGACGTCTCGAATCCGTGAGGCGCCCTCTACCCCAAAGCATTGCGAAGGCTTGAGGAAAGTGCCCGATTGCTTTTTTTACTCTTCAAGGGAGATGCGTATCTTGAAGTTATCTGACTCACCTGGCTCAATCCAATGCAGACCCGTTTTATGTTCTGGGCTGTTGGGTGGACCCATCCACGGCTCGATGCAATAGAATGGGCTGTCCCCAGATTCCGTCCAAGTGACGACTGTTTTTTCGGGAAGAGGTTTGGCGGCGTCGGACACCACCACTACAATGTCTTCTTCTCCGGATTTCAGGCCGAACCTGATTTTGTTTTCCTTGAGGCGGAAATGCATGCGACCCACCAGGGTGGAATCATCCATTGAAGCTTCTCCTCCTTTAAATTCGGCTGGAGCCAAAGATCCGTCCTCAGCTTGATACACGCTTTTACAACCGGGCAAAAGAATCCGGTAATTTTCTCTTAAGAGTTGCTTATGCCAAGGCAGTGAAAAATAAAAATGGTGGCCGGCGCTCCAGGGTAATTTGGCTTCTCCGAGATTACTTACCTTAAATTCAACCTCCAGGGCGAGCATATCAAAACGGTAGGTGACTAAAAACTCGAAATCGAATGGATAGCAGATCTTGGTTTCAGAAGTCGAATTCAGTGCCATGGAAATAGAGCTATCATCAACCGATACCACTTCAAATTTGCTGGTTCTTGCAAAACCGTGTATGGGCATTTCCCGGATTTCACCATCCGGCGATTTCCAGGTTTTGATAGTTCCTTTGTGAAACGTTCTTGCCGAAAAGGGGAAAAGGATGGGGTTTCCGCCATGAACATATGCGATGTTTTCTTGATCGGCTTCTTCGGGCCAAAAAATTACGGATCTTTTTTGATTGCCGGAAAGTCTCAGGTCCCAGGACATGAGCCTGGCGCCTTGGCGTGGAAGCATTCGGAATTCTGAGGGGCCAATTTCCCATTTGAATAATTCCTGACCCAGGCCGGTTTCTTTTCTAAGCATACCCCTCAACCATAATCCGAATTTTTTAGCTGCCAATACTTTCGAAATATTATTTAAGGACTCTTGCATTTCCAAAGGCCCCCAGCATGATTAACTACTGGCAATGAGCCGATTACCCTTTTACATAGTCGTTTGGCTGTTTTCCTCGCTAATTCCCTCCATCGGATTTGCCGAGGATGAGGCTGAGAAAGAGGATTCAAATGCTTCAGATTCCTACAAAGAATTTGAGGGAATAGATATGTCCGGATTGTCGAAGGAGGAACTGATCTCGCCATTGGAAGGGATTGAACTTCCTGAAGAAGGGTCGCTCAAGGTGGCGGTTATTCCTATTCAAAAAGACATTGGGAATCCGGTGCTTTATATTCTGCGGCGTTCATTGAAGGATGCCATGACAGCCGGAGTCGACGTGGTAGTTTTGGATATGGATACGCCGGGTGGCCGATTGGATATCACCTTGGAAATAATGGAAATTCTCAATGAATTTGAAGGCATCACCATTACCTACATTAACGACGAGGCGATTTCTGCCGGTGCCATTATTTCGTCGGTTACTGATTACATTTATTTCTCTAAACTTGGAATTATGGGTGCGGCTGCTGCCGTTGCGTCGAGTGGGCAGGAAATTCCTGAAACCATGCAGGCCAAGATCAACAGTTACCTCGACGCTCGCATTGAATCTTACTCTCAGGACAAGGAACTTAGAAACAATGTCATCAAGGCGATGATGGAGAAAGAATTTGAGTTTGTTGAAGACGGAATTCTTATAAGTCCCAAGGGCGAGCTGCTTTCTTTAACCGCATCCAAAGCGGTGGTTCCGTTTGGCGATCCACCCGAGCGGTTAATTGCTGCAGGAATTGCGGATTCGATTGAGGAAATATTTAAATATGGATTTGGAGCCGAGGAGATCGAGATAACGGAATTTGAAGCCTCCTGGTCGGAAGAGGTAGCTTCCTACATCGATTTTTTGACTCCAGTGCTCTTTGGATTGGGAATAGTGATGCTCGTAGTCGAATTAAAAACTCCCAGTTTTGGATTGTTGGGGTTACTTGGTGTAAGTTTTATCCTGGTGGCCTTGTTTGGACATCATTCAGCTGGCCTGGCTGGTTTTGAAGCTTTAGTTCTGCTGGTAATAGGCATGGTTTTTGTAGCCGTTGAGCTTTTTCTGCTGCCTGGTGTCATGGTGTTCGGATTACTCGGTGTGCTTTGTGTTTTAGGTGCTATGGTCTGGTCGCTGGCTGATGTCTGGCCTGTTGTTCCGGAACCCGGAGCTCCTTCGGAAGGCTGGAAAATAAATTTCGAATCCTTGGAAGAAGGCGCATACAACTTAGCGATCAGCCTGGCTATCGCCACCGCTGTCCTTTTCATAATTTGGCGGTATCTGCCAAAGGCTCAATTTTTTAGACGGATCATGGCTGAAAGCACGGTGGCCGATCCCGATATGGTCACCGCTGGAGGTGGGCGCTATGTCGAGGGTGACAAGTTACCCGACGTGGGCACGGAAGGATTGGTCGTGACTGACCTGCGTCCAATCGGGATAATTGAAATTGATGGGAAGCGATACGAAGCTACCATCTCCGTCGGGAAAGTGAAAAAAGGCGAAAAAGTAACTGTTGTGGGCTACAAAAGTTATTCATTACTAGTAGATAGAAAGAACTGATATGACGACCACGGTAATTTTTCTCCTTATTTTTGCATTTATCCTGTTCTTTTTGGAACTTTTCGCCCCGGGCGGTATTCTCGGCTTGCTGGGTGTTATCTCTCTGGTGGGTTCATCGATCATGGCATATGAGACATTGGGGATTTTGGGCAGCGCCGCTATTTTGCTCGGCGGATTACTCCTAGGATTGGCCTTGTTCTTCATCGAAATAAAACTGCTGAAGGTTTCACCCTTCAGGAAAGACTTTCAGCATGCGGACCGCCAAACAGCTAAGACCAATCCCGTTGGCCGCCCTGAGTTGGTAGGTCAACAAGGAGTGGCACTGACGACCATGGCCCCTTCGGGAAAAGTAAACGTCGAGAATGAAGTATTTGAAGCCGCATCCAACGGCGGTCTGATAAAAAAGAATACCACCGTAAAAGTGGTGCGGTCTGAACACTTAAAATTAATCGTTAAAGAAATATGATACCCATACTTGGCATCACTGGCATGACAATCGCCAGTATCATCGTTATACTCATAGTAGTCTTTTTAGGCTTTATTATCCTTTCCTTCCTCAGCGTATGGTTGAAGGCCATGTCTTCGGGAGCGCCCGTTGGTTTGATGAATTTGGTCTTCATGCGTTATTTGCGGAAGTTGCCCTACAGCCTGATCGTGGACGCTAGAATCACAGCCGTGAAAGCCGGCATCGATCTTCCGATCGATAATTTGGAGACGCACTACATGGCCGGTGGCGACATCATGCAAACCACCCTTGCTCTTATTAACGCTAAAAAGGCCGGGCTTCCCCTTGACTGGGATCAGGCCACCGTGATCGACCTGGCAACCAAAGGAACTGAAAAATCCGTCGTGGAAGCTGTCCGGACCTCGATCAATCCAAAGGTGATCGATTGCCCGGCTGAGACCCAGGGCAAGAGCACCATTGACGGGGTGGCCAAAGACGGCGTTCAGGTGAAAGCGCGAGCGCGAGTGACCGTTCGCAGTAATTTGGAACGTTACGTAGGAAGTGCCCAGGAAGAGACCATCATCGCCCGGGTGGGTGAAGGCATTGTAACCACCATCGGTTCGGCGGAGACCTACAAGTATGTATTGGAGAACCCGGACACCATATCCCAGAACGTGTTGAATCGTGGCTTGGATGTAGGCACCGCATTTGAAATTCTTTCCATCGATATCGCCGATGTGGATGTAGGAGAAAATGTGGGAGCCCAGTTGCAAGAAGCGCAAGCCGAGGCCAATAAGAAGATTGCCCAGGCCCAGGCTGAAATTCGCCGGGCCGCAGCTGTTGCTCAGGAGCAAGAGATGAAAGCCAAAGTCGAGGAAATGAACGCCAAGCTTGTCGAGGCCCAGGCTCAGGTTCCCCTGGCAATTGCCGAGGCTTTCCGCGCCGGAAATTTAGGAATCATGGATTATTATCGTCTGGAAAACATCCAGTCCGATACATCAATGAGAAAGTCGATTTCCGGTGCTGATTCTACCGATACAACAAAACCGGAGGACACTCCGTAATAGTTTCACCGAATGGATTGGGTTCTCAATAACCTGGATAACGTTGTTATCCCCCTGATTATAGCGATTCTCTATTTTGTAGGGAGTGCTGCTCAGAAGAAGAGTAAAGGCGATCAGCCGGATGTGCCTCCATCCGGTCAGGAAATCGATCCCGATGAAGCCAGACGTGTTTCCGAGATAAAAGAGGAAATCCGTCGTAAGATTGCCGAAAGGATCGGAAGGGCGCAACCACCCCCACCCCCGGCTCAAGAATCGCAGCAGCCTGCCCAGCCTTATGTGACTTCTCAACCCGAACTTAAGCCGGCCAGACGTGTTAGGAGACAAGCACCGTTTCCTGCTCCCAAACCTGCTTATTCAGCCGATACTCATAAGCGTGAACTGGAGGCGAAAATGAAAAAGGTTCGGGAGCTTGAGGCGCAGATAAAATATAAACCACTTCGGGAATCATGGGATTCCAGTAGTATGGCTCCAATGGTACCAAGGGGAGCCCTTCAACGCGAATTGTTTAAGGATTTTTCCAATCCATTAGGACAGAAAAAAGCTATTCTCGTTAGTGAGGTATTGGGAAGCCCCGTGGGAATCAAAGGGCCTTCAGGCTGGAAATCAAACGTGTAGTTAAATCAGGGCACAGAGATTCTGCCCAGCCCGACTGTATCAGGCGTGTAATTTTGACCACCCTTTACATAACTCAGGTTTCTGCCTTCGCTGAATGCGATAGTGACTGGACCACTTTTGGTGACATCCACTTCTTCCCCAGTTGCTATAGAGCCGCTGAACAAGCGCTGATTAGAATTCTTTTCAATTACCAGTACGTGCACATTTCCCGAGGCTATGAGCCGAATAGTCTCTTCTTGTGAATCCAGAATCTGGACGGGCGGCGTGTCCACAACTTGCGGTTCTGCAAGAGCCAGATTGATTTCCGGGCTTTCCTTGTTGATGACGTTCCACACCACGTATACTAACAAAATAAATACGGCAAAAACAGCGGCTACTGCGAACCCAAGCTTCCAATAAAGCGAATAATCGACTTCCGATTCTGGTTCCGATGAAAGTCCGTCGCTCCCTAGGTGCGAATCTGTAGTTCCAGCTGAAATGGAACTGAGAGGAGCTAGATTTTCTGTCTGAAGAGCCTCTGGTTCGACTGTTGCCGTTTCCTGCCCGATTTCGGGCATGTCCACTCTGCCAAGCAGTTCTCCTCGATCCCGTTTAGATATTTTACTGCGGCCGAGTTTAAAAGCGTTGTAGTCGGTGATTATTTTTGCGGGGTCGATATTGAGGAACTTTGAATAGTTTTTTAAAAAACCTCGGACATAGATATCCGGAATGCCGATATCGAATTTATCTTTTTCAAAGCAATCCAGGAAGTCTCCTCTAATCTTTGTTGCATCGGTGACTTCTCGAATTGATATGCCCTTTTTTTTGCGGGCTTCTTCAAGTCTTTCGCCAATGGATTGCATAATTAGGTTGGTTTAGGCAGAGCGTCGGGAAAATGCAAAGAAAATGATTATTACCCCGACAATCTTGGGCAAATAATTTTTTGTGAAAGGCCTAGAATTATCGGCGTTTACGCTAAGGGCTCTCGAGATCGGAAAAAATTTCTCGCGGTTGCGATCCGTTTTCAGGGCCAACAATTCCACGAGCTTCCATGAGCTCCATAATGCGTGCGGCACGATTGTAACCGATTTTCAGTCGGCGTTGAAGCATCGATGTGGATGCACGCCGCGTAGTGCGTAAGACTTCCACTGCCTGCGGAAACAGTTCATCTCCCTCGTCCTCCAATTCAGTAATATCGTCCTCATCGGTATCGACTTGTCTTTGAACTTCCTCAGCAAAGCGTGGCGGTCCGTTTTGTTTAAGGAATTCCACAATATTATTAATTTCGTCGTCGGAAACGAAACAGCCCTGCGATCGTAAGAGTTTTCCAGATCCGGGAGGATTGAACAGCATATCACCTCGCCCGATCAGTTGCTCTGCGCCGCCTTCATCCAGAATAGTCCTGCTGTCGACCTTGGAGCTCACCTGGAACGCAATGCGACAAGTTAAATTGGCTTTGATGATGCCGGTAATCACATTTACTGATGGCCGTTGAGTAGCTATGACCAGATGAATACCCGCCGCACGCGCCAATTGGGCCAAGCGTGCAATACCGGTTTCCACATCTTGTTGTGCTACCATCATCAAATCGGCCAGCTCATCGATAAAGCAAACGATGTAAGGAAATTTATCAGGGATCTCAATTTCCTCATGTCGAGGGACCTCGATGTCGGGCGCCTCAGCATCGGGAATATTTTCCATACCCAAGGGATCCTCAACCGACATTTCATTGATGGCAGATTGGGCGCTTCTTTCATTTTCGGTCTTACGTTTTTCTTTTTGCTTATCGTTGAATCCGGCAATGTTTCGAACCCCCACCTTAGCAAAAACTTTGTAACGGTGTTCCATCTCTGTAATCAGCCACTTAAGTGCCCCCGGGACTTTTTTCGGTTCAGTAACGACCGGGATGAGCATATGCGGCAGGTCATTGTAGACCTGCATCTCCACAATCTTGGGGTCGACCATGATAAAGCGCACATCATCCGGACTCGAATGATAGAGAAGGGACGCAATGATACTATTGATACAAACAGTTTTTCCCGATCCGGTGGCTCCTGCAACGAGTAGGTGCGGCATCTTGGTTAAATCGGCTATGAGAGGCCGTCCACTGACTTCTTTGCCCAACGCTATGGGAATTTCAGCTTTCGATTTTGCCCAATTCTCGGATTCGATGATATCGCGGAGATAAACGGATTCTGGCTCTTTATTCGGAACTTCGATGCCTACGGTTCCTTTCCCTGGCACCGGGGCCTGTATTCGGACGGCCATTGCTTTCAGGCCGAGAGCGATGTCGTTTTCCAGACCGAGGATTTTTCCAACCTTCACGCCAGGGGCCGGCAAAACTTCATAACGGGTGATAACAGGTCCCGTGTGAACTTCGCCCATCCTGACTTTCACGTTGAAATTGGCGAGGGTCTGGATGAGTGCGTTGGCTGTCGATTCGTGCTCACTTTTGTCGAGATCCTTATCTTTTCCAGGTGGATCCTGGAGAAGGCCGAGATTAGGGAAAATGTAGCTCCCCCGTTTCCCCGGAATGAGCTTTTTAGATGCTTTTCGCATCGCTTTGCTGGCGACGATTTTCAGTGGTGTCTCTTTCGATTCTTCTTTTGAAAGCGTATCACCTTTAGGTTTTAAGGACATTTCCTTTTCATACGTTACAGCGTATTCCGCTTCCGCAGTAGGGACAATCAGTTCCTCCACGTCATCGAGTTCTATTGGCTCGAACTCAGTATCTTTCTCTCCGCGGTCTCGTAGGGTAAATTTGTTCTTTGGTTTCGCGGCACCGGCCGCATTGGCTTCCTGTTCAGCATTTTGGGCGGCTTGTTCCGCCACTGCCAATTTGCGGGCGTTTTCTTCCTTCTGAAGTTGCTTCCTGGCTGTGGATTTTTTCCGGTAGCTTGCCCATGCAAGCTGCACTCGTTCGATGAGATTTGACAAGTCTGATGTGAAAAGCACTAAAAGGCTTACCACCATTGTAGCGCCAATGACGATACTAGTACCTAGAGGACCGAGCCAAATACGCATGCCTTGGCCGTAAACTACGTTTCCAAGAATTCCACCCAGGCCTTCAGCAAAACTCCAGTTGTTGTGAATTTGCTCTTTCTGCGCTTGAAAAAAAGCTTCCTGAATCAGGCTGCCTAGGATTGAAGCCGAAAACACATAGGCAAATAAGGAAGCTAATTGGGGCCATCTAAACAGATGGGAACGCTTGAATATGCAAATGTAGCTGAGCCAAAAGCAGAACGCTGCGATGACCCAAGCAGAGATCCCAAACATCCAAAGAGACCCGAATGCAATGTATTCACCGAAGACACCGACGACAAATTCGCTTGAGCTATCTCTGACGGGATCCGCCGGACCAAAGGGGACTTTTTTGAAAGAGCTTTGGTCAAGATCGAATAGGATGAGCGAAATAAGCAGAAGTACGCCTACCACCAGAAAAAGGAAGCCGCTGCCAAGACGCGATTTCCCGCTGTAGGAGCCAAGGGGGTTTTTGGATGTTCCCTTGGGCGTTTTCTTACGTTTCGCCATGGGTTGATCTTATAAAACGAGATCCCCGTCTAATTGTGACAATGGGGCGGCTTTAATTTGACGCTTGATTAACATTTTAGGCCAGATTCGTAACCAGTTGAGAGTGAAGGACAATCGAATTTAATTAAGTGCCTTTAACCAGATTACAAAGGCTTATGGATAGTTGTGGATAAGTTGTTTGAATGATGCAGATTTCTTTGGACCTATCAAAATTGTTTTTGGCTCCAAAAGAAATGATACCATACTATTTTTTTTCGGAATTAAAAGTATCGAATCCCGTCTTCATTCACCATGTCTTCAGCTATTTATTTTAAACCCTTGTATATGGAGCGCGTTTGGGGCGGCCGCGGGCTCGAAGAAAAATTAAACCGACCCCTGCCCAATGAAAAAGTAATAGGAGAAAGCTGGGAGGTCGTCGACCGGCCCGAAGCTCAATCAATCGTGGAGGGTGGAGCCTATCATGGACTATCAATTCATGATCTGATGCAACAGTGTGGCGCCGAAATCATGGGACCCGAGTACGCTGCGTCGCGTCCATTCCCAATCCTGGTTAAGTGGCTGGATTGTCAAGAAAGACTCAGTCTGCAGGTGCATCCTCCTGCGGGAGTCGCGGAGAAACTCCAGGGGGAGCCGAAGACGGAAAATTGGTATGTTGCCGATTGTGAGGAGGACGCAGATATTCTGGCGGGTCTAAAGCAGGGGGTGACTCGTGAGTCTTTCGAGGAAGCCCTTAACAACAACGAGCTCGAGCCCCTGGTTCACAAAACCACCGCAAAGCCTGGCGACTCCCTCTTCGTTTGGAGCGGCAGGATCCATGCGATTGGTGGTGGAAATTTTATACTCGAGATCCAACAAAACTCAGACACCACCTTTCGTGTTTATGATTGGAACCGGGTTGGGCTTGATGGGAAACCTCGCGACCTTCACGTAAAAGAATCCCTCGAGTCTATTGAATTTGAAGATTTTGAGCCCAAACTTTTACGAGATACGCAGTCCGGGGATACTTTGGCCGATTGTAATGAATTTCGGATACGGAAAGAACGTATCTCGGGAAATCCGCCTCTTGAGTTTGCCGATAGCACTGAGCCGGTATTGATTAGCATCGTATCGGGGACACTATTTGTGACCGGAGAAGAGTTCCGGGAATTTCAAACGGGTGATACGTTTTTGGTTCCCTATACCGGTAATATTGAAGTGAGCAGCGCGAATGGAGCCGTGGTCCTCATAACCGATCATTTTGCATAATATCTCAGCGACAAAGAATTCTTCTTAAAATCTGTTTAAGGTTTGCTTGAACAAATGAGAATTTCCGCTTTCTTTAGGCGATTCCAAAGATGAAAGCAGAGGAAACAGACAAGATCAAAGAGCTTAATACGGAGAATTCATCCGTTGAAGAGGTTGAAGAATCCGAGGAGGTTGCTTCCGACCAAACTGAGATCACCGAAGATCAAGTTCCACATGAGAACACAGAGGATCAGGGTGAAGAATTGGCGGAGGTTGAAAAAGAGCTAACGGTAGAGGAACTGCTGGAGCAAAGCCGGAAGGAAAAGGAAGACTTGTATCAAAAGGTTTTACGGGCAGCTGCAGATTTTGAAAACTTCCGGAAAAGAACCGTTCGTGAAAAGGATGAGCTCCGAAAATATGCCATTTCAAGCCTCATTGAAGAATTACTGCCCGCACTTGATAACCTGGATTTGGGGTTATCCGCAGCTGACAATCACCCAGAAGCCAAAGCGGTCTCCGATGGTTTTCGCATGGTTGCCCAACAACTGACCTCTATCCTTAAATCAAACGGTCTGGAATGCCTGGATCCAGTAGGGGATGAATTTGATCCAAATTTCCATGAAAGTGTAGGATTTCAGTCAAGCGACGAAGTTGAAGACCACAAAATCATCCAGGTAGTTCGAAAAGGCTACACGCTAAACGGGCGTATTCTCCGTGCGGCCAATGTCATCGTATCTAGCGGTCCGGGTGACGACTCCCCGGGCGAGAAAGAAAGTTAGGCGATGGCCGACAATTTTTATGAACTGCTCGGAGTAGGCAGAGACGTTTCCGACGAAGATCTAAAAAAGGCGTACCGGAAGCTCGCTCTCAAATACCATCCCGACCGTAATCCTGACGATAAAGAGGCAGAAGAGCAGTTTAAACAAGTATCGCATGCATACGAAGTTCTCAAGGATCCGGAAAAGCGAGCAGCCTACGATCGCTATGGAGCCAAGGTTTTTGAAGGAGGAATAGGCGGGGGAGGTGGATCTCACGATCCTTTTGAAATGTTCCGTGAGGTTTATGAGGGAGCTGGTGGAGGCGGCTTTGGCGGAATCTTTGACGAACTGTTTGGCGGAGGTCGAAGCAGCGGCCAGGGGGGAGCCCGAGGAGGCGCCAATCTGCAATATGATTTAACGGTTTCACTGGAGGAAGCCGCGAGTGGCGTTGAGAAGGAAATTTCTTTTCGCCGGGCCGTAACCTGTGATCGTTGTCATGGAAACGGTTCGGAGCCAGGTACTAACAAGAAGACATGTAACACATGCGGAGGTGCTGGGCAGGTGACCGCTTCGCGCGGATTTTTTCAGGTCAGGCAAACTTGCCCCACTTGTCACGGAACCGGATCCATAATTGATACGCCTTGCAATCAATGTTCCGGCGAGGGCCGTGTCATGAAATCTAGCCAAACTCAGGTCAAAGTGCCAGCAGGCGTAGACAATGGATCACGATTACGGCTTTCCGGCATGGGAGAAGCCGGTATCGGTGGGGGTCCAACCGGCGACTTGATCATAGTCCTCCACGTCAAGGACCATGAGATTTTTGACCGAGACGGAGATGATCTCTACTGCCAGATTCCTATAAAGTTTACATTGGCTGCATTGGGCGGAGCGATCGATGTGCCTACATTGAGTGGGAGGGCTTCTTTAAAAATTCCTGCCGGTACACAATCAGGAACCACCTTTCGGATGCGTAAAAGAGGCATGCCCTCTTTGCGGGGATACGGTAACGGCGATCAATATATCACCGTTCACGTTGAGGTCCCCAAATCCTTGACCGGGAAGCAAAAGGAACAACTGGAAGCCTTTGCAAAAGAATCCGGTGATGACCGCGAGCCTGTAGGCAAATCCTTCTTTGAAAAAGCCAAGCGGTTTTTTGAAGAACATTAGGCCGAATCTTTACCTCCATGGCATTATTTCAGGTTTCTTTCAGTTTTGACGGGATGCAGTTGGACTTTCTGGAGGAGCTTCTCTACGAGCTAGACGAAGGTCATTGGAATTTGTACGTCTATCATGGCTCGGATAGTGGAGTGGCTGCAGGGGTTTTCTCTTCCGAGCCGGAAGTTCGTGAGGAGTGGACTCGCGTGAAACCTCACTTTGAAGAATTGCTCGGCCCGGTGGAGCCTCGATTCGAACCTTTGGCTGAACAGAATTGGAAAGAAAGCTACAAGGAACACTTCCATGCTTGGACCTTTGAGGGCTTGCACTGGGTTCCCGAATGGGAACGGGAAACGTATCAAGTCCCTGATGGCGATGCCGCGTTATTATTAGACCCGGGGATGGCTTTTGGAACCGGGAACCACGAAACGACCCGGCTTTGTATTGAAGCCTTGATCGAATTTCTCCGGAAGCACCGGCAAAATGAAGTGCCGATGGATGCGCTTAGTTGTTGTGATGCCGGTTGTGGCTCCGGAATTCTCGCCCTGTCGGCGAAAAAGTTGGGGTTTCTGGAGGTATCAGGTTTTGACCAAGATTGCACCTCGATTCGTATTAGCAATGAAAACGCCGGACTCAACGAAATGGCTGGCGAGGTTGAATTTTTTGAAGGCAACCTTGAGTCCGGATTTCGCGATAAATCTTATGATTTGATTCTCGCGAACATACTTGCCTCGGTCCTACTTCGGGGAAAATCGGAGTTGATCAAAGCTTTAAATCCAAGTGGTCGCCTTGTTTTGGGCGGGATATTGAGTCTAGAAATAGAACAGGTGCGCGCCGAGTTTGCCGACGAACTCAAACGTACTGGAATGTCCGGTACAACAGGAATTACCTCCCTTGGAGAATGGAGTAATTTGATTGTGGATTTGGATTAAAGCTGGTCTAAGCCTGGGGCTTTGGCTCAGCCAAAAAGCCTTCTACGATCACGTTTACCACACCTAGGTTTTCTATACCCAGGTCATCTCTAATGGCACGTGTGATTTGGTGCTGCAGTTCGTTGGAGATATCCTGCAAACGGGTCTTTACGCGAAGCTTCAGACGGACTCGTATATTTATTTGCCCTCTGGACTTTGAAATATCTCCACGTGCCCGTCCAACTTCTACGAACTGTTCACAGGTTCTCTGAATAATTTCCTGAATCGCCGCCTTGGAAATTTCAACTTTACCGTCTTCATTGTTAAATACGAGAAGGTTGTTTTTGCTTAATTTAAGGAACAGAAGCACCGGTACGATGAATACGATCGCCAGAAGAATGAGTAGTGCAATCGTAGTATCCGAGGGGCCTAGGTCCAGGCTTTCAAATAATGCTTGCATTGGATTGAGCGAATTCTGGGGGCAAGGCTGCCCTTATTTTTTCATGGTGTCGAAAAAACGCGGACCCGGGGATCCGCGTGTAAATTTGGTAAATAGTGGTGCTACTCTTCAACTCCCAGGCTGTTGTTCGCATCCGCTCCGGGATGATCGTCCTTGGATTTGACTCCGTCGATCACCACATCGGCTCGTTCCACGAGTTTGCCGGTCATGTTTTCTACGCGGTCTTTTACCGCCACCTGGACGTCATAGGCGCATTTGGCCAATTCGACGCCGTAGTTCAGGATTAAGCGGATTTCTATGTGGTAATGTCCGTTTTCATTTTCAGTAACCCGTACGCCGCGCTCGGAAGCTTCCTTCTTGGAAAAAATTTCGGCGATACCGTCGACAAAGCTCCCTCCGACTGCAAAGACGCCGCCATTTTCCAGAGCGGAGAGTCGGACAATGCTGGCCACAACTGCATGGTTAATTTTTATGTCACCCAGCGAACTGCTGTCCTCTGTAGTGATTGAGGGGATTACTCGGGTTTCCGATTTTTCGGTATCCATGATTATTCGAGGTTATGGTTCGATTGAATTAGGGTATCCATGTTTGAGCGTTTTACAAACTCTTCAACAAATTTGGTCGTAGCTTTACCGCTTCTGAAAACAGGATCCTGCATGATTGCTTTAGAAAAGGGAATTGTGGTTTTGATACCGCTAATAATGAATTCTCCAAGTGCCCTGTACATTCGGTCCATAGCAATTTCCCTGCTGCGTCCGTAAGTTATCAATTTGCCAATCATACTATCATAGTAAGGGGGAATCTGATACCCGCCGTAGGCATGAGAGTCTACGCGAATGCCATGGCCACCTGGAGGATAGTAGAGATCGATGGTTCCAGGGCAAGGAGCAAAATTTCTTAATGGATCCTCGGCGTTGATGCGGCATTCAATGGCATGTCGATTAATAACGATATCCTCCTGACGGAGACGAAGCGGCTGCCCGTCGGTTATACGGATTTGTTCCTTGATCAAATCTGTATCGGTGACTTCTTCTGTCACCGGATGCTCCACCTGGATGCGGGTGTTCATTTCGATGAAGTAAAAATTTCCGCCTTCATCGACGAGAAATTCAATGGTACCGGCATTTTCATAGCTAACAGCTTCGGCGGCCCGAATGGCGGCCTTCCCCATTTTTTGCCGTAACTCCTCGGTTAGGAAGGGCGATGGAGCTTCCTCAATCAATTTCTGATGCCGCCTTTGAACCGAACAATCACGTTCCCCGAGGTGTATGACAGTGCCTTGGCTATCGGCGAGAATCTGAAATTCGATGTGCCTGGGATTGTTGATAAACTTTTCCAGGTAAACGGACCCATCGTTAAATGCTTTTTCGGCTTCAGCTTTTGCTACACCGAATTCTTTCTGAAAAGCGACACCGTTGTGAGCTACCCGCATGCCTTTACCTCCACCGCCCGAAACGGCTTTGATGAGGACAGGGTATCCTATCTGCTCGGCAATTTTGGTGGCTTCTTCGACGGTATCTACAACACCGTCGCTTCCCGGAACTACCGGTACCCCCGCTTCGCGGGCTGTTTCAATAGCCAGCGCTTTGTCACCCATCCGGCGAATCACTGAGGATGAGGGGCCAATAAAGTTGATATTGCAGCTTTCGCATTGTTCTACGAAATCGGCTTTTTCAGATAAGAATCCATAGCCCGGATGAATGGCATCGACATCTGATATTTCAGCTGCGCTTATAATCCTATCCGGCTTCAGGTAGCTTTCTCCTGGTTGGGGCGGACCAATACAAATGGCTTCGTCGGCAAGCTGAACATGCAGCGACTGCTCGTCGGCTTCCGAATAAACTGCCAGGGTCTTGATGCCCAATTCCCGGCATGCCCGAACAACTCGAAGGGCAATTTCGCCACGATTGGCGATGAGGATCTTGTTGATCATGGGAGGAACCAGTTAGGACTGCTTTACTTTAAAAAGTGGTTGTCCATATTCCACTGTATCGCCGTTTTCGATGAGTACCTGCGTTATTGTTCCGGATAGTTCAGCCGGAATTTCATTCATGACCTTCATGGCTTCAATGATGCAAACGATGGTGTCGGAACTAATAGTATCGCCCTCTTTTACAAATGACGGGCTTTCTGGGGAAGGAGAACTATAAAACGTGCCAACTATCGGAGAGTTTATAACAACCATGCCTTCTTCCTGCTCTTTGGTTTTCGTCGGTTCAGTGGTTTTTGGCTCCTCTGTCGGCGGAGGCACGAAAGCAGGAACTGTTTGGTAGGGTATAGCGGCTTGCCCGCCATTTCCAGATTTCTCCGTATTCCTGCATATGCGCAGCTTGAGGCCTTCTTCCTCGATCTCAAACTCTGTGAGCGAGGAACGTTTCATTATTTCAATGATTTGCTTAATTTGTTTTAGGTCCAAATCGTATTGGTGTTCGGGTTAACTGGCCCTTTGCTTAGATGGTCTTTAGCCTAACGGCAATGGGCAGGTTTTCGTGCTATAAGATGATTATTCCAAAAACTTTAGTGGCGAGTTTTAGGTGATTTTCAGAAAATATCCACAATAATCAGGAGGCGCATGTTTTGTATTTTAGCATGTTTCGCAAGCACTTCCTTTATTTTCTAAACTCAAATTCATTGAGGTCTTCTCGGTCTTTTCCTTCCGTTGCTTCAGGCTTTTCATCCAAAAAGTTAAAAGGACTCAGGGCAAATCGCCATTCCGGGTCGGTTATAGTGCCTTTTAAATTGATGGAACCGATTGTACTGACTGGGTCGAACAATGGCATAATGATACTCGACACTACAGGAATTTCGGCTTCCCGGAGTAGGTAGAGCCGCAATTGAAAATCAAGATCAGAGGAGTCGGTGAAATAATCACCGACTCCTTCCAATCTGGCGGTATTGCTGGTCATCTTAAGGGCTGGAAAAGTCATTTTACCGTTGTCCCAGGCAAAGAATGCGTCCGCGGCGTTCAAGGTGAGCTTGGTAAACGGAATTAGGGCCGAAAGCGGGCCAAATAATGGAATTTGCGCCAAATTACCCTCTCGGATTGAAATATTTCCCTGGGCCATGATCCGATCGAGCCCATGACCCGCTGGAGAGATGCCGCTGGCATGGACGGTGAGCTTTCCTTTGATCGGATCGCGCTGCTTGCGGGCCTTCTTTTTTTCTGGATCGATTTGCTCAGAAGATGCCTTCACAATGGCGATCCGTTTCAGGGTTTCTTCCAAATTCGCCTCTTCAACGTTAAAATCAAATAGCAAATAGGATTGGTCGTCCTGCCGCAGGTAGGATGCTTCACCTTTGCCCACGCCTCCTGCAAATCCGAAATCTACTTCGTGGAGCAACACATCCCCATGGTCATAATGTCCATCGACTTTCAAGCTATCGAACGGGAATTTGTAGAGGGTCATCGGATCTTCGGTATCGATTTTGAAAACCAGGTCTTGCCAATTCGTGTCTTTTTCAAAATTAAACTCACCTTGGAGCGATATGGTGGGATTTCCCTTCCAGGTGTAAGGCTCAATGATCTTCAGTCCGCTTTCTCCAAACAACTTCATGGAAGGCTCCAGATCAATATTGGAGGTGAGATCCACAATTACATTCTTCAGCTTGCTTTTTACTAATTGCCTCTGGAATTGACCCTCGGCCTGGCCCTCCTGTCGTTTCAGCTTGAGCTCTAGTGCGTCGATATAGTTTGGGCGCACAAACATTTTAACCGCCGCTTCGTCAAAATGCATTCCCTTCAGGTCTATGTTTTTGGCCTCCGCGTAGCCAAAAAGCGTAAGTTGCTTTTTATATATAAAGGCATTGCGTATGGACAGGTCCATGTAAGGAAGCCCTGCTTTGATATTGAGATAATTGAAGGTTTTCTTCCACCAATCCCGCCACCAGATATCGATATCGTGAGGCCGGAATAAGCCCTTCATTGTGAAACGGTAAAACGGATTTTTAAAATCCTGGCTAAAGGAGCACAACAGGTCATTGCCGTAACCTCCCCCAGCCAAATAAGGTACTTTCACCTTCGTTCCCTTGAGCTCCCCCCGTGCTCGCGCCCATTGGAAAGGAGTCTTAATAATGTCCAGGTCCCTTGTTTCGACCCTGAAAGCGACTTCGATATTTTCGATATTTCCTGGATATCTAAAATCTGCGTCTAGAAATATCGGCCTGTGCTGCTTCGACCATCTCAATTTCCATAAATGGTCCAGTTCCGGGCGCTCGATAATCGGCATCAGATTAAGGGAGCCGGATAGAGATCCGCTCGCTGTTTGGTCCTTCCAATTACCTGCCAACTCCACGCTTACTGACTTGTTATACAGCGAAGCTGTCAGGATGCCGTGTGCGTCATCTTTGGAGAGTATTCGGCCTTTGAATACAGCATGATCCAGAGAATCTCTGTTCAATGATATTTCTCCCACTGCCGTTTCAACTTCCAGGGGAAATATTGAATCCATCGCGGCTAGTTTAGTAGGTTGAGTACTGCGAAGAAATAAATTCCTTGCTGTGAAATCCAGCTCCCGGGAATTTATGGATTGGATCCGAGTTTCCGCGCCTGCCATCAGGCCAAAATCGGGAAGGATCTGAGCCGTTGATCGATGAACAATGTCCCTGAATTCGGGCAATCCTTCCGGCTTTAACGAATCGACAACCAATTGAAAATCTACCAGAAACTGTTGCGTTGACGGGCTTGAAAAAATCAGGTTGAGCCTTGGGTTTTCCAGGCTTTTCAGGTATTTCAGGTTTCCGCTCAGATGGCGCATTGCCTGCAGATAACTTAGGTATAAATCCGGCGGATCTTCTTTTCCCGGCCTGAGTTTCATAAGTTCAGCCACTAGGGCCCTTAGGCTTCCGTTTCCCGTAATGCAAAGGCTTTGGATTCTTCCCGAAAGAAATGACAACTCCCATTCGCTCCATTTCTTGCTAAAGGATAGGTTTAACGACTCTAGAACTGGTTCGCTTACCCCTGATTGAGAAACCATGCCTGGACTATAAGCGACCGCATTGTTAACAATGAGTTTCTCCAAAGGAAAACGTTTACGAATTAACCCTGCGTAGTTAATATCCAGGTACAAAGAATCCACTTTCAGGATGGGGTCATCCAATGCAGTGAATGAGATCGTCGCGTTTTCGATGAACAGATTGGCCCCAAAATCTACGGTAATTTTTTCGTAGTCTATTTCCAGCCCCTGTTCCTTAAGGGCATTGTTTACAACTTCCTCGAGAGGCTCAGGTACTGGAATTTCATCATAAATAATACTGACCGCCAACGCTGTTAGCAATAGCATCAGAGACAAAATCAGCAGTAGCATGACTGCCGTTTGGCAGGCCACAAAGCATCGTGTCGGGAATGACCGATTTTTTTTGGCCAGATATGACATGCGAAGTATCCGATTTATTTACATGATTTGCATCCAAAGTTGCATACAAAGCGTGGTGTTACTGTCTTGGCTCATCATTGGCCGCCATCCGGTGTGGGGGGCAGGTAAGGCGGAGGATTTTCCGGTTCAGGCTCGGGTCCGGGATCGAAGCGTGGGAACGTTAGTTTAAAGAAAGCATCAGTAAATTCCTGGGCGGCATAAAAGACCTTGTTATCCTGTTCCACGCCAGCGATTGCGTTGGTGCCGCTCAGGCGTTCAGTTACCCAGAGTCGTGTTGTCCAAGCAGGGTTTTGGGCATGGTTGGTCGACTCAAAAAGCAGGTCCAACCGATAACGCCATGGAACATTGTCGAAATCATCATCAATAAATTCCCTGACCTCTATTGAGGACGCCTGTTCCACCAGGGAGAGAAGACTTTCTTTGCCTTCTTCGTCCGGTTCGTCTGCCTCGGCGATGGATTCCCAATCCGGGGTTACTTCGTTGAGAACGGCATTATAAATAATACTGTCTGACTGGGTTTCCCATACCGAGATGCCAACCAGTTTTGCATCCTCAGGCTCCTGATGGAGGATTCTCAGGTGGTAGTTAAGGGGGCGAGTATGAAAATCCGCTAGTATGGAGTTATCCACCTCATAAATAAACGGTTCTTGTTCGGTTTTTGCATAATTATGTCTTGAATGGTCATCTACCGGGTCCCCAATGACCAGCGTTACCGGTTTTCCTCCTTTCAATTGAACCTTTCTTTGAGGATCGGTGAATCCGTAGTTTTCCAGATCCGCATTTGAGGGCGCATCAGACACAAAGTTTTGGGCTCTCAAGGTGGTAAGGGTGACCATCATTTCAGCGACAATTCTTGGATCGGCTTCGTTGGCCACCATTCTGCCATCTGTCTCTCGTCTGAGTACTTGCCAATCGCCAGTTTCAAGTTTCTGCAATGAAACGGACTGGTCCGAATGGATGATTTCAATCGTGCTTAATGACTCTGCGTCGAAGCGGACAAATCTTCTTTCGCGCAAAACCTCTTGGGCGTTAGCCAGTCGTTCATCAAATAATAGGGTTGGGATGGTAAATATGGTGTCGTTTCCACTACCCTTGGCGTAATAGACTTCGTCACCTTCCTCGGTATCGATTTTGTTTCCGAGCAAAATGGTTTGGCGTTTGTCCTCGCCTTCGAGGGTAAGCCGCATGCTTGGAGTTCCCAGTCCATAGATGTTCAGATCCGCATCGGAATTTCCGATAAATCTTTGTGTGCTTAGATTGTTCAGTCCGTTAATCAGGGTATCCACTTCGGCCTTGTCAGCACGTGTTTGGAATGGAATTTCGAAGCGCCATCCTTCATCGATTCTTGCTATTCGGATGCGCAACGGGGTGGGGAAGGATTTTTGTAAACTCAGTGTTTGAACTTCAAATAACGGGATATCAAAAACTGACTGGCTCTGCAGATTTTCCAGATTTACCAACAGACTGTCAAACAGCCCTCTATTTATGACCAAGATTTCCTCCTGATCTGAGGAAAGGATGTATACCCTGTTACCTATTTCGGTGGATGCACCGATACTGATTGCAGTGCGGGCAATCCCTTTTCCGAACTCCAGCCTCAATTGGGGTTCTTCCAGGCCATAACTGGCCAAGTTCCGGCCAGCTGCTTCACTTTTAGCTACAGAAAAGCTGGTTTCTTTCTCGAGAAAGGTGATCTGATTCAGAATCCTGCTTACTGCGAAAAAGTTGGCTGGCCACTCAATGGGCGACCTGAGAATCCAACTATTTTCTACTTTCTTTAGAATCCGGTCAGCCCCGAGGGTTTTTCCGGAAATGCGGATGTAGTCGATATCGACCGCCTCCTCTCCAAACACTTTTTTGGTTAACTGCTTCGGCCTGTTTCCAGATTGCTGCTCAAACAAATAGAAGACCGCGAGAACCACGAGGTTCAGCAGCACTAAAATTATTGTGAGTTGTTTTCGCATGTATTGGAAAAGCTATCTTAATTTCGACGCAGCCAATAAACAAACGTTCCGAACAGTATACTGCAACCTGGCATAATGAGAAGGATTGCCAATTGCAGTTTGTTCATTTCTTCCTGGCTTAGGGTTATGTGCAGTTTTTCTATGGGCTTGGGAGAGATGGCCAGAAGGTTGTTTCGATTCAGGGCCCAATTGAGCGTGTTGAGGAATAGCGTAAAATTCCCCAGCACTTTCAGGCGATTGTTTGTGATAAGTTCAGACGTTCCGAAAACCACCAGCCGTCCTCCTGGTATGTCGATTCCCAGGTCTGAGGAAATGCTTCTTTCTGAAACAACAACCACGCTGACCGGCCCTGGCAGATCCACATTTTCCTGATATCCTATCTGGGTTTCGTCGCGGTAGAATCGTTCCCCCCAGCTGGTTCCCGATCCCCCTACTATGGGGTTGACGTAGAGGCGGTCATCTACAGGAGCCCCAATATCCATCCGTACCGGCCTTGAAAGGCCAACCAGTACCGAGAGGCTGTTTGCCGCAAATGATTTAGTGATTGGGTGATCGGGATCGAAGCGCCTGAGCAGCAAGTCTCCTCCGTTCATGTTGTAGTCCGGTCCTCTGTCGAGAACGAGCATATCCTCGGCTAGAACACCCCATTGGTAGAAAAGGTCCCCCAAGTTGTTATTCACAGCCGGATCGATCATTACAATCAGCCGTCCCGCTTTGTCGTTGAGGTAGTCCTTGAGAATGGTGACTTCTCTAGCAAGAAGGGGTTGCCGCGGTCCTGCCAGAACCAGCAGGTCGGCATCGTCAGGTACGCGCGCGTCCGCGCCGGTTAAATTTAGAGTCCTTAACTCGAAATTTCTTTGTTCAAGCTGCTGAGCGAGCTGCGAAAGACCTGCAATGGGGTCGACGCTTTGAATATCCCTTTCTCCATGCCCCTCCAGGAAATAAATCGTATTTCCTTTAGGACTGGTTACATCGAGAAGCGCCGACGTAAATACTTGTTCTCCCCTAAATGCTGTTTTCTCCAAACCTTCTGACTCATACAACTCATCCAATTCGATCGCTCTGTGCTTTCCCTCCGAGGCAAATATAATAAGGTTTGGTTGGCTGACGCCGAACTCATCCACCAGTTCCTGTGCCAATCTCCTCTGTTGGTACACGTTTATGTATTCCGGCTCGATGGGCCCTGCACCGTGAATTTTAGCGATGTATTCGTACTCTTTGACCAGGTTTTTAATATCCAAGTATCGGGTCCCCAATTCCGGGTCATTTAAGTCGGCACTTTCAGTTACGATTATCCTGACCTTTTCATCTAATTCTTGAATATAGGAAATCGTCTCCGGCGAGAGCGCATATCGTCTATCCTCCGTAATATCGTAACGTTTGAAGTGGGTCAACGAAAGTATGTTGAGCCCGAGGAACAAGGTAACGACCAATATGAACTGGATGGTCGAATGGAATCGATGCACCCAGCGGCTTAATTTGTAATTTTCCAATTGAGACATGCTGCTGCTTTATCGTTTGTGATCCACCGCAAGCACGGCGATGCTCAACATTAAAAATGAACTGCTAACGTAAAGGACGATTGGCCTTGTATCCAAAACACCTCGACTGAAATCTTGGATATGGTCTAAAACTTGGATGTATTCGAGCAACATGCTTACAATTGAGTAGCTCTCGAAATATTCGTCTGCTTTTTCCTTTATCATCTGAACTCCCAGGATAAGCCCAAAAAGCATGGAGAAAGAAAACAAACCGGCAACCAGCTGGCTTCTTGTTAGCGTGCTGGCTAATATGCCAATACTGATGTAAAGTAAGCCACTTACGCAGATGATGGCAAACCCTCCTATCAAAGTAGCTTTGTCGAAGATTCTTTCATCTGGAAAAAAGTGGTAGGTGATTGCTGGATACGCTAGAGTGAGCAGGCAAAGAAAACAGTAGTAAGTGTAGGCTGCCACATACTTGCTTGCGACAAGCTCGATTGAATTTATCGGAGTAGTCAAAAGACTCTCTATGAGCCCCAGGCGTCTTTCCTCGGCAATACTACGCATTGTAAGAAGCGGAACCAAAAACAACACGGGAAAAATGAAAGTGCTAAAGAAAATATTGTTGGGCAGTAACTCTTGCGCGGATTTGTTATAATCCTGCAAAACCAATTGGTAGATCACGCCCATAACAATGAGGAAGAAGAATGCGGCCAAATAAGTCGCCGGACTAATCAGGATGCTCCTCAGCTCGTGTTTGAGTAAGGTGAAAAAGTGTTTCATGACCTATTCGTCTTCCTCCGCGTTTTCGGTTAAGGATTCCTCGTCCCCAAAGGGCGAGGCGGTAAACCGGTCAGATCTTTCGGAGAGGATTTCCCAGGATCGCTTGGTGGCGGCCAGAAAAATATCTTCAAGATTGGGGTCTTTTGTGTAGATCGAGCGAAGTTTTAGGTCACTGTGGCTGCCGAAGTGCTTGATGAGCTTCTCACCGATTTCCTGATTACTGGGACCCGAAATGGTGATTTGGTTTACCTCCGAATTGGGAAAGGATTCGCTTGATACGATTGACAGCTTGGGGTGGACAAATTTGATCTCGGGTTCCAGGGCCTCGTATGTTCCATGAATCTCCAGCTGAAATGAGCTCTCTGGCAGAAATTCCTTTCGCAGCTCGGCAGGTGATCCTGAAGCCACCACAAAACCACGGTTGATGATGATAACCCGGTCGCAGGTAAGTTCTATTTCTGGTAGGATATGACTGGAAATTATCATACTCATCCTCCCTTTGAGGCTCCCAATCAGGTCGCGAATCTTCAAAATCTGGTGAGGATCGAGCCCGATGGTTGGTTCGTCCATGATGATGATCTCGGGCTCCGACAGAATGGCCTCGGCGATGCCGATTCGCTGCCGATAACCTTTGGAAAGTCCTCCAATTACCCGTTTGCGAGCCCGAGTGAGGTCGCACAATTCCAGAACGAAATCGATGCGTTTGCGGAGCATGCGGCCTGACATTTCTTTCAGCTTCCCTCGGAAGCGCAAATATTCGATCACCCGCATATCCATTGGCAACGGGTTGTTTTCCGGCATGTAGCCAATCCTGCGTTTGATTTCCTCCGGGTGAGTGGCTACTGGAATTCCGCAAATGTATGCGCTACCGCTGTTTGCTGGTACCAATCCGGCCAAAATTTTCATAGTGGTGCTTTTCCCTGCTCCATTCGGTCCAAGAAATCCTACTATTTCTCCCTTCTTCAGGGAGAAAGAGATATCCTGAATCGCCATGATTCGGCCGTATTGTTTAGTGAGGTTGTTTACCTCTATACTGTTTTCGACGGATTCTTCCATCAGGATAAGCAAATTCTAGAGAAGGCCTGCAGGCCCCAGTTGGCAATGGCGTTTTAGTAATAAAATGGGATCCTGTTAAAATCGCTTCAAATGAACTTCGCCGGAATTGAGAGTGACCAGTTTCCCTTTGTTGGTTTTGACAATCAGAGATCCGTGGTTGTCGAGACCGGATGCGATGCCTTCAACGGGCCCATCCCGTGATTCTGCCTCGATAAATTGGCCTTGTAAAACATCCAATTGTGGCCACAGGTCTTCAAAATCATTGCGGATATTGTCTGAAATAAAGGTTTCATAACCGGTGCTAATGGCGGATACGAGTTGTGCGGCCATCCTGTTGAGATCCAATTTACGGCCGTAGGGTTCCCTCAAGCTGATCGCGCTTTGTTTGAGATCTGCCGGCCAGTCGTCTTGAACTTGGTTAACGTTTAACCCGAGTCCGAATACCAGTTCGCGAATACTGTCCGCATCGACCCTGGCCTCAGTTAGCATTCCAGCGAGTTTCTTCTGATCAAAATAAAGGTCGTTTGGCCATTTGATTCCGATATCCAGGTTTAATCGGTTTCTTAGATGTTGGGCGATGCAGGCCCCCATCCAGAGCGTAAACAATTGCATGCGGTCCGGTCTGACGTTGGGCGTACTGGCAAAGCTCAGGTATAAATTATACGAGGGGGGACTGTACCACTGCCTGCCCATTCTGCCACGGCCCAAGGTTTGTTCATTGGCGATTACAAAAAAGGGAGCTTCAAAATCATTGGCCAGCAGTCTCGTAGCGTGGTCGTTCGTGCTGTCAATGGAGGACAAAAAGACCAGCTCGTAATCAATGGTCGAATCCTCCAGATAAGCTCTGGTGAGCCATGAACTCAGAGCTTCCGGCTTTTTTACAATGCGGTATCCTTTCCTCGTAACGGCCTCGAACTCGAATCCTTGATCGCGAAGTTTTTCCATACGGCTCCAAATACTTACGCGGCTGAGACCTAGTTCATTTGCGAGCCTATTACCTGAGACGAAACCGTCTTCAGCCTCTAATAGCGCCTTTAAAATGGTAATGGTTTTTCTGTCGCTCCCGGGCATTTTGGCTGAATGATAATAGTGTGTTTAGGAGATCCAGTCCAAGCCTATGTCCTTCCAGCTGGCATGATGGACGAGGGCGCTTGTTGATATGAAATCGAGACCAATTTGTCTCAGCGCTTGTATGTTTTCGAGGGTGATGCCTCCACTTGCTTCTGTGCAACAGCGATCTCCAATAAAGTCGACCGCACGTGTCAGGTCTTCGGTTGAAAAATTGTCTAGCATGATTATATCCGGCTCCGAAGGGAGAATACCGGCTATCTGACTTAACGAATCGATCTCTACTTCGACCAAAAAATCCGGATTTTTTTCCTTTGCTTTATCGACTAAACTTGCCAACCGGTCTCCCGAGGTCGATTGGTTCGCCGCCAAGTGGTTGTCTTTCAGGATGACACGGTCGAATAGGCCCAGGCGATGGTTCCAGCCTCCGCCAGTGGCTACCGCGTATTTTTGCAGCATACGATACCCGGGAGTCGTCTTTCTCGTATCGAGCAATTTTGTGGGGGAATCTCCCAAAGCCTCCGCATACCTTCGTGTTTCGGATGTGACCCCCGAAATGGACTGAAGAAAGTTCAACAAAACTCGTTCTGCCGTTAACAGCTCTTTCACAGGACCATGGATGGTGCCCAGCGATTCGTTTGGTTGCACCACCATGCCATCCTGCGAGGCCGGCTCGAAATTCAATTTTGGATGGTAAGTCTCCAGAATCACTGGCACAACAGGTAACCCACATACTACCAAGCTTTCTCTGGAAACAAGTGAGGCCCTCCCGGTTCCCTTGGCCTGAAGCAGATTCGAGCTTAAGTCTCCGTAAACCGTCGGCGGATTTGCCAACCCCGCGCCTTCAAGGTCTTCCGCTTTTGCCAATTCCGCCAAATGTTTTAGGTAGTCTAAGGACAGATCCTTAAAACTGAGACGGTACAAGCATTGATTTATCCATTCCTCTTTTCTCACCTCTGAGCGACAAGCATAAGCGGCAAATGAAAGAAAGTTCTATCACGAAATTGTTATTTTCTTATGCCTGGAGTCTTTCGGAGGAAAAATAGTGTCCATTTGACCGCTTACAAAAAAGAAGACAGCTCCGCCCCCTAACAAATACAGGTGATAAGTGCAAAATCGCCATAATACTAAAACCAACCCAACCATAGAGACCGGAACAAAATGACCCAAAATAAAGGCCGTGGCCACTTCAACGCCGCCCCCGCCACCAGGAAGAAAAAGCATCATACCGAAAAGAAAAAGAAAGCCCTGGATGAAGAGTAGAGGAAATGGGTTTTTCAGGCTGCCGAATGCCAGCAGAATCAATGGAAGGGTGCCGTAACGGCAAAGCCATTGGACCGTCGCAAGTGAGAAATTTAAAAGGAGTGCCGATCTTCTTTTCCGAAAAAGAAACCGTGTTATTAACCAGGTGCGCCGGGCGCTACGTTTCATTGCCCAACGGAAATGTCTGAATTTACCCGGCCAGCGACGTATACGGCCATGAGGAGTTGTCGAGGCTATCGCATGAATGACTTTTGCCCACAAGCCGGTTTGGAAAAACATCACCATTAAACTGATTCCTATCACTACCACAGCCGCCAATGGGAAGAGCTGCCATCCGGGCAAATCCAAAAACATGCCGGCCCAACTTTGATCGCGTAAGATGAAATACAACGCCACAGGTGTAAGCAGACCGAAAAATGTCAGGTCGACGAACACATCTGCCGCCAGCATGGAGGCGCTGGTTGTTAAGGGTACGTGCGCTTTTTTTAAAAGGTACAACCGCATGGCCGTACCACCCATTCCAGCCGGAGAGGCTGCGATACCGAATTCGGTGGACATGGAAACGGATATGGCCTGGCGGTATTTTATTTTGTGTCCCAATGCTCGTGAGTTTATCCAAATGCGACCGCCATTGCATAGCCAGGCCACAAAAATCGCCGCAACTATCAATGGTGCAAATCGCCAGTTGAACATAGCAATGTGCCCCCAGGTTTCATCCTCTACGGTAAAAAATAAAACCAACGCAGTTGCGAGAATGCACAAGGTTACACCTTGCAATCCGTAGCGTAAGTATTTGCCGATTTTAGGAGAGGAACTGGAGTCGGATTCGGGCATCTGTGCTTTTAGCTCCTGGCGAGGGTAACGGGCATTCGTTTTTCGGTGGGTACCAAGTCTCTGTATGTTGATGGGGTTCGGGTGCGTAGAGCTTTTTCTATCATCCGATATATTTGGTTTACAATGACGGGGCACTCAAAATCGGCCGGATGAACTGCTATGCGTAATACATGTGCATTGTTTGCATAGGCATGAAACAAGGGAATCCAGATTTTTGAAACCAATCTCCTCCAAGCACTTCTAGAGCTATAGACAAGGGTCGGTGCCTTCACGGCTATATTAGCCTGGGATAATTCCACTTTGTCCCAGAGCGTATTATAGGAAAACCCGGAATCTGCTATAGCGTGCTTTGCCGCCGGACTTACCAGCCAGGCGGGGGCAGTAAATCCATAGATCGGAAACTTTGAATTCGCCATGACCTTCAGACCGGCCTGAAGCTTTTCTACTGCCTCTTCGTATGTGAGCTGATAGAATTCTCCCTCGCCCATGGTATACAGCTTCCCCTTCAGTTGTTGGATCCATCCGCCTTCAACTGCCTCGGCCTTGTGGTAATATCCATGCAGGCATAAATCGTAATTTTCTTTGGGAAGCGTCTCCAGATAATCTAATAGCTCTTTGCTTTCGGTAAAGATTCCTTGCCTATGGTAATCGGGCACTGCCAACAGTGTCATTTTTTCTGCTCCTAATTGTCGGCAGTTTTCAATAAATTGCCGACAACATTCCAGAGTGTTGGGATGCAGATCGTGAAAGGATAGGATCAACTGTTTCTCAGTGGAATTCATTTGACCGTCGGCATTGGCACTTCCTTTGGTTTAAACTCTTTGAAAATGGTGGCTACCCAAACTGTTTCATCGTGGAAGTCCTTGAATTTCGTGATCTTTTTGCGGTCGATAAATTTAAAGCCGTAGCGTCCGAAGACTTTTTCTGCTCTTCGATCTTCGTAGACCTGCATTTGCCCGTAGACGCCCGGGAAACCCCGCTCAGCCGCCCTGTTTACAAAAGGAAATATGAGGCGCCTTCCTGCAAACCCGGTTCGGTACTCTTTGTACATGTTTACATGAAAATGAGCTGCCCCCGGAACACTTTTCGGAGTTTCGCCCGCTGCTTTGAATAGGAACCAACTCAAAAACTTGATGGAAGCACGGGTGTATTTTCCGGTTAACAGACGTCCAAAAATTTTGGGTACGGTCCGCGTTACGATGATCCAGGCTTGTCTGTTCCTTGCGGATTTAACTTTAAAGCATCCGAGTAAATATCCGACCACTCGACCATCATCTTCGGCTACAATTGCGTTCTCCGGCTCACAATCCGTATAATAGCGGGTAAAGAAATCGGCAAAGGCATCACGGTCGTTGTATACCGGATCGATCGGATCACCCATAAACCCCGTGTCGCAACAAATGTTGCGCACTGCCTGACGGTCATTTGGAGAGTAAGGCCGAATCTTCAGACTCATGAATTACTGATTTCCCCGTGAAATGAGCCGGGATTTCTTTTCGCGCAAGTTCTTCGTAGAGCGCCGTGAGTTTTGAAAAGGTTGCCTCCCAGGAAAAGTGCTTTTCCATCTGCTGTCTACGCAAGCCCCTTTCTATTTCGGTTTCACCCAGATCCCAAATCTGCTGGACCGCTTGCGCAAGCGATTTACCGGATGGATTCCGGGCCATTATCCGCGGGTTTTCATACTGAAGGCTTTCATCCAGCCCACCTCTCCGGACAGCAAGCACACGTGTTCCGCAGGCCTGGGCTTCGAGAGAAACGAGCCCAAACGTTTCACAATTTCCTGCATGGACAAACAGGTCGGCTGCCGAATAAAAATCCGCCAATCTTTCGGGTGATTCGGTAAAGGGAAGCCAAGAAATATTTTTATCCTCCCGCGCTTTGATCCGTACTTCGTTGTGCCATTCACCGTCTCCAATCAGCACTAAGTGATGGGGGACCGGATCCTTCTTTAGGATTTCCAGCATCTCAAAAAGGCTTCGAATATTCTTCTCCCTCGCCAGACGTCCGACAAAAAGTAGCAGGCGGGTACTCTCAGTAATACCAAGTTCTTTAAAAATTCGTTCCCGGCTGCCAAAAGGTTTAAAGGTTTCCAGGTTTGTTCCCAGGGTGATAGTCCTGAGATTCTGAATTCCCAATGTATCCAAGGCATCGTGGCACCGTCTGCTCGAGACTACCGTTGCCGACATCCTGTTATAGAGTTTTCTGAGGTACTTTTGAATGAGAGGAGTGACGATGGATTCAATACGGGTGCTTAGGTATTTTCTAAGGGTCCGGTCCAGGGCCCGGGGGTAGTCAGAATGATAAAATGCTACGATCGGAATGTTGTTTTGACGGGCGCCTTCGAGCCCAATCCACGCAGCGCGATAGGGGTCCCCCACTTCAATCAAATCGGGAGTTTCTTTGGATAACGCCGCAAGAATTTTTTTCTTATTGATCAACATTCTGTAACTGTTGGATCCGATAAGGGAGGGACTTTTTATCTCGTAGATGGTCCGCCTTTCTTCCCGGGCAACAGCATCCCTGTGGGAGGGTACAATCAGGCAATGGGAATGATTTGCGTTTGCTAGAAGATAATTGATTTTTTCGTGAACATAGCGCCGGACACCACCGCTCAAGGTGCTGTAAAATTGGACAATGTCACAAATCTTCAGGTTAGGGGACTCCATAACTTGGCAAAAGGCTGAATAGTGTTTCTTCGAGCTGGAGCGCACGCAACAGATTTCTAAGCCCCTATTTGTTGATTTGTTAGCCGCCGGGCACACGCTGGCCAAGGCTTGCGGAAAAGTCTCCTTTGGGCAGGTGCTTAAAGTCCGAGTCGGGAAAGCGCAATTTTTAACACCATTTTTTGATGCGCCTCAAATGCTGCTTCATCAGGAGTTTTCGTTTCATAATTCATCACCCGTGCAAAAACATCTTCTCCATCAATGGGGCATTCGCCGATGCTTTTCAAACTTATGCTTTGGAAAATGGTGATTATCCTGCTGATGCTGGGCCTGCCACGGTCCCATCCGGAATAGAAAAATACTTCAAGACCAGCACTACCCCGGCCACAGGAAACTGCGACTGGGGCGAGGGTGTATTAGGGGTTGCCGCTTCCTTTTCTGTAATGGGAATCACTGCCAGGACAGGCGTCTTCGCTGAAATATATAAGACGCTCGACGACGGCAGCGCGAGCACGGGAGTTATTCAATAGAGCGGTGATCGCTTATTCTACATCATCGAAGGCTAACTTTTTTCTTTAACCGCCTACCTTCAGGCCCCAGTCAGCGATGGCTGGGGCTTTTCGTTCTTACAATGGAAAGGGGTCGACTCATAATTTTTGATCCTTAAGTTGACGGCATCTGGGCGTTGACATGAATTTTTCTATACAGGAAGGTTGGTGAAAGGCTGATCTTTTCACATGGCGAGTCCTCAATCTACCCGGTCATTTTGTAAATGGGCTCCTGTTTGGGTTGCCTTCTTTTTTGTACTCAAGGCCTCCGTGACTTCAATATGGATTATTCGTCCTTATGACATTCCTGATGAGGTAGGTCATTTTTCTTACATCAAGGATCTGGCTGAAGGGGAGGGATTGCCCGCCCTTCACCAAGCGCCAATCGACGTGGAGGTTTGGCAAACCTTCGCGCCCGAAAATTATCCTGATCCTGGAATGAATTGGATAGCCCAGCATCCACCTCTCTATTACGTCGTGATGGTGCCGGTTTACTGGATTGGATCTTGGATTAGCGGATCCTTTTGGGGGGCATTTTATGCTATCCGCGTGGTAACTGCCTTGTTTTTTAGCGCAGGAATTTGGGTAATGATTCGCGCTTTTCAAGAAGCAGGCATGCCTTTTCGCGTTGGTTTGGGTTTGGGAATCATGCTGGTGGGTATTCCGAATCACACTTTTTTAGCGGGCGGCGTTAACCATGATGGCATGGTCCTATTTTTTGGAGCTTCTGTTCTCTATTTCTGGGTCCGATACTTAAAAGAAAAACGGTTCGCAGATTTATGTTTCCTGGGAATTTTCGCCGGATTGGCCTGTCTGGTGAAGTACACTCTGTTGGTGATGGTGGCGCCGCTATTTTTGTGGACTCTCCTTTTTTGGTGGAAAAATCCCGGAGCATCCCGAAAAGCGATTGGTATTTTCACCGCCCTGGCATTTCTTCCCATTGGCTTTTGGATGTTGAGAAATTGGGTGGTTCTAGGGGAATTGCTTCCCGTGGATACTTCTGGGTTTACTTCCGAAAACCCTTTGCAGCTTTCCTTTTTCCAGTTCGGCCGGCAGCTCCCCGTTTTTTCAATCTTGTTGGACAACTTTTGGGGACTGATCGGTTGGATGGGCGATGGCACTATGCAGGTTCGCTGGTTCAGCCTATTCAGTGTTTATCGGGCGATATACACTTGGATTTTCCTGGGACTCCTTTTAATCGGATTCCTTTGTCTTATCCGCAAATCCTCCCTGGGAAATACAACGAATATGCCGGGTACTATTGGCGCCTTCACCTTGCCGGCCGTTGTATTCATCTCAGGCTGGTTTGGGAAGGATGATACTTTGACGATATTGGTTGCCGTATCAAGCTGCGCGATATTCGGTTGGAGCCTTGGGAGGAGTAGTTTTGCTTTTTGTATGAGCGAAATGGATACCGAGGATTGGATCATTTCGGGATGTATTCTTGTAGCCATGGTGTTCCTGATTGTTTACCTGTATACCATTTATGGCTTCAGCTATTCTGCAGGAAGCTTGCAGGGAGCTTTTGCTCGATATTTTTTCCCGGTTGTGGGATTTGCTCTTGTAGGCCTGGTTGCAAGGGGGAGTCAAAGTTTTCGTTACTTCGGACACATAATTTTGATAATGGCTATTATCTATAACTGCAATGAAATGTACATCTGGTTACATGAAGTTATTCCTTTTTTCAATGTCCTTCAGTAAAACGATAAGTTTCCTTTTTCCCGTTGTGGGTTCTTTGATTTGCGGGCTGTTGGCTGTCATCGTAATGGTGACGCTGATTCGTAAGTCCGAATCCGTTCATGCGTTCTCAAAGCAGCCTGTCCCTGAATTTTTTGAATCTCCAAGGCTGCATACAAATTCGAAATTTAGCCAAACTGTAGAAATTCCTCAGCGCTTTGACGGCCGGCCCTTTATTTTGGCGCTTTTCTTTGGCCGGATCCATGAAAATTCGACAGGAAGGGTTTCCGTGACCCTATCCCAGGGTTTAACCATCCAAAACCAGCAGACTAGATCCCTGCATAGATCCCTGCAGGCCTCCCTCATTAAACAAGAGCGGCTTCGCTTTGAAGGATTCAAAGGCGGTCCGGCACAACTTACGATTTCCGGACTAGGGGACACATCGCCGTCTTCGCCAAGTCTTATTTATCTTCTTGATGAGCAAAGTCCCCCCCTACGGGGAACCGGCATCCCGCAGAATGCTACTGCTTACATCGATTGGTATTTTGTCATGGAAGGTCAAGAAAAACTTCAAAGCGCATTCTCACCCGTTTGGTCGAGCTTTGCCTGGTTCCTGCCCTTTATCGGAATAATTGCGATTGCAATCATGGGCCTGAAGCCGGGCGAAGGATTTTGAATTATCCGGCACCAAGCTGCTGATGTAATATTTGCCATCGATCCTCAGGAAGAGCGGCTCCCAAAACCTGAACTGCTTCCGCTCCCACCATTGAGGCGAATTTTCCCGCTTGGTGGAGATCGTGGCCATTGAGCAAACCGTGTAGAAATCCAGACGCCCACAAATCACCTGCTCCCGTTGTATCTACGAGCCGTTCCACCGTGTGGGCATCCACAGAAATTACTTCCGTCCCATAGCCAATCATGGAGCCCTCTTTCCCCAGTTTGACAACCGCAATCTCCGCCAGAGTGGCCAAATGCAGAACCATTCCATGGTAATCTTTCCCCATATTAGTAAAGGCTTCGGCCTCTTCTTCATTGGAGAATACATAATCCACGTATTGTACAATTATGTCTTCCATAATGTCCTTGGCTGCATGGACTACTTCAAAGGAAGCTAAATCCAGGCTGACCGTGCATCCAGCCTCCTTGGCAGTGTCCAGTACCTTGAACATCAATTCACGGTTGAACAAAATATAACCTTCAATGTGTGCGTGTTGATACCCGTGAAAATCCTTTAGGGCGATTTCGTCCGGATGAAGCGTCATGGCTGCACCAAGGTCGGTGCGCATGGTTCTTTCTGAATCGGGTGTAATTAGGGATAAGCAACGGCCATTGGCAATGGATCCGATTTTAAACCGGCTTCCGTCACCTCCGCGCTCGACTAGGACTTCCTTGTAGGATTGTCCCGTTTCACAATTCCCGATTTTTCCCAGCATTGCGGGCGTGTGTCCCAATTCAGCCAATCCTAGAATGGTATTTCCGGCAGAACCGCCCGGCGCCTGGGTCGGCTCAGCCGGAAGTTGGGACATTAGAGTGTCCATGGCGGGTGTATCCACGAGGACCATACCTCCTTTTTCTCCCGCTACCGAAGTTACAAAATCTTCGGAAACATGAGCTAAAAAATCCATGACCGGATTTCCCACTCCTATAATTTTTTTCTGAATTGGCTCCTGATCCATGATTCTCATTTTGCCCGAACAGATCGTGACAATTTCAAAAGCTTTCTCATCGATCCCAAGATAGCTGCTCGCTCTGGAGAGTTATCCGGGTCGATTGATCGATGGTCCAGCAGGTTAAATGGCGATAAGTACAATAAAGTCAGGGAAAAGCCCTTTTTCGGATTGGGTCAACCGGATAGTTTGCCGAGATAGAATCTCCTGTTTTCCGATCTTTTCCCTTTTCTCAGGATGCCTTGGTGAAACAAATTTCGTTTGGACAACCTTTTGGTTTGAGCTTTGGAATTAATTTCAGCACTCATGTTGAAACTCATACCTATCCTATGAAGTATATTTTCATTACCGGCGGTGTTGTTTCCTCATTGGGAAAAGGCCTCACCGCCGCCGCCGTCGGGGCGTTACTGGAGCTCCGCGACCTCAAGGTCCGTATTCAGAAGTTTGATCCTTATTTGAATGTGGATCCTGGGACCATGAGCCCGTTTCAACACGGCGAGGTGTATGTTTTGGATGATGGTGCGGAAACCGATCTGGATTTGGGACATTATGAGCGCTTCACTTCAGGTGAACTTTCAAAGCTCAACAATCTTACTTCTGGGCAAATTTACGAGTCGGTGATCATGAAAGAACGCCGGGGCGACTATCTGGGTAAAACCGTCCAGGTAATCCCGCACGTTACCAATGAGATCAAAGATCGGATTTATGAGGCCGGCGACGGTGTAGATGTGCTCATCACGGAAATCGGAGGCACGATTGGCGACATTGAAGGCCTTCCGTTTATTGAAGCTATTCGGCAGTTTGGCACAGAACAATCCAGGGGAGATGTTATTTTTGTGCATGTCACTTTAATTCCCTACCTTGCAGCAGCCGGAGAATTAAAAACGAAACCCAGCCAGCAAAGTGTAGCCAAGCTCAGAGAAATTGGGATTCAACCGGACATTCTCATTTGCCGGACTGAGGAAAGCATAAGCTCCGACGTCCGAGAAAAGCTTGCCATGTTTTGCAACGTACCGGTTAAAGCGGTTATTGAAGAGGTCGATGTGGAAACTTCCATTTACGAGCTGCCCTTGATGCTGCAACAGGAAAACGTGGATGATTTGGTGGTTGAATTTCTATGCCTGGATGCACCTGAGCAACCCATGGACGCTTGGAGTGACGTTGTACGTCGATTAAAATATCCGGCGCACGAATTAACTTTAGGCGTGGTTGGTAAATACATTGAGCTGCAGGATGCTTATAAATCCGTTTATGAATCATTAACTCATGGAGGTATTGCCAACGATGCCAAGGTAATCATTGAACGTATCGATGCCGAGGAATTGCAAACCGAGGAAGGCCGCAAAAAATTGGAGTGTCTGGATGGTATTTTGGTTCCGGGCGGATTTGGCGATCGGGGAACGGAAGGAAAAATCTGGGCCGCACGATATGCCAGGGAAAATGGGTTGCCCTATTTTGGTCTTTGTCTGGGCATGCAGATTGCGGTCATTGAATTTGCGCGCAACGTTCTCGGATTGACAGAAGCTAATAGCCCCGAATTTAAGGAAAATACTCCGCATCCAGTCGTTCACCTAATGGAAGAGCAAAAAGAAGTTACCCAAAAGGGAGCCTCAATGCGGTTGGGTGCATACCAATGTGACTTGGTAGAAGGAACGCTTGCTCATGGCGCCTATAACGAGGACATTGTGAGTGAACGCCACCGTCATCGGTATGAATACAACAACGCATATCTTGAAAGTATGGAATCTCGGGGACTTAAGGTGTCAGGCGTGAACAAGAAGATGGACTTGGTGGAAATTGTTGAAATTCCAGACCACCCATGGTTTCTAGGGGTACAATTTCATCCTGAATTCAAATCAAAACCTTTCAAAGCTCATCCCCTCTTTGCTTCCTTTATTTCGGCTGTGCTGAAAAAGAAGTTGTCATCCTGAATGTTTTTTGATTCCCAGAAAATGCTCCTGCTGGCCGGACCCTGTTCAATCGAGTCAATGGAGACTTGCAGCCCGGTTGCTGAGTGCCTATCGCGACTCCAACAAGAACTGCCTGATTTGAAAATCGTATTCAAGGGTTCCTTTGATAAGGCTAACCGAACATCCATCGACGGAGCCCGCGGGTCCGGAATGGATTCCGGTCTGGAAATACTCGGCCGGATAAAAACCGACTTTGGTTTGCCGGTCGTGACGGATGTTCACGAAATAATCCAAGTCGATCGAGTTGGTGAGGTTGTAGATGTTTTGCAAATCCCTGCTTTTTTAAGCCGACAGACAGATCTGCTTCTTGCAGCTGCCTCGACCGGGAAAATTGTGAATGTCAAGAAGGGGCAGTTTTTGGCGCCTCAGGATATGGTCCACGTCGCTTCAAAGCTTGAGCAGGTTCCGGCTTCCGAAATCTGGCTCACTGAACGGGGGACGACCTTTGGATACCGCAACCTCGTTGTGGATATGCGCACTTTTGCTCTGATGAAAGAAACGGGCCACCCGATCATTTTTGATGCGACTCACAGCGTTCAGCTTCCCGGAGGTGGGGAAGGCAAGAGTGCGGGGCAGCGCGAGTTTGTTGCGCCATTGGCCAGGGCGGCCCTTGCTGCTGGCGCTGACGGCCTTTTTATAGAAACGCATCCGGATCTGGGAAAAGCCATTTCTGATGGGCCCAATATGGTCCCTTTGGAGGAATTGCCCGACCTGATTCGTGAATTGTTGCAGATATGGAAGGTCACGAAATCCTTGGCTAGCGACTAAAAACCTATTTTATAAGAAGAAAATGGATACCTTTGTTGCTCAGATTCCTATTCCTTCGATGGGTGCAACTGTCCATGAGCTCACGCTCATTGACCTCGACATTGAACCCGGAGACTCGGTGGAGAAAGGCCAAAAATGTGCTGAGTTCGAGAGCGATAAATCCGCTTTTGATTTTGAGGTTCCCTGCTCCGGCACTATTCAGAAGATATTAGTTCGGGCAGGGGATATTGTAGATGCAAATTCTCCATTCTTCTGGATCGAAACCGATGATGCCTCCCAAAAGCATTTCGAAGTAAGCGGACAGGAAGGTAACGGCTCAAACCCAGTTCAGGCGACCAAAGCGTCACCAGCAGCTTTCACCGCAATTGATAGTCAGCCGGCCCCAGCTCGTGTACCTTTAAAATCAGGTGCCAGCATGGGTGGGTTAAAATGGACCCCCAAAGCAATTCGCATAGTCAAGGAAGCTGGTCTTGATCCTGAAATAATTTCCGGCATCAAGGCTACCGGACCTGGTGGAAGGGTTTCCGGGGATGACGTATCTTCTTTCCTTGCTGATCGTCCGGCTACCGCCGTTAAACCAAAACCGGCAGTTTTGAAGGGTCGTGAAACAGTTTGTATCGCTGGAATTGGGTTTGCGGTTCCAGAAACTGTGATGACTAACAAGGAGATCCTGAAGCGCTTTCCAGACAAAGACGAAAACGAAATTTTCAAGACAACGGGGATTACTCAAAGACATATTGCTTCGGAGGACGATGATGTTAAAAGCCTGGCGGCCAAAGCTTGCGACCACGCACTCCAAATGGCCGGTATCGACGTGTCTCAAATCGATGGAGTCATAATGGCCACCATTATTCCCGATCAGCCTGTTCCAAGTTCGGCGAGTGCGCTGGCAAAACACTTAGGCATCCCAAGTGTGTTGGCTTTCGATATGAATGCCGCCTGTTCCGGTTGGCTATATGCTTTGGAAACAGGCCGTGCTTTTATAAGTTCTGGAACGGCTAAAATTTTACTGGTAGTTACTGCCGAGTTGTTATCGCGAATTACCAATTTCGACGATTACAGTACCGCCTTTCTTTTTGGAGATGGAGCCGGTGCCGCAGTCCTGACCGATTCCGAATCGGGGCATCAATTGCACCGATTGGAACTATCGGGAAATGCGGATCATTACGAAGCTATTCAGCGTGTTGGCGGTGGTGCCAAGAATCCAATCGCCCAAGCTGGGAGTGATTTGTCCGATTTTTACCTGACGATGAATGGAGCCGTAGTTTTCAAGTGTGCGGTTGTCGCATTCTCCGACATAATCGAGGAAACACTCCGCAGGGAAAATATCACTGCAGATGACGTGGCCTGGATCGTGCCACACCAGGCGAACGAGCGAATTCTTAAAGCGGTAAGCAAAAGAGTAGGTGTTCCCTATGAGCGTTTTGTAGTTACCATTGGAAAATATGCAAATACTTCTGCCGCCTCCGTTTCGATGGCATTGGGTTGGGCTGCCGAAGAAGGCATTTTTGAACCGGGGGATCGGATCATTTTTTGTTCCGTTGGAGCAGGTCTTACCTATGCTGGGGGATTAATGGAGTGGTAGAATATCGCTCCCGACTATCAAAACCTTATAAAATTTCCGGCGTTTGATTCCCTACCTCGTGCATGAGGTAGTTGCTTTTGCGGCACATGGCATAAATTTCTCACTATGGCCGTACTACTGGAAATTTTATTAGAAACTGCCATCCTCGCGGTGTTTTTGGGGATCGGCAAAGCCATTATGAAGGCGTAGACGGCTTTCAAAGCGTTGGCCATAACTACCCTTGCTTGGGGCCTTCGCCGGCTAAGTTCCTTTTGTCGGCGCATACCTTCCCATCGCTGTAGTAACCTTCTTTCTCTGAAAGATGGCTTGGGTGGACATGATTTATGACGGTGTTCAGTATTTCGCCTCTGGTGAGGAAATGTACTATTTCGATGAAAGCGGGGAGAAAATTTTGTGACCGTTGATGAAGTGCTCGGAATATCCGAAGTACTGGAAGCGGAAACTTCAGGAGCCTCCCAATTTGAAACGGTTGCCTTGGCCGATCACATGCAGTTTTTGAGAAGGAAGATACGGTCCAGAGCTTGTCTCTCGAGCAGGACCTGTCTCAGTATTCCACATACAGCATCGCCAAGCAGGAAATTATAAGCCTGGACAATCGGCAGTGGGCGAAGATTCAATTTGGCAACAACCGCGGAGATCAAGTTTTATTACTTACCCATAAGGATATCCAAGGATGCTAGACCATCGAACTCAACGGTTCATTCCAAAAATTGTCGGCAAATAAAGCTCAATTGGAACGGATGATGTATAGTTTTAACTTTCCGCTCTCGACCTACTTCCTGGCACAGGTAATCGAGAAAATTAACCTGCGTTTTTGAGCTCCATCAGGAAGACTCTCGAGAGGGCAGTGGTAACAGCAGTTTCAGTTCGCAGAACATTCGAGCCCAGGGATACCGCCTGAACGCCTTTTTTACGTAAGTAATCATACTCCGTATTTGAAAAATCTCCTTCAGGGCCCACGAACAACGTTACACTCTCCGAAAGCCTTAGTTCATTCCACGGAGTAGTCGTATCCTCCAGGCTCGCGACAATCGAAGAATTCCCGCTGCTATCATTCAGGAAGTCACTTAATGGAACAGGCTCGCGAATGGTTGGCAGCCATGGATTGCCGCTTTGTTTGCAGGCCTCTACTAATTGGGCCTTCCATTTTTCAACTTTCGCCTCAGGATTTTTTAAGTGGATCTGGGTACGCTTTGTCTCGATAGGCTGAATCCCGATTACTCCCAGCTCAGTTGCCTGTCTTAAAATAAGGTCGAATGTTTTTCCCTTTACTAGGGCGATAGCTAAGATTACCTGCCGTGAAGGCTTCGGATGGGCCCTCGTTTGTTTTCGGACAAGGATTGCCTCCTTGCGGTCGTCTTTTTCAAGTAGGGTATCCCATTCCAGGCCCAGACCATTGAAGGCAACCACGACATCTCCATTTCTGGCCCGGTTGGTTGTTACCAAATGGTGTGATTCGAAGGTCGTGAGAGCTACTCGTTCTTTGGTTCCGGCAAGGTCCGGACAATAACTGCGAAAACCTGACATGTTATGATGATGGGATCATCTTCCCATCCTTGTCCAGATTCACTGCATTTATGGTTATTCCCAAAAACAAAGAAGCTCCGCTTGCACTGAGCCCCACTTGCTTAACAAACTAGAATTAAACTATGAACTTTATTCTGAAAATGCTTTTAGTAGTGTTGTTGAGTAAGACGCAGAGACTGTGATTGTCGTTCAAACTTTTCTTCGAGGGTTTGAAAATCACATGCAGGACTGTAATCTATTGATAAGCAA
This sequence comes from Opitutales bacterium UBA2995, assembly GCA_002346535.1. Classification (GTDB taxonomy): domain Bacteria; phylum Verrucomicrobiota; class Verrucomicrobiia; order Opitutales; family UBA2995; genus UBA2995. The sequence goes on along the minus strand of DDZZ01000035.1, from coordinate 10,327 downwards.
CTGGCTAAGAACTCGGATTATTTCCTTTTTCAGCCTGGAAAACTCGCAGATAGTGGCTCCATGCGCATAACCGGGGGACTAGCAAAAGGAATACCTCTTAAGACACCGACAGGGATGAAGACGCGTCCGGCTGTTGATTCTGCAAGAGAGGCTCTGTTTTCAAGCATTGCTGATCGGGTAGCAGGAGTGCGATTTGTGGATTTGTTCGCCGGGACCGGTGCTTATGGCTTGGAGGCTTGGAGCCGGGGGGCTTCGGCTGGGGTTTTTGTGGAAAAAGATTCCGATTGTGTAAAATACATTCAGGACAATGTCTTGTCCGTAGCCAAAAGTGGCCGGCTCGATTCTTCGTCCGTTGGGATTATCAGGAAAGATGTTTTTAAATGGCAAGTTACTGAAGCTTGCTCACCTTCTCTCGTGTTTGCGGATCCTCCATATGTATTGTTGGGGAAGTTTGAGGACGCCCTTTTCCAATTGGCTGGTTTTCTTTTGAAAAAGGATGGTTTGTTTATTTTGGAACATCCGGCAAACATTGAGATCCGGCAACCCGATTGGAGGTTATTGCGACAGCTCGGGAAAAAATCGGGTAGTGGACCAAGCGTCTCAATATGGGAGCCCGATTCAATCCGAAATGAGTGATCGTAGTATAGCTATGGCAGCGATGCAGGCTGTTTCCGTTCTGAGCACGCGCTCCCCCAAGTTTAGTAGTTTAAATCTGTTTTGTCGTAACACATCGCGCTCACTTTTGCTCCATCCCCTCTCTCCTCCCACAGCCAATGTAATAGGAAAGGCATAGCTTTGATTTGCCCCTAATTCCGTCGGAGCTTCGTAATTATCAAGTGCAATTCCTTCACCTTTGTTAGGGGTATCTTGAATAAGTTCATCAAGAGAGGCGCCAAAACTAAGCTTGGGGATCAGCGTGCAAAATGCCTGTTCAGCTCCACGTATCAACAAACGTTCCGCTTCCCCCGTGGACCATAGTTTGCTATCCCGATAAGCTGGCTCGCATTTTTCTGTATCGAAAAAAGAGATACTTTGAATTCCAAGCGAAGTGCATTCCTGGAGAATTTTACGGCAGGTTTGGGGACGGCAATAACTGACCCAGAGGTTTATCGGCAAGAATTGATTTTTTGATTCATGCCAGTGAAACGACAATGATAAGTGCGTCTCCTGTTGGCTTATCACGACCGCCTTTCCTCTCGGACCGTTTATTAATCCGACGTCGAAGGATTCCCCGGCCCGAACTTTTAGTACTTTGAGAATGTGTTGTGCCCGACTATCCGCAATCGGAAGCGGCTTTTCGATTTCGTTGGTATTGAATAAAATTAAGTTCAAAGCTCTTTTCGCTTAGACTAGACCCTTAAACTCAAAGCCCGCTTTGGTAATTGCCTGCTCAACGGCTTCGGCGTTGATAGGCGTCCCTTCAATCCAGGCCAAGTTTCGAGTTGCATCCGCGCGTGCGGCGGACACCTCCGAAAGTTCTTTCAAGGCCTTTTCCACACTGTTTGCACAGTGGCTGCAGGTCATTCCTTCTACCTTTATCATGAACAGTGAATCCTGGTTCAACCGGTTCGGGGAAGGTGATTTTTTAAGGTAGGGAGATGCCCCTGCCCAAACTACCATGATGATAAGAGCGATGCCGCTGATTAAGTGTATTGGGGAAAGGGTTGCCATTGTGTGGTGGTGGAGGTCAACTCCGGCAAACCATCCTGATCCAAAGGCATCGACAAACCAGCCACCAACCCAGGAAAGAGCGATGATTGAGACCAAATAGATTGCGATCGTTCTGCGTCCCAAGATTTTCAACAGAGTCGTTACGGTAGCGACGTTGGTTGCCGGTCCCGCAATTAAAAATACCAGAGTCGCTCCCGGACTGACCCCGGAGGCCATCAAGGCAAATGCAATTGGAATAGAACCTGTCGAGCAAACATACAGCGGGATGGCGATCAGGGTTACCGCAAGATAAGTAAGCCAAGGGTTTCTCAAGTAGGGTTCCCCCAAATTTTCCGGAAGCACCGCACTCAGTAAGCCGGCCAAAACGATGCCCAGTGCCAGGGATTTCCCAATGTCCTGCGGCAGCGTATAAAAACCAGATCGTATGATTTTTATGAGGGCAGATTCTTTCTTGGCTTCGCTGCTTTGTGGCCTGCATATCAACGGTGTTTCTGGTTTCGTGCGGGAAGGTTCAAACAAATCTACTAGCAATCCGGTTATGATGCCTGAAACCAACGCCACAAGTACTCGAATTCCTGCAAATGCAGGACCAATCAGTGCCGTAGTTGCGAGGATGGAATCCACTCCTGTCTGCGGGGTGGATGTAAGAAAAGAGGTGGTCGCTCCCTTGCTTGCGCCTCTTTGGTAAAGGGAGGTGGTTACCGGAATCACGCCGCATGAACAAAGTGGCAATGGAACTCCGAAAATGGATGCTTTCACGACTGCTCCCAAGGACTGTTTCCCAAGCCAGCGTTCAACCCATTCCTGTTTGAAGATAACAGACAGCAATCCTGCAAGAAAAAACCCTAGGATCAGGTATGGAGCCATCTCCAGTAGTATGCTCCATGTTTCGCTTACGAAGGATGTTAACCAATTTCCCATGTCACTTTTACCGGCTGAGCTTGAACATTATGTCGGTTAGTTCCTGGTAATGTTGTTCACCCTTTCCTTTTTGTATAGAATCGGTCACACAAGTTTCTAGATGGTTGCGTACTATTTCTTTGGATACACCTCGAAGGACCTCTTGGATGGCTGCAATTTGTGTAAGAGTCTCCAGACAGTAACTCTCGTTTTCCACGAGCCTTGAATGCCTCCCAGTTGTCCTTGGATGATCTTCAGTCTTCGTAGCGCTTTCTTTTTGTGTTCTGGCAGTAGAATCAGCTTAAACTACCCCTTGGGGCTATTAAGACAAGCAGGCTTTTCGAAAATTCAGGGACTCCCTGAGCGCAAAATAAAACCGCCCTTTTTTTGCGGGAGGTGTTCATTAAGGTGGTGCGGGTGGACGGAATCGAACCGACGTAGCCAGCTTGGAAGGCTGGAGTTCTACCACTGAACTACACCCGCAGAAAAGTCGGGTATTTCGTGATAGAAATCATTATTGATCAAGCACTATTTTAATTTTTTGGCCGGATTTCAAAGCGAATTTTTACACTTCTTTAACCATGTTTTGCATTGCCTAAGAGTCTCGCGTTATCCATTCATCACTTCAGCCCGTTCAATGAAGTTGAATTAGTTGGGGCCGATTGTTCCATTGCAGAAATCGCTGAGCTGAAGCAACAAATTGTGGGGAACGATGGTTTGGGCGGGTCCATGTTGGAATGTGCCACGGGAGGATCGCTATACTTGCAGTCGGCGGACCAATTAGATTTGGAAGCGCAAGGCGCCTTCACCAAGCTACTGGAGGCGGTAGGCCATCAATTCAGGCTGATTTGTTCTTCAGAAGCCGACCTGGAAGAGAAAATGGATGCAGGTGATTTTTCTCATGAGTTGTTTTACAAGAATGCTTTGTCAGTGATTTAGTTACCAGGCCTTGACCAGCGAGAGGATGGTATTTCCCATATAATCCGGACGATCATGGTTAGCTCCTCCAATTTTAAGTTTTATAGCCGTAAAATAGAACTTTCCGACGAGGCAATCGAGCACTTGTTAGACCAGGACTGGGCCACAGATTTGGAGAAATTGGCCCAGAAAGTTACCAACGCGGCAACCAATACTGAGGACAGAATTAACACTCCTAAAGGCTTGGAAAGCTAGACGAAAAATTTCCTCTTCCAATTCTTCTCCTTTTTACTTTTCAAGCTAGGAGCTATTCTCCAAGTTAGTGCGAATTTTGCGATCACATGTGATCGTACCGAGACCGAGTTCGCCTTATATGCCCAAACGTACTGACCTAGACTCTATCCTCATAATCGGATCCGGCCCCATCGTTATTGGCCAAGCTTGTGAATTTGACTACAGTGGCACTCAAGCTTGCAAAGCTCTTCGAGAGGAAGGCTATCGAGTAATTTTAGTGAACAGCAATCCGGCTACGATTATGACCGACCCGGAGTTCGCTGATGTGACTTACATCGAGCCTCTCACGGTTGAGGTGGTGGGCAAAATCATTGAGCGGGAGAAGCCCGATGCTCTCTTGCCAACGCTCGGTGGACAAACGGCGCTGAATTTGGCTTTGGACTTAAATGATGCCGGGATCCTTGAGAAATTTGGTGTCGAAATGATCGGTGCGAAGCCAAAGGCTATCAAAAAAGGGGAGGACCGGCTTTTGTTCAAAAAGGCCATGATAAAAATCGGGCTCGATGTTCCTCGCTCTCGGGTTGTGTATTCGTTGGAAGAGGCCCGCAATGCGGCCACAAACATCGGCAGTTTCCCGCTGATTATCCGACCCGGGTTTACTTTGGGCGGATCTGGGGGCGGCATCGCCTATAATAAAGAAGAGTTCGATTCAATTGTGGCCAATGGCCTGGAGCTTTCCCCCGTTACCGAGGTGTTGATCGAAGAATGCCTCCTGGGATGGAAGGAATTTGAAATGGAGGTGATGCGCGATCACAAGGATCAATGTGTCATCGTTTGTTCGATCGAAAATCTCGATCCCATGGGTGTTCATACAGGCGACTCCATTACCATTGCGCCGGCAATGACCCTAACCGACAAGGAGTTCCAGCTCATGCGAGACGCTTCTTTCGCCTGTATCCGCGAGATCGGAGTAGAGACTGGTGGCAGCAATATTCAGTTTGCTGTGGATCCTGATAATGGGCGTCTGGTGGTTATCGAAATGAACCCCCGGGTCTCGCGGAGCTCTGCTCTGGCTTCTAAGGCCACTGGATTTCCTATCGCCAAATTCGCGGCAAAACTTGCTGTCGGTTATAGCCTGGACGAAATTCAAAATGACATCACCCGGGAAACCCCGGCCAGTTTTGAGCCCACAATCGACTATATAGTCACAAAAGTCCCAAGATTTACCTTTGAAAAGTTTGAAGGGGCGGACCCAACATTGACCTCCGCAATGAAATCGGTGGGTGAGGCTATGGCCATCGGGCGTACCTTTAAGGAGTCCTTACAGAAAGCTTTGCGATCCCTGGAGATCGGTGCATGCGGATTGGGAGGCGGAGGTAAATTTAGCGGTGAGCCCGATAAGGACAAGTCGGCTATTTGCAAGCGGCTATCAATCCCGAACGCCGAGCGCATATTCTATGTGCGCTATGCCCTGTTAGCCGGCATCAGCGAAGAAGAAATATTCGAACTCTGCGCAATTGACCCCTGGTTTATTCGTCAAATAGCGGGGATTGTGGAATTAGAAAAAGAGTTAGCTTCGAAAGATCTTAATTCTTTGCAGGATGAATTGCTTGAAGAAGCCAAGAAAGCCGGATTTTCTGATACCCAACTCAGTCACTTGTTGGGTTGTTCACGCGAGGAGTTGAAAGACCGTCGGAGTGCCGCCGGGTTGAATACGACCTTCAGGTTGGTGGATACCTGTGCCGCAGAATTTGAAGCATTCACTCCCTATTACTATTCCTCATATGGGGATGAAAACGAGGTAATCCAATCCGATAAGCCCAAGATTATGATTCTTGGTGGTGGACCAAACCGGATCGGGCAGGGTATCGAATTTGACTACTGTTGCGTCCACGCATCCTATGCGTTGCAAGAAGCCGGCTTCGAAACAGTCATGGTAAATTCAAACCCGGAGACCGTCTCGACGGATTATGATACATCGGATCGCCTCTACTTTGAGCCGCTTACTCTCGAAGATGTATTGGAGGTGTATCACCAGGAAGGTTGCCAGGGTGCGATTGCCCAGTTCGGCGGGCAGACTCCACTCAACCTGGCAACCGAACTCAAGGCCAACGGAGTAAACATAATTGGAACCAGCCCTGAAAGCATCGAAGCCGCCGAGGACCGCCAGTTGTTTGCTGAAATTCTGAACCGCCTTAATTTAAAGCAGCCAGCAAATCGTATAGCTATGAGCGCGAAAGAGGCCTGTGAGATGGCCGAGGAATTGGGCTTCCCGGTTCTGCTGCGACCTTCCTTTGTTCTGGGCGGTCGGGGCATGTTTGTCGTTTCCTCGTCCAAAGGCATGGAGAAGGTGGTCGAAGATACTTTTGGAGTTGTACCCGATAAGCCGGTACTCATTGATCAATTTCTCCAGGATGCCATCGAAGTGGATGTTGACTGCATTTCCGATGGTGAAACCATTCTGGTTGGAGGTATGCTGGAACATATCGAATTTGCCGGGGTGCACAGTGGGGATGCCGGAATGGTAATGCCTCCGCATACGCTTTCGGGTGATATGATACAACAGATCAAGGATGCAACCTATGCCTTGGCGAAAGAGTTGGATGTAGTGGGTCTAATGAACGTTCAATACGTGATCAAGGACGACGAGTTAATTATTATCGAAGTAAATCCTCGAGCATCACGCACTGTGCCATTTGTTTCAAAGGCAATTGGTGTTCCCCTTGCAAAGTTGGCAGCAAGGGTGATGGCCGGCGCTAAGTTGAAAGACCTTGGGTTCACTGAAGAAGTAACGCCTAAATACTGGTGTATCAAGGAGTCCGTCTTCCCTTTCAAAAAGTTTCCAGGTTGCAAAATCGCTCTCACGCCCGAGATGCGGAGTACTGGCGAAGTCATGGGGATGGATGTAAATTTTGGAATCGCTTTTGCCAAAACTCAGATGGCAGTTCAGCCGCCTCTGCCTGAGAACGGAAACGTTTTTCTGAGTGTCAAGGATGAGGATAAGGACAAGATCATCGACCTTGCCCGCAGGCTCTCACGGCTCGGGTTTTCCATTTACTCGACATCGGGAACGGCAAAAATTCTAAAACAAAATGACGTTGCAGTTACCAAACTTTTTAAAATCGATGAAGGTAGGCCCAACGTTGTCGATTTGATTAAAAACGGGGAAATGAATCTCATCATAAATACGCCTTCAACCGGAATGATTCCCCGCAGGGACGAGAATATCATTCGAACCGAAGCGGTAAACATGAGCGTGTGCATGGTGACGACGATTTCAGCTGCCCATACTTCTGTTGAGGCCATTGAAGCTCTCCGACATAACAACTTCGAAGTCGTATCGCTTCAAGAGTACTACAAGATCGATTCCTAACAGGATGTTAGCACCATGCAGGACACAATAACAGTGTTTTTGTCCGGGCCCGATTAACCTGGCTTGGTGGCCCGAATGTCTGGATGGATTTGTGAGGGTGGTGCTAATATCATTCATGCGGACCAACAACGGGATATGGAGACAGGCGTTTCCCCAGCGCACTGAACGGATTTTGGACGACTCCGCTGAAGGCCTTCGCGAGGAAGCAAACGCAGCCCAGTCTTTTACTTCGGAGGTGGTTATGAAACTGGGCTGCCAATTGTCCTCCGAGCCACGAGTCCCTACAATCCTTCAACCGGCTTGTCATTAATATACACCATTCTTTTTTGCCCGCTGCCGACTTTACCACCAGTCGCACCAACGAGGCGTAAAGTTAAATTGTGCGACTGCTCACTATGCTACTGCGATTCTCGATGACGGCCCCATCATTCACCAGGATGTCTTCCGTGTGTCTCATCGCGACATAGTGCGTGATTTGGTTGTTCGTGGCCGCACTTTGGGGCGCATTTGCTGGCCAGGCAGTGCGTTGGCATTTGGAAAACCGCGTGTTCGTTTACGGACGAAAAACCGTGGTCTTTGACTAGCTTGTTTCCGCTCTTAGCATTTCCCGTTATGAGATTGACTCGTCCCGCGTTTCTTTAATTGTCAGACGGTTTCTATTTTTCCATGGCTGAAAGACCCAAAAAGAAACAACGAGAAGGCGAGAAGGACGACACCTTTCAAAAGCTGGATGAAGCTTATGCTGAATCCAGTTTGGAAGAGCAGCTTTTTGTTTACTGGAACCGGTACAAAAACCAGGCTTCCCTCCTTCTCATAGCTGCTGTCTTTCTAGTCGTCGGGATCCAGGGCTCCAAATGGTGGAGCGCAAAATCGATTACTGACCGCGGCGATGCTTACACTGCAGCCGTGGATGACTCCCAAAGAGAAGCCTTTGCCGATGACAACTCCGGCAATGAGCTGGGTGGAGTCGCTTACCTTGAATTGGCCGACAAGTCTTATGAAGACCAAAATTTCGAGCGCTCAGCTACGTTTTACGAAAAAGCCTTTAAGGCTTTTGACCTGGTTGCTTTCAAGCAGAGGGCGCATCTCGGAATTGCAATATCAAGATTGAAAGCTGGACAGATTGATGAGTCCATAAAAGACTTGGAAGCCATTTCTTTGCAGGAGGATTACCCAGATGTGGCTAAATCGGAAGCCCTCTACCATCTTTCCATCCTGGATTGGGAAAATGGGGCCTTTGAAAGCATGCTTGAAAAGCATGAAACCATTCAGGGCATACCCAATGCTGGTAGCTGGCGAATTAAAGTTCTAGAACTGCAAAACTCTATTCCTGAGTTGAAAGTGCTTGCCGATGCAAAATCTACCGAAGGTACGATCGTTGAGGATCTGCAGGTTCTGCCCTCGAATTAGGCCCGATTAACTTTTTGACCTTCGTCTAAACCTTCCGACAAGTCATCCATTAAGGAATTGGTAGTTTTTGCGGTTGCACATGCCATTGTTTAACCGGTTTCTCATTACGAAGAAAAAACCATGGACGGAATTCCTATGACCAGGCCGGACGCCGCAGTGATAAGCGCCTCCCCTATATCCTCGGCAAATGCTTCGGGACGGCCCATACCTTTAGTCCCGATCGCCTGGAAGGCTCCGATCATTCCGCTCAATGTGCCGAGTAATCCGATCATCGGGGACGTGCTTTTTTATAGAGCCCCTGTAGCAAGCAACGGGGAATGATCCAGTTCAAACAGCCAGTAATGCAAGGCTTTTTCTTCCCAAAATGTATATATTGCCGCGGCTAATTACCCGTTGACAACGACCTAAAAAGCCGTGTGATTACGCGCCTCAATTATCGGGGTGTAGTTCAGCCTGGCTAGAGCGCCTGCTTTGGGAGCAGGAAGTCGGCGGTTCAAATCCGTCCACCCCGACCATTTTATAGCCAACGACTTACGTAATTATTAACGACTCAGATGAAGAGTCGTTTTTTGGTTTTTTGGATATTGGTAACCAATAGACTACCAATATAATTCAATTTCTGTTGTTTTCCAGCCCCTGCACTCGTCAGGATTGGAACCGCATGGGGCGGGGGTCGAGGGGGTCCAGCTCCCGGATATATATATACATCAACCGCCCCAGAAAAAAAATGTTCTCTTAGTGGGCGGGGTTTGCTAACAATGTGCCCATGAAGGCAAGAGGTGTATTTTTTCTTACCACTACCGTTGTTTTGCAAAGCCAGATCCGGTGAACCGAATATCTAAACTTACTCCACGGTCACAGTGACCTGACCCCCGTAAACTGGGCCATTGAAAATGAGACTCTGGCGGGCTAAAACCCGACCAGAATCATGAAAAAGAAAAGACACACTGTAGATCAAATCATCAAAATCCTTCGTCAAGTGGACGAGGGCTGTGACATAGAAGTAGCGTGCCGTGAGCACAACATAGCCAAAGCGACCTTCCATCGTTGGCGTCGCAAGTATGGCAAGATGGAAATGAAGGATGCCAAGCGGCTCAAGGAACTGGAAAAGGAAAATACGGAGCTAAAGAAGATCGTGGCCGATCAAATGCTCAACATCCGGGTGCTGGAGGCGGTAAACGCAAAAAAGTGGTAAGCCCGGGGCAGAAACGCGAAGCAGTGAAGGAAGTGGCAGGAGAAGGCTTGTGTTCGAATCGGGCCGCCTGCCGTTACTTAAACCTGCACTGGTCCAGTTACTGTTACCGGGCTAAAACAGCCCGTGATAAGATGATTCGAATGGTGCAGGCCATCATTCACATCTCCAAGGAACACCCTCGCTATGGCTATCGCCGTATACGCGCCTTATTGGTGCGAGAAGGCTGGCAGGTGAGCCGCAAGTTAGTGCAGAAGGTGCGTCGAGCCGAAGGATTGATCGTGCAACCTTCAAAGAAAAAGCAGCGAAGACGGGGCCAGTCCACCGGCAAGATCCCGACCAGTGCGGACTATCCCAACCATGTATGGAGCTGGGATTTTGTTGCAGATAGAACCGATGAAGGAGCTCCTCTGCGCATCCTCTCATTGATCGACGAGTTTACCCGTGAATGCATCAGCCTAACGGTAGCGCGTAGCCTGAAAGCGAGTGACGTATTGGCTGCTCTTGAGCGTTTGCCATCACTGAACGTGAGGTGCCGGGTAACATAGGCCCTAGATTGAACCGGGCAGTCCATGGCAGAAAGCTAAACAAACAGTACTTGGTTGCGGTCAGGCTACGCCTTCCCTACA
>DDZZ01000068.1 GCA_002346535.1 Opitutales bacterium UBA2995 | reverse complement strand
CATGCCAGCTCATAAGAGTTAATGACGGCCTCCAGTTCGGTATTTACCGGTTGGTCCTGACACTGCTCATGGTTCATTGCCTGGAGCAAATCGAATTGGCGTTTCTGCTGGGCCGATGAGAGTTCGAAATTGGTCAGATTGTTAATGCCTATATTCGTGGCTTTCATGCCGGCACGACCAATGGCCGTTCCCTGATAGGCGGATGGAAGAAATGCATTCCCGTAGTTGCGGGGACCACCATTACTGAAGGAAGGGCTCAGGCTGACGAATCCCGGCATGTCCTGATTTTCAGTGCCGAGACCGTAATTTACCCAGGCTCCCATAGAGGGACGTATAAGATTGGTTGAGCCTGTGTGCAGAAATAGGGTAGCCGGACCGTGAGCGACCCCTTCGGTTTGCATGGAACGAATGAGGCAATAGTCGTCCGTGTGTTTCGCCATGTGAGGAAACAGTTCAGATACCCAGGCACCATTTTCACCATGCTGTTTAAAATCCCATAGAGGTTGCATGACCCTTTGGTTGGAACCCATACCCGTTTTGGCAAGGATGCGCTGGTCGGTAAAGTCCAGAAAGTCCCCATTTTTTTTATAAAGGAGTGGTTTGTAATCGTAGCTGTCCACTTGGCTGACCCCACCAGCCATGAAGAGAAAGATGACACGTTTGGCTTTCGGCATTGTGTGTGGCATTTTCGGTGCCAGGGGATTCGGAATTGCTGCCTGGACTGACTGTTGAGCCATGCTTGCTGCCGCCATATAACCGAACCCGCAAGCAATGTTTTTTAAGGCATCGCGGCGAGATATAGGGTTAACTTTGGGGATTTTTGACATCTTTAATTCAGGTAGCGGAAATCAATTGAACCATACAATGATTGATACACTGAAGCCCAGTTTTCAAGAATACCGGCAGATTGTCCATCCTTTAAAAAATCGTTTACCAAAGCCAATTCCTGCTTCGTAGGCAATCTGCCTAAGGTGGTCCGATAGGCCCATTTTATCCGGTCTTCTGGGGATTTTACCTTTTTCAATAAGCCTTTGGCGGCTACCCTGGATTGTTCGATCATAAACGGGTTATTGAGCATGTAGAGTGCCTGTAAAGCCACTGTACTTACATTCCGCTGACCCATTGAAAAATTGACGTTTCCAAAATCAAAAAGTTCGAATAGTTCGTGCCGATTGACCCGAAATGCAGGCGTATAAACACTGCGTCTCTTATCCGCGAAAACATAACTATATTCGACTGCTTGTGCACCGGTGCTGTTGGCATCGATTTCTGCCGCCTCATTGATATTAGGCCCGTACAGCATAAGGTCGAGCGTACTATTCGCCGAAAGAATTGCATCTCGCAATTGTTCAGCATCGAGTCGACGACGAGGATAAGAAGTAAGCAGGTGATTATCCGGATCATGTGCTTTAGCCAACGTATCTGTCTTTGCCGATAACTGCCAGGTTCGTGACAATATAATTTCTTTCACCAATGCTTTTATTGACCATTCGTTTTCTACCAAGCGAATAGCCAGGTAGTCGAGTAACTCTGGGTGGGAAGGCAGTTCTCCTGTAGTACCAAAATTATCGACACTGCGCACAATGCCGGTGCCGAACAACCAGCTCCAGATTCGGTTTGCCATTACACGGGCTGTAAGAGGATTGTTCTTACTAAGAATCCATTCGGCCAGTTCACGCCGACCGCTAGTGTTCGATTGGATAACTGGAGCTTCACCCAAAGTGGCAACTTGCAGAAATCCGCGAGGTACGATTTCACCTTTGTTTTTCTCAACTCCCCGAATGCGAATTGCTGAATCGGTAGGTTTCGGATCTTCCTTAATAACCATAGCCTTGGGGCGGCTTTTAATTCTTGCGTTGAGTGGTTTCAATTCGGACTCCAAGCCTTTGACCTCTTCCTTCAATGCCGCAACGTATTCGTTACGTTCTTGAGATTCGAGGATGGCGGAATCCTCAACCAGAAACCACTGGACAGCATCTGCAATGACATGGCCGTCCGTATCCTCGGTGCTGATACGAACGAAGTTTGTGCTTTCTCTAACAAAGTAGAATTCTCCTAGTGTGTAAAAACGACCGTAATCTGATGGAGCTATTTTCTGGTTTACAATGACTTTTGTTTCTCCTTCAGCGTGTCCAATGATAATTGGTGTTCGGGTGGAGCGATTTTCCGATTCGGCATAAGCCAGGCGTACTTCATAGAGACCAGTTACCGGGATCGTCGTTTTAAAAGTGAGTGTTTTTTGCCCCTTCAGTTCGTTACCATCATGGTAATAGCCTTCATCAAGGTAATTTTGTGAATACTGAGAAAACATCCACTCACCATCTACCTCTGCAATGCGTTCATCGATTACGATACCAGGTACCTGTCGTGATGGTTTGGGTAAACCTGGCGCGGGTGGATTCTTTTGGTGCTGTGTAAGGACGGCGAGCTCTGCTTTCTTGAGGTTCAGTTTAGGTTTCAGGATCTGTTCTTGAGTAATGACCATTGCCAACTCATCTGCGATTGGTCCTTCCTGGGGAAGGTAGGTATCAATCCATCGGGCTACGTTATCGGTATAGTTGAATAAGGTCCGAGTGCTTTTGAAGATGCCAGCAAGGGCATAGTAATCCGAAGTAGGAACCGGGTCGAATTTATGGTCGTGGCAACGGGCACACCCCAGCGTCATGCCCATAAAGGCTTTCCCGATAGTATCGATCTGTTCGTCAATGACGTCATAGCGTAGGAGTTGTTTATCCTGAAGTTCGTAATTGGTTGGTCCCAGGGTCAGGAATGCGGTGGCTGTAAGCTGCCGACTGCGTTGGCTGGGTGAGTCCCATGGTAACAAATCTCCCGCCAGTTGCTCACGAACCATTTGATCGAAGGGCATGTCGTTATTGAAGGCCTTGATAACATAATCTCTAAAACGCCAGGCATCCTTGAAGAGCAGAGTGCGACCTCCTCCGCTGGATTCGGCAAAACGAGCTACATCGAGCCAATGCCGGCCCCAACGTTCGCCGAAGTGGGAGGATGCCAGCAATTCGTCGACTAAGGCTTCGAAGGCATCGTGTCGTGAATCATTCACGAAGGCATCAATCTTTTCTGGAGTGGGGGGGAGGCCGATGAGCGTGAAATAAGCGCGACGCACCAAATGAATTTTGGATGCATCCGAAACCGGTACCAAATCCTGATCTTCCTGCTTTGCGCGAATAAACTTATCAATTTCCGTTCGCGGCCAGATTGAATCGTTGAGTCTTGCGGGAGTAGGTTTGGAGATCGGTTGAAATGACCAGAAATCTTTTCCCAGTTCGTAATTGGGAATAAGGCTGCGATTCATATTGCCGACTCTTGGATCGCTGGCTCCCGATTGTATCCAGATTTTTATGTCAGTGATTTGATCCGGTGAAAGTGGAACTTTTGGATGATTAGGATTGCTTAATACTTTAACCAGTAAGCTGTCATTTGCATTACCAGGAATGATTGCCGTACTTGACTTACCGCCTTTCTGCCATGCCTTTTTAGAATCTAATTTTAGACCGCCGTATTGCTGCTCGGGTCCATGGCACCGAATACAATTCTCAATAAGCAAAGGCCTGATTGATTTTTCAAAGTGTGCAAGTTCTTCAGATGTTGCAGACAGCGACGCCCCCCAAAACCAAAAACCCATGGCAAAGAGTATATAATAAATCGTCGATTTCTTAGGCCTCGGTAACATCATTAACTTTTTTAAAACAACCCGGTTGCGAGGAAGATTTCGAGTCATTTTCGGGGTAGGTAACTTACTGGTATTACCGCTATAAAACTGCAGGGTCACTCCATTGTCGAGGAGTTTTAAATGTTGTAAATTATAACTAACCGCTGAGAGCGCAGAGATCCCCAGAGAGGGTATTAACATCATTCGCGTTGCTCATTGGATAGACTTTGTCGAACAGGATCTGCTTCGCAAAACACTTTACTGTATTCATGTTGGCACTGAGTGCCATCTTACTATGCGTAGCATATCCGGCTACCAAAGAGAGTGATGTTCAAAATCCCTTTATAAATTAAATCTTTCCTTTGGTTTCCTAGCAGGATGTCGCTGAGAAACCAAAGGGTGAAAATTGGGTTTGCTCCGTTCTCTCCGTTTCCTTCTGTTTAATCAAAATCTTAATATAAACAGAACAAATTTACCAGGTCCGCTCCTTCAGTAGCTCCTGTATTAGTTCTTTGGGCACCGGTAGTTGATCCATATGATCCTCTAGCCAGCCGGAAAAATCCTTTTCGATTTCGTCTGTCCAGCGGTCGTCGATTTGGCCAGGAGTATAAACATCGGCTTTGAGCCGGTCGAAACCGAATGCATCGCGTAGCTTGATTAGCTCGGCCGTCTTCACAGCTTTTTCAGCCAGGTGGGGAGGAATGACAAGGACTCCCTCCCGTTTTCCCAGAATGATATCGCCAGGCATGACCACTACGTTTCCAATGTTAATGGGCACATTGATTCCGGTGATCATGGATGCCCAATAAAATCCCGGATTCCAGTCGCGGACAAAGGCATTAAATCCTTCTATTCTTTCCAGTTGCTCAAGATCGCGAATGACCCCGTTAAATAACACGCCGTTTCCGGACTTTGAAAAAATCGAAGTTCCCAGGCTGGCACCGATTATAGGGCCACCCTCGTGGCGATTGTAAACGTCGGCTACGTAGATGTCGCCCTGGACCAGCATATCGATGGGCCAGGATACCTGATCTCCGATGCGGCCATCTCCGTCTCCAATTTCGTTGGTAACTTCGTTGGTGACTTTCCTCAGAGGCATGTATTGAACGGTCATGGCACGGCCACAGAGCGTTTCGCCCGGATGTACGTGTTTCCAACCGCCTTCAAATTGGTAATCGTATCCCTCGTTTCTCAAAACGACCCACGCGGCTTCGATATCGATATTCTTCATTCTTTCGATAATTCCGTCCGGCACCTTGGGTCGACCATCGGAAAATCGTTCACCTTTCCATTCGGGCGTATAGCGAATGATATCCTCCTTGGACATCTTTAAGGGCATGGAGATTAGAGTCTGGGCGAGAACCAGGAGACTAATAATTTGGATTAAAATATATTTCATCGAATTCTTTTAAAAGAGGCTTTTATGAAGCAGTATTGGTTAAAACCATAGATTAGCCCAGATGGACAATGATAATAATCGTTTATCGAATATGGCTAGCTTTCACCAATTTAGTTTCGGTGGTTCACTTAAATTTATTTGGCATTTAAATTTAATGACGGACTGGACCTGTTACCTCCCACTGAAATCCGCAGGTGGTAGTCTTTAGCACTCCCCCAACACCACCATAATATAAAGTTGGAGGGTCGGTTTTTGGATCGAAAACCAGGGTCCAGGCGTGGTTCGACCATCGCAATCCTGCTGTGGCGAAACTGTCTCCTTTATCTAGGCTGACGAATACGCCTGCCTTCGTCCCCACATATACATGAGAAGGATTAGCCGGATCAATCGCCATGGATTCAATAAATTCCGTCAGTGGTTGAGTCCCCTTGATCCATGTCTTACCGGCGTCCTCACTCCGGAAAACGCCGCGGGGTTGAGTGCCTGCATAAAGGATATCCGGATTGGTAGGATCCAGCGCCAGAATACGGACATCGACGTCATACAGACCCTCTGGATTGGCTGACCAACTTTTTGCTCCATTGGTGGTTTTATAAACTCCATGCCATGAGCCAGCGTAGAGCGTATCCGGCCGAGTCGGATCGATGACTAAGGATCGGATCACCTTGTCCAAAAGCCCATGATTGACCTCTTTCCAGGATTGACCGCCGTCCGTCGTTTTAAAGACGCCTGTTCCTTCGGTACCTGCGTAAACAATTTGGTCATCTTGAGGATGAATGACCATAGCCCGAATCCTCAAATCATAGATTCCATCACTTGCTGATGTCCAGCTTCCAGCTGCGTCTTTAGACTTGTATACGCCCATCTCATAAGTGCCTGTGTAAAGTAGTTCTGGGTTGGATCGGCTGATTACGATTGCTCGAGGGGAAAAGGTATCAAGCCCGTAGGTTGGCCAATTGTCCTTTCCACCTTCCACAGTTTTGCAAAGCCCCTTGGCTGCCCCGGCGTATATGATCATGGGGTCGATTGGATGCAGGCAAATAGCCTGAGTCTCTCCATGCCCAGGAGAACCCATCTGGCCCAAACTGTAGTGGCAGATTGAGATCGTTATCAAAAATAGCGCCAAATATTTTTTCATAACTATCGGTTCCAAGGGAATTGGTAGCTGGCTTTGTTCGCGTAGCGGTCCAGGTGAAGTTTCAAGGTCGATCCAGATCCTGGCCCCAGGTCTACGGCAAAGGCCAAGGCGTTGATCGACATTTTGGTTTGAGAAGCCATTTGATCTGGAGTTGAATCGATCTGGAATCGGTCGTTGTGAAGATCGGTCAATGATTCGTATTCGACCGCTTTGATTTGGTGTTCACCGTAAGTACCCCCCTGAACAACCAGCTTTCGTGATTCAAGTTGGTTCAGGTTTATGATCTCGATTTTTACCCAATCCTTTTCAATGCGTGTTACGAGAGCTGCAACGTCAGGAGGGAGGCCCGGTCTTTGACTTTTGCCGTCAAAATAGCGCACCTGAGCATGGAGCATTTCTCCGCGTTTATGAATGGGCATCGCACCGACCGTTAAGCGAACCAGATTATCCATGCGGATTGGATCGGGAATAATCCATTTGTTATCGACCCATGTTTCCGGATCGCCGTGTTCATTCCGTATATAATCCAGTTTGCGGCCAATAAATTCAAAATCACCGGTGAGCGCATCCATTGGGAAATCCGGATTTTCCCCTCGGACAAAATGAGCCCAGGCTAGGTCGGGATTCGTTATCCTTCCCGATTCAGCGATCTGGTAACCAGCGAGTCGTTCGATGTGTTTCCAATCCTCCTCATTGTGATAGAGGTACCAGAGGTTTATGTAAGGGTAGCTTGACTCAGACACGTAGTGATACCACCCGCGATGGTCGTGCCGGATAGGTATTATATGTTTTCCATTTTCTATTTTCCCCTGGTTTCTCATAACCGCAACTTGGCTGCGTGGTAAATCTGCGTAGCGAAGATCACCTGTCATGAGGGTTGCCACTTTGGCGGCTGTTAATTCAGGATAGACGATGTCGTAGCCTCCGCGTGGCCAGACCCAACCATAATAGCCCCCCCACCAGTGGCCTGTGTACTCCCCGATTTTTCCGGAAAGGCCAACGTTGTCTGGAGTGATTCCGTTATTTTCTTCCGTGAGCCTCTCCCAGGTTCCGATGTAATCTTTTACCCATTGCACGTATTTTTCATCACCGGTATACAGCCAGGCGTTGGCAATGAGGGCAGTTGCCCCCAGGTTGATCGGCACATCTCCTTTAGCCATTCGGTCGCTCATGCCCTTAACCAGTTTTGCGAACTGATCGTTTTCGGGATGATCGTTGATCCATGCCGTGGTGGCCTCCACTCCAGGAATATCAAGAAATGGCAGGGGATAGTAAACCAGGTTGGCGTTTGTTGGGATCCAATCCCGCTTTGTCCATTCCATTTTAGGACCACGGCTGCCGTTCATGGAAGCTCGTATGATTTTTAACTCGGGATCCCAGTTAGGTGCTTCCGGATCCTCACCAATATACATGGCGGCAAAGTTAATGGAAAGTTCACGGAATTTTTCATCGTTTGGCTCCACCATTCCCATCGGGTAGAGGGTAATGTAGCCTTCTCCGTGGTGCATCCAATCCCAGTTCGAATCAAAGCCACGGTAGATCTGTCCGTAGCGGGTGAACTGGCGCGTAATGCCATCCCAGACTCGTCTACTCAGTTTATCAAGCTCGTCAGATCCGCCCATCGCGGTATGCACGGAGAATCCTCGGAATGCCTCGTAAGCATCGTCCGATGAATTCATTCCACCTTCGTAGCGCTCCTTCCATTCTAAGGTGTCATCAGGAAGGACGTAGGTGTTGTAAAATTCAATCCCGGCCTGATTGATGGTTTCGATCAGATGGCGTTCTGCCAATGCCCATGCAGGAGGTTGTTTCAGGCTGTCACAGACTATGGTCTTTAAGCCAATATTATCCGTTTGGGCATAGGCTTGATTGCCTGAATAGAAAGCAACCGCCAACACAAAAGTGGTGGCGGTAAATATCTTACTAGAATTAAACTGCTTAACTCTCAATATGTTAATTAGAAACTAAATGTATTGGATAGGTAGATGGTACGGGGATTGGGTATTCTGATGACGGCTACGGTCCCATCCGGGTTTGTCCTAACCGGAATGTTGCCGCTTTCGCCCACCAGGTTACGGACATTGAGTTGGGCACGCCAATTGACTTTGCCGTCCAGTATGGGGCGTTGGTAGGTGATCCAGGCGTCTCCGCTGAATAGCCCATCATCGAAGAATGGACGGTTGATATCCGGTATCACAGCTCCCGTTTCCGAATCTATTAATTGAACAAAGCCAGTAGCCGCTTCATCTTCCCACCGGACAGCTCCGCCGAATCCCCATCCGGCAAGGGCACCTTCCTGGAATTCATAGGTACTGACTCCGGTAAAGCGCCATTCTCTTTGTTCAGCGGATGTCTGTCCGTCCTTGGCTCTTTGCGCTGCAATGGGCCCCAACATTAAAGGCAGACCTTCATCGAAGAGTTCAGCATCCCGTTCTAAATTAGGATCTTCCCGGAAATCTCCCAATCCTGCAGCCAGACTGTTTTGAACGTATTCCCGAGTTATCTTAAACATCAAGGGAGCCGTGTTGGAAAACGTGGTTTCTTGCTGGCTTAGATTGGCTAGTATACGCCAGGAAGCTGTTGGGTTGGCCACAAATTCAAGTTCAAAACCTTCGGCGAGCAGATCCCGGGTGGCCTCAAGGTTGGGAATGGCATCGAAATCATATTCATCCCAGACCCCGTCGCCGTCGGTATCCACTTGCCTCGGGTTGACCGTGTTTTTCAACTCTTGAGGAAGCGCGCTTAAAACTGCTTCGTACCATTGACCGTAGCTTTTAATGGGGTGGCTGGCCGCATCGCCCGCATAAAGATCCAATTGAGTTAAAAAGGGTATTTCATTCGCAATTTCAGCATCCCGATATTGGTTGATCCGACCGAATGCATTGTTAGCCACATTGGTACTAACACCAGCATTCACGTTCGACACTCTGGTTTCGTACCAATTAAACTTTATTGAATACCTGTTATCATCCGTGGAGATCATGAATCCGTATTCTTCCGTGGATCCAGAAGGCTCAAATATCGGTCCCCCAAGAATATTGCTTCTCACACCGACCGGATTGAAATTCTCGGATTGAGCCCAATGGGCCTGCAGGTTGAAGGGCAGTTCCCCCAACCAGGTTTCCGGATAGCGGCCTATAACACTCCAGGTTTGGGTATCGTTTGGCTGTCCCACAACTTTCGGTCTGGGATTGGGGGAAAGCGCGGTGAACTCTTGATTATAAGAACCGTCAGCAAAGTAGATGGGCACACTGGTTTCTGCAGTAGAGTTCCTGGCAAAGTTTTCCGTATCGTCTTCTCTGTAACCATAAAGAGCCACGATGTGGTCATCCAGAAAATAACTTTGCCAGGCTATGGCTTCGGCTTCGATAGTGGTCTGGCTGATACCACCACCCTCTGGACCTCCATATGGTCGTACATCAGATCGTACGATGTCCACATTGGCGGTGTGCATCATGCGATCGCCGGCCACGCCGCTGTTGAACGCTCCCGCGCTTTGGTTATCTACATAGGTCCAGAGGAATGAATCCCCGTGCTTAGGCCTTGTAATATCAATGGGGTGCAGGCGCACGTCGTCCATGGATTGCAGACCAACCAGGCTACTTTCACTCGTGTAGGCCGTGATGTTGATGGACCGCCGGCCACCGTTGCCAAGACGGCTGGATTGAGCGGAGTCCATATTGAATTCAGTACTGTGCGTCAATAATGCCGTTGCTCTGTGGTAGGTATCTCGGGTGTAATCGTTCTTGAGGCCAGTAATTCGGTGGCGCCCCAACCAGCCCAGAAATCCATCGTTTTCAGAGAGGTCGAATTCAGCGAATGCTGTGATGCGGAATGTCTCACGATCGGACATGTCCGTCCTTTGTGTCGGTCTCCGAACCCAACTCATGGCGCGGCCTACATTCGGATTTAGTTGGCCGTTAGGTAGCCATACGGTGTTGTGCACGGTTATATCCGTTGCTCTCGCCAAGCTGGTACTCATACCGCCGGCAAATAGAAAATCCTGGAAGGTCTGGTAGCTCTGTTCGTCGTAGGCGAACTCAAATCCGAGATTGCCATCAAAGAAAGTTTGTTCTAGCGCGATATTGAAGGCATCAAAATCCCTTTGAACGTGGTCGAGGCCGTTGCTGTAAACATGGTTGTAAAAATCAAACACATCACGGTTTTGTAACGTGGATGGGAAGAACCCGAAGGCGTAATTAGTATCTCCATAAGCACTGGCAGTTCTATGATCCTGGATCGTTCCGACTGGTGAAGCAGGGCCCAAGCCGAGGTGCGCGGCCAGGGGTGTATTAATTAGGCCTGAACTGGCGGCCGTATCACTGGATTTCCAATTACCGATCCCAAAGTAACCTGCGAGGTTCATGCCGGGGATGCCGACATCAGGACTGGTAGCTCCTCTTTCCGAGTACCAGATACCCACATGACGAAATGTCAAAGGGCGGGTTTTGGTATTTATTCTGCCATGGCCGCCGATTGGGTCATCGTGCAGAGCCTGAAACTCCCAGGTTCCTCCTCCATCGCTGGGTGCCCGCACACGGGCTTCCGGCGTAACGCCCGTGTATTGCGCAATGTTGGGCAAAATAGGCTCGAACCAGGTGTCATAAGAAATGGTTGGCGGAACAATTTCCACCGGAGAACCCGTCTGCTCTCCGTCTTCGAAGTTGACCCGCAAACGGGTCAAGGCGCTATCGCTTTCTAAAATGACCCAATCTAGGGTGCCGTAGAACCGCGTTTGATCTTCAAAGGCCGGTTCTTGCCTATATTCCTGGCTTTCGTTGAGCATGGCCACACGGATGGCAAGGCGATCTTCTACAATTGATTTATTGTAGTCGAAGTTTGTGCGCCAGCTACCATAGTTATCAAAGCGAACTCCGACCTCTCCGAAATCATTATTTTGAATGGCTTGTTTGGTGGCGTTATTAATAACCCCTCCCGCACTTCCAATACCGAATAACAGTGAATTGGGGCCACGGCTAACGGTGACACGTTCCGTATTGTAGCTGTCAAATGGAATATCGGTCAGGAAAAATCCACGGGTTAAGTCTGCACTCAATAAACCTCGGACTCTCTGGTTAGCCTGAGGATTGGTTCTTTCATCGGTTTGAACGAAGCGTCCGAATCCCGTATCGTTTGCACCTGAGAAATTTCCTTGGTTGCCGCCGACTTCCGTGTTCGCTGTGTAGGACAGCAGGGATAGGGCATCCGTGGCTCCAACATCCTCCATAAATTCTTCGGTGACCACTGAGATCGCTGCGCCTAAATCTTTAAGATCAGTTTTGATCCGCGTGCCCGCCAAAGTGCTGGTGGCGGCGTACCCCACTGATTCATTTTCACTTACTGTAAACGGACTAAGGTCAAAGATTTTTGGATCATCTTCGCCGTTCTGAGCAAGCAGATTGATAGCTATGTTCAATGAGGAGATAATTGATAATACAAAAAGTAGAGGTTTATAGATTATTGCTCTCATTTATATAGGTGATTAGTTGTATAACTCTTTGAGTTTTATTCAAATTTTCGTGTGGTATTTTAGATCTTAATGAAGATCTTTAAGCAAAATATACCCATTGTATACGGAGTCAATAATACTAACTAACAATTTTGGGTATGTCCTGATGTTTAATACCATGGCAGCGATATCGCTGATTGTAGTTTGTGTTAATATTCTGTGTACTTCTTATTTGATTCGCGAGATTCTAATTCGTACGAATAGTTAGTCCCAGCTCTAAGACCGGCGATTTTGAACTGGTATATAAAACCGTTTTCTTCAATGACCCGTTCCCAATCAGTCGACTTTTTGGATTTCTCATCTTTGGAATTTGGTCAAAAAAGAACCCGGGTTTCACCTTCCACACTCGGCACTACATCTGATGACATGGAACCTATGTCCGGATCTCCATCCTGAAGACGTTGGGTAAAAATGGGTAGCCTTTCAAAAACGGCCTCTGGCGATTGGGTGAGCCGAACCCAAACAATGGCTGAATTTGAATCAACCTCACTTTGCCCCATTGGCAAAGTGAAGTTCGCCACAGCCAATAAGCAGATTCGAAAACAGAGCGATCAGGGTAAACCAGGTCCTTTTCATAGAGTTATAGACTAGAATATAATAATTCATTTCATCAATCGATCACTCCGAATAATGCCATTATTTGTCGGTCATCAATCATTTGGAGATTAAACTTCTCAAATCACTTGGTGTATGTTTGCTTTTGTTTAAATCGGGTAATCGGCGTCTCCTTCTATGAAAATAAAAGCTCTAAATCGATTCAGACAGAAACTGGCCAAAGATGAGCTACTGGTTGGCATGTTCGTGACGCTCGAGTCTCCATGCATTGTCGAGATGGCCGTGTCGCTCAACTTTGACTGGATTGTGATTGATGCAGAGCATGGCCATTTGGGCTGGAAAGAAATTGCTGAATTGAATCGGGCCACCGTTCGAAGTGAAACGGTCGCATTGGTGCGCATCGCTGAGCGAAATACAGCTCTCATTAAACGAGTATTGGATATTGGGGTGGACGGAATATTAGTCCCGAATGTTGAAAGTGTTGCGGAAGTGGAAGCTGCTGTTGCTGACTGCCGGTACCCTCCTGAAGGTCGCCGGGGCATCGGCGGGGAACGAGCTACCGTTTGGGGTCAATGTTTTGCTGAACATGCTGCCGAAGCCAATGATCATGTTCTTGTGGTGCCTATGATCGAAAGCCCGGTCGGCGCCCAAAACGCTTCTGCCTATTGCAAGGTGGATGGGGTGGACGCCATTTACTTTGGACCTGCAGATTTTTCTGCGAATGCCGGCTACCGCGGGCAGTGGGAAGGGCCAGATGTGGCCGAGCAAATCCTTGCAGCCAAGGATGCCATTCGGGCAGCCGGAAAACAATGTGGCCTTATTGCTACTAGTCCTGAAAACTTAGTGGAACGGCAGGAGCAGGGTTTCCGGATGTTGGGTATTGGTTCTGACGCAAAATTGTTACTGCAGTCTATCCACGAAGCCTTAGCGGTTGTCGGACGTGACAGGAAACCCGCAACTAGTCTGGATCCGCAAGACAGTCAGCCTATTTGAGCATCACCTGACTATGGCATCTGAATTTCGCATAGCCCTGACGGCTGACTTCTTTTTGGACGGCAATCCCAGTTTTCCGGATTTTGATTTAAGCATTTTGGATCGGGCTCCAGGACTGGAATATTTTCCCATGAAGGGAAGAAGGATTGAAATCGGCACCGATCAACTCGAAGGAGCCAATGGCGTTATTATTCAAGGACTTAAATTGACGCGGCAAAGTCTGGCTTCGCCGGAGAATTTAGTGGCTGCCTGCCGGTTTGGAGTCGGCTACGATAAAGTCGATGTTGAAGCCTGCACAGATGCCGATGTCGCACTAATGATAACTGTCGGTGCTGTCGACCGGCCCGTCGCTGAAGCAACCATTGGATGGATGATTGCTTTGTCTCACCACGTGAAAGCCAAAGACCGGCTCATGCAGGAAGGTCGTTGGGATGACCGCAAAGACTTTATGGGCAGCGAACTTCGGGACCGCACGATGGGCATAATCGGATTCGGAAGAATTGCCTATGAATTGCTTCGGCTGCTTTCAGGATTTGGAATGGCCCGTACGCTGGTATATGATCCATTCGTGGATGAAAAAACAGCGAAGAAAGCCGGTGTCGAAAAGGTCGAACTCGATGAATTGTTGAAAGAATCGGACTTTATATCACTCCACTGTCCATTAAACGATAGCACGAGGAATTTGATTTCTGCCTGTGAGTTGGCTTTGATGAAGCCGACTGCGATACTTATCAACACAGCCCGCGGTACCATTGTGAATGAGGATGACTTGTACGACGCCTTATCAGAAAATCGGATTGCCGGTGCTGGACTCGATTGTTTTGAGCAGGAGCCAAGTTACGAGGCATCCCGCTTTTCAGAGTTCGATAATGTCTTCCTTGCACCGCATTCAATCGCTTGGACCCATGAGCTGTTCGGTGACATCGGTCGCTTCGCCTGCCAAACCATGATCGATATGGCGAATTACAAGATGCCCAACGGTGTGATAAATACTGAAGTATTCGAAAAGCCTTCCTTTCAGGAGAA
Source organism: Opitutales bacterium UBA2995 (assembly GCA_002346535.1). Lineage (GTDB taxonomy): Bacteria > Verrucomicrobiota > Verrucomicrobiia > Opitutales > UBA2995 > UBA2995. The sequence goes on along the minus strand of DDZZ01000068.1, from coordinate 4,006 downwards.
GTGGGAACGGCTGGTGTTATCTTAAATAGTCCACACGGGCAATCGCGTGCGGCCCCAAGTCAATAGGTTGCCTTGAGGCATGAGCCTTTCCAACACGTCTGTTAAAGGCTTCCGGATCTTTATTGGCTTTTTCCACATTGTCGCCGTCAAGAATGCTCACTGTGATTTGGGGTTGGTTAAGGCCGCGGATCTCAACTTTTTGGTCTCGATCTTTTAGATTAACAATCAACATTCGCACCTTGTTGCCCTTCCTGAGTGTAAGGCCGACTACCGAGAGATTATCTGTGGATTCAAGTCCTTGAATCCGACCGCCTGCAAAATCACTGAAATCTCGAAGGACGTGATAGATGGGAAAAACAGTACCTGCTTTTGCGTCAAACTTCGCAGGCCGATTGGGCGGATTCGCTGAGTCCATGATTCCGCGCCAGCCGATTGTTTCATAAAAAGTGGCACCATATACACTGGCCTCGGCCAGGAACTTGATGCTGCCAAGCGTCCAGCCCGCTGCGAACAAGCTGGTTTGTCGCGCATCAACATACCAGGGCAATTCACCTGGCAACGGATCCTTGCCTGGTAAAGCGGTATGAAACGTTATGGGAGAAACGACAAGTGGAGCCGTGCCGATAAATTGCTTCGCACTTCGAACAGTATCGCCTTGGATAGGCAAGGTCTCCACAATCGAGGAATTGTCAGATGCGTGGATCTGCGGCGTCGCATTGTAGGCAACTATTTCCATCATTAATTGGCTGGGCCGCTCTCTGTTGAGCTCTGTAAAGCTTATGCCGTCTCTGGGAGCTCCATATAATGTCCCTGTGCTCACATCCCAAAGAATTTCACGGGCTAGTTGTAGCTGATTTTCGTTCGCCTGCATGATGAACCAAGCGGCGATGGGTGCATTGTGTTGTTTGGCAATTCTGCGAATTTTATTCAGCTCTTTTTCTATTTCCGATTCGAGCCATACGGCTACATGAAGTTTCACTCCCAGCTGCTTAGCCTGATTGATAGCAGATATGAGGCTGCCTTCAAGTTCTTCGGGCGGTTTCAAATCCACCCGGAGATGGTCCAGCCGCAAATTTTTGAGTCGATCAATTTCGGTATTGGAAAGGCCGTCGATCTCACTCGAAACCTGTATGCCAATTCGCGGGAGGGGTTGAGCATGTTCAGTGAGTTTTAGTGTGACTGCATCTGAGGCGCCTTTTGCTGGTATGGCGTATTCCTCGACTTCGCCCTCAAGCCAAATGGTTACTTTTTGGGTAACCGTATCTCCTTTTTTAACTGTTACTGGATAGGGCATCTCGAGTGGTGTGCAGTAAGTTTTGAAGGAGGCATCCGTCCAGTTTCGTTGATCCTCCATTTCAAAGATATCACCTTCCATCTGTACGTGGGCCCACAAGCCTGGTGCCATTTCGTGTGCTATCTTTCGAATTTCTCTAGCTGGTTGGTGAGGCGAAATGAATTCCGGGAACGCGCCTTTGCTTTCACTGCTATCGATGTTAGTAATAACCCACGCCTTACCTCCAGCGCTTGAGGAATGCAAAACGCAGAAACCGATCCTGTTGCGTTTGAAGGTCGAGCGGGCTGTACCATCGAAATTGAATTCAATTTTTCCTTCTGATGTCCCCGTCAGTTTTCCTTTCCAAAGAAAATCGATGTCTCTATCCTTGCACAGGGCATCGAAGGTTAGGGTAAATTGACTATCGCCTTGGTCGAGCTCGAGATTTGAAACTTGTGGTTTAACAGTTCCCCACAGTTCGTTGCGAATGGGTGCGTTGATTCCGATCAATACATCCTCACGGCCGACGCGCAAGTATCGTAGAAAGGCGTTGTCCGGTTCGAAAATCATGGTCATCGGTCCGGCTCGCAATTCAATTGGATCGGCTGCCTGTGCCGATGAATCGGAGATCAGAAAACCGAGGACGATAAATGACCATTTGAGATAGAGAATCGTTATTAAGAGCTCTTTCATAACAGGCCTGAAATATTGATTAACCAAAGACTTCATTGCGAGCAAAGCTTTAGGCAAGATGATTTTTTATCTAGGAGCTGCTTTAGCTGTTATGGTTTAATGTGCCCCCAGATCACAGCTAAAGCAGCTCCTACAATTCAGCAATCAATTCACACCATTGAAATCGAATCCAACGTTTGACCATGGGCCTACAAATTGAATCATAGCTATTCCTCAAACAAACTCATGAACGCTCCAACGCAAACTGAACCAACCTTTTTCCGCAAATGGGCATTTACATTTTCCATCCTTGGAGCAGTTGCGGTCGGATTGTTGTTTCCCGGTTGGTTTATTGAGGTTGGTGAGTTCAAATTTACCAGCCTGTTTGTTCCCATTCTTCAGGTCATCATGTTTTGTATGGGAACTACCTTGAGTGTGGGTGACTTTGTCCGGGTGTTTCGGATGCCGGCAGGGGTCGGCGTAGGTTTGGTTTGCCAATTCAGCATCATGCCTATAATTGGGTTTACCCTAGTTAAGCTATTCGGGCTCCCCCCAGAGATCGCTGCTGGAGTAATCCTGGTTGGTGTATCTCCAAGTGGCCTTGCTTCCAATGTTATGGCGCTGGTTGCCAGGGCGGATGTCGCCATGTCGGTGACGATGACCGCAGTGGCGACGATGTTATCCCCGCTACTTACTCCCTTTCTCATGAAGCTGCTTGCTGGCACATTGGTTGAGGTGGACGCCCTGGCTATGATGTGGAGTATGACCATAATGGTGGTATTTCCGTTGCTAGCTGGCTTGGCATTCCATCATTTGGTTTATCACCGGGCAAGCTGGCTGAAGAAGGTGATGCCTTTGATTTCAATGGTGGGAATTGTTGTAATGACCGTTCTAACCGTCGCAATCGGCCGCGACAATCTGTTGGCCATGGGATTGATTCTGGTCGTGGTCTGCTTTCTCCATATTTGCTGTGGTTACTTTTTTGGCTATTCGATCTGTCGATTGTTGCGGCTGAATGAACAGACCTGCCGAACCATTGCGTTGGAAGTCGGAATGCAAAATTCAGGAATGGCTTCCGGGATTGCGGCCAGCTTGGGCAAGGTAGCCACACTGGGTATTGCACCCATAGTTTTTGGCCCGATCATGACCACAACCTCCTCGATTATTGCGAATTGGTGGCGAACGCATCTTGCAAGTGAAAAAAAGTTGGTTTAATTGAAATTCTCTATGTTGGGTGAGAATTATTTAATGAAGGATTTAATTGATGATCGCCTATATTATTTAAACATCCACTGATATGGAAGCAGGACGAATGAACGGGAAAGTAGTAGTCGTTGTTGGTGCGAGCAGTGGCATGGGTTATGCGGTGGCAAAAACTTTTTCCGAGGCCGCTGCCAAGGTTGTGATTGCTGCTCGAAATGAAAAAGCGCTCGAATCATTGGCTTTGGAATTAGGAGGTGAGCATCTTGTTTGTGTTACAGATGCAACGGATGTCGCCTCAGTTGAAAATTTGATAAGCAGTACTTTGGAGCGCTTCGGTAGAATTGACATTCTTGTTTATGCGACAGGTACCAATATTCCGGATCGAAGTATGGAAGAGCTGACTTATGAAACTTGGGAAATGATGATGGCTACTAATACATCCGGAGCCTTCAATTGCACCAAAGCGTTACTGGCATGCATGAAGGAGCAGGAGGAAGGTTTGATTATTTATATTTCCTCAATTGCTGCGAAGAGTGCTGACGCATCCGGAGTGTCCTACCAGGCTTCCAAACATGCTTTATCCGGGTTGGCTCATGGGATCCATATTGAGCAACAACACAATGGAATTCGGACTACAATTATTTTTCCGGGATTGACGGACACACCCCTGGTAAAAAAACGACCGGTGCCAACCCCTGAAGATGTATTGGCCAAGGCCCTACAGCCGCAGGATGTGGCTGATGCTTGTCTTTATGTGGCAACGGCGCCCTCGCGAGTGAGGATCTCGGAGTTGGTGATTGAGGGTGCGGAGCTTTAGAGAAGCAAATAGGTTTCAGGTGTCGGGTGTCAGTAATCATT
>DDZZ01000010.1 GCA_002346535.1 Opitutales bacterium UBA2995 | reverse complement strand
CTGATTCCTCCGCATCCCATTCCATGCAACAGAAACTTAACACCGTCGACATTTGGAAAAGGCCTACTAATAATTTCTTCCTCAGCAGGCAGTTCTTCAGCCAGCCATTTCTCTTTAGGAGCGCCCCGTTCACGAAGAAATGACATCCTTTTGAAAAGGTCTTCATAGCGATTGCGTTGAGAGGTTCCCAAGGTTTCCGCTATCGCCTCACGCATCACATTGATATTTCGGTTTTCACAAAATACCAAGGGAACAACCAGCCACACATTTTGAGTACCGACTCGTCCATCTGAACGATGGTATCCATTAAAAGTTCGCCCTTCCCATTTCGATACATCGTGGGGCGACCATTCAATATTGGGCGTCCGATCCTCCGCTGAATAGTTATCAATTCGGTGCTCCAAGTTTTTCGTGGTGATCAATCCTCCCTCTGGGATGGTTTGTTCAGCGACACCGACCGTAACTCCATACATATGAACCAGATCCCCTTTTGAAAAATCTTTTAGGGCAACCTTGTGTTTTGCAGGAATCATTTCTGTGGCGCTAATTTTCTCAGTAACAGCCGTGCCTGGCTCTAAATCGTTGAGCGCTACGGCTACGGTGTCGAGAGGATCAATGACGATTGTGTTTTTCATAACTTGGGGGAAACCTATTGTTAGAGACCAGAAATATCAGCAATAAAATCCGGAAGCGAGGAATAGGCTTCTAATTTTGCTTCGGAGGCATCACATACTTCTTTATTTATTAGACCGGTTGTTTCAGCAAGGAAAACGATATACTTGGCAACGCGAACTGCATAGCGTAAGCGGCCTTCCTCACTAATGGAATAAAAACGAGAACGTTGCTGGTAACCTAGCTGATTGTGGTTACCCAAGGCAGATTTTAAGGGCTCGCCACCTGCAGCCAGAACGTAGAGGAAATTATATTCAAACCAGAACATGTAATCCGGACTGGGTGTCAGAGCCTCGAGAGCTGTTCGGCAGGTATCGGGTGATGCAAATACGTCTACATCAGCATTTGTAAATTGAAGGGAAACAACGACAAACTCGCGGGCCATCTTCTGCTCGGTATCATTCTCGCTGAATGAACCAGAAACCGCCAGGTCGATGGTGAATTGATACCAGTCCCTCCATAGCGCTTGGTCACCTGGATCCTGGGATTGGCTCAAGGCAACTCCCATTTCGTAAGTATAGCGGCCGCTGGTTTTAATTTCCAGGTTTTGCCGGGTCACTTCACCTAAAACCCGATAATTGTCTCCGGATTTTCCGGATCCTGAATGAAATCCGATACTTACTCCCAGTTTTTCACATACGTTCCATTGTCGTGCGACCATGGAGCGGAGTTCCTTGTTATCTGCATAAGGAGTATTTTTTTGAAAACCAAAAGCCGGAGCGACGAAATTGGCGGGCATATCCATTGCCTCGCAGAGAGCCAGCATGACCGCTGTTGTTTCGGGAGTAGTCAAACCAGGAAGTTCATCAATTGATAACTCACGCAAGTAAACCCTCCCTTCGACGCATGAAAAAGCTGATTTCCGGGCAGACGTATATTTTTCATCGCGCGTTTTCATTTTTTTCATGGCAGGCCAAACGTAACAGAGCAATTGATTGAACTTTGCCTCGTCAAGCTCAAGTCCCACTTGGGAAACCCGGTTTCTGACTTTTGTCACCAATATGGAATCGATTTCATCTTCGACGTAAGCACTTCTCGCTTCCGGAGAATCCGGGATTTCGGTAATAGCTAATTCAGGAGATAAGTCGAAGGTGATATAGGACGCGAATAAACAACCGGCTACCAGTGCGTCTTCACGACTGTCGAACTTGCCACCAATCGGCTGATGATCGGCATTAAAGCTCCAGGGTATCCGCCGGTGATGAAATCCTACCTTGAGCTTGGCCAATACGCTTCCGTGACTCATTCCTTCCACTGATTGACCTTGGTGCCCCTCAGGAACGTCGGTGCCAATAAAGGGAAAAGGTACGGTCTCCAGCTTATCCGCCAACATTACATTCACATCATAAACAAGCTCACGAGGTATGCTGTTTTGGTTAGCAGTCAATCCAATCCCCAGATTCGCCATCGCCCAATCCACCCCGGTCCAATGCAAGGTCGTGAATCGAGCACCTATGCCAAGAGTACTTGTTCCAAGTTGCTCGGATGTCCTTGGAAAAATGGTACACTCACAAGTACATTCCTGAACGATGTTTTTCACCTTGATCAAGTTGTCATAGCTTGCAGAAAAATAATAACGGTGCTGTATTTCAACACCGCCCGACAGTATATGGATGGCATCATCAAAGATGGCTTCCAGGCACCATGCGTGATCCCCGTTGGCATCTTCAAGAATAGACCACATGCCATGCTCAGTTGAAAACTGGCTCTTGGGGTAACGCGTGATGCCTCTGTCGACCTCGATATTCTTTTTCAGCGAATCCCAATCCAGGCAAAAATCAGGGCTGACACATGGATTTGTTGAGATCCGTATATTATTCTGCAGAAGAAATTCGTTAATCACACTCATCGAAAGTCACCGAAGAACAGCAATAATTTGCGATAAATCAAATCTAATCAATTTTACAAAAAACAGCACTTGTATATGGATATAAAAAAGCGGCTTCTCTATTGGAAGCCGCTGTAAAAGTTTTTAGTGATTAAGAAATCAGTCATTTCTCGCTGCGCGGAGCTCCCTAATCCTCGATTTGATCGTCCGTCTTATTTCGCGGTGGGCCCGCCAATTGGAGTGAATCAGTTTACGAATGGACTGTTTGATTGCATTTTTGTCCTCATCTGCGGCAGCAGCCAATTGCCTTCTCAAGGCCATGACCTGTGGTCTTATGGTAGCCCGGCTTTCCCGTAAATGACAGAATAGTGGTGCCAGAACCTCGTCATTGATCAAATCATGAGGGATGCGGGCCTTTTCATTAGGTCGCTGGACTCTTTCAGCCTTTTGTGCGTTGCCTGCACCGGTAAAAAATAGACAGCTGAGAATGACGAAAACTAAGATCTTTTTCATTAGGAATAGGAGATTATAATTGAAGTGCACTTGAATGTAACAAGTCCCCCTTAAAATACGAAGCCAATTTTTACCGAAGGCGCCGGCGATACATTTTTGGAGACCCATGGCATGCCTTGGGAGGCATATCAGGTCGTAGGCTTGTTGTCGTAAATGTGTTTTATGTCCGCCTTCGCTTTTCAAGTTTACGGCTGGTGATCTAGTCGACAAAACTTCACATGATCCTTAAATTCATGATAAGTAGCATACATTCCATTTTCTGGTAGCACTTGACTTAAGGTAGATAACTCCTTTGATCCGCATTTTCAATAATGCCAGGGTAGCTCAGGGGTAGAGCAGGAGACTCATAAGCTCTTGGTCGGCAGTTCAAATCTGCCCCCTGGCACCAATCTATGTTCGAAAGTCTCGGTGACCGTGAGGCTTTTTGACGACCCTATTTTTGACATGGGTAGATTTAAACTGCAGTGGTCCGTTTCCACCTTTGATGGCCCGGTCTTTTCGTCGCGAATTCTCCTCGGAACAAATTCGCCCCCTGAAATCATGACTAGATGAGGCATCCTGCTTCAAAAGGTTATAGGCAAAGACTGTGTGAAATAAACGAGGCTGTTTTGGCTCCAACAGATGGCACTTTCTGTCAAAATACACCCTTTAATTATTTTGCCAGGTAAATTAGCGTTTTATAAGTCTTCGATCAGAACAGTTGGATTTGTGCAAATTTTACGCCTGCTAATCAATTCCTATGGCAAAAAATTTGCAACGGAATCATAGAACCAGGGTAAAAGACCTATAACAGGCGAAATGGTGATGTCCTCAGTCCGACCGATTTGGTTTATTCCTTGTTGGGCTGCTTCTGTACCTGAAAATTTCAGCACATCCGTGTTAATCGCAATATCTATAGGAAATTCCTTCACTTAAAGAATTACTGGAGCGATCTACTCCTAAACTTTTGGACAACAAAGTATAAATCATTCTTAGACTGAACCGAATACTACCAATAAAGGGCATATACTCACTATTGAGCTCTTTTATTTGCGTCCGTATCGACGACCACTAAATGATTTCTTCGGAGCGTCTTTGCCAGTCTTTAGCACTGAAATTTGGTCCCTCAACAGCGCTGCTCTCTCAAATTCAAGGTTATCTGCAGCTTCAAGCATTTCCTGCTCCATCTCGGCGATCACCTGCTTCCGTTCATCCATTCCCAGAGCTTCGGTAACTATATTCGATTCTTCCTGCTTGGACTGGTAGACTAAACTGAATTGCACTGCCCGCTTTACACTTTTTGGAGTGATTCCGTGTTTCAAGTTATAATTCTCCTGCTTTTCTCTTCGGTAAGCGGTTACCTCGATGGTCTTTTTCAAGGAATCGTTGAGTTCATCAGCGTAAAGGATGACTCTTCCCTTTTCATGACGCGCAGCCCTCCCTGCGGTTTGTACAAGACTGGTGTAATTTCGCAAGAATCCTTCCTTATCGGCATCCAGGATTGCCACCAAAGCCACTTCCGGAAGATCCAATCCTTCACGAAGTAAATTTACCCCGACGAGGGCGTCAAAGTCCCCTGCCCTCAACCGGCATAATATTTCTACACGTTCGATGGCATCGATGTCTGAATGAAGATACTCCACTTTTACCTTCGCTTCTTTCAAGTAGGTTGTGAGATCTTCAGACATCCGTTTGGTCAGGGTAGTAACCAATACGCGTTCCCGGGATTCCGCCGCATTTTTGATTTCTCCAATCAAGTGTTCAACCTGACCTTTGGTGGAGTGTACCTCCATAATGGGGTCCAGCAAACCCGTAGGCCGAATGATCTGCTTGGCGACGACTGGAGAATTCTGTATTTCAAAAGGTCTAGGCGTGGCGGAAACAAAAAGTATCTGCTTCGCAAGAGCCATAAACTCGTCTATATTCATGGGTCGATTATCAAGTGCAGAGGGAAGACGAAACCCATGTTCTACCAAAGTCGTTTTTCGTGAGCGGTCTCCTTCAAACATACCGCCGATCTGAGGAAGGGTAACATGGCTTTCGTCAAGGATTATAAACATATCTTCAGGAAAAAAATCTATCAGGCAAAAGGGCCTTTCGCCGGCCTTTCTCCCACTGAACCACACAGAATAATTTTCAATACCGCTGCAGAATCCCAGTTCTTGAAGCTGTTCGAGATCGAACTCGGTACGCATTCTGATGCGCTGGGCTTCTAACAATAAGCCCCTTGATTCGAAATACGCGACCCGCTCCTCCAGTTCCTCGCTAATTCCTCCCAGAGAACCTTCAATCTTGCCTTTAGTAGTAAGGTATTGATTGGCCGGGTACAAATCGAAGTGATTTAGAGAAGCTGCGCTATCACCGGTGAGGGGGTCCAGCTCTTTGATACTGTTTACTTCATCGCCCCAGAATTCTATTCGAATAGCGGTTTCCATATAAGCAGGGAAGATGTCCACAACATCGCCGCGAACCCGAAAGTTGCCTCGCGATAGGTTCACGTCGTTTCGGTTGTACTGGTTGTCCACCAATTTGTGAAGCAGTGGATCCCGCCCCATATCCTCGCCTAGGCGTAATGGAATCATCAGCTCCTGAAAATCTTCCGGAGAGCCTAGGCCATATATGCAGGACACGCTGGCCACCACGAGGACATCTTTTCGGCTGATTAAGGAACTGGTAGCGGCGATTCTCAGACGTTCAATCTCATCGTTTATTGAAGAGTCTTTTTCTATATACGTATCCGTCGACGGAACGTAAGCCTCCGGTTGATAATAATCGTAGTAGCTTACAAAATACTCGACCGCATTTTCCGGGAAAAAGTTCTTAAACTCCGAATACAATTGAGCAGCCAATGTCTTGTTATGCGAAATGATCAGGGTCGGTCTCTGTAGTTGCTCGATAATATTGGCCATGGTGAAGGTTTTCCCGGATCCGGTTACCCCCAATAAAGTTTGGAAGCGATTTCCGGCCCGAACCGAATTTACGAGAGCTTCAATCGCCTCAGGTTGATCGCCACGAGGATTGTAATCAGCCACTAATTTAAAGGCTTTGTTCATATCGACAGTTCAACTATTCGACCTCGTCTGCTCTCAACCATTTGTTGAATGTACTTTCATTTACTTGTCTCTCCCATTTCCCAACAATAGAGGTGACCATGGCATCGCCGGTAATGTTCACGGAAGTTCGTAACATATCAAGTAATCGGTCGATACCCCAGATGATGGCAATTGCATCCACTGGTAAACCGAGCTGAATCAAAACGATCGAAAGCATAATGAGCCCTGCGCTCGGTACTCCAGCAGTGCCAATAGATGCAAGCGTCGCAGTAATGATCACGGTCATCAAATCTCCAAAAGCCAAATCAACCCCATAGGCTTGGGCTATAAAAATAGTAGCTGCACCTTGCATAATGGCCGTGCCATCCATGTTAATCGTAGCTCCAAGCGGTACGGTAAAAGAGGCAACCGATTTGTTAACTCCCAAGCGTTTTTCGACTGTTTCAAGTGTAACTGGAATAGTGGCGTTGCTGCTTGCCGTGCTAAAGGCAAAGATTTGTGCGCCACGCATTTTTTTCAAAAACATTAACGGGTTGAGCCCGGTGAGCACTTTTAGAAGTGTCGGGTAGGTAACCACCGCGTGAAGAATGAGTACTCCTACCACCAGGAAGAAATATTTGGCCAAGGGCCATATCGCATCAAACCCTTGCGTCGCGAAAGTTCGGCTCACCAGACAAAAAACGCCATAGGGCGCTAATTCGATGAGAATCAGAACTAATTTCATAACCACTTCATTCAATTCCTGAAAGATCGACAAAATCTTTTTCCCACTTTCACCTGCCATGGTCAGGGCAATCCCAAAGAGCACGGCAAAGACAATGATCTGCAGCATATTGCCTTGAGCCATAGCTTGAAATGGATTGCTGGGGAAGAGGTTGATAATTACATCCTTGAGCGGAGGGGCATTTCCAGGAACAAACACCGGTAATGTATCATCTTCTTTTTCGCTATCTAGGTCAAAAGGAGGTGTCAATTGAAGTTGGTTGATAGACACCGTATTCATGACCGCTTTTACGGCATCCAGCTCGCTTTCCAGCTCATCCACTTGGTTTTCCACGGCTGATTTTACAGGTGCCTTTTTTTCAATAAATTTGCTGGGATCTATACCTTTCCCAGGATCTACGATAAGCGCGAAAACAAGTGCAAGGGTTATAGCAATAGCTGTTGTCATAAGGTATAAACTTACTGCTTTCACTCCCACGGTTCCTACCTTTCGCGCATCGTCCAGCGCAGCGGTCCCACAAATCAAAGAAACCAATACCAGAGGAACTACCAGCATTTTCAGGGCGTTTATAAAAATAGTACCCATAATGGCGAACACACCTTCAATCAGGTAATCATTGATCGTTACATTTCCCTGTAATGTGGCATTGAGCAGGCTTCCCAGCGCAATACCTGAAAACATGCCGATTAAGATTTTCGTAGTCAGACTCAGCTTCTTTTTTTGAGGCATATATAGAAAATTGGTTGTTCGAAAGTAACCGCAAAAGTATAACAAACGCAAAGAAAGAATTCAGACAGAAAGGTTCAAATTAAATTAGAAGCGGTAAATCTGTATCAATCTGTGGTTCAAAAATTTTTACTAACTCATTTGAGTTGAAGTTTAAAAAATTCTCTAAGATAAGATCCGTTTCGCAGGCATTCATAACGTCTAAAGAATGTGTGCTAGAAAGGGCGATAGCTTTCATCCCACCGGCTTTGGCTGCCTGCAACCCGAACACGGCGTCCTCGAATACGGCGCAATTTTGGGGCTCTCTATTCAGTCGGGCTGCAACCGTGAGAAATACTTCCGGATGGGGCTTGCCTTGTCTCACATCCTCCGCGCAAACGATTGCCTGAAAATAACTTCCAAGGTTTAACATTTCTATTATCGTCTCCACATTTTTGCGAGGAGTTGAAGAACCAACAGCGCATCGAATTCCTGATTCATTAAGGCTTTCCAAAAACGCTTCAATTCCGGGTATAAGGTCGACCCCTTTTTCAGCCACGATAACCCGGTAGAGTGCTTCTTTGCGGTCCCCTAGCCTTTCAATTTCCTCTGCATCGATCGTCCATTGGAGGATATTTGGGATAATATACTGATTCTTCCGCCCAAAGCCCGCCTTAAAATGACCTTCCGGTAATGGTTTTCCTTCTTCCTCAGCCAAGAGCTCCCAGCTTTGTTCGTGGGCTTTCGAGGAATCGATTACCACCCCGTCCCAATCAAATAAAGCACCAATTTTCACTTCGGAAACGATTAGGCCAAGTAATCCGGGGTCAATGGTTATTGTCGCAACTTAGCAAGTCCGCATGAAAGAAATCCACTTATTTCAATAGCGAATGTCGGCTTAAAATTATTCAAATATTAGAAACTGCTCCAAACTTTGTTGCAAACATACGGAAACTTATAATTTTCCTTTCGAAAGAGACAGTTAAACTTCTTTTAATATTTTAGCCCATATACACTCATGAAAGAATACATTGGAAAAGCGCTTATCGAAGAAGGCGATGGGACAGAAATAGTCGATACTCTAAAACCCCTATTATCGCCTGATCGTAACTGATATACAACTTGTGATAAACGGCCCTGAAAAAGAAAATACCAAATGGTCCTAAACAAAATAAAGCCGATTTGGAGCATCACCAAAGAATGGGAAGGCTACTCCATTGATGTTTGCTTACCGTTCTCCCAAGTGGATCCGCAAGAATACCTAAGCATTTACTTTTCCTGTGGCAGACCTCCAAAATACATTCGTAAAGACAAGGATCTAGTGAACATCAAGAAATATTTTTTCAATCATAATAAGTCTATTCCAACTGTCTTCCATGCAGTGGAAATTCCAGCATACACCGATTGTGTTCGCGGACGCCTCATGGAAACCGTACCAAAATGCCAATTTGATTTGGAAGGTTGCGAAGGAATATTTGTGAATGAACCTTGTGTCATCGATGGGGATATGGCATTAGGAAGAACCTATCACGACCATGGCAATTATATGGGCGCCTGGATTCAAACACTTTAGCCCGAAGCTCGAACTACTCTGCGACTTGTTGTTTAATGGATAGAAGAACTGCATGTAAGATTTTGGGAATCAGCGCATTGACTCCAGATCTATTGAAGGCTGCCCATCACCAGATATTTAAACTCCGCTATGTACTGAATTCGGCCATGTATGGAGAAATGCTTCTTAAGGACATTTTGCCGGAGATTAAAAAAACCAAAAGCGAGTCTATTGATATCTGGCGCAAAGTTCACGGGAATCAACGCGAACAGATCAGCGAAATGGGAGACGAAGCCTGTATGGCCCTACTCGATAAGCACAATGCCAAGATCAGTATGTCGACCTGTTATCCGCTGGGGCCTTTTAAATTGCAGGAGGAAATGGTTTGGTTGAAACAGTATGGAGGAAAGATCATTGTCTGCGGCTCCGTCTACCATAAGCGTCCTGAACCTGCCGGTCAAGATGCCAAGCGGCTAGTTCTGGATTTGCTGGAAAAAATGAAACCCCACTTGGAAAAAGCCGAAGAAACGGGAATCACAATCGCACTGGAAAATCACAGTAAACAGGTCCTCTATACCCCAGACTCCATCCGCTATTTCGCAGAATTCAACAAGAGTAAACACCTCGGAATAGCCTTTGCACCCCACCATCTCTATAAGCATGAGGATGAGATTCCACAGCTCATTCGAGATCTGGGAGACCATAACATTCCTTTCATGTATTTCCAGGAACACTCGGCTGGTATTTACGAAAAAGTTGCCAAGGAAATTGAAATGCAACAATTGCCCGGATATGGAGGTGGATTGGATTACCATCTAATCATTTCGGCCCTACGGGACATTCAGTATAACGGATTGGTGCAAATATTCATGCACCCGGTGCCTCGAGGAATTCCTATTCTCCCAACGATTTCTGAAATAACCGCAGCTATCAATAAATCCAGAGATTATTTGAAGGAATGTTTGGCGAAAACGGCTTAACATTTCTCATCATCACCGTATTGATTGGGCTGGGTGTCCTTCAAGGATTTGCACAGGACAATCCAATCGTTATCGGCTACGAACGATTCCATTCCGGTGAACCTTCATTCGAAGGAGGTCGCCTACTTTTTAATGAACTGGGTTGTGTCAACTGCCATGATCAACCCACCGGTCTCCCTGTAAGAAATGGGCCCGTTCTTAATGGAATCCTTCAGCGCAACCAACTAGATTGGGTTCGGGCCTTCCTTAAAAATCCCAATGAAAAAAAACCGGGCACCGTAATGCCCGATATGCTTTTATGGGATCGTGAAATCGAGGCCGTACTCCACTTTTTAGGGTCACTCGAATCCGACGGTACGCCAATAGTATTCAAATTTGTAAATGCTGAACGCGGCATGGCCTTGTATCATGAATTTGGATGCGTCGCCTGCCATGCACCTAATGAACAATTCAGTCTGCCGGAAGGGCGTCCCGAACAAAAGGATTTTACTTACCCTTCTGTAGCTCTTCCCAAACTGAAAGAGAAATACGATATCCACAGCTTATCCGACTTTCTTTACAACGTACATAAATATCGACCACAAGGTCGAATGCCCCAATTTTTACTGGACAAGGAGGACGGGGGTGACATCGCTGCCTACCTTCTGAATCATCAGGATGGTGAAGGTCATAATTATCCTCGCATCCCCAAATTTAGTCCGGATCCAGCACTTGCTGAAATAGGAAGAGTCGTTGTCGAATCGCACAATTGCGCTGCTTGTCACGATATTTCTACGATAAAAGAGACAGTACCACAAAACTATCAACTTCCTGCTGAATTTCGAAATTTGGAGCAGTTTCCAAGGCATCCGGCTTATCCTTTATCCAAGTCCCAATTGTTGTCCCTGGAAACTTATTTTTATGCGAAAAAAAACCACCCGACGGTCAATGCCAACCTCCATATCCAGGCTTTGAATTGCATGGCTTGTCATGAGCGGGACGGTATTGGAGGACCGGATGCGGCTCGACAACGTTATTTTACCGGCAACCGGGATTTGGGTGATTGTGGTAGAATACCTCCGCCGCTTACCGGTGTTGAAAACAAGTTGAAACCGTCATGGCTTAGAAGCGTCCTGCAAGGTAAGTTGAAGGTTCGCCCCTATATCGAAACCCAAATGCCTGTCTATGGACCCAGCGTTATCGGACTCTTCGAAATGTTAGCAGGAAACTCCGTTCCTTCAATTACTCACGGTCTTCAATCAGCTAATGTTGAGGTTGGTCGGAAGCTTCTCGGTACTCAAGGTGGATACGGATGCATAACTTGTCATGATTGGGGAAAAAGAAAATCCATGGGGATATCCGGTTTGGATTTGAGTATAATACCCGATCGTCTTCATCTGGACTGGCTTCACCAATATCTTCGAAATCCTTCAGCCTACCGGGATCATACATTGATGCCCTCTTTTTGGCCAGACGGTGCAGCCTCTAACAAAGAAATATTGGGAGGAGATACGGAATCTCAGATTTCCTCCATTTATGCCTTTGCACTTTCAGGAGAAGGTGCTCCCGAAGGTTTTCCCGATAAAAACACAAAAGATTTTGAAATTGTGCCCACCGATAAACCGGTAGTGCAGAGAGCCTTCTTTGAGGGAGTCGGCACGCATGCGCTTCTTGTTGGATTTCCAGAAGGTATTCATCTGGCTTTTGACGGGAAGTCTGGTCAACCCGCAGCGCTTTGGAAAGGCGCATTTTTCGACGCATACAGAACCTGGTTTTCCAGATTCCCTGAGTTTGAAAAACCCCTAGGTGATGAAGTTATACGATGGCCGGAAACGGAATTGGATACTTCGGCGAAATACAAGGGCTACCGGCTGGATGAAGCTGGAATACCAGAGTTTATCCTCAAATTGAACGGAGCAGAAGTTTTCGAGCGTTTTAGCCCCCAGGGGGATCCGAGAGGAAGAGTCGGATTTCAACGAAGGATTCGTTATACAAACGAAAATCAGTTGGAGGATCCCAGGCTCAATCACCCGAAAGACATTATCAAATACGAGGAAGTCTGTGAGGATCCTTTAGAAAGAACTTTTTTTTACCAATGGTAAGGTTAGCCGTAGCTTGCATCTTGGTTTCAACGGGATTTGTCACAGCCGATGCAATTTACGATCGTTTTGAGATATTGACTGCAAATTCTAAGACAGCCTCACGAGCACAGAATTGGAAACCAAGTGAGGGGCTAGTCCTGGAAGTCAGTGGCATGACCTGGACTTCAGACAACCGCTTGGCAGTGACTATTCGAAAAGGAGAAGTCTGGTTCATCAATAATGTCGAAAGTGATTCTCTTGAAGATATAGAATATCAACTATTTGCTCAGGGGCTGCTTGACCCACTGGGGATTTTGGAGGATGGAGACGGATTTCTCGTGGCACAGAGAACCGAATTGACCCGGTTGCGGGATACGAATGGTGATGATGTAGCCGATGAATACCTAATGGAGGCATCTGGCTGGAATGTCTCTGGTTCCTATCACGGTTACACTTATGGCCCATTACGAGACGGGCAAGGACGGCTGTGGATAACGACAAATGTAGACATGGGAGATTTGTCAGACAACAACGCTGCTTGGCGGGGTTGGGGGTTGACCATTGAACCAAATGGCAATTTGACGGGACATGCTGGAGGGATGCGTTCACCGGCAGGTCTTGGAAAGAATCTCGAAGGTGATGCATTTTTCGTAGATCAACAAGGCACTTGGATGGCGGCTACTCCGATTCACCATCTCAGAAGTGGCGTTTTCTATGGCAATATCGAAGGCCTGGCATCACAAAACCTTCCAGAATCTCTTCTGAAAATTTCAGCCGAAATCCCCGATGGGGTTTTTTGGCAGGAGGCATTGATTCAAGTACCAGAGCTGGTACCACCTGCAGTCTGGCTACCTTATAATAAAATTGGTCGTAGTGGTACTGACATTCAGGTCATTGATCAAGATGGCGCCTTCGGTCCTTTTGATGGACAGTTGTTAATCGGTGAATTTTCAAATGTGGCCGTGAATCGTGTATTCCTCGAAAAAGTGAATGACGAATATCAGGGAGCCTGCTTTCAATTTCTCAATAAATTCCCTTCAGGGGTGGTCCGTCTCGCTTTTGGTTCGGACAGCAGTCTTTATGTCGGAATGACCAACAGGGGTTGGTCCTCTCTTGGAAACAGAGCCTATGGACTGGTTCGGGTCCGATGGAATGGCGTCACACCCTTTGAAATTAAAGAAATGTGGGCCAAACCCGATGGATTCGAACTTACCTTCACGCAACCGGTCGACCCGGCTTCTGCAAGCAATCTCGAGTCTTATCAGATGTCCAATTTCACTTACAACTACCAAAGCAGTTACGGGAGTGAGGAGCTCCGAAAAGAGTCCAACCGAATTTTGGAAGCTGAGGTGAGTGATGACAGAAAGCGCGTGCGATTAAAAATAGACGGGCTTCGTGAATTATACGTCCACGAATTACACGTGAATGGGGTGACCAATGAAAAGGGAGAACACCTCATGCATCCGGAAGCTTATTATACCCTAAACAAAATTCCGGTAAACAATAATAAATGAAGGCCAGAAAAAACAGTATGAAAATTAAGGATACTTTATTTTGAAAAATGTTATTTCCGATGAGCACATGGACACACTCCGCAATGCTTGTGATTATCTCATTGATGTTATACACCATGAAATGGATAGGTTTGACCCAGATCAAATTCATATTATCCAACGAAATAAACGCTCCATTCTTTTTCGATTTTGACCAATCGATATTTTCTGCTTCCGCTTTTCCGGTACATTCAATAGGAGCCATTTCCCTATTTTAGCGATGTGATAACCGGCGGATTGCAGAAGGTCACGCAAAGTCTTATATGTTCTACTGCGATCAATAACGGCGAGGAACCATTAAGCACTCCTTTTATCAGGTGAGTTCTCCAGTAATAACGACCTATTAATACGGCATAACGTATTGGCGTACAAACTCCGGAAGAATTGTGATCATCTGTAAATCGTATTCCTTCATTGGTTATCTTGTCCAGGTTGCGTGTGAGAATTTAAAAATCCTCATTGTAGCAACCAAGGTTCCCATAACCGAGATCGTCCATGAGCATAAAATGATGTTGGGGAGTTTATTTCACCAAGCTAAAGTCGGCCGGGCTTAAGAGAAACAACTTCAAAAAGGTATCAATCTCATAATTCTTTATTCCCAGCAGCAGTTTGTAAAGTGAAGATCATTCTCATAAGGTCTTTGATCTATAAGCCTTGAATTTCAAATAGGGATGGTTCACTTTTTACGACTTATCTATAAGGCTCTCTCTTACCAGTAATACCACCATGAATGGCGCTGAATCTTTAGTCCGAACGCTCCTGAACGGAGGAGTAAATACCTGTTTTATGAATCCGGGCACTTCCGAAATGCACTTTGTATCAGCACTGGACGACTACCCGGAAATGCGATCGATCCTTTGCTTATTTGAAGGGGTGGTTAGTGGAGCCGCAGATGGTTATACTCGCCTTGCTGAAAAACCGGCGGCATCATTGTTACACCTGGGCCCCGGTTTAGGCAATGGTATTGCCAACCTACACAACGCAAAAAAAGCCTATTCTCCCATAGTGAACATAGTCGGTCAGCATTCGACGAAACATTTGAAATATGATGCACCGCTTACTGCCGATATTGAAGGTCTGGCTTGGCCCGTGTCCAATTGGGTAAAGACATCTGAAAATTCCATATCGATCGCATCAGACGGCGCCGCAGCAATTGCAGCATCTATGGGCCCTCCAGGTGGGGTGGCTACTTTGATTTTACCGGCCAATACCGCCTGGGGAGAAGCGGACGGCCCTGCTGAGACCGTACCTTCTATAATCCCCGAATCAGTGCCCGCAGACCGGATCACTGAAATTGCAAACTTGATCCGTCAGAATAAGAATACCGTTCTGCTCATAGGAGATAGGGTTATGGGCGATGAAAAGCTCGGGGTACAAGTCAGCAAGATTGCCAATGCCTATGGTGTGCGGATGATGAGCAGCTGGTATGCTGCAAAAGTCCGGCGTGGAGCCGGCATGCCGATGTATGAGCGACTTCAATATGCAGTGGATAAATCCTTAAAAATGTTAGCTGGAACCCAGCACATCATTAGAATTGGTGCAAGAGATCCGATAGCATTCTTTGCTTATCCCAACAAACCCAGCCGGTTTGCACCACCCAATTGCGAAGACCATATTCTTGTCGACCTTCATGAAGATATACCAGCTGCTATTGAAGCTTTGCTTGAAGAACTTGAGGCCGGTGACACTGAACCGATACTTGCCCCCAGCAAACCTGCGAAGCTCCCTCAAGGGGATCTGGACCCAGACAGTGTCTGGATGGCGATCACCGCGCTGATGCCTGAAAATTCAATCGTAAGTGACGAAAGCGTAACGGCGAGTCGCATGGCCGGCCCAATTACTCAAAGCGCCCGGCCGCACGATTGGTTACATGTAACCGGGGGATCCATAGGCCAAGGATTGCCTGTGGCAACTGGAGCCGCTATCGCCGCACCAGACAGGCAGGTTTTCGCAATGGAAGCAGACGGTTCTGCAATGTATACCCTACAGGCACTTTGGACCCAGGCGCGTGAATCGCTAAACGTGGTAAATGTGATTTTCAATAACCAAAGTTACAAAATTTTGGAGATTGAGCGAAAAGCTCTATGCGCAAAGGAATCGGGTCCACAATCCGATCCCATGCTATCCATTGGAAATCCGGAATTGAACTTTGTAGATCTAGCAAAGGGCATGGGCGTTCCCGCAAAACGTGTAAACAGTTCGGAATCCTTCGTAAAAGAACTGCAGCGCGGAATCGATGAACCTGGGCCCTATTTGATCGAAGCCATGATTTCCTGATAACGGTAAGAATTGATTACTTATAGTTGGCCCTAAGCTCCTTCAATGGTTTCCAAAGATTAGATTCCAACGTCCGAAAATAAGGGTGATTCTCAGGTAGATCCTTGACGAATCGTCGGTGAACTTCCGGATAAGCATGAAACGTAAGTAAAGGAAAAATGATGCAGTTAATGGCAACGAAATCCAACCGGAGCCAGCAATACGGACAGCACCACGCCTTTGCTGACGGTCACAGAGTTCAAAATCTGTTCCTCGTAGGGCACCTTCCTCTTGGCTGAGTGCATCATGGTGTGCGGCAAGTAAAAACTAAACCAAACGATGGTCGCGCTGAGAAGGATATCAATCCAGTAGATGTGAGGCTTCGGCTTCTATAGGCCATCTACCAATTCTGGGCTCGGTTGATATCCAGATCGTTCTAACCAGCCATCATTTAATTCCATTTCTAATTAGCCTTAAATGAAACCACCTCAGGAAGCGTACGGTTAATATCCGACTCCATGTATCCATAGCCGGACGGCCCAAGTGTTGACCAGTCCAAACAACCTGCGCTACGTTTATAAAGGCCTGGATGGATTTCCGCTTCAGGAACAGATGCTTCAGGGTAAAACTGCATACCATTACTCTCGACTCCCATAATCGTGCCGGAATGCGCGGCCAATAGCACGTGGGGAATTTGGGCCAACATAGGATTTGTCAGATCCTGCACCATGAGAGTCATGCCATGCGCCTTGGCCCAACAAAGACTCAAAATCGCCCCAGTTTGAGTCTTGCATGTCTTAAGAGCTACTCCCGTCCATCCAAGTTTACGGCCCATTTTGACAAACCGCCAGTCGTGAGCGCTTTCATCCATGAAAAGCGGCTTTCGGGAACTGAGACTGTGCACATCGATGGGATTCGCTTCCAGGTCATAGGGAAACGGTTGCTCGACATAAAGAATTTTCTGATACGTTCGGGGATGTTCATCCCTTAAACGATCGAGAATGGTGTTAACATAATCAACATCAGTGACCGTACAATTAAAGTCCGTAGTCAACCAATCAACACCTTCTTCGTCACAAATATTTCCAATGGCAACGAGCCGTTCGTAATCCCAAGGTTGGTCATTTCCTCTGAGCTTTAGTTTAAGGCAATTCAGGCCACCTTCCCGGATCCAGTCTCGGAGTAAAACCGGATAACCATCATCGGGCTCACTGCCGGTCAGCTCATCTTCCGAAATGGGATCCAGTCCACCAACCAAATGCCAAACCGGCAGTTGTTTTTCTTTCGGTAACACCAAGTAGTCAGAAGGAAATTTTCCAGAAAACATATTATCCCCAAAAAACTGTGACAAATCCTGGCTTAAATACTGGGACGTAAAAGTCTCATAGACACCCACACCTTTGGCCTTGGCATATGCATCATGGCAGGCGATATCAAACAGTGACATACAACCAAGCGCCGCCAAGTGGGGCATTTCAGTACCTTCGCTTCGATCGGCGTTCACCCGGTTTAGGATCTTATGCAAAGGACCTTCAATAAAATTATACCCAAATTCCAATGGATGGCCGATCAAATCGGCTTCTCGTAACGTACCGGCCAATAGAATACAGAACTTTTTAAGAATCTCCTCTCGTTCGGCATACTCCACATCTGAGGGCCACAACCAGGGAACAGAAAGCGGCGATTCACCCCAACCCAGTGTTTGAGTTCCTTCTGAGTCCTCTAAGGTTATACACGTTCTTGCACAGGTTACTTGCTTGAGAACTTGAGCTCCAAATTTGAGTGGTACCCGAAGCGTAACTGGAAGAAAATAAAGTTGTACTTCTTTAATTACCATTAGACTAACAAAATCCCAATGCAGGAGCGGGCTTTAGGCATCGATCCTGGGAGGATTGAAATATAGGGGTATAAAACCCTATCTATAAAAAAGTCCAAAATCATTTCTGCGAATCCAGATAACGCTTCAAGCGCTGACCATACTCTGGGCGCTTTAACCAATCATCAAAGTAAGGCTCGTAAACCTTCATTTCCCACCAAAACAGGCGCGGAGGTTGGTTGGGATTCACCCATCCTTCAGGATAATCCTCCCCACGAATGCTGGCTTCAACCGAGGCATTGAAGGTTGTAAATTTTTGAATCAGTTCCGCCGCCTTGTTGGGATTATCGTACAAAATGTTTTCCGTCTCCGTCGGATCCTTAATCAAGTCGTACAATTCAAAAACGCCACTCTGAATATTCTGAATAACTAACTTGAAATCATTGTCTACAATGGCTGAACGGCCATCTGAATGGAATCCCATAGCCTTGGGACGTTTTCCTGAAGTATCTCCATGAATAATTGGAAGCAGGCTCATTCCATCGTGGGGTTTCAGCATGGATGAAAGGTCCTCTCCTAAGATATCCAGTACGGTTGGAAAAATATCCACAACCCCTGCGGGGTGTTGGATAATACGGCTCTTTTTTATGATCCTTGGCCATTCAATAATACCTGGCACGCGCAAACCGCCTTCCCAAATAGTCGTTTTGTGACCCCTAAGACCCCCGACCGCGACCGGTGAAAAAGCGGGTAATCCTCCATTGTCGCTGCAATACCAAAGCAAAGTATTATCGGCAATGTCGAGCTCCCGAAGGCCTTTGCGCAAGGTGCCCAAACTGCGATCCATAGCCACGATTTCGCCATAATGGTGTTGGACATTGTCGGGCATTCCTTTGAAATCCGCTCGGTCCTTTTCAGAAGCGACGAATGGCTCGTGAGGGGATCCGTACCAAATAACCACCAACATTGAATTATCCTTGTTGGTTTTCATGTATTTTAGGGCTTCATCGACGATTACCTCGGAAGAGTCTCCTTTCAACTCCTCAAAGACCCCATTCCTGCTCATTACCGGATCAATATCGAAAAAATTGGTCACAGTCAGCCAAGTTTCAAATCCAAGTGCACCAGGACTTGTTACATCCTCCCCCAATACAGGAACTCCAGGTCCGCGGATACCATTCAAATGCCACTTCCCAAAATGTCCGGTTTTATAACCGAAGTTTTTCAATGCCTGTGCAATGGTCTTCTCCTGAAGACGAAAGGGCGCTCCATGATTCCAGACACCGGTGCGATTATGGTTTCTTCCGGAAAGCACGCTGGCCCTTGTTGGGCTACACACGGGTCCACCTGCGTAAAAGCGATCAAATCGAAGACTATTAGCTGCCATGGCATCCATGTGGGGAGTCTTAAGAAATGGATGGTTGTAGTAGCTGGTTTGCCCCCAGCCTTGGTCATCAGCCATGACCAAGACGATGTTGGGACGTTCATTTGCAAAAAGCGTCGTACTGCCAAACAAAATTAAAACCAATAAGTAGCGAAGTTGCATGAGAATAGAGCTGTTTTATTTTGAAATCCACGTCAAGTCAGGCCACCAAAGTACGTCATTCTTTTGTGGAGCGCCCTTGGTTGTCCTACCATTCTGAACAATCGCGGTGATCGCGCGCTCCAAGCGCTCTTCGATCTCGTGTTGTTGGCCAAACAAATTGTTCTCCTCACTCGGATCATGCTTCAGATTGTAAAGTTCTCGGGTTAATTTTCCATGCGGCATGATAAGTTTCCAATCGCCGTCCCGAATGGCAAATCGACCATTTGAGGCATGGTTGATGATCGGTGGGTGATCCATTTTCTGATACGGATTTTCAAAAATGGGGAGCAAGCTAACACTGTCTTCACCAGCATTGTCAGGTAAAGATACCCCCAAAATTTGAGCAAAAGTTGCTAATAGATCGGGTTGTCCAACCGGATGATGATATTGTTTTCCTGCAGTAATTTTAGCTGGCCAACGCACAAATAAAGGCACGCGGTGACCGCCTTCGTAGATGCTCCTCTTTCCTTCTTTATAGATGTGATTGCTCTGGTGCCCGTATTCTTTAGCCCGCCAATTCCAGGTACGTTCGGGGCCATTATCACTCGAAAAGACCACCATCGTATTTTTAGCCAATCCCTTTTGGTCTAAAAAGCTCAGGATGCGCCCAACATGAAAATCAGTTTCGATCATAAACTCACCGTATCCTCCTGCCTCTCCGAGTCCCCAGAAGCGTGGCAGGGGTGCCACGGGGTAATGAGGCGAAGTAAACGACAAGTATAGAAAAAACGGTTGGTCAGAGTCCTTATTTAACTGCTCCGTCATCCAATCGATCGCTTTGTCGGTAAATCGGGTCAGACATTCACTGTCTACAAAATTAGGAGCGATTTCGATGGGTTTTGTATTTTGCGGCGTAGGTACATATGCCGGATCGTTCTGGTACGGGGGTATGATTCGATAGTCCGGGTGCCTAGAATTGTTCTTCTTCGCGGTAAAAACTGTAGGTGGTACGGCTGCATAACGTCCTTCAAACCAGGCCAATATCCCGTAATTCAAGCTAGCAGGAATTCCCCAGAAGTATTCAAACCCTTTATCTAGGGGCATGTCCTCCACAGGTTGACTCCAATCTCGTTTTCCAAACGTACCCGGAAACTTCATACCGAGATGCCATTTACCCACCATGGCCGTATCATAATCATTGTCTCTCAACAAAGAGGCTAATGTAACCCGTCCATCTTCAATCAAACAGGTCACATCGGCACCCAAAACCCCTTGTTTCAAATGAGTTCGCCAACTGTAGCGTCCAGTGAGCAGTCCGTAACGGGAAGGTGTGCATACAGTATCTGAGGAATGACCATCTGTAAACGTCAACCCTTCTTCGGCTAATCGGTCCAGGGCCGGTGTTTTGAACTTAGCCTTCGGATTCAGATTACTTGCGTCACCAAATCCCTGATCATCAGTATAAATAAGAATGATGTTGGGGTTTTTTGAATCTGCCGATTTTGAATGGCCACAAAGAAAAAAGGTAAAAACAAAGAGAATGGAAAGAATAAATATTCTAAATAGGAGCATAGTTTAGAGAATAAAATTATGATCGCTGTTGATGGAAAAGAAAGGCTATTCGCTACTCATTGGTGGCGGGATTCCACACTTCAACAACTTGCATCGGTACACATCCGAATTTCCGCCATACATTCGCTGAACACCGCTACTAAATCCCGGACAATGGATTCTTTTTTACAATTCACCCAATTTTATCGTGCAGTCGTTTAAGCGGCCATCAAGAAATCCTCCAAATCCAGAAAAATGAAATGTTTAATATTGACCGAAACATAGATGACTGGGCAATTTTTGGATAAACCAAACAGTATCTACCATACCACCTCATACCTCTGAGCACCTCAACTTTTTTGAATTATTAAAATGAATTAGGTTAATCAGATTCACGAAATTTAAATACGAGTTCTAAAAGTTCCCTCCTCAGACCCAACAAGAACGTGATCATTGAAATTCGAAATACCAAAATGGAAATATTCTCATTCAAGGAATGGATGTTTGACTGGATCCTCTTGTGAGCGATATCAAAACTGAAAAAGTAACGCTCCGTGGGAATTCTTTCGCTCTGGAAGATGTATTTATCGGAGGCAATTCAGGAAATATCTTTGTCGAAAAAATTGTGGCGAGAATCTGGCTATCACCCAATCAAAACGGTCACGGTACGAGACAACAGTGCTGTCGAGGCCAAAGCTGTAAAAGCGCCGTATGCGTATCCGGCTATGGATACATTGATATGGACATTAGAAGAACGACTAAGTGGTCATTAAGAACAATACTGGCGAAGGATTGTTTTTTCTGACAATGATTCGGTATCCGGAAGCGGAAATATCTTCGACTTCGCGACGACTAGCTAACATTTTAATTTAAACTCTTATATAGTCTGTCTGTGGAAGGGCCGTGATTTTACGCCCGGCTATTTATGGGGTTATAACAGATCCGCGAAACCTTCCCGAAAGCTGGGAAACTCAGGGCTCCAACAAGTGGCTGCCTTCAACTTTTTATTAGAGATAATTCGATTGGGAAGTTTTACATTGGGAAGATGCCGTTGCCGGATCGATTTATGAGGATCGAACGTCGGCATTTTCTGCTTAGTTTCTTCTACCAACCATTGAACCACCTCCCTCTTAAGAGCCGGCTGGTCGTCGGCGACATTATAAATGGTGTTTAGCGAGTTTTCGGACGCTTTCCAAACTTTCCAAATTGCGGAGCAAATGTCTTCCACTCGAATTAGGTTCAGGTAAACCTCACCCTCCCCCGGCAGCACATCTTCTCCAGAACGAATCTGATTGAGAAGGTAATGCCGCTCCGGACCGTAAATTCCGGCGAGGCGTAAAATCGCCCATCCATCGGGACCGCTCCGTTGTAAAAATTCTTCTGAAGCAAGCAACACCTCTGATGTTTCAGACTGCGCCTCAAACGCAGTTTCCTCATCGACTAATTCTCCATCGCTAAATGGGTAAACTCCGGTGGAGCTGGTATAAATCAGCCGGCCCGAAAATCCGCCAGCTGTCCATTGCAACAAAGAATGCATCCCCTCGAGGTAGGCCTGGCGATAATTGTTTATTCCTCCGCCACCTGCACTGACGCAATTGAGTACGTAATCCACGGGCTTAGTCATTTCCGTATACCAACGCTTTTCCACCAGGTCGGCGTGGATCATTTGAATCCCTTCTCCAGTCAGCCCGGCCGCCTTCTCATTGGATCGAGTTAGTCCGGAAACCTGCATTCCTTTTGCCAGCGCCTGTTTGGCAATTCGATATCCCAAATACCCCACTCCGCAAATGAACAGGTGTTTCCCGAGGAATGGATTTTCCGATTTCATTTAGAAATTAAGCGACATAATACAAAAACCATCAAGTTCATCTTCAATCGGTCTTGTAAATAAAGTCCTATCTGCTTAATAATTTTTAACAGGAATTTGAGACCTTCGCACTCCTCGACATCTAGTGTCCAGCGGTGTGGACTTCCTCTCAGCTTCCACTTCCCCGACCTTCGAAGTGACCGACGCACGAATATAACCTTGAAAGCCAATGCCTTGTTCAAATCCTCCAAGACAAATTCGCCGATCTGGTCGTCCTTAAAAGTGGTCCAGAGTCGGTGATCTCCGAAAGAATCTCCAGGTGCGGGAGCTTGTCAAAAAACAAACGCAGATAGTAAGCAGCTAGTCGCGATTTGTACAGCACCAACGATACTCAAGGACACATGACCCCTGGAAGAAAAAACTATACGGCCTACTTTACGGCGACCGAGGAGTTACCGGATATTCAAACATCCAGTGCGGTGGTCAGAAAGGATTAATCATCATCATGCGCGTTGCCGGGACAGCCGTGGTGGAGTTGCTGAAGCAATTCTTATTATTACGCCAATAATGGCGAATTCTATAAAGGAATTGGATTTTCATTTTGTCCGCGCTGACCCGTACACGTTTCCAACCAACAGCATTTGTTTGTTTAATTCTACCTGAGTTTGCTTAGCAGATAAAATCGGTCACGATCAAAAGTATTTCAATCCCGGCGTGTCCACAGCTTTCAGCTTAATCCCTTATCTTGAAGAAGCTATTGCGGTTTCCTTTTTGGTAGAAAATAGTGACAGGCTGAAATTCGTTTTTGAAAAGGCCCTCGATTATGCGACCAGCCGAAGAGTAATTCTTCTTCTCAAACCACCCCAACGTAAAGGGTCCTAACTTATACAGGCTACGAATTTGATAAAATTTTGGAGTGAAACTAAAAGGCCTTTCTCGGAATGTAGGAGTTTTTTAGCTGAGAAATTTTAATCGAACGCATTCCTTCGGATTCAAGGCATTTTCTCCATACAACAATTGAAAGGTAAGAAGTGCAATTAACACTAATTCCGCATGAAGGACACACATTTCGATTTTCTAGTTATTGGCGGAGGCAGTGCCGGCTACGCGGCTGCTCGAACGGCTCGCGAGGTGGTCGATCGCGTTGCCATCATTGACGGTGCTGATGAGTTAGGTGGACTCTGTATTTTGCGTGGGTGTATGCCGTCCAAAACACTCATTTATTCGGCCGAAGTGCTACACCACGCAAAAAATGGAAATCGATTTGGATTAGATATCCCCGATGCCTCAGTAGACATGCCCAAACTTCATCAACGAAAAGTGGAAACCATTGAAGAATTCGCCGACTACCGGGTCAAAGGCCTCGAAAACGAAAAGTTTTCTCTATTTAGAAACTACGCTCAATTCACAGGACCTACTTGCGTCCGACTTGATGATGAAACAGAACTGACCGCAGATAAAATTCTAATTTCAACCGGTTCGGTAGTTCAGATTCCCAACATACCAGGCCTGCGTGAGACTGAAGGAGTCTGGACCAGCGATGATGTACTGGAACTCGATTTTCTACCTGAATCGGTGATAGTGTTGGGAGGCGGAATTGTCGCAAGTGAATTGGCCCAATACCTTAATCGTATAGGATCCAAGGTTACCCAAATTCAGCGAAGCCCAACAATTTTGAAGGAGATAAGTCCTGAGGCTGCAACTATAATTGAGAAAGTTTTCGTCCAAGAAGGTATCGATCTTCACACCGGAACTAGGGTGGATTCAATTAAGCAAACAGAGGATGGATACAAAGTGGTCTTCGACAAGAATGGAGAATTCCACACCCGAACGGCGAAACACCTATTCAATGCACTGGGACGTGTTCCCAATACCAAAACTTTAAATCTTGAAGCTGCCGGAATCAGTACGCGGCCAACAGGTCACATCAAAACCGGTCTCTACAACCAGACTGAGAACCCTAACATTTATGCTGCCGGTGATGTGGCTGGTCCGGTCGAAATTGTTCATGTTGCCATCATTCAGGGAGAAGCGGCAGCAAAGCACGCAACCAACAGAACAGTGCGTAATCCGTCCGATTGGGATTTTCTAGGCGTTATATTTACAGACCCACAGGTTGCCCTTGCGGGTAAAAATGCGCGCATGCTCCAGGAAGAAGGAATCGAATTTGTAGAAGCCATCTACCCATGGGATGACCACGGAAAATCCATTATCATGGAAGCAAAACACGGCTATGCCAAAGTATGGGCCGACCGATCCGCAAAAATCCTAGGAGCAGAAATTGTGGGCAAGGATGCGGGTGAGCTGATCCATGCATTTTCAGTGGCAATAAGCTTGAACGCAACTGTGGTCGATCTTCTAAAGGCACCCTGGTATCATCCGACACTTGCCGAAATGGTGACTTATCCGCTTGAGGATATTGCGGACGAACTGGGGTTGGAGTACTGAGAATCTACTCCTCTAAATACACATCTTTCAGGAATCTTCGGTCAACCGAATTTGTATCCCAACCTTTCACTCGGGTATCGACCAAATAATTGACCGTGTAAAAATAGATCGGCGCAATTGGCATTTCCTTAAGCATGATAGCCTCCGCTTGTTGTACGGTTTTTATGCGCAGTTCAGGATCCATAATGGTCGCTGATTTTTTGTAGAGTTCGTCAAAAGCGAAATTCGACCACTTCGTGTCATTGTTACCTGAACCAGTTACCAAAATATCAAGGTATCCCGCGTGGTCATCGCCGCCTACCCACGCAGCCCGAGAAATCTCAAAATCGCCGCGGTCGCGAGTTTCCAGATAGACCTTCCACTCCATGTTCTGTAGCTCAATGTCTATGCCTAACCCATTTTTCCACATCTGATGAATAGCTTCAGCTATCCTTCGATGATTTTCAGAAGTGTTGAATAGAACACTCAAAACAGGAAATCCTTGACCATTAGGATAGCCGGCTTCGGAGAGCAATTTTCGGGATTCTTCAAGATTTTCCTCGAGTTGGTAATCGGGCTGATAGCCATTTGCTCCCGGTGGGACAAAGGAATAAGCTGGCTGCTGACCTCCCTGAGCCACTTGCTTTACTATTTGCTCCCTGTTGATCGCCATTGAAAGAGCCCGACGCACCTTAGGATTGTCCAAAGGTGTTTTGTTGTTGTTAAAGGCGTAATAATAGGTGCCCAAATAGATATGACTTATATATTCAGGAGGCCGCTCTTTTTCCAATTCCATGATAATATGTTGAGGAAGGTTGTGAGCAACATGGACTTGACCATTTTGAAATGCTCTATTTTGGGTGTCAAAGCTTTCAATGGGATACATAAATACATTTTTAAGCCGGACACTTTCCGCGTCCCAATAATGAGGATTAGGCTCCAACAAGACGTGAGTATTTGTAATCCATTCTTTAAGATTAAACGCACCGTTGCTAACAATGTTACCTGGCCTAAACCAAGGAGTACCTCGTTCATCCATTTTTCCATATTTCTCAAGAGACTCTTTGTGAACTGGATAAAAGTATTGGCCCGTCATGTAGCTGAGTAATACCGGACTTGGCTCATCCATCAAAATATCCAAAGTGTGGTCGTCAATTACCTTAACACCTACCTGATCAAAATCTGTAACCTTACCTTCATGATAGGCGATCGCGTTGGTGAGGCCTTCGAAAAATATGATATAGGGATTTGCTATTGTGGGTGATAATACCCGATTCATCGAGTAGTGAAAATCGTGAGCAGTAATTGGATCTCCATTTGACCACCTTAAATTTTTCCGGAGGTGAAAACGAAACTGCCTTCCTCCATCCAAAACTTCCCACCTTTCCGCTGAACCAGGCGCAGGTTCCACGGTATCAGGATTTAGAACAACTAGACCTTCGAATATATTCCTTACAATCCTATCTTCCGGAATGCCAGTGACAACATGCGGATCCAGAGTTTGTGGTTCCGCTCCATTTGCGATATGTATTGTCTGCGTTTTTATTCCAGCATCGACGGCACGTTCTCGTGGTATACAAGCAATTGAAATGAAGGTTACGATGACGAGCGTTGCGGCGAAACAGGTACGATTAATCATGGTTTTTTTAGAAATTCATTTGGGTGCATTATTGCTCTCAAAGGGACTTAAATTTGAGGATAATGTTCCAGCGCAACATTGAGGTCGATGACGCCTTCGTAAATGGCTTTTCCAGTAATGACCCCATCGAAGTTTGGACATCGTTTTTCCAAATCAGCTACAATTGCGAGATCCTCAATTCTTGAAACTCCCCCGCTCGCGATAATATTAGCTGAACAATGGTTAAGCATCTTCTCCTGCGCCTCTACATTCGGCCCGGTCATCATGCCATCAGTGCTGATATCAGTGTAAATAATCGTGCGTACCCCAAAATCAGATACTTGCTTGGCAAGATCTAAGGCCGTCACATCAGAGGTATCGACCCAACCTTTTACGGCCACTAACCCATTTTTCGCATCAATTCCAACAGCGATCTTATCACCAAACTCCTCAACTAGCTCTTGAACAAACTCGGGATCAGAGCAGGCTTTGGTGCCGATGATTGCACGGGAGACTCCTGCATCGAAGGCAGCACGTACAGCTTTTTTATTTCTTAATCCACCCCCAAATTGAACTTTCACGCCTTGTGAGGCCACTTCTTCTACACGGGCCAAATTTGCCGATACTCCCTCAAATGCTCCGTCCAGATCGACCATGTGCATCCACTTAGTTCCGGCATCCATCCATACTTTGGCTGCATCCAGCGGGCTATCAAAATAGACTGTTTCCTGATCGGCTTTTCCTTGGAGCAAGCGAACGGCCCTTCCGTTTTTGATATCAATAGCGGGATATATAATCACACCCAACGAGTTAGGTAGATTCGGCTATCAGGCAACTGAATTTTGTTCTCTAGCTTTGTAGGAGGGGCTTTACCCTGTCGCACTGTAAGTTCGTGCTTCGATTTATTTTGGGAATTTCGCCACAAAAAACCGTTTAAATCTTTATGATTTTCTTAAAAAGAAAAAACAAAATAATTGTAATTGAAAATTTAATGAAAACCACTCTGTTTTAAATGAAAGCCCTTTAATCTCCGTTTTCTTGTGCCTGCCCTGAGTTTTATCGCAGGGTTCAAAAATTACTCCACTAACAAAATGAGAAGGCCAACAAATTACGCAGAGAATAAACCACTGGACCGTAAACTCTAAACCCCTAAAACGAGACCAAAGGATTTACAATTCAATCAATCTAACTCCTGACTTGAGATCCAGGGTTCGTGGCCTACACTCATGCCCATGCCCAAAAAGGAATACCAGGTACCTGACTTTTTAAATCAGCTTTTGGCCAGTCGGTCACCATCGGGACAGGAAGCCGAAGCCCAAGCTGTCTTTGACACGTTTGTAGAACCCAAGGCAGATATTTATGAAAAAGACGTCTTGGGGAATCGCATTGCCACCCTCAATCCAGACGGTGATCCCTCAATTTTATTGACCGGGCATTTGGACGAGCTCGGATTTATAATAAAATACATCGATGATCGGGGGTACCTTTTCTTTGATCCTATTGGTGGGCATGACCGTATGATGATTCCCGGAAGGCGCGTTCGCATCAAAACTAAGGATGGAGTGGTAACCGGTGTAACCGGAAAACGAGCGATTCATCAAATGGATACCAATGAGCGCGAAAAAGTCCCAAAGATTTACAACATGTGGATCGATCTTGGGGTCTCCTCCAAAGATGAAGCAGAATCGATGGTACGTGTTGGTGATTCAGGCACCTATGACCACGAATTTGAATTGTTAAATGGATCCATCGGAACAGCTCGTGCGTTTGACAATAAGACTGGAGCCTATATCGCTGGCGAAACATTGATAAGGCTTTCCAAGGTCAAGGATTTGGCAGCAAAAGTGATTGCTGTTGGAACCTCTCAGGAAGAAATTGGTGTGAGAGGTGCGATGACATCCACTTATGCTGCATCGCCTGATTATGGCATAGCTATCGACGTAGGCCACGCAACCGATTTTCCAGATGCAGATAATAAACGGTTTGGCGCCTTTAAAATGGGAGACGGAGTAATTATTACGCGAGGAGCTCAAATCAATCCGGTAGTCGCCGAGGGACTCATCGCGGTAGCTGAAGCGGAAACTATTCCCTATCAACTGGAAGCCGAAAGAGGAATTATTTCCAACGATTCACGGGCCATTCAAGTGGCAGGACCAGGCGTTGCTACCGGAAACATCGGCCTGGCTTTACGCTATATGCATACACCAAGTGAAATGGCGGACCTTAAGGACGTTGAAGCCTGTATCCAGTTACTGGTAGCTTATATAGAGACGCTCAATACTGGCGATCGGGCAATCCTCTAAGCCGCGTCCTTGGGCTCACAGTTCGATTTGGTTGGTGTCACAGCCGGATGTTCTTTTTTTGCGGGTTTTACCATCCGTTTGATTTGTGGCTTTCGTTTTCCGTCAACCACACCCTGGGTAATGACGACTTCATCAACATCGTCGTAATGGGGAAGATCATACATAAGATCGAGCATGATCTTTTCCATAATGGACCTGAGCGCACGTGCACCGGTTTTCAGTTTTTTCGCTTGCCCGGCAATCGCTTTTACAGCCTCTGGGCGAAAACTTAAATTAACCCCATCAAGGGCAAACAGTTTCTCATACTGCTTCACTAGGGAATTTTTAGTCACTTGGAGAATTTTTTCCAAATCCTCTACTGAAAGCTCTTCCAAGACAGTCGTGATTGGCAACCTTCCGATAAATTCGGGAATCATGCCAAATTTAACGAGGTCCTCAGGCTCCAATTTGGCTACCATGCTGGCAGATTTGTCTTTTTCCTCTTCAATTTGTGCCTGGTTGTAGCCTAGGAAACGTTGACCAATTCGCTTGTTGATAATCTCTTCAAGTCCAACGTAAGCCCCTCCGCAAATGAACAGGATGTTTTCAGTGTTTACCTGAACATATTCCTGGTTGGGGTGTTTACGGCCTCCCTGGGGTGGCACATTGCAAATCGTGCCTTCCAAAATTTTCAATAAGGCCTGTTGTACTCCTTCACCGGATACGTCACGTGTGATCGAAACATTGTCGGTTTTGCGACCAATTTTGTCAATTTCATCCACATAAATGATTCCGCATTCGGCTTTCTTTACATCGTAGTTTGCCGATTGCAGGAGCCGGAGAACGATATTTTCCACATCCTCACCTACATAACCAGCCTCGGTTAGGGTAGTTGCGTCGGCGATGGCAAAGGGAACATCCAATAACTTGGCAAGCTTGCGGGCCAGGTAAGTCTTTCCGCTGCCCGTTGGCCCAATCATCAAAATATTGCTTTTTTCGATTTCGACATCGATAAGCGATTCATCGATCTTGCGGTCGTGAGCCTCATTACGGTGAATCAACCGCTTGTAGTGGTTGTAAACCGCTACGGACAAAACCTTCTTGGCGTGATCCTGACCAATCACATATTGGTTTAGCTCAGAACAAATCTGGTTGGGCTTGAGCAGTTTGAAGGGAGCCGAATCCTGTGGTTGAGAAGCCTTTACCTCCCGGTCGATGACCGTCTTACAAACATTCACACAGGAATTGCAAATGTACACACCTCCAGGCCCCGCAATCATCTTGCTAACCTCATTCTGCGACTTACCGCAAAAAGAACAGAATGTAAGTTTGGTGGATTTGGCCATGGGTGATCAGGATGCTCTTTCGACTTCGCTCCGTGCTTCTATGACATTGTCGACGATGCCATATTCCTTAGCTTCCTCAGCAGTCATGTAATAATCGCGGTCGGAGTCCTTTTCGATTTGGCTCTCTGTCTTTCCTGTGTGTTTGGCGATTACGCAGTTTAAAGTCTTTTTCCACCGGATAATTTCTTTGGCGGCGATTGAAATGTCTGAAGTCTGTCCACCGGCACCGCCTGTCGGTTGGTGAATCATCACCCGACTGTTGGGCAACGCATACCGTTTACCCGGAGTTCCCGAAGCCAAAAGCACGGTAGCCATACTTGCGGCCATGCCGACACAGTAAGTTACGACATCGCAGCTGAGTAGGTTGACCGTGTCGTAAATTGCCATTCCGCCGGTGACCACCCCTCCAGGGGAATTAATGTACAAATTAATATCCTTCTTCGGGTCTTCCATTTCTAGGAAGAGCAATTGGGCGATAACTAGATTAGCGATCGTGTCATCAATTGGAGTACCGATAAATACAATACGGTCTTTCAAAAGCCGACTGTAAATATCCATGCTCCGCTCGCCACGGCCGGTGTTTTCAATAACGTTGGGGACGTAAAAGCTCACTTATTTTTTCTCCTTTTCAGGTGTTTCTAAATTTCCGGAGACGGTAGATTGTTCCGTCAGGAAATCAAGAGTCTTGTTGATTAATATGGATTCATGCATCGAGCGCAATCGCCCCTGATCTTTTCTTAAATCTTTAGCAATTTGTTCGGGTTTTTGCTGGGTATACATGGCTTCCTGATAAATCATAGCCTGGAAATCCTGGTCCTCGGGTTTAATTTCCTCCAATTCCGCAATTTTATTGAGAATGAGGTTAATTTGAACCCGTTTCTCAGCCTCTTCCTTGGCCCTATCCTGCATTTCAAGCTGGGTAATTTCAGGATTTTCAAGGGCTTCCTGGGATTGTGCCTGCTGCTGAAGCATTCCTTGTAAAATTCGAGTTGATTCGCCGTCGACAGCCGACTGCGGTATCGCGAATGTGGACTTTTCAGCCAGGAAATTCATAATCTGTTCGCGCTTGATTTGATTCGACTCCTGCTCCTTGCGATTCGTCAGATCATTCAGAACATTCTCTTTCAGTTCCTTCTCCGATTCAACACTCATGCTCTTGAGAAATTCCTCATCCATTTCTGGCAGCTTTTTCTCCCGCACCTCCGTGATGTTGACTTTGTATTGAACCGATTTACCTTGCAGGCCCTCGACGCGAAAATCGTCTGGGAAATTTAAGGTGATCTCTTTTTCATCTCCCTTTTTTAAGCCAACCAGTTCCTTGGCCAAACCAGGAAAATCTGCTCGCTCAGTACCGGCTTCCTCCCAGGTGGAGTTTTGTTTACTGAAAACAGGCTGGTCAGTGATGGTTTCGGAAAGCGGCTTACCGGCCAAAAAACCTTCATAACCAAGTTGCACGTAATCTGACGCTGAAGCCTCACTTTCCTTTTCAACAAAATCGGCTCGTTGAGAACGCAAGGTATAAACAGTTTCATTCACTTCTTGGTCAGTTACCTCAATTTTGGGAACTGTCACGGCAATGCCTTTGTAATCGGGCAAATCAATGGTGGGATCCAGATCGACGGTGAATTCAATCGTGGCATCCTTTCCCGCTTCGATTTCCCCTTCATGAAAATCGACAATGGTATACACCTGAATAGAATCGTCTTTATTGATTTTATCATAGGCCGTGGCGACCACTTTTCGCTTCAATTCCTCGGCAACATCCTTGCCGTACTTGTTCATGATCATTGAAGCCGGTGCCTTTCCGGGGCGGAACCCAGGAATCCGCGCTTGCTTCGAAAACTCTCCAACCAGTTTCTTCTCTTCTTCGGTTATTTCTGCTGCCTCGATTAAGACGGTTAATTTTTTCCGGGACTCGCTTAGGTCTTCGACTTGTATGCTCACGATAAAACTTCTCGTTAGATAAAGATAAAAAAGCGATTAATGATTATTTCACCTATGACCGGGTCAATGCCTAAATAGGTAAGGGTCAAACTCTAAAAATTCACTCGCAATTGGCATTGATTCCTTGAGAAAGGATGCCTTTCCTGAAGTTTTCGGCATGGAAATTCAAGTCCCTCGACCACTCCTAATAACGGACTGCAGTACACTAGGCGTGCAAGCCGGCATTTTGGGTTCAAATGGGTGGCTAGCTTTTGCAAGACCCGAAGGAGAAGTAGCCTCCGCGCTATTTGCCGCGGTAAAAAGCGTCCTTCAGGAAGCCGATCTGACCCTTTCTTCCTTAGCCGGGTTCGGCTATTGTGAGGGACCGGGCTCCACACTAGGAATACGAATCAACGCCATGGCTATTCGCACCTGGAATAGTTTGCAGAATGATTCAAAACCCTGTTTTGCTTACAAAAGCTTAGAAGCAGCCATGTTGATGGTTGAAGCAAGGGAAACCAATCAGAATCCTTACGCCCTTTTTTCGGATTTGAGAAAAGACTGCTGGAACGGGATTCGAATCGATAATGATTCGACAATTCCACCCATCGAAGTTGTTGAAAAAAGATCACTCAACAATTGGCCAGCAACACGCTGGTTTCTCAGACAACGCCTTTATTCGCC
This sequence comes from Opitutales bacterium UBA2995, assembly GCA_002346535.1. GTDB lineage: Bacteria > Verrucomicrobiota > Verrucomicrobiia > Opitutales > UBA2995 > UBA2995. Next base: position 44,728 of record DDZZ01000010.1, on the reverse strand, counting down.
GGGTCCGCCTCCGGAAGCCGAGGCGCTGGAATACGATCTTGTTGGGCTCGGCGATTCTGAAGCTTTTATTTCCCGATTTCGAGCAGTTCAAAAAGCAGGAGTATTTCAAACCGCAATCACCGAATACAAAAAGTGGGTACCTCAGAGACACCGATAAAATATGGCAGGCTTTTCTCAAGATAGTAACCGTTCCTGGGCTGAAATTGATCTGGCAGCTTTGGAACGAAATTTGTTCAAGATTCGGGCGGCTTTGCCGCGGAACATTCATTATGTAGCGGTGGTTAAGGCGGACGCTTATGGACATGGCATTGCCCAGACAGCCACCCGGCTTATGCATTCCGGGGTCGACATGTTTGCCGTGGCCAATGTGCAAGAGGGTGAATCACTGCGAGAGATAGGATCGGGTTGGCCCATTCTGGTTTTGTCGGCGTTATTGCCTGAAGAAGACCCCTACCTATTCCACCACAATCTGATCCCAACCGTCTCAACGATCAGGGAAATTGAACGATACAACCAAAAAGCACTGGAAAGAAATAAAAATCTAAGTGTTCATTTAAAAATTGATACTGGAATGGGTCGACTGGGAGTCTGGCACGAATCTGTAGATTCCGTACTGGATGCGTTGGAAAAAGCAAGTTCATTGGAATTGAGTGGGGTATATACGCATTTTAGCAGCGCTCCATCCGATCCTGAATTCACAGAAATGCAGCGTAACCGCTTTATCAATGCACTGTATGCAATAGGTAAACGCTTCGATTTATCGAAGTGCATGATTCATGCGGACAATAGCGCAAGTCTGAAAAGTTTTGATAAATCCAACCCTTTCACCGCGGTCAGGATCGGGCTACTTCAGTTCGGCGCGCCACCATATCCGGATTCACTGTTTGCCAAAATAAAAACCGAACCGGTCCTTTCATTTCATAGCAAAATTGCCCTGGTAAAATCCCTGCCTGAAGGATGCCCGATCAGTTACGGACGATTGACCACTCTTACTAGACCTTCGGTCATTGCTGTCCTTTCAGCAGGCTACGCAGATGGAATTCCCATGGAATTTACCAACCGCGGCCAGGTATTGATTTCAGGAAAACGTTGCCAGGTCTTGGGACGAGTCACCATGGACCAGCTGATCGTAGATGTGACGGATCTCGAAACGCTGTCCAAAGAAGGCGATCTAGCGACATTTATCGGTCACCAAGGGGGAGATGATATCACAATTGCTGAGTTCTGCGATTGGGCCAATTCCATTCCCTGGGAATGTTTTTGCTCAATTTCAAGCCGCGTAACAAGGGTTTACAAAACCTATCGAGAATGATCCAAACTTTACCTGATCTGAAACCAGACCCATGTTTCAAGGGTTAAACTTTACAAAACTTAACCATGAATACCCTTAAAATTAGTCAGTTGTCTCCTCAAGAAGCTGGCTTTTATATAGGATCCCATTCCTAATACTAAACCACATCAATCAGGCAAATTACCAAGGCAAAGGCCATAAAGGTTAAGCCTTTTGTTACTATTAGTTATTTTCATAGCCATTCTGATAATCTGATCGTTTATAGCAATCGCCGCAAGGGGATTGAAAAAGAGGTGCCATGAGGCAAACAATCCCTACATCTCAAATTAAGTAGGCGCGCCTTACCCTATATCTTGAGCCTAGTTGCATACCTCAGACACTACTTTGGTTCTTTTTAGGTAGGTCAAAATCATATCTACATTTGTAAGCATCCATTCTCATTCCATCGGGAGCGAATCGATATGAACCGGTAAGGTTTTTCCGCCCATTCGTCTGCGTAATCAACACCAATCCTTGGTGTCGTCGCAAATGGATAGTCGGACAAGCGATTGGGGTTTTTTTCCATCCACAGGCCGGTTTCACGGGAGGATTTTAGCGTATTGAATCGGTTATCAATTTTGAGCTCACGGGTGAGAATGCCAGGACCGCCATGCTCCCCTACTCCGCGAATGAGAATGGCAGCCGGATAATCAATCGGACCCGATACAACATTGAGCAACCAATGGACGCCGTAACACAAATAGACATACCAACAAGCAGCTGGACCAAACAACACCTCCGTCCTTGGTGTCCTACCTTTGGCAGCATGGCAGGCTTTGTCAGACGGACCATCGTAGGCTTCAATCTCTCTTATTTCCAGTTTACGCAAGTTTCCATCGACACGAACAACCAAAAAATGGCCTAACAATTCAGGACAGATTTCCAGAACGGATCTTTCGAAAAAATCACGTTTAAGCAGCTTTCCTTGAGGCATGAATTTTCGGTTTTCTCAAAAGCGCTTATTCTTACTGTCAATAACTAAGGTAACCGGACCATCGCTCACCAAGTCCACAGCCATCATCGCCCCAAACTGGCCAGTGACCACGGGTTTTCCCAATTCAACTTCCATTGCCTTAACAAAAGCCTCATAAAACGGTATGGCCTTTTCCGGATTTGCGGACTTATTAAATGAAGGCCGCGTTCCTTTGCGCACATTTCCAAAAAGGGTGAACTGGCTGATCACTGCCAGTTCACCCTTCACATCACGGATATTGAGATTCATTTTTCCCTCTGTGTCCTCAAATACACGCAACTGCGGAATTTTCTTAGACATCCAGTGGAGGTCTTCTTCATTATCCTCACGATCCACACCGAGTAATATTACCAGCCCTTTCCCAATGGATCCGGCACTCGCTCCTTCAACAAAAACTTCTGCCTTACTGACACGCTTAACGACCACACGCATGACTAATGTGATACTTTCCCATACATAATTTTGCCACAGCCCTTAAGCCACTTGCCTCTTTTTGCTTTTTTTGAGAAGTGATTTGGACTTTTTGCGACTTCTCATTTTTTTGAGTTTTGAACGGTCGTCCTTGGCCACAATAAAGCCAACACAATTGTCGGAGCCACACTTGCAAGTATGATCCAAGAAATGCTCCAGGTCATAACCATAATCGATTAAAATTTCTTGGCCCTTTTTTATCTTTTTGGAGGTATAATAAAAAATCCGGTTATCTATGTTAAAAGCATCGCAGTTTTCGTTGCAACTGTGGTTGGCAAACCGAGCTATATTTTCGGGGACGTTCCCATCGATGTCCCACTTCTTGTTCAGATCGAAAATGTAAACAGCGCCCACTTTTCTATTCTTGGCCGCTTCTTCCATCTGCTTGGTCCCCCTCCTTTGGGATTCCTTTTTAGAAATACGCTCGCCAACGTATTCCATGATCCGTTTTTCTTTGGGTATATTTCGTTTCGCAAAAACACCTTTTCCATGAATCCCCGAATCCTTAACAAAAACCCATTTGTTTTTCTTAGTTTTGTTTTTAGCCATCCCTATTCGACTCCTCAATTACCGAGTGAATTTGTAAGGACGGACTCTCGAAGCAATCTTTTTCAAACCGATTCTACCTTAGAGAATTTTTCTGCTTTCAAATTGCGAATCATTAAAGATTCAAGAGATTTTTTGGAAGGCAATTGCTCATAAAGAACATTGTAAATTGACCCAGGAAGGGGGCATCGACTTGCATCTTTTGGCAGAGTTTGTGAAACACGTTCGTGGCAACCACCTCCTTACTACTGCCTTTCCGGCCATCAATTCATTCAAGGTTATTCCTTCCCCAAGCCCAGCGCCGATAACACAGAAATTCATATGTAGCTTTTCCTAAAAGCAAATGAAGCCTTAGAGTGTAAAAACCAAGTTAGAAAGAATCGATTAAATGAGAATCCGGTGTAATTGATGAAAAGCCCTTAAGAAGCCCTCAGGGTATCCTCCAAATGTGAATAAATTTTCCATAAAGACTTTGCGAAAGACCCTAAAATGGCTTAATAAATTGAAGCATACCCAACACCTGCATTCGTCACGTTTGAAAAGACTTCTACACATTCTCTTAAAACCCATTTTCCTGAGGTATAAAGGAAAAAAACGTGTGCGCTTTACTAAAACTGGCCTTGAATCCCGGCTGGCCAATCCCCAGTTTATTGGTTTCCTCGAAGCCACCAGGTTCAAACACGCAAATCTCGATAAATACGAACGCCGAATAAGGCGCAAATTCATCCGGAAGCGATTATCTATGGCGGCAGGTATTTTAACCTTCGGCTGGTTGGTTCTCGAAAGTGCCCAGGCACTTTCCTTATTCTGAGACGGTAGCTGAATCACCGATCCAGTACTTACCGAGGCTTTCAATTATTGATACTGGTTTTGACAAAGGGTCAGTGTCCATCCAGCATGGGTCGAGTTTTCCTAGTCATCCTTCCATCAACCATCCATGTATCCTTCCGACACCTTTCCTGGGGATTGGCCCGTATAAACCTATCACGATCCAAAATGCCTGCATTGTGCCGATCATAACCATTCGCGTCAATTGCGGGCTGCTAGAGCCGAAATACTGGTTTCAGAAATACGGTGTTGTTAATACCTTGATATTATTCGGACGAAATTGGACGAGAAATTGAAAGTGCTTTGGTGTAACTCAGTAGTGCGTGAAGAGCCTAACGAAATCAGCTACATACTCTGGACCGGAAAAGGGCTTTGAGGTAAGGTGATAAGGAACTACTATCGATTTTTGAAACTACGTTTCTGGGCAGCAGCCCAGGCGGCTCCGATTATTCCCGCTTCGTTTTTCAACGAGGCATACCTAATGGGAGTCTTTATGTCCAAATATTCACGATATCGATCGGATTTCTTTGAGGCTCCTCCACCAATTAAAATCAAGTCAGGCCGTGTCAGGAAATAGACTTGTTTAAGGTATTTATTAAAACGACCTGCCCACTCTTTCCAAGTCAGACGATAGCGTTTTCTAGCTGAATCGGCACAATACCCTTCAGCGTTGCCGACTTTTTTGAGATAAAGGTCTCCAAACTCTGTGTTAGGAAGCAGATGACCGTTGGTAAGAATCGCCGTACCAATACCGGTTCCCACCGTTAGAAAAAGAACGGTACCTTTTTTCAGTCTTTTACTTCCATAATTCACTTCAGCTAGAACAGCGGCATCGGCATCGTTAATAACTATGCAAGGTCGACCCGTGGCTTTGGTAATGAGCTTTACCGCATCAGTCCCGATCCAGGAATTGGAAATGTTAGAAGCTGTGTGGACTCTGTTCCCTTTTATAACGGCGGGAAAACCAACTCCAATACGCCCCTTCCATTTGAACTCCAAAACGATTTTTTGAATCACCTTAACGATCGCTTTCGGCGTAGCCGGTTGTGGAGTCGAAAAGCGCAATCGCTCGGTGATGAGTTTGCCAGTCTCCGTGTTTACAAGAGCACCCTTAATACCAGAGCCTCCAACATCTACCCCGAGAACTCGCATTGTTCATAAAACATATGCAGGATTTATGTCCGAAAAAACAATTGAAATGCAACTCAAGAATAAAAGAACCGCCAATTTTTCCAAGACGGTTCTAAAATAGCCAGGAGGCATAGCAAAAAGGGAGTCAGTTGTTTTTTCCGGTTAATCAGAACGACCAACCCAACCCCTTCTAGATTTAATATATAGCTGCATAAAATGATGAGTGCAATTGTGTCATCTCCAAACTCTGAGGTGCCATCGTTTCAAAAAATCCCTTAGCGAGTAATACGAAAAGAATGATAAATATAAGTGATAACATGCTTTTATTCATTGTTACTGTGAAATTGTTCAGGATTAAATGCATTCCTCATTCCCTCGATTTGAAAGTGCAAATATTTTCCTGATAAAATAGAATTCGTATACTGACTGGCCAAAGGAATTTATGCGTGATATCTCCGAATGAATTCTATTGAATATTTCTAAATGATCTGAATTCCATATTTCAGCTCTTTGATCCGTTCAGCAAAAACATGATCGAAACTCAAAAAGAAATAGCTAACCGGTTAACCGTGTTAGCACGAGTCGGGGTTAAATTCATCCATTTTGATTTAAACAAAGTTGGCCAGGAATGGGTGCGCCAAAAAACTAACGGAGAGGATATGTCTTCCATAGAATTGATAACTCTTTTTTTGTCTGAACATGCTCATATCGCCAACGTCTCAGCCCATGCCAGGTTGTTGAAAAAAATCGAGGATGAACAGCAAGGAAGCTTGCCGCTGGATTTTACACAATCGTTTTTGAACTGTGAAGATACTGGCGAAAACACGAATCTAGAGATTTGCCTGGTCAAAAAAGAGGAAGGTTTTGACCTGAAGTTACTTAGCAAATCTGTAATCAAGCGTTACTCAGTTGAGAAGCGTATTCAAATTTCCGATCTGACGCTTCCTCATTTCAAGGAGTTGATCGATGCAGCAAGCATCAGCCAATCCCACTCAACCGTAAAATGCTTGATTCAATGGCTTGCCGACCGCATCGAAGTATGGGGCCTGGCCTACGGTTGATAATCGCTAATTTCGGTAGATCCTCAGGTTCCAATTTGGCCCACTATTGATCCCTTATTTAGCGACAAAGTTTCTTTGGTTGATGGCCAAAGAAACATACAGCAGATCATTAATGTAAATAACCGGTTTTCCAAACCCTACCTCTCCGAAGATACTAACATAAGGTACTTGATCTCCGTAGACAATTTTTTCGCCTTGGGGTAAATCTAATCATAAGCCTTCCAGAAAATTGGGATACAGTTTTAAAAGCGTGTCCGCGGTATGTTCGACCATACATTGACGTTCTGAATGAACAGAAATCATATTTTAACTTAATGGATTTTCTGAAGGAAAATGGGATTCCCGAGTCAAAGAAATAGCCGGGAGAAAATAAACACTAGTTGCAATTCCTTGGTGATTTATTAGATTATTCAATTTACCATTGCTCATTGAGCCGGCTTTCGTCACTCACCGAGTCTTCATAATAGTAATGTTCGCAAGGAATGAAAATGTCTTTGGGTAATTCTTCTCCTGCGAGGTGCTTAAAGTATGCTTCAACAGTTCCGACGGCCATTTTTGCAGGAAATTGTTGAGGTGTATCCAAAAGTTTCTTTTCGAATACGGCCTGTTTTCCGGCAGGCGAGGCATCGAATCCTATCAATTTGATCTGCTCTACTTTGCCAGCCTTTACGATAGCCGAATATGCTCCAAGAGCGGAAGGATCATTAATGGCAAACATTCCGACGATGTCCGGATGAGCTTGTAGAATATCAGTTGCTACCGAAAAACCGTCACTGCGATTTCCTTTGGCACTCAACTCGCTGACGATACGCAATCGGCTGTTGTTTTCCCTAAGGTAGTCGCGGAAACCCTGGACACGAAAGATACAAGAAGAAGCCTCCGGGAAACTGAGAACCGCAATATCCCCGCTATTTCCTGTCACTTCCATCATGGTTTTTCCGGCCAAGCGTCCGCCCTGATAATTGTCACTACCAATATGGCAAATCAACTTTTCGTTAGCTTCGGGATCTGTCACTTGGACGTCGAATGTGAAGACTGGTATTCCGGCCTCCCAGGCATTCTTCACACCTTCGGATACGGCTTTGGAGTCAGTCGGATTTATGAAAATAGCATCGTACCCCTGCGCCGCAAAATCCGCCAATTGATTGTTTTGTTTGGCAGCATCCATTTCGCCACTGAGCGCTACCAGATCATAGCCATACTTATTAGCCTCAGCCTCCATCGTATTAGCAATCAATTTGAAAAATGGATTGGTCAAATCCATGCAACTCATGGCTATTTTGCCCCGGCTGGCGAAGCCGGCTTTTTGACTGAAAAAGATGAGACCACCAAGAATTATAACGACTGTCGCTGAACCCCATGCCCATTTTGGTATTCCGGCTTTTCTGACCTCTACTACGGCAGCGGTCGACTGGTCTCGCATTTTATCGATAAGAACGGCAGCCAGAATAACTCCGCCAAGAACCACCTGTTGAGCGTAGCTTTCTATTCCCAAGAGGTTCATACCATTCTGTAAAACGGATATGATGAAAGCGCCGATTAAAGTTCCTAATATACGGCCTGTTCCTCCCGAAAGGCTGGTGCCACCTACAACCACCGCAGCGATCACATAAAGCTCATACATCACACCAATATTTGGTGTACCGGTATTGAGTTGGGAAGTTTGTATACAGCCTCCAAGCCCGGCTGCCAATCCGCTAACCACGTAAACCAAAATTAAGATCAAGCGAATAGGTACACCGGATAATCGTGCAGCCTCCTCGTTACCTCCCACCGCGTAGATATAGCGCCCATACCGTGTGCGGCTCATGAATACATGTGCGCATACATACAACAAGATTAGCAAGATAACCGTGTTCGGTATGCCAATAGTTCTTCCCTGCCCAAGCCAGGTAAGCCCCTGAGGCACTTGGTAGATGGAAAATCCACCTGTTATCGTGAAAGCCAGGCCTCGCGCCATCATCATGACTCCCAGGGTCGTAATAAACGGAGCTACCCTAAATCGGTGAACCAGGTATCCGCCAAATCCACCAACAGCACCGCAACAAAGCATTCCGACCAGAAAACCAAGCGGAATTGTCCAGGCCGAAGCTTCTAGGCCTCCAAAAGATTTCATAATAACCGTAGCAATAACCGCCGAAAGAGCAATCAAGCTCCCTACGGAAAGGTCGATACCACCTGTTATGATAACCATAGTCATTCCGATAGCAATGACCGCGATCACCACAATCCGATCGACAATAGCCAAAAGATTTGCCCGCTTAAGAAAATCGGGCCAGAAATAGGACTCAGGAGTTATGACAGGCGCATTGCCCGAAGCGGGAAAGTAATCGCCCAATGAGTTAACAATTGTCCATTTCAATAAATCCTCGGTCGTAGCGATAAGTTGGACAGGATTTCCGGCTTTTTCCTCCTCTTGCACCAATTTCCTGAAATTTAAAGGCAATCCAATACTGGTTTTCACCTCGGTATAGCCACTTGCGATCAACCGGTCAGACAGAGATTGGGCGAATACAGCCGATCCTTGGTTCTGCGCTCCAACCACAACGATTGAGGTATCTTTCGAATTATCGTTCTGGATGGTTTCAAAAACCTCGTCTATTGCCGCTGAACCACTGGGCGTCTGTCGTTTAAGGGTTAAAACACTGAAGAATACACAAAGCCCAATCAGGACCCAAAATATTCCATAGTTGTCTAAGAGTTTCTTCATATCACTTCACTTGTAGGAGCAGCTTTATGGCGCGGTTCAAAGCCCACTATCCAATCGCAGTATAAAGTCGCTCCTTCAAAATCTTTCCTATTTCTCATAACGAATTCCATCATTGATCGATTTGTTTTAGAGTCGTGGCTGTTATGTCTCATCTATTTCCTTTTATCCAACCTGTTGAAATCTTCATTCAACTGCTAGATGCATGATTTCAGCCTGGCTAGCCTCCGTTACATTTGTAATTTCTCCTTGGATACATCCGTCGCGCATGACGATGATGCGGTCACTCATGCCAAGCACTTCCGGAAGCTCACTGCTGATCATGATAATCCCCTTTCCAACTTGGGCCAACTTGTTCATCAATTGATAAATTTCGTATTTAGCACCCACATCAATTCCGCGCGTCGGCTCATCAAAAATCAAAACATCCGCGTTTTGCTCCAACCATTTCGCTAAAACGACTTTTTGTTGGTTTCCGCCTGACAAATGTCCCGCGTCCTGTTCGTCGCTGGAGACCTTGATCTTTATCTCATCTACGAAATTCCTGAATCGATCCTTTTCTAATTTCTCATCAAGAAACAATCCTCCGGAATAAGACTTCAAATTCGGAAGACCGAAATTTTCTACCACACTATGAACAAGCACCAGGCCCTGATTCTTACGATCCTCGGTTAACAGACAAATACCGTTGGCTATTGCTTGTCTGGGTTCATCGATTTCCATCTTTTTACCTTTGACGATAAGTTGGCCACTATCCTTTGGGTCAGCCCCGAAGATCAAACGCACAGTTTCCGTCCTCCCAGCCCCAACCAATCCGGCGAATCCTAAAATTTCTCCGGCGTTCACCGAAAAACTTATATCCTGTACTGCAGATCCTCTGCAAAAGTTTCGAACCTCAAGAAGCCTTTCACCGATCTTAGATTCACGAGGTGGAAACTCAGATTCGAGGGATCGTCCCACCATAAATTTGATCAGATCTTGTCGTGTCACCTCAGCAACAAGTTTAGTCACCACATGCTGTCCGTCCCTCAGGACCATGACGCGATCGCCAATTTCAAAAACCTCTTCCAAGCGATGGCTGATATAAATGATCCCTATCCCTTTTGATTTTAGGTCTTTTATGATCCTGAACAACTGATCCACCTCCAATTGAGTCAGAGTCGCAGAAGGCTCATCCATCACCAAAATTTTTGCATCCAACGAAAGAGCCTTAGCTATTTCGACAAGCTGTTGTTCCGCTATCGTCAAATCACGGCACAACTTTTCAACATCAAGATTTAAACCAAGTTGTTTCAACAGAGCTTCAACTCCAAATGCCTCAATCGACTCATCGATAAAAACCCCGCTGGTCTTTTCGCGGCCCAAAAAAATGTTTTCACGAACACTCAAATCCGGAATCAGGTTAAATTCCTGATAAATAATGGAAACTCCCGAGGCCTGAGCTTCGGGAGGAGACCCAATAGAAATCGGGTTTTCATCAATAAAAAGTTGGCCGGAATCAGACCCATGTGCCCCACCCAAAATTTTAATAAGCGTGCTTTTGCCAGCTCCATTTTCTCCAATCAAGGCCAAGACTTCGCCTCCTTTAAGATCAAGAGACACCTGATCCAAAGCGCGAACTCCCGGAAAGGATTTCGAAACATTTTCGACACGCAACAACGTGGTCTTTTGAGATACGACGAGTTCAGGCATTGAAAGAAATGACTAGTAAGCGGTCGGCGCCTCTAAAACTTCAAGTTCAATTGATATAATATTGATCAGCTGGTAGGGGTCTCTTTCGGAAGAGTCCATGCCTATTGTCACAAAAAATCAAGACGGCTCAGCGGTCCGACCCTACCCTTGGGCAATAATCTCTAAATAATATTTAGCCTCTCTGTCCTTCCCGTGCTTCTCCAAACCACTAGCAAAAATTACACACTTCTCAACCAATTGTTTTTTTGCCAGATCCTGCTGATCCTCAGTCAAATGACCTTCATTTAGCACTTTTTTCAATGCTTGGATACGCCATCGGTCTAATCCCCATTGAGTGGCCAACTGGTCATCTCGACCTCCGTGTTTTTCGATGAGTGGAACATCGATCAAGAGCACAGGCATTCGCGAGGTTACGCGTAGCCACAGATCGTAATCTTCACAGGCAGGTAGGGATTCATCAAACAATCCAACCTGATCAAATACATTTCTATGAATCAATACGGTCGAAGGAGAAATCGCACACACAGGTAAACAGGCCTCAAAAATCCACCCTGCTTGTTTTTTATAAGGTTTGGCGACCGACCTTTCTTGCCCATTATATATCCAGCGCTCCTCGGTGTGACAAATTTTGTAATCCGGAGTTGCATCTAGCACTAATAATTGCTTCGCCAATTTAGTCGGTAACCAGACGTCGTCCGAATCCAAAAATGCGATCCATTCAGTAGTCGCTCTTCGGATACCGGCATTGCGGGCGGCACTCACACCCTGATTCGCCTGTTGAATTAGGATCACGTCGGGGTAAGTTTCTTTCACCCAATTACCTGTCCCATCGGTAGATCCGTCATCCACAACAATGAGTTCCTCCGCCGTTTTGGTCTGCGACAGGACGGATTCAATCGCACGAGGTAAGGAATCGAGGCGATTGAAAGTTGGAATGATTACAGATACGGTATTCACTGGTTTTAGAATCCCCTTGATTGTCCCAACTCCTAAAGTAGATTCAACCTCCTTATGAACCGCTCGATCATTAGCAAATTCTGCGTCTCATTATTACTCCTCACACATGCCTCTATGATCTTTGGCGAGGGTCGCAACAATAAAACGAAAGAGCCAGTCATTATCCCAATACCGGACCTCATGGCCAAAAAAGCGGCTCTGCTGGATCAAATTGAGTCCATTGATGAGAATGACAAAAGCCTTCCTAATATCGTTTTAATTTTTGTGGATGATCTAGGTTATGCAGATATTGGGGTTACGGTTCAAAAACTATTCCAACCCCCCATATTGATGCCTTGGCCAAGCGGGGAATCCGTTTTACAGATGCCTATGTAACAGCTGCTACCTGCAGTCCTTCACGGGCTGGATTGATGTCCGGAAACTACCAGCAACGTTTTGGATTTGAGTTTAATACTTCCGGAGCGGCAGAAACTCACAGGAAAAGCCGTGGGCTACGTCCTTCTACCATTACCATGGCTGATGTTTTACAAAGAACCGGTTACGCAACTGGCATGTTTGGGAAATGGCACTTAGGGACACGAAAGTATTTCATCCATTAAATCGAGGATTCGACGAATTCTATGGCTTTTTGGCAGGTGCGCATTCCTTCTTCGAGGTGAAAGATCAACCTGTCTACCAATCAATTATGCGCGGTCATAAGCTTATCAGCGAACCGGAGTACCTGACTGACGCGATTGCCAGAGAAACCATCAATTTTATTAACCGAAAAAAGGAGCAGCCATTCTTTGCTTATGTGACTTTCAATGCTGTACACACACCCATTGAAGCCACCGAGAAATACCAGAAACGCTTTCCCTACGAAAAAACCGAAGCCCAACAGGATTACAATGCTATGACCAGTGCTCTGGATGACGCTGTCGGTGCTGTAGTATGGGCCTTGCAAAAAAATGACATTCTGGAAAATACACTGGTCGTTTTTCTTAACGACAACGGCGGACCTATTTATACTGGCCTTCAAAACAACCATCCTCTGCGCCTGGGTAAACTCTTTCTTTTTGAAGGCGGCGTGCGCGTTCCAATGATCGCTAGCTGGCCAGCAAAACTGGCAAAAGGAAAAACCTATTCAAAGACCACTAGCTCACTTGATCTATTTCCCGCTTTTTGTGCTGTAGGTGGTATTCAAATTCCGGATACTCTACACTTGGATGGTATAAACTTAATCCCTCATTTGACGGGCGAGAAAACAGCTGCACCGCACCGAACGCTTTTTTGGAGCAATGGGCCCAACAAAGCGGTCCGCATGGGAAAATGGAAGCTAGTGAAATCGGGCAAAAATCCTTGGTTATTCGATCTCTCCAAAGACATCAGCGAAACCAACAACCTGGCCAAAGAAAAACCGGACCTCCTGGAAATACTAAACGGCGCTTTACAAAAGTGGCTTAACGAAATGGCTCCCCCAGCCTGGCCCAGCAAACCGAATCGGCGCGAGTTCGAAATCGATGGAGTTATTTACCAACTGAATATTTAGAAGTTTCAGTTAATTGAGCTATTCTTTTCCTAAACTTCTTAAAAAGCTTACGAGATCTCTCAACTCATCCGATTGCAGATTCGCCGTGAGCCCCGGAGGCATAAGCGAAATCGGACTTGTATCCAGATGTTTTATATTGTCTAAAGGGATAGCGCGAGAAGCGCCTGTAACGTCGCGAACCAATGCCGAATTAACCGTTCTTCGCTGCAAAGTGCCGCTCACCATTTCATCGTTACTCAACGTGATCAGCACCGTTTCGTAGCCTTGTTTAATGGTTGTACTGGGGCTAATAAGTGATTCCAGAATTCCTTCCGGGGTCATAAAAGCACCAATTGATCCCAAATCCGGACCGACAAGTCCACCTTCACCACCGATGGCATGACAACTTATGCACGCTAATTCCTGCCTCTCATAGATGGCTTTACCCCTAATGGGATCCCCTTCCTCAAGGGCTTCGGACGCAGTACTTTTTAGAGAAATGCTTGAAAGCGGTTTATTTTGAGATGAAAGGGACCCTGAAATTTGCAGTTGTTGAATCAGCTCGCTCAAATCGCGCCCGGAGGATTGGGCTACATTTATGCCGATCTGAGCAACCGGTTCCTTTAATTTTAAGCCCTCTAAAGCTTTAGTAAGCGTGGGCGGTCCGGCATGGTGCCTGACGATTTCGGTAAACAAGAACAAGATTTGGTCAGTATCACGAATCGATTGCAAAATTTGAGCAGCCACGTCTGTCGCTAGCGATACATCGGTTGGAACGAGCGCACATAGTGCTGCAATTCGAACACCGACACCAAAACTGGAACCGGTTAAAGACCTAACCTCATTTATTTGATCAAGTGCGATCAGAGTTCTGGCTGCCTCAAATCGTTCATTCATGGAAGCGGATCGTTCATGCGCTCTTCGAAGCGCGTTTTTCGTCGCGCTTCCGATCCGCCACTTTCCTGCCAAGCGCAAGGCCTCCACCCTTAGTTCGGCTTTTCGATCGACTATCAGGCCAACAATTAGATCGGAGTTGTATGGTATATTGCTGTTCTGACTATCAGCAAGTGCTTGGAGCAACTCGGCATCCTTTTGTTTGGTTGCCGCCTCTACCAGGTAAGCCAGTGATTTCACGTCTCCCAGGTCTGCAATAATCTTTTGTGCTTTCCACAATTCTCCACCTTTGATTTGACCGCTTTTGCACAGTTCCACCATGGGTTCAATTGCATCGGGATCATTAGAGGCCCCGAGTGCAAAGATCAGGCGGTTGGCTTTGCTTTCAAAAGCCGTTTTCTTGGCCTTCAACCCAGGCAACCATAAATGTTGCAAATTCCTTGCTGTTAACCAAAGAGCATAGTCAAGATCTTCATCCACCGGATAATCCAGAGCGACCATTGCGGCATTAACAGCGTCCAGAGTATTTAATTTACGCAGGGCGTTAACCGCTTCCAAGCGGACTTGTGGGTGATCGTCTATAGCAGCATTAAACAAAAGATTCTGAATTTCAGGGTCGCTTGAGTAATAGAGTGAAGCCAACCGAACAGCGGCCGCCCGAGCATGGTGATCTGCAGAATTTAATACTGCTTTAAGAAGACCTTTATTTTCCGATCGAAAAGCCGCATGGAGCCACAGTCCTTCCAAGCGTTTCTGGTCAAAAGCAGCGTCGCTATTAGACAAACCAGAAAGCCAACTTGAAATTCCATTTAATACTTCCTCCTGGGAACGACTGGCAAGTTCTCGGCGGACCTGCTCCACGGTCCAGGTTTCAGGCGAATCCAACAAATCGAACAATTCTTCATTGGTGGATCCTGGAATCCTAGGTTTTTTTACCAAGGGCCGATCCTTGGCCACCATTCTCCATATTCGCCCGTGTGATTTGTCTCGAAGCGGATGGTGGAAATCGACCTCGCCATGATCGATGATCGGGTTGTACCAATCGGCAATATAAAGCGCTCCATCGGGACCCATCTTTAAATCGACCGGACGGAAAGACCGGTGGCTGGAATAAATCAATGTCTCAACTTCTTGAGCTTTATAACCACTCTTGTATTCCTCTTTCTGGTACCGCACGACACGATTAGCACGGAAATCTGTCATAATGACACTATCTTTGTAGGAGTCCGGAAAATGGCGGCCGGAAATAATTTCAGCCCCAGTCGCTTTAGGCTTACCAGGATTCATTCCGTTTAATATCCGATCAGCACCCACTGCTGTTCTAAATGCCGCGCCCGGGTATAGGTAGTAGACTCCATCGCCTCCGGCTCCGTCAGTTGCATAACTTTGTCCCCAACGGTCGAACACAATTCCCCAGGGATTGACCATGCCACGTGTGTAAACCTCTAGCTCCTCGGTTTCAGGCCTGAATCTCCAGAAACCGCTTCCATTCAACCTACGCTGGCCCCAAGCAGTTTCCAGGTACGTGTTGATGTATATGGACTGCATGAAATAAATCTCACCCCAAGGACTCCAGCGTAACCCGTGGATCATATGATGAACATCCGCGTTGCCGAAGCCGGCAAAGACCACACGACGTTCGTCCGCGAAGTCGTCACCGTCGGTGTCGATCAGATGCAAGAATTCAGTAGAACTGCAAACGTAGGCTCCACCGGGAATGGGCATTACGGATTGAGGAATGATTAATCCGTCCGCAAAGACAGTGGATTTATCGGCGCGGCCATCTCCAGTGGTATCTTCAAGAATGACAATGCGGTCATTCGGTATATTTCCGGGTTTAATGTGTGGATACGTCGAGCTTGTGGACACCCAAAGCCGTCCCTGAGTATCCCAATTGATATTAATCGGATTTACAATCGCTGGATCGGAAGCAAACAGGTTTATCTCGAATCCATCGGCCAAAGTAAAAGAGGCCAGCTCTTCCGATATATCCGGATCGGGGATAAAATCTGGTACTTCATGATCCGGATAGTCCCGAGGAGGACTCCAGGGAGTTACTCTCTCTAATTCGTAACGATGCGGCCTAGGAATTTTCTGGTAGGCAATTTGCTCGTCCCGTTCGCGAGTCATGCGGTCCAAATCATCTACTTCATACGACAGGTGGCCCATTTCGTATCGGCGAAATAAAAAAATGTAAGTTTCATTGAGAGGCCGAAGCTTCTGATAATATAAGCTGTTCTTTTCAAAGACAGTCGTTGTCAATATTTTCGTCTGATCAAATTCGGGACCTTTATCGATAACGATACCTTGGCCCCAGCTACCTCCGTCCGCAATCGCCACTTCTTTTCCGTCAATCTTGAGTCGGTAACCATTTTCAGGTGGCAAGCCATGTACCTTTAATACTCGTCCCTCAGGTCCAACCGCAGGAGGCAGGGTTGCATCTATAAGTTCCCATCGGATTCGATCCTCCTGAATTTCCAGTTTAGCTAAACTTGTTCCAATAGTATTAATAACAGCTCCCGTGCTGTCCATTTCAATCTCCCATTCTAAATCCGCATCGAGCGATTGAGCAACAAGGGATGCAAACAGCCTGTACCCTTCTTCATTCAGATGAACACCATTCTCCGTTATGGGATTTCCTGAATTAGAAGCCCTTAAGTTTTTGAACAAATCAATCACTTGAAAATCCCGGATTTCCCCTTGCTGTAAAATGAAATCAGAAACTTGCGCCAAGCGATCATTACGGTCTGAAACATCTGGATTTAAAAGGGTATTTTCCTGCTGGGGAGGTGTCAGAAGAATGAGTTTAGCCTGGGTATCTGACAGTGCATTAAGCAATCGGCCATAACCGCCCTTAAAGTCTTCAAATCCAACATCTGTTTTGTCAAAGGCGGCATTTGAACCGTAACCAACAATAATCACTGTCGGTTGGGCGTCATTGATCTGCTCCAAAAGGACCTCGTAACCATAGTCCTGTTCCCGGTCTTTTGGGGGTTGCCAGGATTGCGTATTTTGTGGCGAACCAAATTGAGATCGAGCGATACCAAAAACGTCGTCGCCCGGCCAACCGAGATTGCGAAAAGTGACATCAATAGCCGGCCACCGGGTTGTGAGGGCCGCCTCTAAAAAACCGTATTTTGAAGCATGTGACATGAGGGTATTTCCGACATATACTATTCGATGCTTTTTGCCGCTTTCGACACTCGCCTCACTAATGCCTAGAGGCGGGTTATTGGAATCAGCTAATCCACCCTGAACTGTGAAAATAACAAAAAACGTTAATATAAACGTTTTTATATATATGTTGATAATATTTTTGTGCATTAAACCAAAAAAGAATTTCAGGCAGGTTATTGATCTCCCAAACATTAGCCTAGCAAATTCGAACGACTTATTGGAATTTTTCACCGTAGAATCAAGAAATGATCTATTGATCCTCCTTTGGGTAACTAGGACTAACATAAATCACCCGAAAGATTTCAATCTTTTGGCGGCTAATACTCGACAAACCTAATTCTTGCATTCATCGGTCTAAATTCTGCGGAACTCCTGCACCGAATGCTAGGCGCAACTGGCGATTATCAACATCGTCATGACGATAGTAGCCATTCTCTGGGCTCAATTAGTATTCAGAAAATTGACACACTAAGGCATGAGGAATATTTAATCTTTTTTAAGCTGAAGTCGTCAGGACTGTTGTCTGTAAAACTTCCGCACTCCAAAAACGACAAGGCAGCCAAGTATCCCGTAAAGGATCGACCAGGAATAGGCGAACCAAGCCTCCCCGCTCCACCAGTCTTTGGCCAGCATCTGACCAGTCGGATGCAATGCACGGAAATAAGGCACCACGTAGAAATAAACAAGAATCGCAGCTTTAACGATTCCGAAAATAATCAGGGCAAAGCCGAATTTTACCGTTTTGTTGGTCGCCTTATCATTGAATTCCTCTTCGGGTGTTTTCAGTAGGTGTAACCGGTAGGTACGTTCCTTTTCAGTCACCTCAGTGTTGAGAGAGACAATTATCACCACAGAAAGACTAATAACAGCACCAATGAGAACGGGATCCATGTAAACAGGAAGTTTTAACAATCCCATAGTTACGAAAAGCTTGGGGATAGCATTTCCGAGGAATCCTGTTGTGATTCCCCAAAAAGCAGCACTCGCAGTAATGCGATCGCTCCACACACTCATAAAAGCAACCGGCCCCCAGGCAGAAGCAAACATTGTCCCTGCAAAGTAAGTCAGCCAAAACAATTCCTGCTCGATAGAAAGGCAGACCACCAATGCAATAATACTCACCATCAACATCATCTGCCGGCTAAATTTCAATTGGTTTTCAGGTTTCGTATGCTTGAATTGAATGATGTCGTTACTTACGTTAAACCCGATCAAGGAGAGGAAGGTCGTTGCCGAAGACAGCGCAGCAGCTACCAAACCTGCAATCACCAAAGCACCAAATAACGGTGGAATTATATATTGCGCTGCCCAAATCAGAGCCCGTTCCTTAGGTACAATGTTCGCATCACTGAGATTTACTGTAACAGCCGCGGCGTATACCATCGTCTGAATCAATGGAATAGCAATCCCGGCAATGCAGGCTGATCTCAGCACAACATGTTCATCTTTCGCCATTAAATAGCGACTGGATTGCCAGGGGCTGATGGCCGTAACGAAACTCCACGCAATACCAATGATAATTAACCAGATCAAGAATTCGGCGGGAGTTTCCCACCGTTCTCCCGGTCCAACCATACCATGCCAGGTCATTAAACTAGGTTTTTCCTGGAGAAACGTTAGCTTGCCTACTGAAGCAACCCATCCTCCATGCTCGTCAAAAATAAATAGCATGGCGGCCACCGTAATGGTGGAGAACAGGAAGAACATCATCGTGTCCGTGAGAACGACTCCTCGAGACCCTGAATAGAGGGTGAAAGAAGTATAACTGGCCCAGGCGACGATGAGTCCTTGCCTATATGAGAGAGCCGTCAGATCGGATAGAATCACCGCTACACCCTGAGTTACTGCTATTAAATAAAATCCAATCCCCACAAATACCGTGATACCCGCTATTACCTGAACCCGGCGGCTATCGAATCGATCAGCAAAATACTGCGCAACCGTCAGGGATCGGCTGCGTCGCAAATAACGACCAAAGTACAAGGCGCCATAAATGTAACCGGCAACTACCAGGGATGGTCCAAGTATTCTTCCCCCAGCAACAAATCCGTAAACCAATCCAGCCTCTCCAAGAAAGGTGTTGGTGCTCAAAAAACTGGCGACGAGCGTACCAACAATCAGTATGGTCGGCGCCTGGCGGCCTACCACAAAATAGTCTTCGAGACCCTTTACTTTTCTACCCGCGTAGTTACCGACAGCGATATAGGCAAGTACGCTAAGCAGAACGGTTATGGTGTAAATTGTCACAACAAGTGGAGGTATTGGAAATTAAATATCTTGTGGAATCAATCGAATAACTGAATGAGGATTATTCAAGACGACCCATATGCCTCCTTCTGGACCCGTCTTTATATCTCGAAGTCTGCCGTGGTTTTTCATGATTACCTCTTCCGACATGACTCTTGTCTTTCCAAGATTGAGTCGTTTGATTTCCTCAAAAGCCAAAGTGGCTACGAAGGCATTGTTTTTCCACTTTGGAAATAGGTGGCCTGTATAAAATTCTATTGCGCTGAGTGCGGGCGAAGGTGTCCAAAATTTAACGGGTTGCTCCATCCCTTCTTTATGAGTTAAGGGTGATACGCGGTCTCCGGTGTACTGAAGCCCGTGAGTAATGACCGGCCATCCGTAATTATTCCCTTTCTGCAAAATATTGAGTTCATCACCACCCAAGGGACCGTGTTCGGTAGCCCAAATTACACCGGTCACTGGATGTTGTGCCAAGCCCTGAATATTACGGTTACCGATAGTAAAAATTTCCTCGATGCCACCTTCGACCCCTACGAAAGGATTATCGGGAGGAATCGATCCATCTGGAAATATCCGATAGGATTTTCCGGCAGGAAATTGAAGCTGCTGAACGTCGTCATTTCTGCCGATATCACCAATGGAAAAATATAGATAGCCATGCATGTCGAACAACATACGCGAGCCCCAACGCGTTCCCTGGACGAAATGCCGAGCATCATCGAGTTGAAAAATGACTTCCTGATCAACCCAATGGTGTCCCTCTACTCGACCGCGTATGACGCGTGTCATAGCGGGAGTATCTCGTGTCGAACCGTCTCCCAGCGGATGGACATGGCTAAAATAGATCCAACCGTTGCTTTTATAATCCGGATGGATCTCCAAATCGTAAAAGCCGGAATCGCCGTATTGTGTCGTTGCCGGAACCCCTTCAATCGGTTGCGGATCCAGTTTGCCATCAACAATCCATCGAAGCCCACCGCGGCGCTCAGTCACCAATGCACGTCTTTCATCAATAAATTCAAGGCTCCACGGAGATGAATTAAATCCTTCGACCACAACAGTTTCCACTTTTATCAAATAGTCCCGTGTCTTTAGCTGTGTCGGCAATTCCCTTTCGGCATTCGGCGGTGAATCCTGACTTTCGATAATATAGTCCACCAAAGCATAGCCTTGCTCTTCAGTCAGTAACTGCGACCAGGGAATCATGTCTGTATTGGGAATTCCAAACATCACACTGCGATACATGCGCAACCGGTCTCGGCCATAAGCCCAATTGTCTTTTCGGAGCGGTGTGTGTTGCGCCCCTTCCATATTGATACCGTGGCAAGCAGCACAATAAGTCTCGTATAATTTGCCTGCATCAATAACTGGAGTTTTATCTTCTTGGGCGAGAGCGGTGCAGGCCAACAACAAGCCAACAAAAACCAGAGACAGGATAAAATTCATAGTTTGACCTAAATAAAGAAGCATTGAATCATAAGCCATCCTCCTCAATCAATCCTTCTTATTTCAATTGGTGTGGTGTATTAAAAATAACTTGCCAAGATGCTATAGCGATTTTTGCACCTCCCAAAGACGGTGTGTGTCGCTTGAGTCTAAAGACCCTGGCGACTCGATCCAATACTGGTTGCCAGAAAAACCGTTTGCCCTGCTGATGAGGCGGCGTACGACTACTGCCGGCCTTCGCTGCTCGAACATGGGGCACCAGCCCTAATGCAAGATAGCAGCCTTGCCAGTAGCCACACGCCGATCTCGCATTTTGTTAAGGAATCTATAATACAACACACTAAACGTGTCTGATCTATCTAAAGGTCAAGATTCCCATCCCCATGAGGGAGTCACCTATTTCTGGGATCGCTTCAGGAGCCTCTCCGGGGGGATCATTGAACCTGTATATGGGATTTTTGTTCTTCTGATTGCCATTCGTATCTTCGACGCTTCAAGCACTCAAAAAAGTATCCTGGCAGCAGGAGTCTGGATCGGCATGTTTTTAATGCCTCTTTTCTTATGGATTGTTTCCTCGCTTCGCATGCGAAGCAATAACGCATGTAGCCTTTATACCTTTATAACCGGAGTCTTATTCATTGTCAGCATATTTGCCCAATCAGCCAATCAGTTTGTCATTGCATTGACAATGACCATGTTGATCGGAGTTCAAGGATTCACATTGTTACCCAAAATTTTGGTTGAAAACTACCACCCTCTGAGGCGCGGAAAATGGGTCGGTACAACAGCAATGATTCAAGGATTCGCTTTTCTGGTAGTATCCCAACTGTTTGGAGTTCTCATGGACCAGAATCTAGACAACTACATATGGATTCTCGCCATTGCAGGAACGGCCTATTTTTCCGCTTCTTATTCCTACTACCGAATCCCTTCTGAAATCCTGACAAAACCAACAAGTCGTTTCCCCTACCACACGTTAAGTCTCTTCTGGAAAAACCCCCGCTTTAGTAAATTGGCTATTTTTTGGTTACTCATAGAATTTGGAAATCTCATGGCCTGGCCAATGCGGATAGAATACGCAGGTAACGAACGATACGGAATGAAATTATCCAACACAGAAATCAGCCTGCTCGTGGCCATAATACCGCTAACCGTATCGCTTGTTACTAATCGAATATGGGGAAGGATGTTTGACCTTATGCGCGTCGAGTCTATTCAATCCGTCATGGGAGTCCTTATAGTCCTTGGTATTCTACCCTATTTTCTGACGAGCAATTATTTTCTGATGCTCGGAGGAATGGCTATCTTCGGAATGGCATTCGGAGCCCAAAAAGTTCTAAACTCACTGTGGCTGACCAAGGTTGTCGGGAAAGACGAAGTTGCCGATTATATCAGCGCCTTCTCAATCCTGAACGGTATTCGCGGCATCGTGGCACCCATTTTTGGATACTGGTTATTGAGTAAAACGAGTCCCGCTTTTGTGGGCTACGTATCAGGTGTTATCATTGCAATCGGATGTCTGAGCCTGTTGATTTTACGTCACTCAGCTTATCGGAACTAGAATCCAGATTTGTCCGGAGAGACAATAAACCGTCATTTTTATTAATGCGGAGTCTCCTCACCAGCAACTGGCCCGTTCCAATTCATCTCCGAAGCTCAACTCATCTGAGGCCATTGTTTGGTAATTACTTTCGTCGGAATGTAGTTTTTCGAGCAATAGACTCTCAATCCATGCTGTCAAAACAAACGGGTCATAATTAAGAATACAGACAAAAACTAGATTAGGATAAAATTTTCTTCGTCAATTTTTAGCACAAAGAATTCATGGCTGCTGACTAGCTCAAAAAAGGTCTCAATGTAAAAAACGGAGTTTATTATATTCCCAAAGCGACTGATCTCAATCCTTGAGATTTAAATACGGTACAACTACAATGCCAAGATGTACTACACCGGCCAACATCGCCAGACGTATCCAAAAATCCACCGCATCTCATCACATTCTCCACCGGAATCCACCGATAGTAAAGTATCAGAAAAACAATACAATTCCTGCCGCCACCAATGCCGATTGCCCATTTTATGGTCTTCTTGCTCACTAGCCAGCGTAACCAAACAAATGCGGATATTCCCAAATCAAGAATAATGGTAATCCTTATCAATTGGACCATCAACTCTTATTGGTCGTGGATCGAATAGTTTACCAAGGCACTACAGAGAATTGTACAGGCGATCCTACAAAGTACAGCAAACGGAAATCGCCTTAAAACCTAGATAAATGCTCGCCCCATCTCCGCCAAACACCAGGCCGAAGAATTTCATTTATGGAATTTTTGCTAAAAGATTACTTCACTGTGATCGTAATTTTTTTAGAGATCACAGGGGGGCTATGTGCTAGATGAATCATGTCCGCAAACACAATTTGCAAAGTATGTTTTCCGGGTGACAGAGTTAATTCAGTTTCGGTTTGCCCCAGACCAAAGTGTATCAAGGTTTCTGATGCACCAAGCGGTACATCAAGATCGGGCAGTTCGTCATGATCCACGACCAGATGATGATGACCAGTATTCGGAAGATCGATTCCCGCAGGAGCGATTCCCATGCCTTTTAGGCCAAAACGAATAGTGAATGTTTGGCTCACCGTTTTTCCATCTTTGGGAGAAATGAAATAAACCTCGGCTCCATCTGGAGAAGGCTTCTTCGGTAAATCCGCCGCAAAGAGAGTAATTGGAACAACGAGCAATAGGAAAGAAGTTAGAGCGTTCATAGTATATAAAATATAGTATTGGTTGACGGATCGACTCTAGGTCCAGGATTTTCCAAAGCAAACTCCAAAATTCCTCCTGAGCAATTCTTTTATAGTTTCCGAATCGGAATCGAAACGATTCTCATGGCCAACTATACCATCCTATTTTCTACAGGCGGGTGACTAATTTCCGTTACCATTTTCCTTTTCATTCTTGTCGCCGTTCTGAAAAAGAATTTGCCGCATCGGATTGGCTTGTTTCTTTTTCGGTTTCAGTTTTAATCGACCTTCTTCGATTTCTTACAGGAATCGGTCGCAGCTAAAGCAGCTCCTACATCAATTGAACCACTGGTTGATTTCCGGATCATTTAGCACGGGATCTTCTATATCAATCAACAACTGTTTAAGTTTATTCCGCAACCGCGTGGCGATCGTTCCATAACGCTCAACATTGTAATAGTTCCTCAATTCATCCGAATCCTTTGCCAGGTCCATGAGCCAGGGTAATTCTTTGCGGCTCAGAGCGGTGTCGTACCATAAAAGCTGCTACACATAGCTCCCTCCTTCGCAAGTGAATCTATATGAGGCGTCTCTACCGCCACGCCCATACCCCACAAGTAAGCCTGCTCTTCGTTAAGTAAATCGCGGTAACAACCCAAAGTTCGGAAGTTGTACTCATCGGTCATAATGATGAGCAAATTCAGCTCACCAGTAATCAGCCCAAATCTTCATTGTAAGGACCGCTAATAGACAAGAAAGCAAGGTCCTCAATTTGCGAAACACGTCTTGAGTCTAGTATTTAAACCAACCGTTGTGCCAGCGTCTTCACATCCGGCAACATGTTCTTTTCGTCGAATGGCAATGGACGTGGATCTGAGAGTATCTCTAGGTCGGAACGTTCGCGCGCTTCTTCAAGATAAGCCGCTGAAACCTCTAATTCTGAAACGTGTAAAGTATCTTGAATCCACATGAGTTTCGCATCGATAGGATCCGTCAATCCAATACCGGGCAACATAGTGTCCAAAAGCTCACGGTCCGTTCCAAAGTCAATCGGATGCATAGCGCCTATGGGTGAACCACCGGTAATGCAATTAATACGGGTAATTTTGTCGTCCAATTTTTCAATGGCCCGAGTCAAGGCAATTTCTGCTATGCCTATGCCAGTACCATTGCCATGGGTTTCTTCAGTCAGTCCACGAACACTGATGTAGCGTATTTTTGGAGTTTCATCCGGTCCGGCGGAATGAAAACCAAATTTCCGGCCTACGACATTCGTGTCGAGACCGGTTCCACTGATATTTTTTCCGATTTCATCTACAAATAACAGGTCGGCTGAATCGAAGGGTAATCGTGGCATCCATTTCTTTGCAGTTAACAGAAGCTCTTTTTCCCGCTCCTCAAATTCTTGCGGAGCCACTGCAGCAATCTTGGCAGTCTCATCGTAGGAATTTTCCACAATGCCAACACCGGCAATAACACCACATTTCGATAACACTTCGCGACTCACACTGCGCACAATTTGCCCAAAATTGTAATCCTTGATTGCGCGATGGTAAACGATAGCCCCGTTGTGCTTACCGAGACCAATCAACATCATTTTCATGAGCCCGCTTTCAATGTCCCCGGTAAAGTTCGTGTGAGGTTTGATTCGCCCGACAACGACTACATGATCCGCTTCGGAAGCATACTTGTCGAAATGTACCGGAAATCGCTCTTTGGCCTCACACACAACAATGGTTTCCATGCTGGCTTTGATCGGACATCCACAAAAATCCTCAGTCACCCCGTAGTCGTTAATGATTTGAGTCTGGCCTTCGGCCGTACCTCCACCGTGACTTCCCATAGCCGGGACGATAAATGGCTCAGCGCCGAATCCCTTGAGATGATCAACAATGGCCTTGATGATGACGGCAATGTTCGCTATCCCACGACTGCCAGCCGTAATTGCAACCGTGTGACCGGGTTTAATTTTTTGACCAAGCGAGAGGGTGGCTAACTGAGTATCCACTTCCGCGGGAATGTCTTCCACAAGTGGACGTTCAAAATGCTGACGAAGTCTGAAGATCTTTGGGTATAAAGGCATAAAGTCTTACATAGTTAAAAGTGAAAAACCTTATGGCAAGCGATTGCCGAAAGTTTTGAAAAATTAAATTTGTCCATTATCTGGAAAAAGTCAGCCATTTCTAGTCGTTGACAATATCTGCAATGACTTCTACAGTTCTCGATTTCCGGACCCGTGCCTACTAGAACTAACGAACCACCCCTACCCACCACCTTTTGGCAATACCTGCGGTCTATGGGTCCCGGGATCATCATTGTACTTACTTGGCTAGGAGCCGGCGATCTAGTAGATGCCGCAGTGGCAGGCGGAAACTACGGATATTCGCTTATGTGGGCCATGGCTCTGGCGCTCACGGTACGCTTCGTATTTGTTTCCATACTCGCCAAATACCAGTTGTGCAACCATCATGGAGAATCCGTCATGACCGCCTTCCAAAGGATTCATCCGGCTTTACCTCTCTTTTTTGGAATAGTCGCTTTCCTGATGGGGCATTTTTACGGCGCTTATATGGTCAAAGGAACTGGTGAGGCCTTCTCTAAAGCCGTCGGTTTCGGTCCGCCATGGGCCTGGGCAACTTTTTGGGTTTCGCTGGCAGCTGCCCTCACCTTCAAGAACATTTTTAGCAAGGTCGAGATGGTTTTTTTTCTTTTTCTGGGGCTATTGAGTATTTCCTTTATTGGCATCGCACTTTGGAGTGGTCCTGATCCGATTGCCGTCGCTAAGGGCGTATTTCTTTTTTCCATACCACAAGATACAGGTTCATTTGGAGTGGTGCTCATCGTTACTTCGCTGATTGGCGCAGTAGGTGGTACCATTACCAATTTGTTCTATCCTTACTTCATAGAGAAAAAGCGATGGAAGGGCCCGAAGTACCGCAAGCTGCAACTTTACGATCTAGCCTTCGGAGTTTGTGTTTTAATCATTCTGGACCTGGCCATATGGACCGTCGGTGCGGAAATCCTGAAACCAACCGGGCAAACGATTAGCAACATTGATGACCTGGCTGGAATTCTCGTCGCAACTTTGGGTAAATACGGAGGGACGATCTTTTATCTTGGGGTGTTTGCGGCTGTATTAACCTCATCCATTGGTAATGCCATGGGGTTCGGATACATGGTGGGTGATATAGCGAATCAGCGAAAGAAAGCACGTGGCGAGAAGGAAAGTTCCACTCCGGTCGAAAGGACCAAGCTTTACAAGTTGGTGGTGATATGGAACTTCTTTTCTCCACTCGTATGGATGCTACCTGGTACACCCGGTTTTGTGACTCTGACTATCGTGGTCAATGCTTCGTCTGTAGTTATCCTACCCGTTCTATCGGGTAGCATTTGGTACATCACTTCCCGAACCGGCTTTATTGGTCCGGATTACAAAAACAAATGGTGGGAGCACGCGGTTGTTGCGTTTTTGTTTTTCCTCTCGTTGTGGGCATCTTGGCAGGCGCTCAGAGCCCTGATTGGTCTACTTTAATAAAACCTCCCAGTAACGCGTCCGTTTAGAATTCCCTATGAGTCCGGTTACTTCCAGGGTAATAACGGTACGCATATTCGGCTCGGCAAAGGTATGAATCGGATGTTGCTCGTCCGATGTATTTCCATCCCCAAAGTTCCAATTCCAGGCGATAACTTCACCAATCGATTCATCCTGGAATGCAACCACACGGCGATCCTGATCCACATATTTGTAAGTCCATTCAGCTCGAATTTTCGGAAGCAAAGCCGGTTCAATGGGCATCAACCGAAAGCTACAAAGGTAATCGGCATGCCTAACCATCAATACATTGTGCGCCAGGTTATAGTGGCCTTCCCGCTTATCGCCATCAAAGTCGAGAATCGACCAGGAAATACCCACCAACTCATTTTCCTTCAGTTGAGATTCAACCGCATGTTCAGGACCCGCGGATGGGGCATGGTTGAAAGGGGTTATCCAAAACTCTAAGGTGAGCTTTCCACTTTCCCCATGTTCAAAATTGTAATTGTAGGCCCAATTTGAATATGGAAATTGGGATATCCAGGATTGCCCACCCCATACCAATACCCAGGCATTATTCACGGGAGGCGTATAAATGTGATAGTTCTGTGCGTGGTTCCCGGCAAAGCGGGTATAATTTTCGATATATTCCGGACTGGATCGATCTCCAGACCCATCAGGCAGTAAATTTTCATTCAAGATGAAGGAGCCGCCCGACAGGTCTCCATCAACAACTATTTCAAAGATGTCATTCAAATAACCATGCGGGTTGAATCGTCCAAAGTCCCAAAAATCATCTTGAGCTTCATAGAGAAAGTACAATCGGTTCAAATCCTTGACCCAACCAACCGCCACTCTCACGTCCAGATCGTTTCGATCGATATCAGTACCATGACCGTCGACAGTGTCATTAAGCATTGACGTATCATAGAAATAAGAATCCGGAACAATTTCCCAATCGCAAAGATAGCCATCTATGCGCGGCATGGCGTCTCGCGGAAACTGAAAAATTTTAAACTCGAGATCTGGTCGAGCCAGTAAGTACTTCAAATCGGATCCAGCTGTCAATCCGGGTAGTCCTGCCAGAATAGACAATGTTGTGAGTTTAGTTAACAAGGCTCGTGGAAAAGTTTGCATGGTGTTTTTGTTCGGCTCCTGAATTGAGCAAATATTACTCTCTTTGGCAATTTGTCACTATCAATTATTAAATTGAATAGAAGGAAACAGAGATAACCGACAAACCATGCTTAGAACATTTTTATAGGAGCGGCTTTACCGTGTCTCGGAGAAGCTGAAAGCAAAGACTGCCACCCGATCCTTAGATCTTCAATCGGCAGCAAACTGCTCTTCTACACCTATATACTCAAAATCATGATTCTGTATCTAATGATTCGGTCTAATTTTTTTAAACAGAATAATTCAGTATAGAATCATTAAACGGGTGATCTCAACAATCGCCAGATCTCCGTTCCTCTCTAAGTATACCCAACATGGAATTACCGAATTTGAAGCCCTTCATAGAAAATGCGTAGATACACCACCGCTTGCTGTAGGGAGAAGCATTTTTAAGAGCATCGGGTTCATTTTTTTAAATCTTCTAGAGTTGCCATAGACGATTTGCTTTAGACAATGCACCGTTAGACCTCAAGAAACACTTATGACTGATAATGTAGACGAAAAGTCCAGGAGGAAAATATTCTGGGCTTGTTTTATTGCGCTGGTAGCAACCTCCTTCGTGTTTGGCTTGCGTGCCAATGTCATCGGGGAGTTGGCAGTTAAGTTTGATTTATCCGAAGCCCAAAAAGGTACCATCTTAGGTGTCGGACTTTGGCCCTTCGCAATCAGTATTATAGTATTCAGTCTTATTATCGATAAAATCGGTTATAAAACAGCCGCAATATTCGCCATCATCCTCCATATAGCTTCGTTGTTACTTACAATATTTGCGACCGGTTATCAGACGCTTTACTGGGGAACATTCCTAGTAGCCATCGCAAACGGCATCGTGGAAGCCTTTATTAATCCAGTAGTAGCGACCGCGTATCGACAGGAAAAAGTCAAGTGGCTAAATATTCTTCACGCAGGTTGGCCGGCTGGATTGGCCCTTGGTGCCCTCTTTACCCTATTCCTCGGCGACTTGAACTGGCAGGTTAAGTACGGAGCCTGTTTTATCCCGGTAATTATCTACACCGTGCTCCTTATCCCATTGAAATTTCCCCCTAACGAACGGGTGGCGGCAGGCATCCCTTACCGCGACATGCTCAAGGAAGTGGGTGGAGTTGGATTCTTTATTATAGGCTGGTTGATGACCATGGGTGTAGCGCAGATCGCGGGGATTCAGTTATTTTGGGTGGTCCCCGTAGGAATAGCATTGGTCCTGGCCTTGGCGGCTGGTCTTTATACTCACAGTTTGGGGAGTTGGTTGTTTCTGCTAATCCTATTAACCATGGGCCCGCTTGCGACTACGGAACTGGGAACCGACTCCTGGATGCCTGAACTGTTGGTGGCCGAACTTTCGCCCAAGGGGGCAACCTGGGTATTTATTTACGTTTCCAGCATTATGACCATTTTGCGGTTTTACGCCGGTCCCATTGTTCATAAATTCTCCCCTATTGGGCTTTTGGTCATCAGTGCCGCCATTGCCATTGTTGGACTTTTGTTCCTTTCCGAGGCCGCAGCCTTTATGGTGATAATAGCCGCAACCGTTTATGCCTTTGGAAAAACTTTTCTCTGGTCAACCACATTGGGGCTGGTATCGGAACGCTTCCCCAAAGGGGGTGCGCTTACTCTGAACGGAGTTTCTGCTGTGGGAGCCCTAGGTATGGGAATTATCGGTACACCATTTATGGGGGTTCTTCAGGATCGTGAGGTGGATGCTCAACTATCAGCCACAAGCCCGGCACTCTATGAACAGGTGAAGGGCGAACCCAGACAAACTATCTTTGGTGAAGTGCCCAGTGTGAATCTGGATGCCATAGCTACTTTAAGCGCTGAAGGTCAGGAAAAATTAACGGCCATTCAAAGTGCCAGTAAGAAAGGTAGTTTTGCCAAGGTGGCTATTTTACCAGGCTTTATGCTG
Source organism: Opitutales bacterium UBA2995 (assembly GCA_002346535.1). Classification (GTDB taxonomy): domain Bacteria; phylum Verrucomicrobiota; class Verrucomicrobiia; order Opitutales; family UBA2995; genus UBA2995. The sequence continues at coordinate 14,407 of DDZZ01000010.1, read as the reverse complement.
GTTTGTTACCTGATCATGTTTTATTACTTCAAATTACGAGGTGGCTATAAGCCGATTGATTTGCACGATCAGGAATAAGGAGAAGGATTTGTTTCTAGAATCGGACGGCCTATTTTGGACTCAGTCTTTTAGAAGTGACCGTAACCAAGGACTCTTTGTTTAGCTTTCTGCCAGTATCTGGCAGTCATATTTGGGAAAAGGAATCCGAGATTGCTGTTCGGATAGAGATTCGATTGTACTTGTCGCGCCAGTTTTCGAGGACAACACGAGCTTGGGTTCCTCAACCATCCCTCCATAGCAGCCCATACTAAACCAACCCATAAAACCCACAAGGGCGAGGACAACGTTGGCCTTTCAGCATCTAAATGGACACTAACCAAATTAACAGCCAATAAATTAGCTAAAATTAGTTTTCCATTAATTATATATAAGTATTCAAAGTTTGGTTACCCGACTATAGAAAGCACCTGCAATTTTCTTTCCCGAGGCGTCGTGAAACCACCCCTGCAGGGTATGTCTACCGACAGATAGCTCTACCTCCAGCACGATGCGTGTATTGTCTTTATGAGCGTTTGCTTGAATGGCCTGAGATCCATCAACACTCAAGCTTCCACTGGTGATTGGCAAAGCAACCCCTTCTTCAATGGGCATACCCCCAATAGTAGTTGATGGACCCGTGGTAGTGAGTGCTCGTTTCATAAAAAAAGGCCAACGAGCAAGCTCAACACGGTAGAACCCGCTTTTATCAGCTTCAATTTGCCAAACGCCTCCCATGGATTCACCACCCGCGACGTGATTCCGATTGTCGAAATCGACTTCTACCCAGTTATTACAGGTCAAATCCGTAAAAGGTTCTGCATCATTTCCGACAACGATGGATTCTATGAACGTATTGGATTCCTCAATAGAGTCCCAGTACTCATTATAATAATCACGCAATGCTTTTGTCAGTTCAGGGAACTTATCTGAAACATCATGCTCCTGGCCGGGATCCTTGCTGAGGTCATAGAGTTCCGATTTCCCATTGAGTCGCCAATGATCAAATATCACGCAACTGCGGAAAAACTTTTGAGGCCGAAAGCGGCTCCCAAATTGAACGATGAGTTTTCTTCCATTCTTTGAAAAATCAGTATTATCTAAAGCCGATTTTAGGCTGATACCATCAAATGGAAACTCAGTTTTCGGGATCTTTAAATCCAGCATATCCGCTAAAGTCGGTAGAATATCAGTGACGCTGGATGCATAATCCACCTCTCGCGGATTCCCTAACTTACCTCCAGGCCATCGGACAAAGAGAATTCCACGGTGACCACCCTCGTATCCACTACCTTTCTTACCACGCATCCCCGCATTGAAGATTTTTTCACCTCGGGCAGTGCCGTTGTCGTTCATGAAAATTAGAAGAGTGTTTTCATGGATACCACGCTCGTTCATCCATAAATCCAACCGTGCATAATTTTGATCGATGTTATCGATGAGACCAAAAAAATGGGCGACGCTAGAATCACTGACCTGGTGTCCGTATTTAGCGAAGTCCTTAGCTAATGCATGAAACGGACTATGGGGAGTATTTAGAGCGATGTAGGTGAAAAACGGTTGCTCCGAATCGATCTGCCCATCCATCCATTCCATGGCTGTGTCAAACCAGAGATTGGTGCAGAACCGGTCCGAGTATTTAACCTCCATCTCATCCAAGTAGCGTGTGTAGTAATAATCGTTATCGTATTCAATTTCCGAAGCCAGGCCCCAGCCTTTGTGCCATACAACTCTTTGGAATCCCCGATCCATTGGTCGATGCGGATAGGCATCACCCAGATGCCATTTCCCGAATAGTCCCGTGGCATATCCATTTTCAGCGAAGACGCCAGGCATAGTAACGATGTCCTTGCGCATAAGGTTTCTACCTGCAGGAACCATCCCGGCTTTGTTTCTCAACGCATACAATCCGGTCATAAGCTCACCACGCATCGGTGTACAGACCGGTGACACATGGAAATTGCTGAAACGAATACTCTCTCCATGCAATTTATCTAAATTCGGCGTCTGCAAAATCGGATTACCATGAGCCCCCAAATCACCATACCCCTGATCATCCGTGACAATAAGGATCACATTGGGATGGCTTGTGGCTTGAACTAGGTTCCAACAAACCAGGAGAAATAACCACAAATGGGCAAAAACCTTTTTCTTCATCTTTATTTTTGTCTTGTTTAAATTAGAGGCAGATCGCAGCCAAAAGCAGTTCCTAATACATAATAATTTCTCTATTTTCTCCGTTTTCTTCTGTTCAAACATTCGTTTGATCGATGCTGAAGCACTTCGACAACCTCAGGATTTGAAGTTACCCTAATGCTTCCCATCGAAGTTTATCTAAAGTTGCGAAACCTTATTGAGAGAATGTCTCGTCCGGCAACCGAATCAGCTCCCCACCTTTCAAGGCCGAGTCGTGAGCCAAAATCCCCGTGCATGTCCAATTGGCAGATTGTTTTGCATTGGGCCAAGGATCACGATTCTGAATCAGGGCATCAAGAAACTCATTGGCTAAATGAGGATGAGATCCTCCATGACCCGCACCTTGAGTGAATGAAAGGTGCTCCTCACCTTCCTCGCCACCGTAAACTCCTCCTGTAGTAAATGGCGCGATTTCATCGGGCAGCAAATGCGCAAAATCCGGGCACTCCACCTTTTCTGGGATTTCCGGTTCGGGTTTCTTAGCTGTATGGACTACCAATGGCTCACCTTCAATCAACGGCCATTCAACCGATTTTTTAACGCCATATACATCGATACTCTCTCGATACTGACGCGATACGTCAAACAATGAGCGAATTATTCGCGCAGATAGATCGCTATTCCGCATTTTGATATGCGTCGTTTCAATCGCAAAAGGAGAATTATAATGATAGTGCATTTCTTCACGAATCGTTCCGGACGGGAAACAAGAGATGTACTCGGCATCTTCTCCGGGAAGTCCCAAGACGGGACCTACGCAATGAGTTGCGTAGTACATGGGTGGGAGACCAGGCCAGTAACCGGGCCATCCATCCATATCCTGCTGGTGGGATGCTTGAAGGAACTGCAATTTTCCCAGCTCGCCATCCTCATAAAGCTTTTTCATGTAGAGGAACTCACGCGAGTATACGACCGTTTCCATCATCATGTATTTGAGGCCCGTTTCTTCAACCAAGCGGATGATTTCCAAACAGTCCTTTACTGAAGTCGCCATCGGCACCGTGCAAGCCACATGCTTACCTGCCTTGAGCGCAGCTATGGATTGTTCCCCATGATTGGGGATCGGTGAGTTAATATGAACCGCATCGATGTTTGGATCCTGGAGAAGTTCATCATAATTGGAGTATCGATTGTCGACCACATACCTGTCCCCCACTTCGTTTAATGCCGATTCTGTACGCTGGCAGATTGCATACATATTTGCGTTGGGATGACGTTGGTAAATTGGAATAAATTCGGCTCCGAATCCTAGCCCGATGATAGCTATATTAATTTGTTTTTCTCTCATAGAGTTTTTTTGAAGATTAAGAGATGAATTAACCAAGAATGGACTTTTCATTTCATTCGCAAAGTGATTTCCTTCTGAGTCAATTAAATATTAGTTGAGAGTCTTCAAATAGGCTAGTACATCCTCCAACTGCTGAGGTTCGAGAAGTACACCAAATGGAGGCATCGGTGAAAGCTCAACCGGAAATCCTTCGGCAATGGTCGCCTGAGGATCGATCAAGCTTTCTCGCAGGTAATCAATTTGCTTTTTGGATGCAATTCCATCCAGGCTAGGACCCACATCACCACCTTGTTCGTTCACTTTGTGGCAACGTGAGCAGGAAGCTATTTCATGCTCGAAAAAGATAGTTTTGCCGCGTTTAGCGTCACCCACCAAATCGGTTTTAGATTCGCAGAGAATTTCGGATAATGAAAAATCATCAAATGACACTTTTCCAGTGGCCGGAAAGTCGCCTTCAAAATGAATCGCCAAATCCAATTCATTTTTGTCCCCGGAGTTAAAATACACTTCTAGCTCAAGCCAAGGACTACGCCATTTAAGGACCTCGGAACGTGCAGAGGGAATTTGCCTGACCGCGATAAAGGTTGCATTCCCTTCTTTCAATGACCGAACCTTAATCCATGTCGCCAGGCGATAATCCGTATCGGGTTTTACTTTCACTTTGGTATACCAAACAAATTCTGCGCCTTTGTCGGCGTCGATTGTGAGGACACGGTCTCCACTGCGGGGTTTTGTATCCCCTGCATTTCCATCGAATGAAAGGCTTGTTTCCCCGTAGTTTTTTGAGTCAAGCAAAATCCATCCAACTGGCATTCCCCCTTCAACCACTTCAAAGGAACTATTGCTTACCAGGTTTGGGCCCAATATAGATTCATTTAGCTGAATACTCTGGTTGGCTGCAGCCGCTTTCAGCGCAATAGAGAGCCAGGCATCAGTTCGGTTTACTTCATCTATGTAAAGACGTCTAATGAGGGCTTGAAGGGCCGTATCAGGAGCCTGATGAGCCAAAGCAATGAATGCGGCGCGCCTTACACCAAGATCGGAATCCGCTAAAATGGCGGTGTCGATAAGTAACTCGCGACCCTCGGCTGAATTGCCCAACGCAGAAACCGCCGCTTTCCGTAGAAAGGGATTTTTGTCCATTAAGGCCGTAATATGAAGGGATTTTTCCATTTTCTCTAATCCATGGAGTGCCCAAAATGCGTGCACTGCAGGTATACCTCCTCCTACAAGTAATTGTTTTAGATCTCCTAAAACACCATCCGGGCGTTTTTCGACCAGAAGTCTTTGGGCTGTAAGGCGCCAAAACTGATTATCGTTACTCAAGGCAGAAACTAATTCCTTGGATGATGCTTTGGACAAAGAACGAATCTCGGAATCCTGAGCACCTTCCCAAATTAATCGATAAATACGACCATGTTGGCGATCACGATTCAGATTCACATGTGCGTTGCCGGCGCCATTCGCGGCGTCGTAGCCACCATTCACTACCGTGGGAGTTGGATTATGCTGGATAATAAAATTATACCAATCAGCTACCCAGAGATTTCCGTCGGGACCCACCTCCGCAGCGACCGGTGAAAACCATTCATCCGCACTGGCTATCAAAGCAAAACGGTTTTTTGCCATATAGCCCGAACCATCGGGAACATTTTGATACATGCCCAATAAATGTCCGGTCGGACCACCGATAAAAGCCATGGAATTACGCCAAGACTCCGGAAAATTGTTCGAATTGGCCAAGGTATATCCAGATCCCGCTGTATAGGCCCCGAAAATGTCTACCTGCCTCACATTGGGAGTAATAGGGTGGAACTGAGCTGAATCCGCTATCATTTTTGCCGATAGCCCTTGGGACTCTGAATAGCCACTCAATGGAAAACCACAGAAAAAGGCTGGGTTGTTATTGGCAGTGGAACCAAACACATCCCCACTCTCGTTGAACCCAAGTCCCCAAGTATTGTTGTTAAACTGGTGCTGGAATTGGAGTCCTGATCCGTCCGGATTCATACTGAAAACTCCTTGTCCGAATTTTTGGGCGCTTTTATCCTCTTCATCCACATTAGGATCGCGATACCCGGAATATCCGACCGTTCCCCATATTTTGTTGTCGAATCCGTAGCGCAAATTGGAGGGACCTGCATGGGTATCTCTAATACCCCAGCCAGTGTTTAAAATTTCCCGGACGTCGACCACGTCATCTCCATCGGTGTCTTTCAGAAACAAAAAGTCGGGAGCATGAGCAACGATAATTCCACCATTTGAAAAGGTGATCGAAGTTGGAATGTTCAAACCGGTTGCAAAAACTGTAACCTTGTCGCATTTTCCGTCTTGGTCGGTATCCTCAAGAATCTTGATGTTATCCTGTCCTCGGCGAGTGTCGGTCAGTCCATTTGGATAATCAACGGATTCCCCAACCCACAGTCGGCCTCGCTCATCCCAGGCCATGCAAATCGGATTAATGATATCCGGTTCATGAGCAAACAGCTCGAGTTTGAAGCCCACAGGCGCCCGCGTGTAATCCATGCTATCCAAGGGAGAAAGCGGAAACTGAAAAGGCAACGGCTCCGGACGATTTTCGTAATTTGGGATATTGTCGCGCCTCTCGTAGGCCAAACGAACACGGTTTGCCACGAAGCTTTGATAACTCTTTCTTTTCTCATCTCCAACAGCCCAAAGAATTCCGGCTTTTAGGAGTTCATGGAAAGCGCTTTGGTTCCAAACACGCTCATCGTGACCGGAGGCTGTGTAAAAGACCTTGCCTTTCCCTACCGTTCGAATCCAGGTCCAGGGCTCCGCTTTTTGAATATTATCGTCGGACCCGGCAACCTCCCGCACCTGAAGAACGACGCGATTGTTGGGATTGTGATTAATGTGAACATATGTTTCGTCCCAGGCCTTGAAACGGGGGACGCCTTCGACGGCAGGATGATCAGGTTTTATTGTATTCGGCGAAAAAACTCCGGTTTTGTGGTGCGCAAAACGCCCTCCCACCAATTGATCAAACCCAGGTTCGTTCTCAAAACACCAACTCGCACAATGAATGGGCAGAAAACCGCCGCCTTCATCAACATAGCTCTTCAAGTTTTTCCACTGCTGAGGGGTGATTTCCTTGTGGTTCGCATACATCAACAAGGCATCAAAACGATTCAGGTATTCGGCATTTCCAAGAGCCGTTTCAGGATCGGTAACATAATCGAAGTATATCGCGTCAGGACCCAGCGCCTGCTCCAGCATCGGGTAATACAAATCCGACCGATGATGATTCTTTTGTTCATGGCCCAAAAATAAAACGCGGATCGGTCCTGTTTCTGCAGTAAGCAGGGTATGCAATGAAAATAGACTAACAAAAATAAGGAGGCGAAAAACGGACTGTTCCATAGACAGCATTGAACTCAAGAAAGGAAAACTTATAGCTTAGAAATCCGAAGATCCAGCAATAATCACGAATCTTTTTCCTTTTTAATAAGATTCGGATTTTTCAAGAGCATTCCGTTCGCCAGTGCCAGGCCTTCTCCACTCTCATACATCTGTCCCAATTCAAACTGAGCATACGCATCACCTTGCTCGGCAGTAAGGCGATACCATTTTGCGGCTTCCTTAAGGTCGTTGGTTTCGCCGGCTTTGATGCGTGCCGGCCACCGGATAATAAAAGGCATACGAATGCCACCTTCGCAAAGGCACCATTTCCAACCGTAAAAAGGTCCAGTCCATCCAGGAGGAAGGAACCTTCTCTGTAATAACGCGGCCAATCCGTCGGACCGTTGCCGCTGGTGAAAATAACGATCGTATTCTTCTCCACCCATGTGCCATTTACCGAAGTGAGCTGTAGCATAGCCGTTCGCTTTCAGCAGTTTGGCTATTGTTTGAACACTCGGATCCAAGAAATCCACCATGTTTCTTATCTTGTTTTGCTCCTTACCGGAAAAGTGCACCCAAACCTTATGCCTACCAGAAGCTTGACCCGTATTTAATGTTACCCGCGAGGAAGAACAGATGGGTGAACAACTTTAGTAATTGGTAAGCCCGCATCCCTTCAGCGCCAATGCATCGATATGAGGCGTCTCCATATCAGGGTTCTCAAAACTGGAGGGATCCGCAACCCATGTCATCGATACAGAAAATGACTACGTTGATTTACCGGTAACGCTGAAGGCTGTAAGAAGAAGGATAAAAGGATGCGCAATAAGTTGGTCATACAATTACAGATTCTTGGACTACGATAATTTGGACGAGACAAAATCATTCTCCTAAAAACTCAACTGCCGCGAAATAGGCACTTGTACTCACACCCTCTTCATCAATAAAAGCTGTCTCCAATTCGGTCGCTCCCATCTCTAATTCAACCTGCAAGGAAATTGATTCCTGCCTCTCGCTCAAACCCGACTCTCCTGTTATGCCTCCAATTCGCATCCAGGCTTTCTCTGCTTGAATGGGCTGTAATGCTTCTAGAGGAAACTGACTGAGTGTAATTTTATAACTTCCGCTTCGCTCAATATTCAATAACCACGCACCTTCAACACCATCCAAGGATTTTACATGTCGCTGATTAGTTGCAGGATTCCCGAACGGCCGAATATACCATTCCTGAGCCGTTAGTATCAGTGGGTTTTCAGCTGTATTGCCTGCATGATTACGCACGGGTAATTTCAAGCGAGGTTCCACTTCGAACCACCATTCGATGTACTCTGAACGAAGTTTCTTGACAACATCGGGATGCCTTGAAGAAACATCATTCCTTTGCGCCGGATCCCCCTGTATCTTATATAACTCCACCCCATTCACTAATCGCCATCGCTCGGTCATGACGACCGTTTCACGCCAGGGCTCGGGTGCAAAACGAAAGAAAACACCTCCTTGATATTGCCGGATCATACTTCGTTCTGGCCACCTTTCGTTATCATCCTTCAGCAAGGGAACAAGGGAACGACCATCAAGGGGCAGTCCAGTTTTCCGTTTCAATCCGCATAGCTCCATGAAGGTTGGTAGCCAATCGTAGTGCGCAGTCAATTGGCCGACATCCCAACCACCTGAAATACCTTCGCCATCCACTTTAGGCCAAGAAACAAAACAGGGCACTCGATGACCACCATCGTAGATTGATGCTTTTTTTCCGCGCATGCCAGCATTGTAACCGACCGTGGGCCAACCGTCGGGATTTCCAGTAGTTTTAATCCCTGCGGAGGTGCCGTTGTCGGTAGTGAATATAAGAAGCGTATCTTTGGTGATCTCCCATTCTTCCAACTTTTGTCGCAACTTGCCTACATTTTCGTCGAGGTTAGTAATCATTCCAAAAAATTCGGGATTGGGAATGTCAGGATTATTTCGATACGGAGCCGCATACTCCTCGGCTACAATGAATGGTCCGTGCGGAGCATTAGTGGGAATATAACAAAAGAAGGGTGCTCCTTCGTCCGATTTTTCCTTAATCCATCCGAGTGCATTTTTAAACCACACATCCGTGCAATAACCTTCGAATTGTTTATACTCACCATTGTATTCGTAATTATCGTCGAAGTAGTCGTTTCCCCAATAATCGGAAATCTGGGTTACCCCACCACAGCGATGCCACAGACTTTCTTCAAAACCCCGATCCTGCGGCCGGTGCGGATAACTGTCTCCTAAGTGCCACTTCCCAAAGATTCCGGTGGCATATCCATTATCCCGAAAAACTTCTGCCATCGTAACTTCATCGGTGTGAAGCATCGTCCTTCCAGAAGTGGTCCGCCAGGCGCCCGTGCGTGACGCATTGCGGCCTGTCATTAATGAGGCTCTTGTCGGCGTACAAAAATGACTGACATGGTAATCCGTTAAACGAACTGACTCGTAATAGAGTCTATCCAGATTAGGTGTTTGGATGTGCGGATTCCCCAAGCAAGCCAAGTCCCCATAGCCCAGGTCGTCGGCCATTATGAAGATGACGTTAGGACCTCTTCCAAAACAAAAAGTCGAAATCAGAAGGAATAAAATTATTAAATATTGCCCCTGAAGAATCTTGAAGCAGCTTGGTCCAAGGCGCCGAAAACGCAACGGCTTGTTCGACGATCGAGCCCTTCCCTCATTCAATCGGAATACTCCTTGGGCTTTCATTTTATTCACGTCTGCGCCTCCATGCCTCTGTGCTAGGAATTCCCTTTGCCTGAATCCGGTTAAATCTTCAGGCGAGTGGGATCTATTACCACATGCTTTATCCCTTCCCTATTAAAGGTGTAGGTGATATGGACTTTGCCATCATGCGTCTGAATGACAGCTGGATAAGAGTACTCACCCCAATGGCGTTTATCGCGTGGTCGGGCTCCTGTTTCTTTTTCGAGGGTAAGAACAGCTTTCCAGTTAAAGCCGTTATTGGCTATCGCGACGTTAAGCGTCTGCCTGCTCGGAATTTCGGTTTCTCGTGTTGTATGGTTGTAAACTAGTAATTGACGGCCGTCTTTCAAAGAAAGGGCATCCGTTCCTGCGCTTGGATTCGGAAGAATGGTAGATTCTATGTCACTCCATGTTTTTCCACCATCCAGAGACCAACTTTGAGCCACAATATTTTGTTGTGTTCTGCAAAGAATCTGCATATCCCCGTTAGCGTAAGTCAAAATGCTCGGTTGAATGGCATCGTAGGTATTTCCGTCATTGATGGGACCGATCACGTCCCAGGAGTTTCCCAAATCCCGAGTAACTTCGAAATGAACACGCCAACGCACATCGTTGTCATCGTCTATTTCCGTGCTCGAAGGGCAAAGAATGGAACCATCGTCCAACTGTATAGGCTTGTTTTTCACCGGCCCCAGAAGATGTCCCAAGGCCCAATGTTCACCGAGTTTCTTAGGCCATGACCAGGTTTTTCCGTGATCTTCGGATGTCGTCAACATGCCCCACCATTCACGTGGACTGGGGCCCACTTTGTAGAACAACATTAACGGGGCTCCCTGCCCTGAGAATGCCGAAGTGTCCCGTGGCTGAAACAAAACAGGATTCCAGCACGGATAACGTAAATTCATTGACTGGACACCATTTACAATCTCGATTGGATTGGTCCATTCTCCGTCTTCGCGACGTGACAACCAAATTCCGACATCCGGATCTTTCTCACGTGTACCTGCAAACCAGGCAACTACCAAACCGGCGTCGGTCTCAACGATGGTCGATGCATGGCATTCCTCGGTTAGTTTATTATCTATTGGAAAAATCTGTTCGGCCTTGAGAAGTGCTCCCTTCCCTACAACAGCAACTGATGGTAGATTGGATTGGCCCACCTCGGAGAATACAGGGCTCAATAAAACGGGAAGGATCAAAATGGATATACTGATTAAATGAAATTTCATCGACATTATTCTCAGAAACTCAGCGACAATGTGCGAGAAATTTTTACTCCACTAACATTTCCCCCTTCATCATAAACCAATGCCCCGGGTAAGTACAGATATAGGGATATACTCCGGGAGTGTCGGGCGCATTGAAACGCAGGACTTGAGCATCATTCGGATCAATGAGACCGGTGTAATGTAAAATGCCAGGCACATTCGGAATAAATTGTTTCTCAACCCCACTCGGGTCTTTGGCCATTTCGTTGGCCGCCATTCCCACTACTTTATTCATGCCAGGTTCGATAATCACTAAATTATGTTGAGTCGCATCTGGATTGGTAAACAAGAGGCGGATCGGTTGACCGGACTTCACCGTAAATCTTTCCACGGTGAACAACATGCGCTCAGGAACCGTCGAAATCTCTATAGTGAAAAGATCCTTTTGACGATCAAAACCTGATTCGGTAGCACCTCCATCCAGAAGGATGCCTTTCTTAGAATTACCTTTGTCCCAATTCTCGTAAAAGTTCTCCAAAGTCGAGGCTTGTGATTTATTAATCTCCTTATCGCTACCTTGCCAATGACGAATCAAAGCCTCTGAGCCAAGGGCACAACGGATCGCAAAATTGAGGTGTTCTTGCCTTGGGTATTTCAGAATTTCAAGAATTGCCAGAAGAGAGTCTTTGTTTCCCAAATAACTGGCTGCATTCGCTGCTTCCATACGTACAATGCCATTCATGTCGCCGGCTGCTTTCTTGAGAAGTTCAGTAGCTTTTTTCAAGGATAAGCCATTATCGGCCAATCCCGGATTAAAAGGAACCCCTTCAGCACCTTTCGTATACCGTAGTTGCCGGACCGCGGCTGCCCGCGCATTATGATTCTCGCAACTCAATAGTTCCTCCAACAGTTCAGGACGACTGGCACCTAAACTGCGATAAAGCCAAAGAGCCTCCACTTGATGATGGCGAAAGCGTGAGTCTGAAGAGTCAAGCTTGGCAACCCATGCATCCAAAGCGGCCACTACTTTGTTTGGATCGCGTTTATCCCGCAATTCTCGTTTGGACCAATAACGATAACGGTATTCATCACACCTTAAATTATCCAATAGCTGATCGATGGTTGCACCGGAAATCTTTGGAGGATCCTGCAATTGGGCTCCTTTGGGAACAATCCGCCAAATACGCCCGCTTGCCCGGTCTCTCCGCGGGTCCCGCAAGGCATATTGCGCATGCCCTTTTACTGGATTGTACCAATCAGACACATACATAGCTCCACGAGGACCGTACTTCAGGTCAACGGGAATAAAGCTCAAATTCTCCGAAAAAATTAGATCAGAAACATACTCCTCTTCAAAATGATCCTCCTTCTCCACCCACTTGTGGATCTCCACACGATTGGTAGGTTTGTAGCGCACCTTGATGAAGCCTCCATACAATTCTTCGGGCCACATAGGGAAGTCGACAAACTCATGTCCGCAAACTCCCGAGTAAGCCGGGATTCCGGAAGCACGCGGGTGCTGCTCAGGAAAGGCTGGATTAGTTGCATGAAATGCAGAGGCAAAAATCGGGTGGCTGGCGACATGATGCCCCCAATCCGAAAAAGTGACTCCCCAAGGATTCGTGTTGGGATAGCTCCCAAAGGTGATCAGGCCTTCACTTGCCGGCGAATAGCGAAACCAGGCCGAATTCTTTGCACGCACAGGACCATAGGGAGTTTCCACTTGGGAGTTATGGAAAATGGATTCCCGAAACAGTAAGTCCCCATCGGGAGTCCAAATAAAATCGTGCAGGGCATGGTGGGAATCCTCGCAACCAAAACCCGTATACAGGTATTCCCGTGAGTCTTGCTTTCCGTCTCCATCGGAGTCCCAAATATAACTCAAGTGAGGCTCCTCCGAAACAATGATGCCATCTTTATACAATTCGAAAGATAAGGGGATATTCAGATCGTCAGCCCAAACAGATGACTTGTCCGCCTTGCCGTCCCAATCGGTGTCTTCCAAAATGACAATCTTATCGTTGGGTTCATGCCCCGGATAAACATGAGGATAAGTGGTCGAACAACTCACCCAGAGTCGGCCTTTCGCATCCCAACGCATGGTGATCGGGCAGGCGATTTCTGGAAACTCTTCCTCACTGGCAAACAGGTTTACTTCAAAACGGGGATCTACTCGAAATGCGTTTAGTTCGTCCGCAGGGGTCATCCACTCGTTTGCCCCACGTGATTCCGCAACCTCATCCAAGGGTGGGACGTTGGAATCATCCACCGGTTGATCGCCAAAGCTGTTACCCTGAGCGATTGCCCAGATCCGGCGGTCTCGATTTGCCGTCATGATTTCTAGATTCCGCATGGCGGGCAAGAAATCTAGGTAGCCATAGCTCTTATTACGTGCGCCGGTGTAGTAGTAGGTGTTTAGAGGACGATAGCGGCGAAAGTACTGATTATTTTTATCTACAATGGCATCCAGTAACTCTTCGTTCGGTTGCGGTGCTGCTTTTCCAAAAACGGCTTCAAACAAGGCATCTGCGAATACTCGGTAGCCGGCTTCATTCAGGTGAACGCCATTAATGGTCAAATCTGAGTTCATATCCGCCATTGCTTTTTGAGTAGCTTCATAGACATTGGCAAAACCAACCTGCATGCGCTCGGCTACCAGCTCCATTGCTTTGGTGTAAACAGCAAGCCTTGAATTATTGAGATCTGCTGCAGGCACTTTAGCAGTATTTTCATTGGCAGTTGGTGATATAAGAATGATTTTGGGCCCAGCCGTTCCATTGAAAGCGCGTGCTTTAAAATTTAGCAAACCGCGCGACAGGCGTTCCTGAAAATCATCCAGGGCTTCAAGTCCTTCGAAGGATTCGTTGAAACCAAATGCGGCGAACACCACATCGGATTGTTCCCGAGCCAAGTGCTGCTCCACCGTAGCGAAATTCATGGGCCTGGGTTGAAGATCGATTTCATCGGCCGACCAAGCGAAATTACGAATGACAAGCTCTTTGTTTGGGTGGGCCAATTGAATGCTTGCCTCTAAATGGCCGAAGTTTTGAGCCCGGTCTAGCAAGGTGTTTCCGATAAAAGCAATGCGCTGATGCTGCTCAAGAATCAAAGGTAAGGTAGTAGTCTCTGGATGAGTTAACCTCGCGTTCGGAGCCTCATTGGCATAAATTCCAAATTGTGCTAGATCCGGGCCCATAGGAGGAAGCGGATTGCCCGTTTGGCTGTGTTTGGCGTCCCGAACCTTTTTGCCAGCTTCGACCGATTGCTCAGGTTGTTGGCCACCCACGACCTTGATTTCTTGAACAACCACAGCCACAGCTATTACCGCAGCCGAAAGGAGTAACAGCGTCGGGAGCAGGAATTTTAGGAATATCCGAATCATAGATGGTTATGAATTAACAAATCCTGAAGATTTTGAGAATCAGTTTCCGTTTGGCAACAGGTAAGACAGGAAGGCTTTACTATGAAGCAATAGAAAATACATAATACGTAAAATTTCTGGCGATAGCTTTTTTCTAACAGAAGGAGAAGGAGACAAGGGAAGGTTTACTTTTTTTCTCTCCGTTCTCTTGTAGGTATACCCAACATGGGA
>DDZZ01000053.1 GCA_002346535.1 Opitutales bacterium UBA2995 | reverse complement strand
GCCTATAAGGCTGCCAAGTTGCATCCGATCGACGCATTGAGGTTTGAATAGTCGGGCTTCGTTTTGGCGTTAAGTCCGTTAGTCTCTTTTTTGATAATCGGATGTTGGCTCAAAAACCCGTTTCCGTAGTTGAATTTGAATTTTCCGTTGTGTCGGTTGTGCATTCCATAGGCCGCGAAGCGGAAACTGAGTTTTCGCGGAGGTAACCAATTAGGTTCAGGTTCCCGTTCCACTGCGAATCTTCGTCAATCTCCTGAAGCGTTACGATATCCGGTTTTATTTCGCGAAGAAGAGTCGCGGTTTTCCCCATCCATTTGAGGATAGTTTTTTGATTAACCAGGCTCTGGAAAAGTATGGGTCCACGACCATGAGCGATATTTAAGGAAATAAGTTTAATCCCACTAATTGACATTAAAGGGTTGGGCATGTGCTAACACATCTAATTTTTCAGCAATATAAACTGCAAAGTTCGAAAGCCGTCTTTTTTAGCTAGAACTGATTCAGTAATTGTTTCTTTACCTCCTCGGAAAGGGAAGAATTCTCAATCCATTCGGTGACTTGAGCCGCATCTTTTTGCAACCAATCTTGGGTGATCGGAGCCAGGGTTTCTGCTTGGAGGGAAGGATCTGTGATCGATTCTGCCCAGAGCAGAGCCATCTCCGGATCTTGTCGCATCAGGTTTTGAGCCATCGTAGAAGCAGCCTGATCCTTATCAGGTCCCGCTTCCATTCCAATCACATATTCCGACGCATTGTACGGGTCTTCCCTTGCCCAGGTACTCAAAGCAATTCTGGTTGCCTGGTCCGATGTATCGGAATCTTCCATGCCGAGGGCCCAATCCATTGCAGCAAGCGGGTATTCTCTTGCCCATCCCAAAGCCGCTCCCCGAACTGCTTGAGCTTGGGCTTCTGGGTCCGCTAGTGATTGTGCCCAAAGGATTGCTTCTTCAGGGCTGTCGTTCGCAAGTGACCGAGCCACAGTTCCAATCGCATCGTTCCTTTTTTCCGGGTCTGATTGGGAAAGCGCCCATTGGGTTGCAGCCTGTGAATTCTCGTTTACGTAACGGTTAATCAAAAAGTTTTCTACCCCTCCTCCTCGGCCTCCCCGGCCTTCTTGCCCCGGACCCACACTTGTTGGATTGTCCATGGCGTAGTTTACAGCCCCTGCAATATCGTTCTCCGCCCAGCCTTGCAGAGCTGCCAACATCATAGTATTTCTTCCATGATCTCCCGTCCCATTTTCTGCGGCGTATGCGACTGCGGCCTGAGGATTTGTTTCTCCCCATCCTGACATAACTGCCATCGTATCTCGCTTTAAGCTTCCGCCACGGTCTCTACCAAATCCTCGGCCTCCTCTTCCGTCGCGACCTCCCGAATCGTCGCTTTCCTGATTCATGGCGTATTCCATGGCTGCGGCCCCATCCATTTTGCCCCAGGTATTTAACAAAAGAGTATTCATTTGCTGTCGCAGGCGTCCATCCTCGATTGATTCGAGCAGGGCGAATCCATCCACAATGTTATCCTTTTTTAGCTCTGAAAACGCATCCGTCAGTAAGGACATACGTTTCAACGGATCGGATTCTGTCACCGCTTGCCGGATTACGAGAAGTGGGTCAATTTCCTCATCGATGATGAATAGAAAATCATCGGTGCTTTTTGTCAGCGCCACGCTTCCCGATTTGGCCGATTTTCCCGAGTCCGAATTCTCCGTGGAATTCAGGATGGTGGATTGAACACTCGCAAGGTTGTTGGACAAAGTCAGACGACCAATAAAAAATGCGGCTACCAGCGTGGCTGGCCAGAGAAAGAAAATGATCGAACTGATGCGGTACGTGCCTGTCATGAGAAATATTATTGGTAAAAAATCGCAGTCATCCCACAGGAATTAACTTTTGCGGGGATTTATGAGGTTTAAACTAAGTTGGTCGAAGCCGGATTCCGACCAAAGAATCCGGAGTGTGAAAACGATTACGCTGACCAAGCATTACACCAGCACATTGCATCAGCTTTGTAAACTTATCCCGTCGCATGTGACGCAAAAGTTGATCCGGAAACATCATACACGACGACGAGCTCATTCTAATTACGCCTAAATCGCACCAGGACTATCCCCAACGTCTTCGCAGCATCTAAGCCTGGGTCGATCAAGGAACAGTGGGTGGTCATGGTTTTCTCAGCAATGACTTTCAATTGGCGCCCGCAAGCGTCTGCGATCTCTACTGCTGCCGCTGGCCCCACAGTTTCACCCGGCTGTTAACTATCGTGCGAGGCGTGCTCTGGGACCGCTTCGCCATCTTCGAGTTGACCGCTTTCTATGGGATAGCACGAACACGATACCGAATGTTCGCCCAGCCTCAACAGTCATATTTCCCGGGGTTCTCCCCATAATTTTGTGGGACAGTATCCGTCCAAATACGCCGATTTTGACTCCGTTTGCATTTCGGCTTTTTAATTTATCAACCGCCAACCCTCACCAACACTCAGGCTTGCATCCAAACTTCAGGCCTTATGGGATGACTGTGTAAAATATAGTAGATCAGATTTCAATACTGGTTATATATGTAAACGTCGGCATAGATATTGGAGTTACACTATTTTGGAAATTATCAACTCAGACTCTCGTTAGACTTTTAATCATGGATGATTCTCTTCTCACCGGCATTTCAATTCTAGTCTTGGAGGATGACAAGCTACTTTCTCGCCGTTTGTCAGCCTATCTTGAGACCCGAGGTGCAGAGGTGATGCAAGCAGAGGAAGTTGAGGAAGCCCGAAACCTTGTGAAGGATTTTTCATTCGATGTCGCCTTATCTGACATAAATTTGCCTGACGGCAACGGGATGGACTTACTCAAGGAAGGCGCTTATCCCGATACTTGCCGCGTATTGATCATGACTGCGGAAGGCGGGGTGGAAACTGCTGTCGAGGCCATGCGCTTGGGAGCGGTTGATTTTTTGGCCAAACCCTTCGAATTGGATGAATTGTCCTTAGTGATTCTTAGAAGTCGCAGGCAACAAAAGAAAGATCGGATAGAAACCTATCGGCAAGCGTCTGAGGAAAAATCGTCAGACTTGTTTTTTGGAAGTTCTATGGAAGGGGTGCGTCTGGCTCTCGACCGGATTCTCGAAACGGATCGTCGATTGGGTGATTCCTTGCCTCCGGTTTTATTGATCGGCCAAACGGGAACGGGCAAGACTTCAATAGCGCGTTGGATTCACAAGTCAGGTCCCCGATCTGAGAAACTGATGGTGGAGGTAAATTGCTCAGCTTTACCGGAGAGCCTCGCTGAGTCCGAACTGTTCGGCCATGAGCGTGGGGCATTTACCGATGCCAAGACTGCGAGAATCGGCCTCTTCGAGGCAGCTGATGGGGGGGCTTTGTTTTTGGATGAATTGGCCAGCCTTTCATTGCCGATTCAGGCCAAGGTACTAAAGGCAATCGAAGATCAGGAAATCCGACGTTTGGGTGGAACCAAATCCATTAAAATCAATATTCGCTTGATTGCGGCCGGAGGCGAGGATCTCAAAGACCGTGTGGCACAAGGATTGTTTCGTGAAGATCTTTACCATCGGCTGGATCTTTTGAGGATTGAGTTACCGCCCTTAGTCCAGCGAAAAGCCGATTTGGCGGAACTGGCCGCGTACCTGATCGGCCAATTATCCCAGCGCTATAAAGTGGATGGCAAACATCTTGCCCAAAAAGGTATCGAGCGGTTGCTTGCCTACAACTGGCCAGGAAACGTCCGTGAGCTGGCCCATGAATTGGAGCGTTCTCTGATCTTCGAGGAAAACGATGCTTTGGAACTGGCCATGCTAGCCGGAGTTGATCCCGCTGGGTCTGCCAATATCATTCTGTCCGAAGATACCTTGTTCAATCCGGCCTTCGAGTTTCCGGATGAGGGATTTAGCATAGAAGAAACCATATTGGATATCATTCAACGGGCGCTCAAGCAGACGAACCAGAATGTCTCCGCCGCAGCCCGGCTCCTTGGAGTTAATCGGGATTACATACGCTATCGATTGTCGGGTAAAAAATCGGCGGATTAACCATTTCAGCAATTGGTTCGACATTTTGAGGGAAAAGTTTATGGTCATTGGTCTGAAAGAAAATAAGTAAGCGCACCCAACCCCCAACCATTTCAACCGTGAAACGCATAAAATTAACGATTTTTCCGGGGTTCTCGGCTTTGCTTTGGCGGTTTCAGGGTAATATAATTTAGATCCGCCATCCCACGCCAATGGCGGCCTTGGTTCAGGTCCGACCGATGGTCCTGGAAGACCGGTATGTCCACCTTTGCCCAGGCCCATTCGGGACAACCCTGCTTTCCAGGATTTTGTGAATGATTTTCAAGCCTTCCGTGTGGACTTTAAAAGCTAGATACAGGATTTCCGCTGCTAAATGGCGGACGCCACGGAGGCGGAGAAAGCCGCAATCCATAGGGAGCGTGACCAATGGCTAAAAAATTACCGAGCCCAGCAAAGTGAATTGCACAAGCAGGTTCGGCGGCACTTGCAAGCTGCTCGCAAGGCTCGAGACGCCGCCACTGGCGGTTAGCCGGTAGAGAACCAATATTTTTTATTTTGTTGGGCTTAACTGGAAAATATTTCTCAGGCCTCCCGATGGTTTCTCTCAAAACCTTGGTAAATATTCCCCGATTACCTAATTTTAGAAATCGGCCTTCAAGAGAAATTCGGAAAAAGATCATACGCCTTCGGCAATCGGCCCGTACGGACCGATTGACCGATTCTGCTGAGCATTGAAGTTAAGGTTAGGGTACTGAAATTCCCAGGACTGATCTAGTCTATGTAAACAGGCGACTCAATCGTGAGAAGCCTAATTATTAAGCGAAGGAAAAGAGAGTCGGCAGTGTTTCGTTAAGGAAATAATAATTTTTGTTTTTTTAATTGAAACTCGTATAGCCTTGACATACCAACGAATCCTACATCATGACAGTCGTAGCCTACTCATGTGGCAGAGTCTTGATTTTATGTGTTTTGCTTTGGAGCCTCTCATTTCTTGCTACATACGCCCAGGAGGATCTCACTGATCAGGAAATCGAAGCCCTTTTGGCGGACGAAGAAGCTTTTGAAGCGTGGCTGGAAGAAGAATTTACCGGTTGGGAGTTTAATACGTTTGCTAGACTTGGCTGGGGGCGCTCCGATAATGTGCTTCTGGCGACGGTTAACCCAGAGACAGCAGGTTTTTGGAGAACGGACTTTGAACTCTTTTTGACAAAATATCCTGATGAGAAGGGAGAATTTTTTTCGTATATTTCCGGCACGGATATTCGTTA
This sequence comes from Opitutales bacterium UBA2995, assembly GCA_002346535.1. Classification (GTDB taxonomy): domain Bacteria; phylum Verrucomicrobiota; class Verrucomicrobiia; order Opitutales; family UBA2995; genus UBA2995. Next base: position 6,333 of record DDZZ01000053.1, on the reverse strand, counting down.
TTCCGGGGTCGATGATGCTGACAAAGAAGTCCTCTGGCTATTTACTTCCGAGTGGCAACGCTACCTCTCTGATCAATATACCTTCAGCCTCGATGCCCAGTATGTATATTTTGACCAAATTCTGGACTTGTCCTTATCAGAACGGGAGGAAGTGCCGATCCGCCAGAGAATTCAATACCATGGATATGGTTTGGGATCCGGTTTGGAATATTTGGTATCTGAAACCAATTCATTTTTTTTGGATGTGTTGTTGACTCGTGAAGAGTTTGCTCAAGTCCTGGGTCATGATTGGTTGGGGCGTGTGGAATTGGCCTGGGAGCGACCCGTTTGGAAAGATGGAGAAATCACGACCAAGCTGCGAACGGATCATCGGGACTACGATGATAGACTTCAGCGAAATCCGTTTAATTTCCGTGAAATCGAAGACGCACCTCTCAAGGATAACCGTATTTCTTTGTCGGTTGAGCTCGAACAGGGCTGGGGTGAAACAAAGGATTTAACTACAGCGATTGAAGTTCGCTATCTGGAAAACCGAGACAACGGCGCAGGCTTCTACGATTATGACCAATGGACAGTAGACTTCTCTCTCGACGGTATCTGGACCAATTGGGAAGCGACCATTGCAGTTGGCGCGGATAATACCAAGTTCCCCGTTCAGAAGGTAGAGCGTTTTTCGGATATCCTGCGTAAAAAAAAGGATTATTGGGCGGAATTTTTTGTCAGAAGAAACATTTTGAAGCGGCTTTCCATTTATCTTCTTCTTGAATACGAAGAATCCAATTCCAATGTTAAAGGAGATGACTTCGATGCACTTTCCGGAGTTTTCGGCTTTCAATTCAATATTTGGGGTGAATCCTGAGCCTTACTTCAAATATGACCGTTAACCCTTCAAATCAAAAGCCAATCATTCTCTGGGTTATAACCGGAGTCTTGATCTTATTTCTTGCAGTGGTGGGTGGCCTTGCTTTTGAATTGCGCAAGCTTTTGCGAAGCCACGTGATCAATCGGGATGGAGAGGTATTTATGGTTGTAGCCTCGGCCGAGGTGGATAGAGTCCGGGTGCAAAATGAGGGCATTTTTGATTCAGGTGCAGACGAGGAACTTCTGGAAGTTGCCCTGAATACCTCCGAAATAAGGGGCATTCTAGGCGTTCAAGTATACAAGAATGCGAATAATTATGTTGGTGCGTTTCCAATATCCATCAAAAGGAGCAACCTGGAGTTGGTAGACGAATTGGAGCTACTTCAAAAGAGGCCGATTAGTCGCTACCATGCTTCTATGAAGTTAGCCGACATCTTCTTTATAATTGAGGAGGAAGATGGGGAGCCAATGATGTATCCGATTTTGGAAATCCTGATTCCATTATTTTCATTAACCGATGGCGAGGTGTCTGGCTTTGCACAGTATTATATGGATGCCGGCGACCTGGCACTAGAACTGGAGGAGCTAGATGATAATGTCCTCTACTATGCAGGCGGCGCATTTGTTTTGGGTGCGCTATTAAGCGGAGGATTGTTGTATTGGGCATTCAGGAAACTACGGGAGGTTAATACGCTGCTTGAAGACCGGACGCGGAATTTGATTTCAGCGAACCACAAGTTGAGTATGGAGTCTAGGACTGCTGCTATTGGTGCAATCACTTCTCATCTTATTCATGGACTCAAAAGTCCCCTGCAGGGAATTCGTCAATTTGTTACAGCCTACTCTAATGGTGAAGGGAATGGATCAGACGATGCGGTTTGGCAGGATGCTGCCGAGACTACGGAGCAGATGCAGAAACTTATCAACGAGGTCATGGAAGTACTTCAGGATCGCGGAAGTGAATATACCTACGATTTAAATGCCCGTGAGGTAGGCACACTGGTTGATGAGCGGGTATTTCATTACGCGGAGACAAAAGGTATTGTGCTGAAGCTTGAGGAATCTGGACCTTGCGATTCGATTCAATTGCCGAATGACCGAGCTAACCTGATCGTCCTGATTCTCGTCAATTTGGTAAGAAATGCCATTGATGCTTCTCACCAAGGTACGACCGTGAAGTTGTGCATTCACTCAGAGAAGCTTGGAAACCTTCGGTTTGAGGTGCTCGATAAAGGGGAGGGCCTGCCCGATCATGTTGTAGAAAATTTATTTAAACCCGTTATGAGCAGTAAGCAAGATGGCAGTGGGATTGGGTTATCTCTTTGTCAGGAGCTCGCCAGGCATCTGGATGGACAGTTGGAACTTGCTGATACTGGCCCTCAAGGAACCATTTTCAGACTAAAAATTACGACGATTACAGCTACTGCTTAATTTTACCTTTCAAAAACTTGCGCACAACTTACCCCACAATCTGTTTGTGCTGCATGGCTTTGTCCATGATGGGACAGGAGCTTGGCACGCTTAAATGGAGTTATCAAACTTCTGGAGAAATTTATTCTTCACCGGCAATCGATTTAGATGGCTCTGTTTATATTGGCGTAAACGACGAGACCGATGATGGCATAAATGACAATGCTGTAGTGGCTCTCAATTCCGATGGATCCCTTAAGTGGAAAGCTGAGGCTACCGATTGGGTGGAATCGACCCCGGCGATTGGGCCAAACGGAGTCTTGTATGTAGGAACCTGGGATGGTTTCTTGTATGCTTTGGATACCGAGACCGGCGCTGAGATCTGGAAGTTTGAGACTTTCGGAGTAATCGATAGTTCGGTGGCGATTGGTGAAGACGGTGTACTTTATTTTGGAAACGGTGAAAATGCCCTTTATGCGATAAATCCGGATGGTACACCAACCTGGGTTCGCGAATTTAATACTTCAAATGCGGATCCATTCCCCTTCGATGACTGGGTGGATTCCTCACCGACCATCGATTTCAATGGCAATATCTGGACGGCAGACCTGTTCGGAAATTTAAAGCAAATTTCGCCGGATAGAACTGAAGTTTGGTCTATAGACTTGGGCGTGGGCATGCTTTCGTCACCCGCTATTGCTCAAGATGGGACTGTTTACATAGGGGACGAAGATGGCTTGGTTCTTGCGATTACGCCGGGCTTGTCGATTGAGAATGAGAATCAACCAAAGTGGGTTTTTGATACAGGTTTGGAAGGTATAGAAAGTTCTCCGGTGATCGGTATGGATGGCACAGTTTACATCGGTACTGGCGATGGCGATTTGTATGCGTTTGATGGCCAAACAGGTCAGGTGAAGGCCGGTTGGCCCTTTACCGGTTCGGCAGACGTTATTTACTCGACTCCCGCCATTACTGAAAACGGCACCGTATATGTTGGATCCGGAGATACCAAGCTGTACGCAGTCTCTAATGCTGGAAATTTACTTTGGAGCTTTGATACGGACGGATTTGTCGACTCTTCACCGGCCATTGGGCCCGATGGGACCGTTTATTTTGGATCTACGGATGGAAAGGTTTACGCTGTCCATGGAGGTAGTCCTTTGGGATTTTCACGCTGGCCAAAATTTCGAGGCAATGCAGCTGCTAATGGAAAAGTCGACCCTTACCGAAAATGGGTTGAGGACCTGGCGTTGGCAGAGCCCAATCCATTTAGCGATCCCGACAATGACGGTTGTGAAAATGTTTTGGAGTGGGCCTTTGGTACAGATCCCGAGGAGGAGAACTTGATTAAGATGCATTATCTCATGATCTCCTCTTCATTCGGCACAGCCAATCTCGATGCTCGTTGGTTAGTAGAGGCGCGTGGTATGCTTATCGATTTTTCCGATGATCTGGAAACATGGGAGTCTCTGGATCTCAATTCGCCAGAGTCATACTCTTGGTTGAATGCAATTTCCTTGGAAGAGGTGGAGGACAAGTTGGAGGTTCAGCTTGATTTGGACCCATCGGATTCATCCCCTCGGTTTTTCCGATTGAAAGGTCTCCAGAATTAATTTGCGGTAGTCGCCTTCATGGGCTATTTAATTCTGGTATCGCTCATTTGGGCCTTTTCATTCGGACTAATCAAGACTTACCTGACCGGGCTCGATCCATTGTTTGTGGGCGCTGTTAGAATTGGGATTGCCTTGTTGGTATTCCTTCCATTCTTAAAAGTCAGAGGTCTTCCCTTTTCATTGCTTGCACGCTTTTTCATAATCGGCGGGGTACAATACGGTTTGATGTATGGAAGCTACATTTATACGTATCAGTTTCTCGAGGCACATAAGATTGCACTTTTCACGATAACCACGCCTCTATTTGTGAGTGTGCTCGATGATTTTTTTGAGAAACGATTCCGTTACCGGTACCTGGTTTATGCGGCTATTTCTGTTATCGGGGCATCTATCACCTACTATAAGGCTACTGATGTCGAAGGTGCACTGGTCGGAGTCGCATTGCTTCAATTTTCAAATTTTTGCTTTGCCGTGGGGCAAGTCTATTATCGAAGGACTTTGAGTGTCCATGAAACGCTTAAACCTTTGGAACATTTTGGTATACTCTATGCCGGCGGGATGGCTGTTTCTCTTTTGCTGGTGGCGGCAGGAACTGATTTATCCCGTATCAGTGTAACCGGTACGCAATGGATCGTATTAATTTTTTTGGGAATTCTCGCCTCCGGGATCGGATTTTTTCTTTGGAACTATGGTGCTACAAAAACCAATGCTGGCTCGCTGGCGACTATGAATAACCTGAAAATTCCCTTGGCCGTAGCTGTGAGTTTGTTGTTTTATGAAGTAATTACTCAATCAGCATTGATTAAACTTTTGTTGGGCGGTGGAGTGATTGTTTGTGCGGTATACTTGAGTGAGCGCTACGCAAGGCGGTTGCCTGCATGAAAGAATTCAACGTCCTGGAAAAATGTTTCCGATTGCTTCCTGAAGTCAAAATGAGCCTCTCCGAACTCCTTGGCCGACGCAGCCATTTGAATCCTTCGTTTCCGATCATTTCCTAAAAGGGCCAAGGCATCCGAAAAAGCTGCCTGATTTCCAAAGGGTATCCCAAAACCCGATACACCTTCCTCAAAGCATTCTTTGACCCCGTTTACAAGATAGGCAATGATCGGCAGTCCCGAACATTGTGCTTCAATCAAGCAATTGGGCAGGCCTTCTTTATCCGAGGTAAGGACTGCTACATTATGGCGTGCGTATAACTCATAAGGATCTGGATTCCATGTAAACCTGACGCGATCTTCAAGATTCAGTTGCCCTGTCAGTTGTTTGCAACTGGAAAGGGTTTTCCCCTTTCCAGAAAATGTGCATTCCCAGTCCAGGTTTTTCGGCAACTTGGCCAATATCTCCAAAAGTTCTTTTTGATTTTTTTGAGGGCGAAACATAGCGACACAAAGAAGTTTAAGTCTTTTAGTGTTGGTTGCTTCAAGCGCTTGAGAGTTAGGTTCAACTAGGCAGCCGTTGTGAATAGTTGTTATAGGGATATCATACGGAGCCAAGACCGTGCTTAGATGATCGCAGCTATTCCTGCTATTGGTAATAATACCATGAGCATTCTGGAGAGCCCTGACGTAGTAGCGCACCGGTTTTTTCCCTGACCTGTAGGTGGCGATTGTTGTTATTTCTGGAAACGATCTTCGTATCTTCCTGAGGTGAATGTGAGCCACTTTCCCCATAAAAACAACGGCATCGGGTTGAAACTTTCTGATGTGCGCTTTGAGACCGGGCGCCCATTCATCGATCCTAGAATTGAAAGGTTGAAGTTCCTTGAAAAAATCGAGCTTGGCAGCCTGTAACTGCAGTACCCCGCCTGGCCGGAATACAACAAGGCCAGTTTGGTGTCCGATTTCTTTTCCAATTTTTGCTAATGCGGTCGTCTGTTTTTCGGTCCCGCCAAGTCGAAGATGATCCTGCAAAAATAGAATACGCATTTCTCAATAATCTCATAGCATTGATAGCAAGCAAGGTTGATCAGGGATCAAATTTACGGTCGACCAAAATGATGTTTTTCTTGTTGCTTGAGACCGGATATTTTTAATTCTACATCAACTTTGACCGGAGAGATGGCTGAGTGGTCGAAAGCAACGGTTTGCTAAATCGTCGTACCGGAAACGGTACCGCGGGTTCGAATCCCGCTCTCTCCGCCATCTAAGTAGTTGGTTCATAGATACTAAGGGAATTTAGTAAAATTTTAATACCGCTTTCCTACCAAAAGTCTTGCGGTTTTACGTCGCTTTGCTCAGAGTTGAGCTGTGCGAAAAGCAAAGATTTTGAAGGTCCAAACGAGTATCCGAAGGGCGCTGGTATTAGAATAAATAGGAGTGCCGCTATTATCGCCTTTTCTTAAATAGAAAAAGAAGTCGTTAGGCGCTCTCTCCGGATCGGCGATCATTTTGGGGTCCTTCACAAGGAGAGTCCATTCCCTGGCAGTTCTCCAACTCCTCTAATCACAAAA
>DDZZ01000026.1 GCA_002346535.1 Opitutales bacterium UBA2995 | reverse complement strand
ATGCGATGATTAAGACTGATTATGTGATGATTAGAGATAAGAGTTAAATTGTATTTGTCAAAAAAGAATATTTAAAGAAAGGGGTCAAACGCCACTAAGTTGACTCTGCGCAACAAGACTCCTTATTGCATCAACCACTGCGTTGGTAACGGACGAAGTCGTTGCTGAGCCGCCCAAATCGGGGGTGTGCAACGAAGGTTCTGCAGTTACTTGTTCGATGGCTTGCATTAGAGAAGCCGCTGCGGCCGTTTCGCCGAGGTGTTCGAGCATCATCACCAAACTCCAGAACGTGCCAATGGGATTGGCTACACCCTTGCCAGTGATATCAAAAGCCGAGCCATGGATGGGTTCGAACATAGACGGATACGTGCGTTCAGGATTGATGTTGGCCGTAGGTGCAATTCCGATTGATCCCGCCAATGCGGCTGCCAGGTCAGATAGAATATCCGCATGCAGATTAGTCGCGACGACCGTATCAATAGTCTCGGGTTGCATGGTCATGCGAACCGTCATTGCATCGACCAACATTTTATCCCACATGACGTCGGGGTAGTCTTCCGCGATTTGGGCCGCGATTTCGTCCCACATCACCATTCCGTGACGCTGGGCGTTGGATTTTGTTACCACGGTGAGCAACTTCCGAGGACGTAACTGCGCCAATTTGAAGGCAAAGCGCATGATACGTTCAACACCGTTGCGGGTAAAAAGGGAAACTTCAGTGGCTACCTCTTCGGGCAACCCTCGGTGCGAACGTCCGCCCTGGCCAGCATATTCACCCTCCGTGTTTTCGCGCACAATGACCCAGTCAAGGTTTTGTGCGGTGGCATCGCGTAACGGGCTGCTGATGCCCGGAAGAATGCGCGCTGGTCTGACATTAGCATACTGATCCAGGGTCTGACAAATGGCCAAACGTAATCCCCACAAAGACAAGTGGTCTGGAACGTCGGGCGCGCCGACAGCACCGAACAATATAGCATCGAAGGATTCGAGTCGTTTGGCACCGTCCTCGGACATGAACGCCCCTTGGCTTATGTATCGGTCGGATCCCCAATCGAAGTGCTCGATACTGAGTTCGAACTCACCATTGCTTTCAGCCAAAACAGCCAAAGCTTCCAAGCCGGCAGCGATGACTTCCTTGCCAATACCATCTCCGGGAATTGCCGCAATTTTGTAGGTCCGCATAGTGTTCTTAATGTCTGAAGGATATTAGAATTTCAAGTGGCATTTTATCAGTACCATTTTCTTATACGGGAGAAATGGGGTCAGTCCTCTGATCGCCATTAGCCCTGACCCCATTAGCCTTCTCCTGTCTGGTGAGGTACGCCGACGGGACCGTCCGGAGTTAACACGCCTTTGCCGTCCGGCGGGACAATCGGATGATCTTCGTCAAGTCGATAGATAGATATTGTGTCCCCGTCGCGTAAAGGCTGTGGCTTGCAACTTGGATCAAAAAATTGGTACCTGCGGGGAAAAAGGTCACATTAGGTAATCTATCATCCGATTCCAATGAAGATTGGGCCATTCTCTTAAAGAGGCAAGACATAGGTTTCCAGCCCAGTAATTCAATTAAAGGAATCGCGGCTTTTAGCCGTTACTGCAAGCTAGCCATGCTGCTAAGCCGCGCCGCAGTCTCTAGGAGAAGGCTAGGTAAGAACATGGGAAATATCTAATCCTTCTGCCCGTAATAAGCGCCTTCCCCATGTTTGCGGAAGTAGTGCTTTTCCAGTTGTGCCTTAGACAATGTTTCCGACGCGGGATTGATGCCCATGTTTTTCCATGTCATCTCGGCAATTACTTCTAATGCACATGCGGTCTCCAAAGCCTTTTCACTGCTGGAACTCCAAACAAAGGGTGCATGACCGTTGAGAAGCACAGCATTCATTTGCTCTGGATCTCTATCCCGAAAAGTTTCGACAATTAAGTTTCCGGTTTCCCATTCATAATGGCGGCTAATTTCCTCTGGAGTCATTCGGCGCGTCACAGGAACTTCACCGTAAAAATAATCGGCATGAGTTGTTCCCATACAAGGTATGCTGCGTCCAGCTTGTGCAAATGCGGTCGCATTTCGAGAATGGGTGTGGACAACCGAGCGAATATGAGGAAAGGCCTGAAATAACCGCAGATGAGTAGGCGTATCGGAACTCGGCCTCAAGGATCCGAATAGTTTCGCTTTTTTCAGATCCAAATTAAAGGAATCATCCGGCTTTGCGTTCATGTCCACCACACAAATATCCTGGGACGTTATATCCGCATAATCTACACCACTTGGCTTGATGGCCATTACACCTGCAACGGTATCACCCACGCTCACGTTACCGAAAGTGATGTCCACGATTCCAAGCTTGGGCAGTTGCTGATTTGCCCTACAGCATTCTTGACGAAGAGATAAAAAATTATCACTCATTACAGGAAAAAATTTGGAACCACAAAAAGCAGAAATGGCAAAAATAAATTAATGATTCTATCAATCATAACTGCCAATAGTGGCAGAAAAATAGAGGGCTGTCACCTTTTGTGTTTCTTGTGCTTTCTGTAGTTTAAATTTGTAGGAGCGATTTTAACCGCGATCAGAACACAAGAGGATTCACAAATGAGCCGGTGTTTCAACAATGGTTTTGTAAATCACTTTTACCGGAATAAAATCCGAAGCATCGATGCTCCAGCAACTTCCTGAGAGTTTTTCCCAACCTGCTTTAAAGCTTCTGGTCCATACATGTGCTGGCTGCCTGTGACGAACCAAATCTCCTGATTAGAAATCGTAAAGGTTCATTTGCGCCTACCCTTTCCGTACCTTTTCCTTAATTTCCAGAACGCGCTTCATGACCGGACCAAGATCTAAGCTTTGAACACCACCGAAGGCGTCATGCAATTTGCGATACTCTGCGTATAGCTCATTGTAAACAGCTTGGGATTCGGGGTTTGGTTTGTAGGATTCGTCTTTTAGTTGAGTCATCGCAGCCTGGGCAGTCGCAAAATCCTCGTAACCGCCGCTTTTAGAACCAGCAACCACCGCTGCACTAACCGCCGATCCCAGGGCACTGGTTTGTGAGGACCCGGAAATAAGCATTTCACGACCCGTAATATCAGCATAAATCTGCATGAGCGTGGGATTCTTTTCGGCAATACCGCCGGCGCAAACCACGCGATTCAGGGGAACACCATATTCATCTAATCGCTCAAGAATAGCACGCGCTCCAAACGCGGTAGCTTCGATCAATGCCCGGTATATCTCGGCTTGTGACGTGTGGAGAGTTTGCCCCAACAATAGACCTGAGAGTAACGGATCCACTAGAATGGTCCGATTACCATTATTCCAATCCAAAGCCAATAAACCACTTTCTCCAGGTTTCAATTGGGACGCTTCATCGGTAAGCCGAGCATGAGTTTCGGGCCCACCTTTTAAAACACGCTCCACATACCAAGCGAAAATATCTCCTACGGCAGATTGTCCGGCCTCGATTCCAAAATAACCAGGTAGAATTGCCCCTTTCACGATACCGCAGATTCCCGGAATGTCGGCCACCTCTTTGTCCGCGCGAACGACACCACAATCACAGGTAGAGGTACCGATCACTTTCACCAATGTCCCTTCATCAACGCCGGCGCCGATTGCGCCGTAATGCACATCAAATTCACCAATGGCTATGGCGATGCCCTGAGGCAAACCGAGCTTTTCGGCCCACTCGTGACAAAGATGCCCTGCGGTTTCCGAGGCATCATGTGCTTTATCATACAATCGATCCTTTAACTTAGACAATTTGGGATCGAGCATTGCCAGAAAGTCCTTATCCGGAAGTCCACCCCAATCTTCGGCGTAGAACGCTTTATGCCCGGCGGCACACACTCCACGTTTGACTGCTTTTGGGTCAGTTACTCCGGCGAGGAGAGAAGGAATCCAATCGCACAATTCAACCCAGCTAAAGGCAGCATCGAAAAACTCTGGATCCACATTCAAACAATGCCATAGTTTAGACCACCACCACTCAGAAGAATAGGTATTGCCACACTTGGCCACATATTCGGGACGATGTTCCCGAGCCAAGTCGGTAATGCTAGCTGCCTCATTAACACTGGTGTGGTCCTTCCAAAGCCAGCACTCCGCATTGAGGTTTCCCTTCCAACGTTCCTGAATAGCCAATGCCTGGTTATTTTCATCCACCGGAATCGGACTGGATCCTGTAGAATCGACTCCCAATCCTATTACTTTTTCGGAACTGAATTCAGAGTCGGCTTCTTTTGCTTCAGCAATAGCCGCGGTAATACTCTTTTCCAAACCTGCAACATAATCACCAGGATGTTGGCGCGCCAAATTGTGATCCGAAGGGTCGAGCAAAATACCCATATCACCACTGGGATAATTAAAAACCGAAGTGCCGATTTCTGTTCCATCAGAGCAACGAACTATTATGCTACGAACTGAGTTCGTGCCATAATCAATGCCAATCGTATAAGCCATAAGGCGAGGTTGCATATTTGAAAAATAAACGAATCGAACCCCTAGGCGGCAGCTTCGAAAATTGGTAGCAAAAAGCAGAAATGTGCTTTTTAGATAAGTCTTAGACTGTTTTGATTTCAGTCAAAGAAAATTGACCGAGACTGAAGAAACTTTCCAAAACACTATGAGCAAACGACCTCACCTGATCGTCTTTTTTAGGGATCAACAACGGTGGGACACAACCGGAACCCACGGGAATCCACTTAATTCGACCCCCAATTTTGATCGGATGGCTGATCATGGCACTCGCATCGATACGAGGACAACCTGTCAACCGGTCTGTGATCATCTTAAAGGAAAACTGCTGGAATAAATGGCCAAAAGCGGCGAATCCATTCCATCCATTCTGGAAAAAGAACGCCCCCTGACAGGCCAACGAAAACTGTCCGAGAATGAGATTTATCAATAATCAATCAGATATTCCCGGTGATAGGCTACAGCTTCAAAATAGAGTGATTTCTTATCCTTAAATGCCTTTAAAAAGCTGCCCTGTGTCAGACCCGAAGCTTTCTCCAGATCACTCACTGAGGTTGCGATAACCCTTGCTCCAAAACGCAATCATCACGCGATCAAGAACCATGACGTCATCAAACTCTCTCGGACGTGCTATAAGAACCCTAAGTAAACTAAACGGTTCCAAACCTGACAAAAGGTTAAACAGAATACATTGCTTGCACGTTAACTAAGAATCGCAGCTATAGCAGTTCCTACAAATATACTAAAACGGAACGTATATTCGCGTCTATATGGGTAATTCGAAGTTAACTAATAAAACAATTGGTCAATGGTCTTCAATTCAAATTACCTGACCTCTGACACCTGATTACTATTGAGGCGGTTGCCAAGGCACACTTCCGCGGTCCTGAAAGTGCTTAGCTAATCGAGCAAGCAGTTCATTGAAATGCGGCACCTTACCGTAATGATTGGGTTTTAACCCTGCTAATAGGTTGTTTTTTTCGTAAGGATCTTTGGCGATGTTGTACATCTCGTAGGGTTCGTAAGGAGAATTGTGGAGTAACTTGTAATCTCCTATTCGCACCGCTTCAATAGTCTTACCGTTGTATGCAAGTCCCCCTTCCCTTCTGGAAAAGATCATGGCTCTTTTGGATACATCGACCGTTCCTCCCGAAAGCACCGGCGCAAAGCTAATGCCATCAACCGGCCCATCCCATTCGATATCACATAAATCCATAATCGTCGGAAAAATATCCATAGTCATCGCCGTGTGAGCATTGGAGGAACCGGCCTGGATTTTATCGGGCCAAGTTATCACAGCGGGTACTCGCAAGCCCCCTTCATAAACCGTTCCCTTTTGATCACGCAAGGGTCCATTGTCAGAGCCAAAGCGTATCGATCCTCCGTTATCGCTGGTAAAAATGATTAGGGTTTTTTCGAAAAGGCCATTCTCCTTCAAAGTATCGATCACCTGTCCGATTCCATAATCCATGTGCTCAGTCAAAGCCACCAGCTTTGCTCTTAAATCCTTAATTTCCGGCTCCCTCGCCATTACCTTGTCCACCCATTCCTCTGGTGGCTGAATTGGGCTGTGAGGCGCATTATATGCCAAGTACAGGAAAAAGGGTTCTTCGCGATGTTTAGTATCTTCAATATAATCAATAGCCCACTCAGAAAATAAATCGGTAGCATGTCCTTCCGGATCAATCTTTGAATAGTTTAGACGCATGAAATTGTGACCGTGCCGACGGTGGTGGTAGTAATCATCCATCATGTCACCGATGAATCCTTTGAAGTAAGTGAAACCCCGATCATTCGGAAGATTCGGAGATTCGAGACCTAGATGCCACTTGCCGACCAAAGCCGTGTGATAGCCATTGCGCTGCAAAACTGTTGCAAGCGATGTTGAGTTCGGATCCCAAGAACCCCAAGTATTCAGAGGAAGATCTCTAATAACTCCCTGAACACCTACCAGATCCTGTTGACGACCGGTAAGCAACGCTGCGCGGGTGGGAGAACAAACGGGACAATTCGCATAAAAGTTATCAAACCGCATCCCCGCATCCACCAATGCATCAATGGCCGGAGTCTCGATGTCCTTCTTATTATAATAGGATACATCGTAAAAGCCCTGATCATCGGTAAATATGATAAGGATGTTTGGCCTTTCAGCCTGGGCAGCCATCAAATTTGACAAACATAAAAGGGCAGCTATTATTATGAATCGCATACTTCTGTGTGTTAACGGTATCTTATTCGCCGTTCAAAGACAGGATCGGTTTCAGGAACCTGAAACCGATCACGTAAACGAATCAACTGATTCATTTTCCGCCTTTGAATTTTTTCGTATTCAGGATGTCCATACACGGAATTCAACTCTTCAGGATCCTTTTCGAGGTCAAATAGCTCCCAATCGTCGAGGTCCTCATTTTCCAACTGATAGAATCTGATCAGCTTATAACGTCCATCGGTTACGCCGTAGTGACGTGCGACGTTGTGACCGCCAGGATTTTCATAATAGTGATAGTAAAAGACTTGGCGCCAATTATCCGGATTTATACCACGGAAAAGCTGCTCAAGACTGCGCCCCTGCATATCTTCCGGAACCTTGACATTGGCCAATGACAGGAATGTTTGAGCAAAGTCCAGATTGGAAACGATTTCATCGCGGACAGAACCTCCCTTGATCACACCCGGCCAGCGAACCAGCAAGGGTGTCTTCAAGGATTCCTCATACATCCAACGTTTGTCGAACCATCCATGCTCCCCGAGGTACCAACCCTGGTCGGAAGAATAAATCACGACGGTATTCTCCGCGAGGCCGGTTTCGTCTAAGTAATCCAAGACGCGACCGATTCCATCATCTACAGATTTTACACAACGCAAGTAGTCTTTCACGTAGCGCTGGTACTTCCATTGTATAATTTCTTTTTCGGTCATGGATTTCTGGCGCGCAAGATAAGCCTTATTCTTTTTCTCGTAAGCCGCATTCCAGTGGGTCCATTGCTCTTGGTTGAGGTTTCCGCGTGGTTCCAACTTGAGGTCCCGAGCGTTCATGTGCGTCTTAATTTCCATAGCCTGCAGCGCAGCCGACTGTGTGCGACCGGAATAGTCGTCAAATAAAGTTGCCGGTTCCGGTATGGTCACATCGTCCAACCAATTCAGGTATTTTGGACCTGGCTTCCAATCACGGTGGGGAGCCTTGTGCTGATACATCAACATGAAGGGCTTATTGGGATCCCTGGAAGTCTTAAGCCAACGCAAGGTTTTATCGGTGATAACATCCGTGGTATAACCCGTATTCGGCAGAGTCACTGGCTCACCGTCAAATCCGCGAGTGATCATGGGAGGATTGTAGTAAGGCCCCTGACCCACGAGCACATCATAGTGATCATATCCCACTGGAGTGGATGAAAGATGCCACTTACCGACAACAGCTGTCTGGTAGCCTGCCTGTTGCAGCATTTTGGGGAAAGTCCTCTGATCGCCGTTAAATCGATTCCCGTTCCTGAAGAACCCGTTCAGGTGGCTATACAATCCTGTTTGAATAACAGCCCTACTGGGACCGCAAATTGAATTGGTCACATAACAACGCTTGAACTTCATGCCTTCATTCGCAATCCGATCCATGTTAGGTGTCGACATGCGAGTAGGATCATAAGCACTTAATGCCTGTTCGCAATGGTCGTCCGTGAAGATAAATAAGATGTTTGGTCTACTTTGTGCACAGATTGCCGATCCAATGCTCAAAATTCCGATAATAGTCAGCAGTTGTTTTTGTCGTGCCATAATTTTAGTAGTTTAGGGGAAAGAAATTCATTTAAACTATCCTATAAATTACGAGCCTTCAACAAGGTGTCCGCTGCCTGCGCAACCAGGCTCATACTGCGATTGGAAGGCTTGATGGCAGCTACTTTGTCCTGAATAGATTGGAGCTGTGCGTCTGTGATTTGATTCTCTTCGCCCAGCCCGACCAAAGTATCAATAGCATCCGTAAACGCCATGTTCGTGACTGGACCATTTAACAATTCGAGTATTCCTTTTACTGCAAATTTCTTCCAACCCATTTGACTTAGAGCTGTATAGGCAGCAACCCGATTGATTAGCATCTCATCTTTAGTCAATCTTCGAATAGCCAGAAGGGCCGGTTTAGCTTCGCTACCAAGAATCGTGCAACCAACCAATCCCCAATATCGCTCAATAGGATTGTCGCTGGCCAGAGCCACTTGATAGCGAGCAAATGAAGCCATACTGCCATCGGTGGCTTTAAATGCTAAGTTCAACAAATCCTCGTAAGGAAAATCCGGACGGTTCACATAATCGTAAATGGTTCCTTCGCCCATCAGATCGTGCCACATACCTTCAGGGATAATACCGATGTCACGAATTTCAGTCATTTGCCGAATCAGACTCTGTTTCATGAACTCCAACCTTTCGGCATAGGCGGGATCCCCTGCCATGTTTTTCACTTCCCAGCGATCCGTGTCGGTATGGAACAGAGCATCCACGGGCTGATTGCGCTCCCAATAGCTACTTTGGACAGCATTCGTTTCGCCAGCCTTAAAAGCGGCATACCAGGTCTGCCAGGCTGCTTGTCCATGCGTATATCCGTGTGGATAGCATTGGGGACGAAAAGGATGAAAATTCCGAATATATCGAAAGTGTCCATCGGTTAAACCACGTTCGAATTTAAGCATCTGGCCATCAAAACGGTGACCGTACAAGAAAACCAAAGATCGTGGACCTCTGGAGCTGTCCGTACCGAAAATAGGGGTACCATGCATGTGGCCAGGCACTTCAGCACCGGCTAGGTTTAGAACCGTTGGCGGTAAATCAATAAAGGAAACTGGGTCGTCAATCACAGAACCCGGTCCAGCTGGCGCGAGGTGCTTCCACTTCTCGGGGAAGTAAACAATCAGTGGAACATTGGTTCCTGTGTCCTGCAAATACCGCTTGGCTCTGGGTATTACACCGCCGTGATCAGAAAAATAAAAAATGATTGTATTATCAGCCTCGCCATCTGCTTCCAGGTCTGCCAGAAGCTTTCCGACTTCCTTATCCATTGCGGTCATCACATCATGGTAAATTGCGTGATCCTCACGGATGGCTGGCAAGTCGGGGAGATAGGTTGGCAGAACAACGTCGGCAAAATCAACGCGGGTGGTTTCCGGAATAATTCCTTCATCACGGTAACGCTTGTATTTTGTCGGAAACAGGCTGCTTTCGTGGGTCGTAGTGGAATTAAAAATACAGAAAAAGGACGATCCGTACGGGCGGTTTCTGTAATGTGCTTGCAGTCCAACATCGCTCCAAACTTGGTTTTTATCATAAGGAAAATTAAAATCGTCCTTTGATCGATTGGTGACGTAATAACCCGCATCCTGGAGCACCTCAGAATACGTTCGTATGTAGTCCGGAATTTCGTAACCACTTCGCATGTGCTGTAAACCAAGGTGAGGTGCATAGGTTCCTAAAATGAGGGATGTTCGCGCAACCGCACATACCGGGGCATTGGCAAAGAAATTGGTATAGCGAATCCCATGTTCGGCTAATCCGTCAAGGTTAGGCGTATGGGCATTCTTGTTGCCGAAGCTGCCCAACCAATAAGCCGAATGGTCCTCCGAGGTGAGCCAAAGAATGTTCGGTCGGCCTACGACGCCGAAACCATTGGCGGATACTGGGCCCTGACCCGTTGATAATGGCGCCGACAATCCGATAAGACTTACTACAATAATGAGGCCTTTTTTATTAGAGAATAAACACTGCGGCATAAGTAAAAAAAGTCGACTAAAAGTAATTAGATAATAAAGGGCAAACCCATTTGCTCGAAGACTCAAATTGGCGAACTAAATTCTTAATTTTCAAGGCGATCAAGTTAATCGCTCGTTTCCGCATTCGTACTTGCGGCGAGACAGGTCTATAGGGTGCACAATGCCACAGAACATCGTTCGAAAATTTAAAATTAAAACTTAATTTCCCTGCGTTCCCAGCGCCCTCCGCGATTAAAAAAACCCAGACCTAATTATCCTTCGGCGGAATGTAGTGGCGGGTCAAAGTATCGAGAATGATTCCTCGCACCTTATCCGGATCAATGATGCCAAGTTTCCGGTAAAGTGCATTGCCGTCCTGGTCCACGAGGATGGAATACGGAATCGGCCCGGGCCAATCGGGATCCAGAGCTTCCGCAAGAGCATCGACACTGGCGCCACTGTACAAGTAATTGTTGGTTGTGCGGCCCTCAGCTAAGACGGTTTCTTTGAGCTTGGCACTCAAAACGGCCCGGTGCTTTCTAAGAAACGCCTCTGCTTTAACCTTTTGGCTGGGTTGATCCAAGCTGATGGTGATCAGTTCGAATTCACGCCGGCTGAATTTGCGAGCGATTGAAGTCAGATCCGGAAATTCCTCAACACAGGGGAAGCACCAGGTTGCCCATACATTAATAAGTCGCAATTTATTGGTTCCATTCTTGCGCAATGCGGCCACCCCTGCTGCGTCGATTTTCTCAATGGTGGCAGGATGAGACTGCCATTCCTCTTCCTCTTCAGCTACGTGAGCATTACGCTCCTTCCACTTGGTAGAGCAGCCGTGAGCACGGGTTGTTTCCACTGGAACCGGTTTCCCGGCAAACAAGGCCTCAACCGCATTTCGGGCATCGGGACTGGTCACTGTGGCCGGATCGGGAAAACGTGAATCATCAAAACGGCCATTGTAACGCAACTTGCGTTCCTTGTCGAAAATCAACACATGAGGCGTGGCCAGGCAGCCATAAGCCTTGGAAGTGCTTTGCGTATCGCCATCATAGAGAAATGGAAAAGTCCAACCATAGTCTTCAGCATAACGTTTCGAGTCGGTTAACGTTTCATCATAATCGGTATGGCCGAATTCATCGGGGCGCAAACCAGAAGAGTGATTCGGATTGATAGCCACGAATGAAAAGCTCTTATCCTTGAAATCATCGACAAACTTGAGCATGCGTCCCATCGCGCCATGCGAGGTCGGACAATGGGTGCCGGTGAAGTAGACGACGAACACTTCAGTTCCGCCAAAATCGGCGAGGGTGTATCGTTTTCCATCAATTCCCGGTAAGGCAAAGTCAGGAGCTTTGTCACCGATGTTCAAAGTGGTGAATCCAGCCGGCAGATCCTTACCAGATTGCGCGAAACTTAGAGGAACCGCAATCAACAAAAACAAAAAATAAATAAAACAATTTTTAAGGGTATTCAAGGTATAATACTTATTCGGAAAAATATCGGTCTGCAATTTTAATTTAGAAAATTTTAGATCTATCGGCGGTTCCTCTGCTTGATAACATTAGCTCGAATTTTCTCAAGATCACCGGTGTGCAAGTAAGGTTCCCGGTGCGCTTTTAGGTCGTCTCCCTGATTAATAGCCCAACCCGATAACACATCCTGAAATTCTTCAAGTTTGGATTGATACTTCTTTTCACTGGCCAAGTTTTGCTGCTCCAGAAGATCGTCATCGAGGTTAAACAGCTCAAACTCCGGTCGGGTATAATAGGACTTAATGATAGCCGCTGCACGGAAATCGGTTTCGGCGGCAGCATCCCAGGATGCCCAATAACCGCCACTGCGCGGTTTCCGCAAAATATCCGAGTGGTTTGTATGAATCGCATCCGGTCTCAAGTTGTGAATAAATTTCCAGTTGCCCACCCGAACACTGCGAATGGGATAGATATTATAGATCGTATCACCTGTGTGCGTGGTAAAGATCTTGTCACTGTGTGACTGGGTTTCGCCCATTAATACTTTGGCAAAGGATTTTCCATCAATGTCATATGGAACTGTACCACCGGCAAGGTCAACTAAGGTTGGAATTAGATCCACCCAACTGACAAAGGCATCACTTCTGACACCGGCTTTGATTTGTCCCGGCCAGGTAACGATCAGCGGAACGCGGGTTCCGCTATCATACAAATTCCATTTTCCAAACGGCCACTGCCTGCCGTGATCGCTGGTGAAGAGACAAATAAAATCCTCTCCAAATTGTTTTCTAACTATATCCAAAGCCCGACCCATTTCCGCATCCATATGCGTGATGTCTGAGAGATACCGTGCCCAATGCTCGCGCGTTTCTAGGGTGTCTATGAAGTTGGACGGCAAAATCACCTTTTCTGGATCGTAAATCATTTCCTCGATCCAGGGAACATGGGGCCGGCGATCGCCTACAAAAAAACAAACGGGCCCATCTTCAAGTTCCCCCGAATCGATCAGTTTTTGAAGATCTCGCGACATGTTTTCCGGATCTTGGTAAAGAAAGTCGCAACCGTCGAATTTTGCTCTTCGATGCTTCACTTTGCCCAAAGATGCGATCTGGTATCCCATTTCCTTCAAAACTCCAGTCAGCTCTTTCGTTCCCGATTTCATATGACTATGATTGGGGTGGGCCCCATGGCGGGCCGGCATCAATCCGGTCAACAGCGAAGCTCTATTCGGACAACAGGACGGAGACGCCACATAGGCGTTCTCGAAAGTCATCCCTTGCTCCGCGAGGGAATCCAGTGTCGGTGTTCGCACATCAGGCGAGCCGTAAACCGAAGTATCCAGTCGACCGAGGTCGTCTGATAACAAGACCACCAGGTTGGGAGGTGCAGCAATGCTTCCACAGATTAAACCGTACAATAGGACCCCAAAAAGTAAGATGTATTTTTTCACTCCTGAATTTCTATTTTAAGAACTGAGCAATCTATGAGTAAACCCCAAATCTATGGATCAGATTTTAAAAACCTTTGGGGTACTTCAAACCAAACCGTTTCAGGCTAGACTAATTCGAGCTTACAGGTGGATCGAAAGTTTCTTTCGTAATCCAAAATTGGTAAACGCTTGAGCGGAAACAGAACTTTAGCAAGTTAGACTGTTTCCGACCAACTCTCTAAAGTCTAAAGTAATGATTGCGTGAACTAGGGACCAAGTCTCCTTCTAATTCCCGGATGCCTTATTTTGACGAGCTTCTTTAAAGGACTTGATACAAAGCACCAGGAAAATACCGCAGACAACCAGCATGCCAATCATGGAGGCGATCGCCAGATTGAAGACAAATTCACCCTTGGCTGCAGTAGGGATAATACGACCCAAAGGAGCGAAAAATCCAAGCAGTCCAAAGGTAGCAGCGATGTGCATACCTAACTTCAGTTTGTCGGGATTCCGTGCAATCAATGAAGGGATTAAAATTAGAAGGCCGAAGATGGCTGGAATGAGCGCTGTCCAGCTCACCATTCCACCAGCAAAATAGCCCAAAATCCCTAGAGTGATTAGGATGATACCCGAATTTATTCCAACTTTTGGCATATTCACAGCATCGTATAGTGTCACAATGATCGATATTTACAAGCGGCAATGCACTTGGGGGTAGCCGGCGGCTTAGAAAATAAGTCAAAATAATAAGGGCCATTAAAATATTTCTGCATTCAAGATTTTGGCGTTTTAAAGGAAGCCGTGCTCCTGTACCACAAAGCTTCGTAAAAGACCTTAGATATTAAGGATTGGCAGAATCCCAAGACAATTGCGTGCGAAACCTGAAGGGGGACTTCGTCGCGTAAAAATTCGCACAAATGCCTTTAGCTCGGGTGCTAGCCGTACTGGCTCAGGCAACAGACTCGTTCTTAAATCATGCCAGCAACTCGGTAACCACCTGCCCACCAAACTGAGATAACTGCTTGTACCGTCCAGCGTGGAAATAGGTCAGCTTGTTGTCATCAAGCCCTAACAAATGAAGCAAAGTAACGTGCAGATCACGAATGGGGTGAACAACATCCACCGCGGAATTACCCAGCTCATCGGTTGCTCCGACAATGGCCCCTTTTTTAACACCTCCGCCAGCCAGTAGCATCGTCATGGCATTCGGATTGTGATCACGACCGAGCGAAAAAACGCCTCCCCGTTTATTGTTATCGGCTGTGCGTCCAAATTCACCTGTCCAGATAACCAGGGTATCTTCGAGCATACCACGCTGCTTGAGGTCTTTGATCAATCCGGCCATCGGCTTATCGACGCTGCGGATACGGGAACTGTGACCTTCCTCCAGATAATCATGGCTGTCCCATCCTCCGGAGAAAATTTGCACAAAGCGAACGCCTTGCTCTAACAATCGGCGACCCATCAGGCACTGACAGCCAAATGCCTCAGTCTCTTTATCCTCCAAGCCATACATTTCGCGGATGTATTCAGGTTCCCGTGAAAGGTCAATTATTTCGGGAACTTCCATCTGCATCCGGTAAGCTAGCTCGTAGCTTTCCATACGAGCATCCAGGTCTGCGTGTTCAGGATGCTTTTTGGCGTGTATGTCGTTGAGGAAAGCCAACTCATCAATCGTACGGCGCTGGTGACCGCGTACTTTATTGGGCTGTGATTTAAGATCCAGGATTGGTGAACCCGCAGACCTCAAACGCGTACCTTGATGATGTGCTGGCAGAAAACCGTTTGACCAGTTCCTGGATCCGCCTTGTGGCATGGCCAGCTCGGTCATGACCACATAGCCGGGCAAGTTTTGATTCACGGAACCGAGCCCGTATGTAGTCCAAGCTCCAAAGGATGGATCCGCACCCAGACGGCTTCCAGTATTCATGTGGAACAAGGCTTCTGGGTGGTTAACCGATTCGGCCTGACATCCACGGTAGTTACAAAGTTCGTCAGCAACCTCAGGATCGGCCAAGTACTTCCACTGGTCACTCATCTCGATTCCTGATTGCCCGACTTTGCGTGACTGGAATGGACTTCCTACAAAGAACTTAAAGGGGTCGCTTTCCTTCGTAAGAGAAGACTCGGATTTGTGCAGACGCTGCAGCTCCGGCTTCGGATCAAAGGTATCCATGTGGCCGGGACCACCCTCCATAAAAAGCATTATAACCCGTTTGGCCTTGGATGGGAACATTTGATCCTTCGGTGCCAACGGACCAGGCTTGGGTAAGACATAATCTGCGGCAAAAAGGTCTGTCATAGCAATAGATCCAATAGAGGCTCCAAGACCACAAAGAAAGTTGCGCCGCGACATCGGGGTGGAAATAGGACGGGAACAGATGGGTGGTTTCATGGGGATACTTTCAGGAAATTTTAAACTGCAGGAGCGGCTTTATTCCGCGATTATACAATAGACCTCAAAGCAATCGGGGCGTAAAGCGCCTCCTACGAGGCGATTGTGAAGTTTAATAAACATAAACAAATTCATGACTGTTAAACAAGACCAAACAGAGGTCCGCCAATGCGCGGGTTTCGGGACTCACGTCAGCCGCTTTTTTGTCGGGTATGTAGTCCTCGAACACAGGCATAATTTCGTTGTATTCAAAAGGCTTTCCGGAAAATTCTTCTACCAGAGACCGGATAATGGCAGTAGGGTATTCAACAGGTTCCACTTCAAAACGTTGATGGTAGACACGCATATCTTCAATGTATTCAAACATTCGATTCATCTCTTTTCGGTCAGGCTTTCGACCCAAGGCCAGTTCAAATGCTTTGGTGATCTGTGATTTTAGGCGATTGCTTTCTTTCTCAAGTCGAAGTGCGAAAGCGATGGAACGGTCAGTCACGACATCGCTGTTCATAAGCGTAAATGCCTGCGGCGAAACGGATACCGAGTCGCGCATTTCACAGGAATCGTTCGGATTGGGCTGGTTAAACAATTCCAAGAACGGATCAGCTTGTCCGCGCACGCGGTAAGCATAGATACTGCGGCGATTCCTCTGATCGGGGGTTTTGGAAGGTTGATAGGCCGGAGCGATCGAGAATTGGATCATACGGGGCTGAAGCGCCACTTCCGTGTTGATCTCCGGCATAATAGGGAGCCCACCCATTTCGTTATTTAGTTCTCCAGTAATAGCCAACATACCATCGCGAAGTTCCTCGGCAGTTAAACGCCGTGGTTCATACACAGCCAACAAGTAGTTATTTGGATCCACCTCGAGTAACTTTTCCAACTTAGGATGACTATTCCCCTGCTGATAGGTATCAGACATCATGATCATCTTGTGCAGGCGCTTCAATTTCCAACCACCTTCAACGAGCTCTGAAGCCAAATAATCGAGAACCTTCGGATGAGTCGGCTTTCCGCCTTTGGCTCCGAAGTTGTTTGGATTACCGGCGATCGGTTTTCCGAAATGATGCTGCCAGAGGCGGTTTGCGATGGAGCGTGTAGTCAGCTGGTTTTGCGGGTGAGCCACCCATTTGGCAAAGGTGAGCCGGCGGCCATCAAAATCCTTGGAAATTACATAAGGATCCTCAGCGTTTTCATTAACGGCCAATCCAAGGGCACTTAATACACCGGGAGAAACTTTGTCCGCAGGTGCGGAAACAGATCCACCCATTAAAATGTGAGTGTCCATGTTAACCTCGGGGTTGTCTTCACGCATACGCAATTTGCGGGCATTCATGGCCAGGAAATCCGTCCCATTATAAACACCCTGAATCATGGGCTCGTAACGCTCCCTACGACGGTTCCAAATCCAATCATCCTGTTCGCGGACCTTGAGGCGTCCTTCGCCGACATAATCCAATCCGATATCACGGGGAGGTTTCACATCGTCATCCAAGCTCTTTCGGTCGGCGTGGTTAATGTATTCCAGGCCTCTTTCCTCAAACCAAGCCCTGGCCGCCGTTTCCCGCTTCTCGTATAAGGCATTCATACGATCAGCTGCGTATGTGTGCAATCTTTCGACAATCGCCTTACCCTCTTCCATACCGATCATGTTTTCCTGTTCACTAAACTCGACCGGACGCTCTGCCAACTGCGTGGCAGCAAACGTGGCATACATGCGATAGTAGTCTTTGGTGGGAAGAGGATCAAATTTGTGATCATGGCATTTTAAACAACGCATGTTTGTTGCCAGAAAGGTTTGCCCTACCGAATTCACCACATCATCCAAGAATATCTGTCTTCTCTCGTTGTTGGGCACCATAGCTGTATCGAATGAACCCATACGCAAGAAACTGGTCGCAACCATGAGTTCAATTTCATCTTCAGTGTAAGCACCTATCTTATGTACAATTTCGATGTTTGCTTCTTTACCGCTTAAGCGTTCCGCAACCAATTGACTGGCCATTTCATCTCCGGCCAACTGTTCCAAGATGAACTGGTCATAAGGCTTGTCGTCATTGAAGGCACGTATGACATAGTCACGATACCGCCACGCGTTGGACTTCTCATAATCGTTGGACATGCCAGCAGTATCAGCATATCGAGCTACATCCAGCCAATGCTGCCCCCAACGTTCGCCGTAGCGGTCGCTGGCGAGTAATCGATCGATTAAAACTGACCAAGCCCTATCTGGATCTTTCCTATCTGCCGCGACGAAGGCTCTAACTTCCTCCGGAGTTGGTGGCAAACCAGTCAGGTCAAAGGTAGCCCGACGGATGCGAGTCAAAGCATCGGCTTTGGGTGAAGGTTTAAATCCAACGGCCTCGAGCTTTGCCCTGACGAAGTGGTCTATAACGTTCTCTTTGTTGGGAAACTCCGGTTTTCTCACAGGTCTGAAAGCCCATAGGTCCTCTTTGGCATATCGACGATAAGTCCACTCATCCCCTTGACCGCCTGAAGTTTTCCAAAGTATGCCATCTTCATTTTCCAGAACGCCTTTTTCCGCCAAACGGACTTCTGCTTGCCGTTCTTCACTTGGCCAAGGAGCACCAGCGTCGATCCAGGTTTCAAAGTCGGTAATTTGAGCGACGGTTAGCCGATCATTTTCTTTCGGAGGCATTTCATAGTCAGGATCTTCCCGCTTAATGGCCTTAAACATGAAACTTGCCTCAGCATCACCTGGTACTAGCACATCTCCAAATCCATCCCCGCCTAATAGAAGATCGTCCAAAGTATGCATGATAAGTCCGCCTTCGATTTCTTCCGGATCATCACCATGGCAGCCAAAACATTTTTGCGACATCAAAGGCAATATCTTAAGCGTGAAAAGGCGTTCTATCTCCGCTTGATCATGATGAGCAGCGTTTGCCGATTCTGTGAGAATCAGGAAAGAGCAAGCAAGTGCCACGAATGGTAATCGCTCAGTGAGAATTTTTATAAGGGTATTAGTGTACGTTAAATCCATTCTAACAATCAGGGTCTTCCTTTGCCATAAAACTCGGCGGTTTCTTCTGGTGAAAGCTCCTCGGAAAAATAGGAAATTCATCAATCGCACCATTCAGGTTACACAATGCAGACTGATGTTGAATAAGCAAAGTTACGATTTCGGCCTATTGATTCAGTGAATCCATTGAAGAATCACTAAGCAAATCATAAAAATTAGAAAAAGTTAACATTTTCAGCAAAAATTTTTGAAAATTAACTAATTTTCAGTGTTTTCGCCGCCTTTATTGAGATGGATCGGCCCGATTAATTTAAATTGATCTTTCGTTCAGGGGTGCCTGAATTTAAACAAGATTTGATGAAAATCCCCAGGCCAACAGCGAAACTCCCAAGCCTTTTATTCTTTTGTTTTCAGGGAAGCGGCCTGGCTGCAACTGCCTTATGACCTAAGGGAATCAATAAGGGTTCATGGGATTTTTCATTATAAAGGCGGAACGCCAATCCATGGAAGAAGTATTTGGCTGTGCTCCCATGCATTTTGGCCAACCTCTCTCCATGAATTGGAATAAAATTTACGGAATCACAACATTCGAACTTGGATAATCGGGATTATTGTCACATAGGACACAAATTAATTATTTGATTCCAATCTCTGAACGATTCATGTCACGAAAAAACCTTCTTACTCTATTAATTACAATAACGGGCTCCGTTTGCGGATCGGAGATGCTAATCCTAAATGAGGCAATAACAGATGGTATGCTCTGCCGGGGTCATCACTGGACGCCCGATGAAGCCAATCTCAAGATGAAGGAGTTTGCTGCAACCTGGAATAACAAAGCTTCGTGGGAAAAGCGCAAAGCCAAGATCCGCCAAGGCATTTTGGACGGTCTGCATTGGGACCACATGCCTAAGATTGAGGGAGATTTTGAACCTATCATCAACAGCCGCCGCGAGATGGATGGTTACGCGGTGGAGAACATCGCGATCAAAAGTTTTCCCGGTTTTTATATCACCGGTAATTTATACACGCCTGTGAATCCGAAAGACAAAAATCCCGCCATCCTTAACCCTCATGGCCATATGCCGAACAAACGGTTGACCCATTACATGCAGCTACGTTGCGCCTCCTTTGCGAGAATGGGTGCGATCGCCTTCGCTTATGACATGGTTGGGCATGGGGAATCGAAACAGATCAACCACAGAATGCCCATAGCAGCTCTTCTGCAAACCTGGAACAGCAAGCGCGTTTTGGAATATTTGTTGTCGCGACCCGACGTAGACCCAAAACGAATTGGCATGACGGGTGGTTCCGGAGGTGGCACCCAAACATTCATGCTCACCGCCATCGATGATCGCATTACCGTATCAGCGCCTACAGTACAGGTCTCAGCTCATTTTTTCGGAGGGTGTATTTGCGAAAGCGGCATGCCAATACATACCAGCCGTGTGCAAACCAACAATGTAGAATTCGCTGCCCTGGCAGCTCCACGCCCGCTCCTTATGACCTCAAATGGAGCCGACTGGACCCGGAACACACCGCGTATTGAGTACCCGTATGTACAAAGCGTCTATGCACTGTATGATGCGGAGCACAAGGTCGAAAACGTTCACTTGGCAACCGAAGGCCACGACTACGGCTTTTCGAAGAGAGCCATCTCCTATGGCTTCTTCGGACACCACCTGGGACTACCTTACAAACGGGTCGGATACGATGAAGGGTTTGACGAAACTTCTGTGACCGTCCTCGAACCTGCAGAGCTCTATGTCTTCAACAAGGATCAACCAAGACCCACAGACGAACTTGTTGGCGATGATGCGGTAATGGCATATCTGGGATTTATATACGATTCGCCCAGTTCGAAAAAGTAGAAGTTTGTTTTAGAAGCTGCGAAGCGAACTGCACTGAATTCTAATTTCGCGAAGCGATGATTGCCAAATTGACGTCGCTTGCAAAAAACTCGCACTCTAGTGGAAATCCCCTATAAGTTAAAAAACTCCAAATTAAACAGGCTGTACTGGATCTGCTGCAATCCCATGAGTGCTCGGAGAGATTTTTACAGTCGCTTCCTACAAAGGATGCCAAGGAAGTAGCGAAGCGACTTGAGCGAATTGCGCCAGCAAAGGAAAGACGAGGAAATCAGATGGAGCAATGCCGGCTAATTGAATTAATCAGTGAAGGTGCGGGGGACTCGGTATGGATAGCCCAGCAAACCCAAGGCATCGAGTCCAGTTTTCTGCATCCGGAAATACATTACAAGAAAACAACTGACTTATGCACTCGAACTGGAGATATCACTCGTCATTGTAATAATTCTGGCGATTTATTCATTCACCCGACCCGCGAAATAGTTTCAGCTGATTGAAATTTCCAATCGAACTCACTTCAATGAGTCGTAAACAGCCTTTCGCAAGCTCTGCTGAAATTCGGATGGCACACCGCGAGCCCGGCTCATAAACAATGCAAAGAGATTTGTCTCCGGATCGATCCAGAAGTGCGTATTGTGGTAGCCGGCCCAACCATAGATTCCCTTGGGAGCGCCACTTCGATCCACTTCCGGATCGTCCAATACAAAAAAGGAAAAACCCATTAAAAATCCGAGCTTGTTTGAATGGCCGAACTCCTCCATAGGAAAGGTTTCCGAGTGTTTTTGAGTTATCAATCCAATACTTTTGGGAGTAATGATTTTCTTTCCATTCAAGCTCCCGCCATTCAAAAGCATCCGGCAAAATTTCGAATAATCCGTCATGGTGGAAACAAGGCCTTCGCCCCCATAGTAGGCCTCACTTTCCTCCGAATAACTCAACTCATTCAATTCGAAGGTAAACCCCTTTAAAACACCTGTATTGATAAACAAAGGTTGGAATCGACTCGCTCGCTCGCCATCAGTGAGGTGAAACTTGGTATTCGTCATTTCCAGCGGCTCAAAGACCGCCTCCTTCAAGTATTCATAGAAAGTTTTACCCGTCGCCACTTCGGCAATTCGGCCGAGTATGGCCTGATTCAATCCATACAAATATTTTTCACCTGGTTCGAAGGCCAAAGGAGTATTTGCCACGTCTTTAGCAAACGATTCCAAATTATCGTACCGAATAGAACTTGCGGTGCCCTTTTGATTGGAAACGAAGGGGTATGAGTATCCGGAACGGTGCGTTAAAAGGTGAATTACTTTGAGCTCATTCTCGCAATCATACGGACCATCCTCACTCTGGCATTGGATGTCTGCAAATTCGGGAATGTATTTGGAAACCGGATCGTCAAAATCAATTAACCCGGTTTCATAGAGGGTCATCATCGCCACAATCGTGATCGGTTTGCTCATTGACCAGATTGGGAAAATCGTATTAGGAGAAATATCTTTATCTCCCGATTTACCGGAATTTTGAGCATGATAGTAAACGACCCGACCGTCCTGATAAACCATAACCACATTGCTCCCCGTTATTTCATTCTCAATAGCGGATTTCTGAAAAGTTCTCAGTGTTTCAAAACCTGCATTCAAACCCAGGGGGAGGAGCCAAGCAATAAATAGGAGTATGATTCTCATAATGTTCGAGTTGAAGGAGTATCCTAAGATATTTCCTGACCACCCTGTCTAGGACAATCCTTAAGATCTTTTCGAATCAATGGGCTGACAAGAAGAGTTATTTAATCTGAGAATTTGGAAATATTAGTTGAGATGAAGAATCTAAGCCTTTTTACTAACTACTATTTGAACTTCATCAATCGAACTTGCCACTATGAATCGAAGAAAGTTTATAACTGCCGCAGCAATTGCCGGGGCCGGCTCCAACACTTTTCTCCAAGGAGCTCACCATGAAAAAAAACCTCAAGGGTATCTAGAGCTCATTCGCTTCGAAGTTCGGAACACACCCGCTGTAACCAAGTTGGAAAACTATTTGGTCGAAACTCTTATCCCCGGTTTGAACGAGCAAGGCTGCAGCCCGATTGGGGTATTCAAGCCACTCCATGGCTCACACGGAGCGGATGTTTATGTCCTAATTCCTCATAAGGATATGGATTCTTTTCTAACTGCCTGGAAGAAATTGACCGCCACCAACGATTTTAAAGCGACCTCAGACACAACCATGGAGGACCAGTTATATGAACGTATGGAAACCACGTTGATGAGCTGCTTTTCTCACATGCCCCAGGTGGAAATTCCGAAAGCGGTAAAAGGTGTCGATGGACGTATTTTTGAAATGCGCATTTACGAAGCTCACAATCGTTTGAAAACCGCCCTTAAGGTGGAAATGTTCAATGAAGGCGGAGAAATTGAAATTTTTCGCAATGTGGGGCTTCATCCCGTGTTCTTCGGACACACCCTGGCAGGTCCTCTCATGCCAAACCTGATTTATATGTGTGCCTTCAAAAACATGGAAGAACGCAATGCGAATTGGAAACGCTTTGGCGCAGATCCGGATTGGGGAAAACTCCGGAAAAACACGCGTTACCGTGGCACAGTTTCCAACAGCACGAACATCATCATGATCGCTTCGCCCGTGTCACAGATTTAATAACTTTAGGCTTGAGGAATATACCAGATGGGCGAAGACCAGGCACGCGAAAATAGATAATGAAAATAAAAAGAATCGATGGATATTGCTCACCATTGGACAATCTCAACAGGCAGCTTGAGAAAATGCAATATCAGCAAACTTACTTCCGATCTCTAAGTCGAAGGATCGCACGATAAACATCAACGTTTGATGCAGCTCCGGTTATCCCGGTGTGCTTCAAAAGGTCGGAGGTCTCAGGTTCAACTTGCAGCTTATCAGACATACCCTGCCCACCCAAATCGTTGATACCCATACTCCAGGCCATGGATGGAAGGTCCAAAATGAAGTAGTGGTAAAGCTCCCGCCAAGTTCTACCCAAAGACCGGAAGAGATGGTCCAAAAAAGAAATGTCGAACCAGGCATTGTAGGCCACGAATAGAACGTCTTTTTCTCCGGCTACTCGATTATGAAACTCTACCAGTTGCTCAATGGCATCGACCGTGCTGATGCATCCCCGCTCCTCCCATAGCTCCACCGAAAATCCATTCACCCTCGAGGCAGCAGGAGCAGTCCGTTCGGGATGATCGGGCATGATGCGCAAAAAAAGACGTTCCATTTCCTTTCCTTCCAAATCGGTCATGATCACCCCAATATCAATCATCTCGTGGTAGCCCGGCACCAGACCGGTCGTTTCGACATCAACGTGAGCTAACAACCACTGTTCAGGAGCATCTGCAGGAGTAAGACGGGCTACTGATGTTTCTTCCAACGCGGCAATAAACGCTGGAATTTCCTGACTGTGGAGTGGTATAAGAATACCTAATATTAAAACAATAATTGCATTTCTAATTTTCATTTTCATTCCTGTGATTCATTCTTAGAACTGTATCTACTGTATATGAAAATCTGGACCACCTATTCTGTCAGAAATAGCTATTTGTTTCCAGTAACTTTTGTTCATTTCATTAGAAGAATTTGTTCCTCAATAGCAGCATGGATTTTCCTAACATGCGGTTTGTTTTCCCAGTCTCAGCAAAGTCCCAATTTGCTGTTCATACTAACCGATCAGCACCGTCAGGATGGCGTTGGCGCCTATGGTGGGACAGAGGTGAAAACACCGCATCTGGACCGCATGGCATCCGAAGGCATTCGGTTTAATCGCGCCTATACCGCTCAACCCGTTTGTGCGCCAAACCGCGCCGCAATTATGTCAGGACTGTATCCACACAACTCGGGTGTATTGGAAAATACCTGGGACATGGATACCAATGTTCGAATTCTTTCGGACATTCTGGGTGAGCATGGCTACCAAACCGGTTATTTTGGTAAATGGCACCTTGGGGATTCAGCTCGCGATGCCTGGGACGAAATGCCGATATACCCCAACGATGGGCGAGGCCGACGTCACTACTACGAAGTGGATGGCGAAATGGTCTACCAGACTGAGGTGATCACCAGTGATGTCATAAATTTTATGACATCAAGAAAGGACCAACCCTTTTACGCATTTACTTCTTACTATCCACCCCACCCGCCTTATTCTGTTCCGGAAGATTACGAAGCCATGTATGCGAATCTTTATCCAGACGATGAAGAAAGGCGGAAGTACTATGCCATGTGCACGGCCGTCGACGATGCAGTGGGACTATTACTAGACTCGCTGGAGGCTCAAGGCATTTCGGATAATACATTAGTGGTGATGACAAGCGAACACGGTCACCATTTTGAGCACCGTTGGAATGACCACGCCAAACGATTGTGTTACGACATTTCAGCAAACATCCCGATGCTCATGCGTTACCCGGGAACCATACCGGGAGGCCAAGTAAGCGAAGCCCTCATTTCCTCTGTAGACCTGGTGCAAACCATGCTCAACCTACTGAACCTACCACCGGAGGAAGGCTTGGACGGCGCCAATCTGGGCAACCAAATCACCCAAAAAACGGACAAAGGCCGAGCCTCATTGGTCATGGTTAACGTCCCTTTCATCGACAAAAGCAGTCGCCCCAACCAACCGGAAATAGATAAAGGAGAAGAACGCTGTGTAATCAAGGGAGACTGGAAACTTATTCTATCGACCGTTCGGGCGCCCGAGCTTTTCAACCTGGCAAATGATCCGGGCGAAATTCAGAACATGTGGGCAGAAGAACAGGATTCCAAAATCGCCGGAGAACTGAAACAGGCTCTCAAGCATTGGGGCAATAGGACAAATGATCCAATTACTCCCAAGTTGTTAAGTAGCCTTGAAAGCAGTAAATAGGAAAGCTGGAATAAACGAGTCCGCGAAACTACATTCACCTGATGATTTCCAGACGTGATTTTATAAAAACTGCAGGAGGTTCAACCCTGGCACTATAAGTCGGAGCCTTCGCCCGATCTGAGTCCAATGACATCGAATGGCGCAACAAGCAGTCGGAGATGGACTACCACCTCCTGGGAAATAACGGTTTCATGATCTCAGGCGTTATCATGGGCGGAAACACTATTGCCGCGGACAACTACGACCATGTGCTGCGTGCCCTATATACCGGTATCAATTATTTGGTTACATACCTACAATACGGTCGCGGAAGAAGCGAAGAAGATTATGCCAAGGTGATCCAATCACGTCCTCGCGACTCTTTATTCCTCAACACCAAAGTATCCGTTTGGAATAACAACCGTAACGAATTCTTTGAAAAGATTTTGATAGTCAGTCTGAATCCCAGCAGAAGAAATTGCGGAACTTGGCCATGGACCGCATCGAAGCTCGGAAGACCAAAGATCCGGACTACCTGGTGAACTATTTTGGCAGCCAAGCCACTCAGTTGGGAAGGTCGGCCCTCAGCAATGTGATGGAGGAACGATTCGGCCACCAAATTGATCGGAAGAAAAACTACAAGCAATTGATCATTGATTCCGTGGAAGAAAGCTTGACCCGCCTGGGCACAGATCACCTCGACATTTTAATGTGTCCCCATGGAGCCAACACCGCAGAAGAAATCTTGAATTACCCGGAAACCTTTGAGGTTTTCAATACTCTCAAATGCGCCGGCAAAGTCCGCAAACTTGGCGTATCGTCACACAATAATCCGGGTGGCGTGTTAGAGGCGGTTTCTCAAGACAATCCTTACTCGGTCGCAATGATAGCCTGTAATATCGTCAATTATCGATATATTGAAGAATCACTGGAAAAAGCCACAAACAAAGGCATCCATATCATCGCTATGAAAGTGGCGCGTGCGGTGCACTCAGGTCCTGGTCGCGCCGAAGTTGATCCATCTCGGATCACCCATAAGGAAAACACGATCGATGGGAGCTGGAAACTTCCACAAAAGGCCTACCTTTGGGCACTACAAAATCCGCATATCGATGGTGTTATCTCCGAAATGGTCAATTATGACCACGTCACCGATAACCTGGTATTGCCCAAGGCGGCCAAGGTTTAATTATTTAAATTCTAACAGTAAAGTTCGCAGAGAAAGCTGAGGATGGAGCGCAAATGTAGGAGTTTCACTGATAATGATTCTGTCCTAAATGATTTTGTAAAAACGATAAGACACAGGCTCTTGCCCTATCGATACTTTCTTAGTCGTCGTCCGAAGAATACCACTCCATCTGAGGTATGTCAGATGTTGGAGGAGGTGGCCAATGAGCACCACGTTGGCTCGTCAGAGTTCTATTGGGGCCTATCTTGAATGCTTTATTGGGTAAACCGACCAATTTTCCATTCTGAACCCAGTCTTCGTCTCCACCATACAGCTCGGAAATTAACTTGGATTGTAAATCAGTCAGGATTTCCTGATGGTCATCAGAATTCGCCAAATTAACCAACTCTTTAGGGTCCTCCTGTAGATCAAATAGCAAGGAACAATTGCCGGCACTGTAGTAAATCAATTTGTAACGACCATTATGTATCATGCGTGTCGCGCGTAATCCTTCATCGCACTCGCCATAGAAATAGTCTCTAGTTGAATTACTTAACATGGATTGTCCTTCAACCGTATCCGGTATATTGATACCACATAGGTCTAACAGGGTAGGCATCACGTCCTGCCACCCAACCAGCCGATCATCGGTCAGATGGTGCCCTACTCGCTTGTCGCCTTTCACTCCCATCAGGAGCATGGGAATATTTGCTGAGTTTTCGTAGAACAAACGTTTCGCCCACATACCATGGTTACCCAGCATCTCTCCATGATCGGAGGTAAAACAAATAATGGTATTATCCAATAAACATTCTTCGCGTAAGGTTCCTATAACGATACGTAGCTGGTGGTCGATGTGCGTGCACAATGCATAAAAAGCCAAACGTGCTCCGCGGATTTGTTCAGGACTCATCTTAGAACCACGATCAAAATCAACTTGGAGGCTGAAACAAGGATCTTCCATGTCCGTCCAACCCCCATAAAAAGGATCATCCAGATCTATTCCCATATCCCGATACATATCCAGGTATTGCTGCACAGGAAGCAGAGGTGGGTGTGGATGACGGTATGATAAAAACCAAAAGGCCGGACGCGTTGGGTCTTTGCGCTTGAGGATACGGCAGATCTGATTGGAAGCCCAGTTGGTTGCATGCAACTCCTCTGGAAAGAACCAGGGGCGGTAACTGTACTCATTGTTACTCATTGCATGCTCAAAAAAGCGCCCGGCATAGCCTTGGTCTCCTAAAAACAACTCATAATCATCAACCACTCCATAGAATTGGCGGCCTTCCTCATCGAGAATCACTTCATCAAAACCAATGCGGTCACGTTGCGGGTAGACGTGTAGTTTCCCAACCGCGTAGGCCTGATAACCGGCGTTCCTGAAGGTTTGCGCCATCGTAGGAACCTTCGGCATGGGCATCCGTTCGCTAAATACGCGATCCCCGTGGGTTCGAGGCGTGGTCCCGGTCATCAACGTTCGGCGTGCTGGAATACAGACCGGACACTCAGCATAGGAATTCGTAAATCGAATACCATTTGCAGCGATCTGATCCAATGTAGGGGTCTGAATTGAAGGATGGCCGGCACATCCAAAAAAGGATGCCGGCCAATGATCAGTCGAAATTAAAAGTACGTTGGGATGTTCCGCCATAAATCTACTCAGTCGGCATATGATAACCCGGTGTTGAAAGCGACAAGGCAATTTCTTCCTCGGTCATTTCCTGCTCGATATTCTCGAACAGTGGCGAAGAAAGGTAACGCTCACCAGTATCCGGAAGCATGGCCAAGATCACAGAACCCGGCTCTACCTTTTCAGCAATTTTCATAGCAATTGCAAAGGTAGAGCCTCCGGATACACCTGTCATGATCCCTTCCTGACTGGCCAATTTATTGGCCCACTCAATGCCTACGGGTCCGGGTACAGGAATCAGATCATCGTAGTAGTTGCTATCCAGAGCCTCCTGAAGAACAAAGGGAATAAAGTCAGGGGTCCAACCTTGAATTGGATGCGGCTCAAAAGCAGAATGACTGACCGCCGGCTCATTGTTAGGCCCACGATCCTGAGCCACGCCGCTGGTCACAAGTGCGGCGTTTGCCGGCTCACTCAAAATGATTTTGGTTTCCGGACGTTCCTTACGCAAAACACGTGCAACCCCAGAAAGCGTTCCGCCGGTACCATAACCAGTCACGAAATAGTCCAGACGCTGACCGGCGAAATCAGCCAGAATTTCACGACCAGTGGTGTTTTCATGGACTAAGGCATTGTCGACGGTCTCAAATTGACGAGCCAGGAACCATCCGTTTGCTTCGCATAATTCAACCGCCTTGTTATACATGCCAAAGCCTTTTTCAGCACGTGGGGTCAATATAACTTTTGCTCCCATAAAGCGCATTAGCTTACGACGTTCATTAGAGAAGCTGTCCGCCATGGTAACAACGAGCGGATATCCTTTAGCTGCGCAAACCATGGCTAGCCCGATACCGGTATTTCCACTGGTCGCTTCAACAACCGTTTGACCCGGTTTTAAATCCCCCCGTTTTTCTGCTTCTTCAATGATGCTGATCGCCAATCGGTCTTTTACCGAAGCCGCTGGATTAAAAAATTCAGCCTTCACATAAACAGTGACTCCCTCAGGAGGGAGATTGTTGACTTTAATACAAGGTGTATCGCCGATGGTATCAACTACACTGTCAAAAAGACGGCCACGACCGCCTGTGGTTCGAGAATTTTCTGAGGTCATATTGAGTATAGATGATTAATTGACATTTGAGGATTCGAATTGATGAGCCGATGGCCTTTATCCCACCGGCTGTTCCAAGATGGGCGAGTGTTCAAACTGGCAGAATATTCCAAGGCTAGAAAGCCTAAAAGGGTAAGAAATCCCCGATTCGCTAAATCCGCAGGAAAAGTAACATGTGCAATTTTTCGGTGCTACTTAATTCGCGAAATTCGTGTGCTTAGGTTTCGGGCCGGTAGGCGGCTCGACGCCTTCGTTCCGCATCACTTCAATAATCGCTTCGACTGTCGCAAACGAAGGTTTGAAATTTCCAGGACGATAGCCCTCGGCAATGAGCAACGGGGTTCGATCCTTGTTGTTATTCTTATTCCAAATTTTAATAACATGACCGTGCCTATAAAGAAACCGGACTACCTCAGGTACATTTTTATAGGCAGCCCCATGCATAGCGGTCTCACCGTTTTCGTCCACCGAATTGATATCCATACCCAGGCCGAGGAGAAATTCCAGAACCTCTAAGATTTCTTCCTCAGATCCAGCCTCTTCCTCCGGAGCGGCGCTTCCGATTCCAGCCGCTACTAATAATGCGGTACAATTATCTTCATTTGGAATAAACGGATCGGCCCCTAACTCAAGCAGCAGCTTAATAAATGGAAGGTCGGCTCGATCAGCGGCTAGGAAGAAAGGAGTGGCACCAATTTGGCTGTAGCGAGCACTGTTCTGGCGGTAACGCGGACCACCCGCTCTGTGACCCCTAAACAGCTGGACATTTACGTCAGCACCATGATCAACTAAGTCACGAGCGATATCCTCGCTATTGCGCCGTCCTGAACCCCTTGGCGAAGGAGCTCCGCTTGCGGATTCTCCAATATCAGGTTTTCGAATCCAAGTCAGCGTATGCAGCGGCGAGAATCCTGTTCGCATATCGTTAGGATCAGCACCCGCTTCAAGCAGTTCAACGGCCAAGTCATAGTGGCCATTTTCAATCGCCAAAATCAATGGACTTGTTCCAGGAACGACCCAAAATTTTCCCGGGTCTTTAGTGTAATAAATAGCACCATTTGGATTTTCACCGATTTCCAAGAAATACTGAACCAGCTCGGAATGCCCCTCCCTAATAGCGAAGTAAAATGGAGTGAAGCCAAACCTCAATGGTGTTTGATAATCTGCTCCGGCGTTAATCAAGGTCTTCACGACCTCCAAATTGCCTTCCGAAGCAGCCCACATAATGGCCGACTGATCTTTCCGTTCTTTGGCATCAATATTAGCACCTGCTTTTAACAGTGTCTCAACCACTCCGACAATCCCCGTTCTAGCAGCGGTCATCAATGCGGTTTCCCCGCCACGGACCTCTGAATTAGGGTCCGCTCCGGCATCCAAAAGCAATCGGACCAATTTGGCACTGCCATTTTCACAGGCGAGATAGAGAGGTGTTACCCCATAACGATTCTTTGATACTGCACTGGCTCCTCGATTCATTAACCGTTGAGTAAGCGCTTTATCATCATGGTAAACCGCCCAATGAAGCGCGGTCATTCCATCCACCTGAGGAACATTCAAATCCAGGTCCTTGGTAAGCAGGGCTTCGATCTCGAACTGATTCTTTTTTTCAACTGCGTCCGCCAGATGACTGGCACTCATTGAAGAAACCATTCCAAGGGCAAGAAGGGGACAGAAGAAAAATGTTATTCTCATGACCAATCGATTAGGGGTGATTGGATTTCTAGACTGAGAGTGGTTCAAATAATCCGTCGATTTTACCAGTGCTGTCACCGAAGTAATCCACATTCACACCAGCCTTATCGAGAAGTGATAAGTGGAGATTAGCAAGTGGCGTTACTTCCTTAAAGCGGATGTGACGGTTTCCTTTCATTCCCCCAGCAGCTCCCCCAGCTACGATCACAGGTAGATTTGTATGATCGTGGACATTTGGATTACCGATGCCACTCCCATAAAGGATCAAAACGTTGTCCAGCAATGAGCCATTTCCTTCGGGTGTGTCTTTGAGTTTTTTCAAGTATTCAGAAAACAATGACACATGGAAAGCGTTGATCTTGGACATGCGTTCAATCTTACCCGGATCATCCCCGTGGTGGGAAAGCGGATGATGAGGATCGGGAACACCAATTTCAGGATAGGAACGACTACTGGTTTCACGCGCCATTTGGAAAGTGGCAATACGAGTAATGTCTCCCTGATAAGCGAGCAATTGCAGGTCGAACATCAAGCGACAGTGATCTGCATAAGTGGCTGGAACGCCCATCGGTCGATCCAGATCTGGAAGTGGGCTATCCTCCGATGCATTTTCTGCCTGCTGAATTCGGCGCTCTACTTCCCGAATCGAATCTAAATATTCGTTCAATCGGTTACGATCGCTAGCCCCCAAGTCGCGGCGTAAGGCTTTCATATTTTCCGCTACGGCATCCAGCAAACTGGCCCGTTTGCCCAAGGCCGCCTTCCGTTCCTCCAGAGTTCCGCCTTCTCCAAATAGGTTTTCAAAGACCAACCGTGGATGCGCTTCCGCCGGAAGTGGTGTTGTGGGTGAAGACCAGGACAAATTGTTTTGATATACACAGGCATAGCCGTTGTCGCACTGGCCGGTTGTTTGCAGGAGGTCCATGGCCAGCTCGATGGAAGGCAACTGTGTAACCTGTCCGATCTGCTGGGCAGCCAGCTGGTCCGCTGTAGTGCCGAGGTAATAATCCGAACTCTCGGTAACCTTGGCTTTGGCAGCACTAAGGAACGAAGAATTTGAAGTGGCGTGTGATCCTGGATAGGCAGGGCGCAACTCCATGTTGGTCATCACAGAAATCTTATCCTTAACCGGGGCCAGGGAATCGAGAATGGGCGAAAGCTCGTTTAAGGTGTTTTCCGTTCTCGGAGTCCAACGCGATTGATCACAGCCCATAGGCATAAACACATAACCGAGTCTTCTTACGGCAACTGCAGACGTTTTGGAGGATGCAGTGGCCGCCGGAATCATCGCGTCCAGCAAGGGCAAAGATAAGGATGCACCTACTCCTTTAATAAAGGCTCTTCGGGGTATGAATTTTTTGGTGATGAATCTCATGGCAAATTGGATCAGGGGTTGTTGGGAGCAATTTCAGTTTCGGCACTAACTCTCATTTGGAATGGCACACTATTTACTATACCTAAAATGATTGAAGAAAAGCGATAATCATCTGCTTCGGATTCTTTTACGATTTTTCGAACGGCGGGAATGTCGTAAGTTTCAACTCCCCTACCGAGCGCGAATGTAAGCAATTTTTCGCTCAAAGTTCGAACAAAAAGTTCCGGGCGCTCCAAAAGGCCATCTTCCAGTTTTTCGACACCCTCAAACACGCTACCGTCCGGTAATCCGCCGGAAGAATCGACGCGAACGCCCTTTTCAAACTCACGCCAACGCCCAATGGCATCATAGTTTTCCATCGCAAACCCGGGCGGGTCCAACAAATTGTGGCAACTGGCACAGGCAGGATTGGCCCGGTGCTGCTCAAGACGCTCACGAATCGAAGCCGAGGCATCGACTTTATTTTCATCTAAAGCCGGTACATCCGGAAGCGGTGATGGTGGTGGTGTCCCGATGAGATTTTCCAGCAACCAATTGCCTCGGATCACAGGCGAAGTCCGCGTATTGTAGGATGTAACGGTCAAAACACTTCCGTGCCGCAATAAACCACCGCGTTTCATCTCCGGCTCGAGCTCCACGCGCCGAAAGCGGCTCCCAAACACGTTGGGGATCTCGTAGTGCTTGGCCAGACGCTCGTTCAGGAAGGTGTAATCGGCCTTCAACAACTGAAGCACCGATTTATCGTCCCGCAATATGTCTTCAAAGAAGAGCTCCGTCTCTTGGCGGAATGCTTGCCTTAAATTGTCATCGAAGTCGGGAAACAACCTAAGGTCCGGAGTAACCGAATCGAGATTTCTCAAATGCAACCACTGGCTGGCAAAGTTATTGACCAGACTACCGGATCTGGGATCAGCCAACATGCGACGTACCTGTTTTTCCAGTACGTCTGGTTTTCTAAGCTCACCGGAGATGGCTAAACCGAGCAGCTCCTCATCCGGAATGCTACTCCAAATAAAAAAGGACATGCGGGAAGCGAGTTCCACGTCACTCACCGGATAAACTTGTCCGGGTTTAATTCGTTTCGGGTCCTTTTCGATGCGGAATATAAATTCTGGATTCACGAGGATCGATGAAAGGGCCGCTTCGATGCCAGCCTCAAACCCGTTTTTCGCAGCCTCTTTATAAAACTCTAAAGGCTGTTTTAGATCCTGCATGCTAACCTCTCTTCGATAGGCTTTTTTAATCAATACTATTAAAATTTCGCGGGCAGCGGCCTCTTCATCTTTGGGAGATTTGGGTTGGGTGAAAAAAATCTTTTTGCGACTAGGAGTATCTGCGGAACTTTGCGCATTGTATGGCCCAGTAACGGAAACCTCATATACAGCCGGTGATTGCCGAGGATGACGGTGATAGTTAAAAGCAGCTTCGAACGGTTGCCTCTTATTCTCCATGAGGGAGCTCGGATTTTTAATGAAGGTGACACCCACGTCGTGAGGACCCGCCTTCACAAAAGCTCTAACTTTAAGGTGCTTGTCCACCATGCTATGGTCGCTGTCGTGCCGGTCTGTAGGACGGGATATCGAAAATTGTTTTACAATAGCCTTATCGAGCAGAATTTCCATTTCATGGGTTCCGTTAAGGCCTTCGACACGCTCGTTCCGATCACGAGCCAAGCCCACTTCTATTTCGTATTCTCCAGACTGAGGAAAGGTATATGAGAATAAGGTTCCTCCCCGTGTTCCCAGTGGAAGCCCTGCAATATGTTTTTCCTGGGTAAACTCTGGTGGTACACGTTTGGTAAATCCGTGAAGCTTATCATTGGGGGCACCCACAGCC
This sequence comes from Opitutales bacterium UBA2995, assembly GCA_002346535.1. Taxonomy (GTDB): domain Bacteria; phylum Verrucomicrobiota; class Verrucomicrobiia; order Opitutales; family UBA2995; genus UBA2995. The sequence continues at coordinate 22,955 of DDZZ01000026.1, read as the reverse complement.
AATCGGCTTATTTTTTGGGCAGCGGAAATGTAACGATCCAACAAAGCTGGTGAGAGGTTACCCACGGTGATATTGTCGAAACCATGACTCTCGGAATCCTGCGGCAGAAAACTGGCCGCATCTATTTCGACAGCCAACAAATCACGAATGGCATTTTCGTACTCAGTGCGGTTGAGCCGACGGAAGGTTTCCTCTCTTCCAGGATTGGGTTTGTCCTCCGCTGCCTGGTCCAAAGTGCCGATCAAATTCGCGATTACTGTTTCATAAGTCGCTTCAGTGGGTCGCACACGATCGGTCGGTGGCATTTGCCGAGCCTGCAATCGCTCCACGACGTTTTCCCATATTTCGGTATGGGCGGTCACGTCATCAAAGCGAATCGCATCAAGATTCATTCCCCCTTCGTTCTCATCAGCATTGTGGCAACTGAGACAATATTTTTCAACCACGGCCAGCTTAGAAGAAAGAACAGCATCCGGTTTTCCACCCAGTGAAAGCCTATTAAGTGCATCTCCAAGCCAAGCAAGTCCAGCCAGGTATTCTGTCTGAGTCGGTCGGGATGCCTCGGGCTCATCTTCGGGTGGCATTTCCCGTTGAGACAACATCCAGTTTACCTCATCCCATATTTCAAAATGCTGGGAAATGTCCTCAGCTAAGATACTTTCCAAATCCAGTTTTCCTTTTTTCTTCTCCGGATTATGGCAGCTGATGCAGTAATCAGTGACCAATGCATGCAATGGAGTATCAGTAACAAAAGTCTGCCCAATTAAGCCTGGTCGTAGCACCAATGTTGCCAGCCAAACTAAACTACAAATGGGATTGTGTTTCCATTTTATAGCTAATCGCTGCATGTGGAATAATCCAGGGGATATTGAGTCCTAAAAAAAGTCACAAAAACCTACAAGTAGCAAGGTTCTAATTCAAGAGATTTATACCTGATTCGAAAAATTCCCTCGGCTTGAATCAGTCCTGCACTTTTTACCTTTATTTACACTCGAATCCATAAAATGAAAGATTGTCAAAGATGAGAAAGCACTCTTAATTGGATTTATAATCATTATAAACTATGGCTCACGTTGTAACTGAAAAATGCCAGGACTGCCGATTCACTGATTGTGTAGAGGTTTGTCCTGTAGACTGTTTCTACAGTCTGGATAATCAGCTCATCATAAATCCCGACGAATGCATCGACTGCGGAGCTTGCATACCGGAATGTCCGGTTGAGGCAATTTATGCCGAGGACGATGTGCCGGAAGAATTCGAGGCAAACATCCAGTTTAATGTGGACAAAGCTGCCGAGCTTGAAGACGCGGGGGCCGAGCCAATCACGGAAAAAATCGATCCCCTTCCCACAGCGGAAGAGAAAAAAGGTGCTTTAGGCCTCTAAGCCAAGTCACCCAAGCACGGAAAGATTACCAGTCTCGATAAGATTTGCACGCAAGCAAATCATTGATTCCTTTGCCGCCAATAAACAGCGATTGTTCAAGGAGCTAAAATCGGAAAAACGTCTAAGTTGTGATCGAGCATTTGACAAAGGTTTATTCAGAAACTTGAATCATCATCGCGAAGAATTACAAAGAAGGCGCCTGATACAAGAGTATCTATAATTGCTTTTCTCATGGTCGGATAAGAAATTTAGTCGATAGACTGTAGCAATTGCAGTTTCCAGGAGACAATCCCCATTTTAATGCTCCAAAACAATACTGACCAGGCCGGCCAATCCTGACCACAAATGACCCGCCCGAATGAAAAGGTAACTCTGCAAGCTTAGTAAATGTAAGCGCGATCGCCCCATTCTTTATACTCGGCCCGAAATTGCTGCAGGTCTTCCCAAACTTTCTTAAAAAAGGGATCATCTTCCGCTTTTTGGGCAGCCAGTTCTTCCCAGGTTTTCTTGAAGGCTTCAACCACTTGAGGTGGCCAGGTTCGTTGTTCCACGCCTCTTTCAGCCATACGTTTCATAGCCGGACCTTGAGAACCATCTCCTTTTGCAATACCATATACCAGGTTAGCTCTACCAGCTTGTTCCAGGATGGCTTGCTGCGACTCGGAAAGACTATTCCAAACATCCTTATTGATAATAAGCTCGAAGGTTGTCGCTTGTTGATGCCAGCCAGGAAAATAATTGTACTTGGCAATTTTATGAAATCCAAGGCCTTCATCGATGCTCGGCATCGCGTACTCCGTGGCATCGATCACTCCCTTTTCCAAAGCGGGATAAATTTCACCGGGAGGAAGTAATCTGACCGCAACTCCGAACTGTTTCATCACTTCACCCCCAAATCCGAAAAATCGCATTTTGAGACCTTCCAAGTCATCGAGAGAATTAATCTCTTTGGTAAACCAACCACTGGTCTCGGGCGGAATCATTCCGGCGAGCAGTACTTTTACGTTAAAACCGTGGCTGTCATACATCTCCTGGTACAGCTTCATCCCATTCCCTTCGTAAAACCAAGCAAGATACTCGTTCGCGTTCGGTCCAAACGGTATTGATGAAAATATTGGGGATGAGGGAATATTTCCCGCCCAGAATCCGGCCGCTCCAAAACCTGCATCCACCTTGCCTTCCGAAACAACATCGAGAATCTCCATGGCACCGACCAACTCGTCAGGGTTATAAAGTTTCACAGCCAATTTCCCTGCTCCAACCGTATTGATTCTTTCGCCAAGATTTGCGGGCATTTCTCCCACAATCGGAGTGATGATATTCGCAAAACATACCACGCGTAAATTTCGCTTTTTTTCGATTCGTTCAGCTAAACCTGAAAAGTTACTGCTTTGCTTGGCACAACTAGCAATTATAAAGCCGACTATAAGTAGTAAAAAACAATATAGGGGTCTCATGATTTTGGAAAAGTTGGGCAAGCCTGAAAAGCCGAGTAAAATCTGGCAAGCGGTAAACAAGTTGACTTGCCGTGGGTCACCAAGACCCCTTAAATTTTTCTAGTACCCATCACCCCATGAAAAAACCCGTCTTCTTGGATGAAAATACGAACTTGGAGATCGAGGAGTTCCTTCAATGCCACTCCTATCGCTGACGATGGCCGACTCTATTTGAGGACTGAATCGCATGTTTACTGTCTACAATAATTATCAATTAAAACTAAATTGAGGGTTTTGACCATGAGCAGTAATTAGATACCGTATGATTTAATATTCCGAACTACGAATAGCTCGAATCAACACCAATTAGTGTATCACTAAAACCCATCAAAAATGATTTCCTCTTGTAAATTCGTTTTCTTTTCCTTCATCATTTCCCTATTCATTTCGGATGCCATAGGACGAGGCCTAGTTCGAAATGAACAGGGAGCATTTCAAGGCTACACGCTTTACACGCCCCTTCGGTCTACCGACACGGTTCTTCTAAATATGGAAGGTGAAGTCGTCCACAAATGGGTCAGTGAATATTGGCCTTCCAATTCTGTATACCTGCTTCCTGACGGAAATCTACTCAGACCGTGTAAGCAACGCGGCAATGAGGTGTTCGGAGATCGTGGTCCAAGTGGCGGCCGCGTCCAAATTTTTGATTGGGACGGCAACTTGATTTGGGACTATGTGTACTCCAACGAGAATCACCACCAGCACCATGACATCGAACCCATGCCGAACGGGAACGTGCTTATTCTAGCTTGGGAACGAGTCTCAAAAGAAGAAGCAATTGCAGCCGGCCGAAATCCCGAAGCCGTATCGGATCGGGGAATGTCCCCGGACAAAATTGTCGAGGTAAAGCAAACGGGGCCCACCACGGGAGAAACCGTCTGGGAATGGTATGCCTGGGACCACCTCATTCAGGATTTCGACAAGACCAAAGCCAACTATGGAGACGTAGCAGCACATCCCGAATTGCTGGACGTTAATTTGTATCCCCAGCCACGTCCGGATTGGATGCATACGAATGCAATAGACTACAATCCGCAGCTCGACCAGATCTTAATCAGCCCTAGAAGCTTCAACGAACTCCTGGTCATCGATCACAGCACAACAACAGAGGAAGCGGCTGGTCATAAGGGTGGTCGCGCCGGAATGGGTGGCGACATCTTGTTCCGTTGGGGAAACCCGGTCAACTACCGTGCAGGCACTCCGGAAAACCGGCAGTTCTTTCTGCAACATGATACCCGTTGGGTGGAAGCCGGCAGACCCGGTGCTGGGAACATCACTATCTACAACAATGGTCGAGACCGTCCAGAAGGTGAGTATTCGTCAATGGATGAAATAATTCCACCCATCAAACCCAATGGTTCCTACATCATCAGTCCTGAGAAAGCCTATTTGCCAAACCGACCGGGCTGGAACTATACGGCGCCGGTTAAAACGGATTTTTATTCTTCGTTTATCTCAGGAGGTGAACGTCTGCCCAATGGCAACACTTTGATTTGCTCGGGCGCTGAAGGAATATTCTTCGAAGTAACCCCCGCGGGAAAGACAGTTTGGGAATACCACAACCCCTATGATTTACCCCCCGTGGGCCCTGAAGGTCCGCATAGCGTATTTCGCGCAACGCGGTATGCCAAAGACTATCCAGGTCTGGCTGGGAGAAATTTGTAAATCTGAAAGTAGAAACCGGCGCAACGCGTGCCTTGTCGCCCTACCAGTTTATCTGTCTGTCGGTAGTACATGAGCATCCTTACTCTGCCGCCGAATGTTGAGAAAGATGAACTAGAGATACTTGTCGAGGAATGCCTTAATCTGCCCGTATCCGTTGATCTGGTTTTCCTTTTTGAGGAAGCCATGACCTTCATCGGGAAAAATGACATATTCCACAGGAACATCGTTGGCCCGGATAGCTTCGACCAAGTCGTCGGATTCCACCTGAAGGACTCGAATATCATTGGTACCCTGAAGTACCATCACCGGACCTTTGATCTTGTCTCCATGGAAAACCGGAGAAATTCGATGCAAACGCTCGGAATCTTCCTCTGAATTGGGATCCCCCATTTCCGCATAAAGCGCATCTTTGAATATCTCCCAGTGAGGCGGGATTGCCTTCAGCGTTCTCACCCAATTGGTTACACCAAATATATTCACCCCCACCTTAAACTCATCAGGCTGTAAAGTCATGGCTGCCATGGTCATAAATCCACCGTAAGACCCCCCGATGATTCCGATGCGATCCGGATCAATATAGTCGAGACCCTGCAGGTATTTTTTCCCGTAAATACAGTCCATCAAATCTTTCTCACCATGGTTTCGGTCATCCATTTTGTAGAAGGATTTTCCATACCCGCTGCTGCCCCGATTATTCACACCAAGAACCGCGTATCCATGGTTGACCAAGTATTGGATAAGTTGATTAAAACCCATACGTGTTTGTCCGCCGGGACCCCCATGAACCCACACAAGAGCAGGTACGCGATTTTCCGAAGAGGCGTATAAGGGCTTGTAGTAGATAGCGGGAATTTCCAGTCCATCAAAAGATGGGAAACGAACCACTTCGGCAGTCACTAAGTAGTTGGGATCAATCTCCGGATTCAAGCTCTTGGTTAACCGCTTCAGGTCCTTATTGGCGAATTCGTAAATATAAAAATCACTCGGTGACCTCGAGGTACCGATACGAAGTCTCATTTTTGTTTCACTGTTCGATATTAAGACACTCAATACATCACCATCCGAAACTTCGGGCATCTCGACTTCCTGACCGGTTGAGTTATCCAATATGGTGAGAACGTTCTTTCCGTCCTCATTTACTGAGATCACCCGAAACTTTTCATTCTCCGAAAGATAGCTGGATCGAATATCCCAATCCGTTTCATAAACCTTCTCCCTTTCTCCTGAAGCCACATCAAAACGGTACAGGGCCTGAAATTCTCCCCCAACATCTGTAGAGTAGAAGAAGCTCGAGCCATCATTGTTGAAACCGAAACTATAATAGGCGCCAGGTTTATCAGACTCCGAAACCTCCACTAAATCTCCATTGGAAGCTTTCCTTATATAGAGCTTGTATTCGCTGGTGGTAATCGGATGAGACAACACGACTTTGGACCCATCCTTGGAGACGCCAACCACTGCTAATTCATCGTCTTGTTGGTAGATAAGGGAAGACTTCCAGGTTTCCGTTTCCATTTCAAAAAGGTCAAAGTACTTGGGATCTCTTTTATTTGACCTATAAAAAAACGATTGTTTGTCTTCGGACCATCCAGCGAAAGCCGTCTTTATGTTTTCACCCGGTGTAAGATCTTTCCATTTACCCGATTTATAGCGAAGGAAAATATGGTCATTCTCATCTCCACCGTGATCAGCCGAATATAGGATTTCTCCGGTCGACAAAACATAATCGATGGCAAAAAGCGGTTCGGTATTGGAGAATGTCAGTTGCTCCATGGAGGAGTCAGCCAAATCAATTTCGTATAGATTATAGATTCCTGACTCATTACTGCTTACGAGCAACTTGGTCTCATTCGGTGAAAATGCGCCTCCGGTGAGGGAAAGGTTTTCATAAAACTGTTCAATAGAATAACGAGGGACATCTGCCGGGATTATTTCCGAACCTGGCTTTTTTGCACACGAAGCGAAAATCAGAATACCAATAGAAAAGAGTACAATTTTAAACAGGATAGAGGAATGCGGAATTTTCATATCGAATAGAGGAAAAGATTATTAAACCAAGACTCATCCAAGGTCCGAAAGTTTCAAAAACCTGGGCATGAATGAAACAAATTATAGATCCAGAGATCTCTTAAAGGGGGTTGATTAATGAATCTAACCGGATGAGGAAGACTTGCCTTTGAAATGGAGAATGATCGCCAATACAAACAGGATGCCGAATACCGTCAGACCGATCGTCTTGAAGGCAATACCCGTTCCGGGGATTGTAGCCTTATCGTTGAAGATCGAAATGGCAGCACCTGCAAGCGCCAGGAAAACAGCAATGACCATAAGGACATTCCACCATACTTTGGACGCTCCCTGAGGAATGGCGTTGCCCAACAGCTTCTTATTATTCATCAGGAAAAAGAAGGCGATATAAGCTATTGGAAGAAGCACCATCCCAAATCGACTGGTCGGTACTGCGAGGTAAAATTGGGCCTTGCCTGACCAAAGGAATAGCGCACCGAGTGCACCTGACACTGCGGGAAGGAAACAACCGATCTGGTATAGTCTGCCTTCCGAGGGTTTACCTGCCATCTCACAGACTACAAATCCGTTGATCAGCATGAGTATGATAATCGTGGATACAGCCATTCCAAGTACGCCAACCCCGAACAGCAATTGCGAGAGACCGGATCCGGCCAACTTCTCCAGGGAATTGGCTAGTGCAAATGCGTCCCGCTGAATCAAGGTAGCAGCGAGAATGCGATCGGCCTCGGGCAACGCAGCCATCACTTCTGGAGTCGCTTCACGTCCAGTTGCAGCCAGCATTTTGCCTAGATTCCCTTCATAGGCGACAACCAGCTTTGGCGAAACCTCGGCAACAGTCGCACTAGAATGCACTTCAATTAGTCCAGGCTCAGGTTCAGCATGGAATTGAGTCGCTGCAGCAATTACTACACAACTGGTGGCCAGCAAAAATGGCACAAACAATCCAGTCGCCAGATCGAAGCGCGCCAAACCGGTAAAATGCTTATCCCAACCACGTTTCATAATGGAATAAGGAAGCAAAAAAGTCATATTGATCCCGACCGCAGTGGCTGCAGCCGCGACAATCCTATCCCGTTGGGCCGATACGATCTCAGTATGCCAGAACTCTGAGCCAGATGATTCGGCCACATAGCCTGCAAGGGATGATGCAGGTTCGAAAATAAGACCCGGGTTGGGGATAAATCCGACTAAGATTTTGCCCCAGGGCAGGCCACCACTGCTCGTCGCCAAGACTGCCACCACCAGAAAAAAGCTAATTACAACCAATCCAACCATGACTTTGAGAAGCACATCAAAAATCTTGTAGCCTCTGGCGCTGGCATCATAGAGCCATACGACATACACTCCGACAGCAAAGAGAAGAATCGCACAAATGTACTCGCCGCCAACGAAAGGAAATATTCCCAGGTTTTGCCGCATGGCCGCTGTTCCAAGCGAGAATTGAGGCATAGCCCAAACCATATTGGCCATGAGGGTCGCAATGGCCCAGCCCCAACCGAGGACAGGATTCACATGTTTGTTAAGGGCTGCCAGCGGCCGTTCACCGGTAGACAAGGTCACATAGGCAATAGCGCTCAACATAACGATACCAAAGATCATCATGAGCGGTTGAAGCCACATAAGCTCATAGCCGCCGATAATTCCCAAATATAAACTGCCGGCGAGAGAGCCGCCCCCGAGAGTAATGGCACCCTGTAGCCATCCAGGACCAGACAGTTTGGCGTATGTGCGGTAGGTAGCACCTTTGCCTTCCTGTTGAGCGGCGAGAATCATCTCGCGTTGTTGATCAGTATTAGAGGCGGACATAGATATAAATTTGAAGAATCGTTCTCGAAATCAAACTTTAGAATATAGCAAGATCATACCAGCGGTTAAAGCATAATCTTCTTTGGTTCAGCGTTTAATTCACTTTTTCTTCACAACTTACTGAATCAAGCTTGTGAGCGGTACATACAATTTGGATTCCATGGTGGATCAACACGGATTTGGCATTGATTCGTGGAAAATTTCATAGGATCCTTTCGAGCATGAAACATCCCCTATTAAACCGTCGCCGATTCATACAAGTCTCATCCACTTTGGGAGCATACAGCCTAATTCCGGATCTTTCTTCAGGTTCTCGTCACGCAAAAATTAGCCATCCACTGACGGGAAGACTCTACAAGACCCTGAAAATTGGCATGATAAAAGTGGTAGGTAACCTGAGTGAAAAATTCAAGGCGGCGAGGGAAGCCGGATTCCAGGGAGTAGAGATGAACTCCCCCGGAATGGATATTGAAGAAACCCACCGGGCAATCGCCGATTCCGGCATCCCCGTCGATGGAACTGTTGGTAGCACCCATTGGAAAATCCGACATTCTAGTCCGGATGCGGATATAAGGGCCAAGGCCTTGAGACTGCTTAAACAAGCCCTTCGCGATACACGTGCCGTAGGAGGTCACACCTGCCTATTGGTAGTGGGTAAAGGCGAAGACGGAAGCCCAGAAGTCATCAACGAACGGTGCATTGAAAATATAAGTAAGGCAGTACCTCTGGCCGCTGAGTTGGGGGTAATTATTGCTGTAGAAAACGTCTGGAACCAAATGCACTACGACCACGATGGTGATTCGAATCAAACAGCAGATGCTTTGGCAAAATTCGTGGACGCATTCAGCTCGCCCTGGGTTGGTATGCAATTCGACATTGGAAATCATTGGAAATACGGATCCATGGGCGACTGGATCAGACAACTCGGGAAACGAGTGGTCAAACTTGATGTCAAAGGGTTCTCCAGGAAACAAAACAAATTTATGGCCATAGGAGAAGGTGATATCGATTTTGCAGGCGTTCGAAAAGCCCTGGCCGAAATCAACTACTACGGCTGGGTCGCAGCCGAGGTCAAAGGCGGAGATATTGAAGTACTAAAAACAATTTCCGGTCAAATGGATCGTGTATTCGGCATTTGACTACAGATTTCAACCAGCCAATTCATATTAACAGTCATCTCATATAAACACGGGCATCTGTTCGGTGAACAAAGAATGAAATTAAGGGGAAATGGAGCAATGAGGCTCTTCTGAGATCAATTGCCTGGGAGTTCATAGCAAGCGACCGGTTTGCAGAATTAATAGAAAAGTAAAGATTACCAAACTTTATAAGATCCTATCCTTGCAAGAAATCACTTCCTAATGGGAAACAGGCAAACGGTTATAGGATTTTTCATCCTTTTAGCAAAAACATAGATGTCGCAAACTATGAACAATCGGAAAAAATATGATGATAGCGTATTAGTCGATTTTACTAAGCTAGTTTTGGATACTAGAAAAGTTCCAAAGCTAGGCTTATTTCCGATTTATCCAGTTGGTTGGATAATTTCGAAAACTCTAAAGGATAAAGTGGAAGCAACTGGACTCCCATGAGGGTGAAGATAGGCTTAATACTTTTCATTGGTAGATTTACGGATCCCAGGTTCCCAACCGATCGAAAATGGGATCGATCAGTTGGTTTCTCCAGATGCTTAAAGCTTCCTCCATTTTTTTTGTTTCGGAGGGATTATTTTCAGAAAGATTTTGCGACTCATTGATGTCGTTGGAAATTTGGTACAGCTCAGTTTTTTTAGTATCCTCGAAATGAACTAACTTGTTGTTCCCTGAGCGAACTCCATTGTTACCCCAGTCAAATTCTACCCAAAACAGTTGGTCGTGAGGCGCACCCTTTCTTTCGTCTTTTAAATAAGGGATCAAATTTACTCCGTCCAATGGACGATCCTCGGCGATCTCAACACCAGTCAGACCGACAATTGTCGCAAGAATATCCATGGAGCTTACAAGGTGATTAAAGTCACGGCCTCCTTCAATATTCCCAGTCCATCGAAAGGCAAATGGAACTCGAATCCCGCCGTCATAAACATCGCCCTTATAGCCTCTTAGGGGTGTATTAAAAGAACCGTTATTTCTGGCGCCACCATTGTCGGATAGATAAAACACGAGAGTTTTTTCGGCAAGCTGCAACTCATCCAAAGTATCCAAAACGCGCCCTGCCCCATCGTCGATTGCGCTCATCATGGCTGCATAGGTCCGACGCAATGGGTCATCGATGTGCTCAAACCGATCGAGGTACTTTTGACTGGCTTGCATGGGCGTGTGAGGCGCGTTGTAAGACAGAAATAAGAAGAATGGCTTGGTCCGGTTACGTTTAATAAAATCTACCGCTTCGTGGGACAACTCATCGGTCAGGTATTCGTCGGTCTCAATACGCGTTTCGTTACGCAGAAGCTTCGTATTGTACCAGGCACCTCTACGGTCCACCGACTCGATATCGGGATAAGTCAGGTCCTCAGGAAAGTAGCGATGGCCCCCAGCAACGAAGCCATAAAACTCATGAAATCCCCTTACATTAGGTCTAAACTTGGGATGTGTCCCCAAGTGCCACTTGCCAATAATACCACTGTGGTAACCCACTTTCTTAAGGATTTCAGCAACGTTTTCCTCCTCAAGCGGTAAACCGGCCATGTCGTCGAAGGGATTGAGGGTCGGATTGCGATGGTATCCAAATCGTCCCTGATATCGACCCGTGATAAAGGCGGCCCGACTGGGAGAGCAATAAGGATGCGTAACATACCCATTCGTAAATCGAACACCTTCCGCGGCAATGCGATCCAAACCAGGGGTAGGAATATCTTCGCATCCGTTAAAACCAACGTCGGCAAATCCCTGATCATCCGTCATGATTACCAGCAGGTTGGGATGCGTATTTTGGGCAATAACAGTTTGAGTCAGGCTTAGAAAACAGAGGATTCCAAGAGTGCCAGCGAAATAATGCCTAAGGGTATGCATCAAATTGAATCGCTAATACTACCTTCTTTGATTAAATAGCAAATGGGTGCCTGATTTACCGGCAAGGGCGATATCCAAGTCACCATCCCCGTCGAGATCATGGGTGCGGATCTGCAATCCAATCCCAACCTCTCCTGAATCATTGATCGTATGCCTTTCGAAGGTATTGGTTCCCTTGTTCCATTCATAATAATAAACCTCAGGCAGTTCCAAACCACCGGGATCCCCCCCATTGTGCGCAAAAAAACGTTTTCCCGTTATTAGTTCGTCTACTCCATCTCCGTCAATATCCGCCCAATGGAGCGCGTGCGGTTGTGAAAAGGAATCGTCGATCAAGTGTTCTTTCCATTGAGGCTGTCCTTTGTCATCAATGCCCAATCCTTCCCACCAGAACAGACCGAAATCATGCCCCTTTCCCCAAACCACGTCATTGATGCCATCACCATTCAGGTCGCGCACCAGACTTGGGACGGAAGCATGCCAGTTATCCCCACCATGAGGGTGCCAAATCCAAAGCTGAGACATCGGATCACCCTCTGGCCTTTCATACCAACCCATTCCCACCATGATATCTTCACGTCCATCTCCATTGATATCGCCAAATGCCATTCCGTGACCGTTCCCCGATTCGCCGATGAGGTGCTTTTTTAAGGTAGGCATCCATTTTTTCTCTGTAACAACCTGATTGCCTTTTCGCACCTTAACCTCCCGCTCCTCAGAGGAAAAAGACCAAACAGCCATTGCATTGTTCACATCATAGCTATTTGTGATCCACTCAGGAGAACCGTCTCCGTCGATATCATGCATCATGGTGGCCTCGTTCCTGGAATAGCCGGTGTCGGTCAAGTAGTGCTTTATAAACATGTGCCCTAAAGTCAGTTTATCGGGACCCGGATTTTCGAACCAATAAACTTCGGTAGGCAAAAAGGAACCAGACACGATATCCATAAGACCGTCCTTATTCACATCGTAGGCGAAGTCGCCATTGGATTCCACGTAGCCATTCCAGTCATCAAAGGAACGAACTGGATGAGGAATGTATTCAGGAGCTGGGTACCAGTTTCTTCCCGCAGCGATATCGGGCAAGCCATCGCCATTGAAGTCTGCAATAGCAATGCCTTCGTTGGCATCTTGAGCCAATCTTTTCACAGTCCATATGATCTCACTTTCGCTCCGAGAATTTCCGGAACAGCCAGCCAGTAAAATTAATACAACAGTTAACGGCAATATAAGTAATTTCATGTTTCTTGATTAAAATTTATCTTTTTGAGGAAGCTATGGATCGAAGTGGGCCACCATAAGCATCGACTGTAATATCCGTTCGCAATCGCATGGCTTCTAGCTCCATTTTGTAGGCAGGATTTTCGGCCAGGTTGACCAGCTCATCAGGATCATTCCTCAAGTCGTGCAGGAATTCGTATGGGCCCTCCTGGTCAAAATACCGGGCATATTTAAAACGCCGATCCCGAATGCCTTCCCAGGAGTGATTTGGGCGAAGCCCCACATGCTCGTGAAAGGTTACGGTGCGCCAGGATTTGGGAGTTTGGCCATTCACAAAACCAGAGAGATCTAATCCTTGATATCGATCGGGAACGGTGACTCCGGCCCAAGTCAAAAATGTAACCGGCAAATCAAGATTCAGCGCAAATAAAGGAATCACTTTTCCACCTTTGTAACGAGGGTCATAAATAATCAATGGCACGCGGATGGATTGCTCATAATGGGTCCACTTACCTGCGAACCCCCGATCCCCCATGTAATAGCCGTTGTCTGCAGAGTAAACGACGATGGTGTTATCGGAGAGACCTTCTTCTTTCAGTACTTTTAAGACTCGGGCGATTGCCTGGTCGAGCCCGCTCAACATGCGAAAATAAGCCCGCATGTTGGCCTGATATTTTTCAGGAGTATCCCAGCGCCAAAAAAAGCGCTCCCGGTTGACCCCCTGCTTGAGAAAGTCCGGATGTTTTTCGTAGATAGCCGGATCATTCAGCCGTGGCTCCGGCATTATTTGGTCCTCGTACATGCCATCCACTGCTTTGGGACAGGGAAAGTGCCCGTTGCCCGGTCGCCTATCCCGGTCTTCAGCATGGGCTACGTTAAACCAGAGGTTTAATTGAAAGGGCTGATCCTTGGACTGGGATTTCAGAAAACGGATTCCACCATCGGCGATGAGCTCAGTAGTATGGCGTAGCGAACCGTCCGGCTGCTTGTGAAAAAATGGGTTCCTAAAAATTCGCTCATATTCATCAAAATGATCCTCGGGCCGATAATCTCGCGACATTTTAGCATGCCATTTTCCGTAAAATCCCGTGCGATAACCCGCCCCCCGAAGTAAATCTGTATACAAAGTGTTCACGGCATCGGGTCGGGCAGCATCCGGCGATGCTGGTTCACCAAACGAACGTGCCGTTAGGCCGCAGAGGATGGAAGTTCGGCTCACCCAACAAATAGAGTGGCTTACAAAACTGTTGGTAAATCGCACTCCTTCATTGGCCAGGCGATCAATGGTCGGAGTTTTGACAATTGGATGCCCCTCAACTCCGAGAGTATCATTGCGCTGATCATCGGCAAAAAAGAACAAAATGTTCGGGGCCTTAGAATGAGCGCCCATATTAAATGCCAAACTAAGAAAGACAACAGGAGCAACGAAACGGAGGCGCATGATCAAATTTAAGGAAGAGACGAGACCTTGATGTCGTCTAAGCATAAAGGCAAGCTCAGTAAGGGGCTATTCTGGGAGATCCAACATCCGTCGAAAGCATCACGTGCTGATTGAAACTCTTGAAAATCAATTCGTCTTTTAATTGTTGGTGATCCGAGCTGTCCCAGAGGTTTTCGTGCTCCCAGGGATCTTCTCTCAAATCGTAAAGTTCGCCCAAAGCCAAGTTATGATAAATACAAAGCTTGTACCTACGATCCCGGTACATTGTAGCAAAGGAGCCTTCCTTTCCTGTAAAAAACTTATCCAATGCGTTAAAATATTCGCAACGAACCGAATCCCGAAAAGAATCACCTGGAGATTGACCCTCTAAAATCGGACGGAGGGTACGGCCCTGAAAATAGTCGGGAATTTCAACCCCGGCATAATCGAGCACGGTTGCCGAAAGGTCGAGGAGTTCGACAAGACCATCGGCGACTTGGTTGGTTCGCACACGTCCAGGTAAGCTAAATATCAATGGGACCCGGACGAGTCCTTCATAAAACCGGCAGCCTTTCCAAAGCAGTCCATGGTCACCCAACATTTCTCCATGATCACTGGTAAAAATCACCAAGGTATTTTTTTTTTGCCCTGAGGCCTCCAAAAAATCCATGAGATGTCCAAAATGATCATCAATTTGTTTGATCATCGCATAATAAAGCGCCTGCTCTTGCTTACCGGACAATTCTTCAGGACTGGAGTACTTCGCCTGGAAATCGACAGCCTCCAACGCTTCCTGCGTCCCGCGATCCGTTTCTTTATTATGCGAACCAGGCATCTCTTCCAAATCGAATTGATCGGCATAAACCTTTGGTGGAATTAGTGGAGGGTGAGGATCGTAAATGTTTACAGTTAAGAACCAGGATTGATCAGCGTTCTGTTCTATAAATTCTATACAGCAATCCTTTGCCCATTTTGTCTGGTGCAATTCCGGATCAACCCGTTCCGGTCGTTTCCGCATAGCATCCAAGTCTCCGCCCTGTTCGCGAACCCAGTCTCCATAATCGTGACCCGTCTCCCAATCATCTCGCGGTGCATGGCTGAACTTCCAATATGAATACCCGTCGTTTTCTAAACGCAACTCGGTCCGTTTCGCTGAACTTGTAAGGTGGAACTTGCCAATGTTTCCGCAAACATAGCCGACATCAGCCAACAACTTTGAGATCAATGGAGGTGCATCCGCCGGAAAAGTGTCGTTGCCGTTACGAGTGTTGTGCACCCGACTGGGATATAATCCCGTCATAAAACTCGACCGGCTGGGCGTACAAATCGGACTCTGACAATAGGCTTGTGTAAAGGCGGTTCCCTCCTCAACAAATTCATCAATCCTTGGTGTTTTCACATGGGGATTGCCCAGTGCACCTATGGTGTCGAATCGTTGCTGATCAGTGCAGAAAAAAAGAATATTCGGACGTTCCATTTATTTAGTAGCTACCGCTGGTAGTTCGTTTACAAAACCGGCCTCGGTCCGTTTGAGCTCCTTGATTGCCATCTGACGATAATGTTTGAGCAGAGATTTGTATTCGGGCTCCAATGCAAGATTCCGGATCTCTGCCAGGTCTGCAACCTGGTCGTACAATTCTTCAACCTCGCCTTCGATGAGGTTTCGTGTGTACTTATAGCAACCTTCACTCAGCAACACATACCAGGGAGCTGGACCATGAAATAAATTAGGATCTCCCTTTGCTGGAATGGTGTCGGTTGCTGAACCGTAGAGCTTCGCAGTGTGAACGAGTAAGGCCGGATGCTTCCAATCCGCAATCGGATCACGTAACAGGGGTGTCAAATCATGACCATGCATTTTCCAAGGCGCTTTCAAACCAACCAGAGAATAAAACGTGACGGGTATATCCGATCCGCTAATCGGTGATTCGACCACAGTGCCACGACTACGATAGCCCTTAGCCATATTATCGGGTAGTCGAAATATGGTTGGGGCCGCCAATGCAGCCTGATAAGGTGCCACCTTGCCTTTGAGCCCGTGTTGGCCCCATGCAAAACCCTGGTCTGAAGTGTAAACAACAATTGTATTGTCCAATTGACCGGTTTCCAAAAGTGCGTTCATAAGCAAACCGACACTTTCATCGATAGCCAAAACTCCCTGATGGTATTGCTGCACCCAATCTCGCAAAGTTCGGCCCGGTAAATCCAACATACCTACCGGAGTTGGACCGGGACGTTTCTTTTCTATCGGTTCGTCGTTTTTACCGCGCGCCCACATTTCCATTTCTTGGATGTATTCTGGCTTCCCAGGACGGCCGGGAAAAATATCGGCAATGTCTGGTGTATCCGCATTTTGATATTCATCCAGGTGCCTGTCAGCCGGCGTAAAGGGTCCATGGACGGCTCCATAACAAAGCCACAGATACCAGGGTTTGGATTCATCGCGGTGTTTTCCCTTGATATAGTCAAGCGCCAATGCGGTGTAGTTATCGGTTGTGTAGCCCTCGGTCATCACGGGTGGCTGACCGTTGGTCTCAATCAACTGGTCGTAAAAATAATTCGGCGCGTTCAAAGGATAGCGAGGACGATTCCAGACAACTTGGTAATCCCAATCACGGCCAAAACCGGTGTCGATACCAGTATGCCATTTGCCGATTTGTGCGGTATGATAACCTTGCTTTCTAAAATCAGCCGGCCAGAATTTGCACTTATCTGGGTCGTACTTGCTTCCTGGATACAGACCTTCCATTCGCATGGATTCGATGGCATGCTGTTGAAGACCGGTTAGTATAGTTGCCCGGGAAGGCATGCACCAAGCACCTATGTAGGCATGTTTAAATAAAACTCCTTCACTGGCCAGAGCATCAATATTAGGTGTATCGACCCAGTGATATGCATCAGGATAAGCACTCACCGTGCGGGTCGATTGATCGTCGGTATAAATAAAGAGTATATTGGGATAGTCCGCCGCCCGCAGCTGGGAATTGACCGCTACTATAAACATGATCAAGATGAGGAATCTGTTCATTACAAGATGTTTAATGAGTACGAGCGCTGACCCTCGCCTGATAGTTCTTAACAATAGATAAGCTTAACAAAATCACCGAAAGGGTTACAAAAAGAAGTGAGAAAGGGCGCTGA
The DNA here is from genome assembly GCA_002346535.1 of Opitutales bacterium UBA2995. Classification (GTDB taxonomy): domain Bacteria; phylum Verrucomicrobiota; class Verrucomicrobiia; order Opitutales; family UBA2995; genus UBA2995. The sequence continues at coordinate 5,783 of DDZZ01000026.1, read as the reverse complement.
ATCAAAGGGAGGTAACTACCATTTGACGCCATTAATCCGGTCAGTAAACTTTCTTCTGCGACCGGAGCAAGCACGAATCCGATCACAAAGGGAGCCAGGGGAATTTTTAATCGTTCGAAACCAAATCCTATAACTCCAAAAATTAGCATTGTCCACACGTCGAACATCCGCGCTGAAAGAGCATAAGATCCAATGATGCAAAATACGAGTATTACCGGTATCAGGAAACCTCGTGGAATGGTAGCCAACCGAGCCAGGTACTTCACCGCAAATATCATGAAAGCGAACATGAAAATATTGGATACCAATGTCGTACCCATGATCGTATAAACCATGGTCGGATTCTGTTGAAATAGAAGAGGACCAGGCTGCAGTCCGTGCACCAGCAAAGCCCCCAATAAAATGGCATCAATAACACTTCCTGGAATGCCCAAAGCTATCATAGGAATTAATGCTCCTCCGATTGTGGCATTGTTAGCAGACTCTGCAGCCACCACCGCCGTTTCCGACCCCGTTCCAAATTTTTTCTGGTCATCGGGCTTCGCTACTGATTTGGCCGCACTGTAAGCAGTCACAGATCCAATATTTGCGCCAATACCGGGGAGGATTCCAATCCAAGTGCCAATCACTGAAGATCGCAAGAGATTCATGGACTGCTTTTTCCAGTCTTCCAATCGAAACAACATATCACGGCGTTTCTTGACGGGAATTACGTCAATCTTTTCGCGGATCCGGCTGATATCCGAGATAACTTGGCTGATTGCAAACATACCAATAAGAACAGGTAACAACTTCAGGCCACCATTGAGCTCTTCAAAGCCGAAAGTTAACCTCAGATTACCCGTCGCTTTATCCACTCCCGGCAACGAGACAAAGATTCCACACGCCGCTGAGAAAAACGACCGGCTCATCGACTTGCCTCCAACGGAGGCGATAAGAACCAAAGCAAGTAAAACCAACGCAAAAAAATCAAATGGTCCAAGATGTGTTGAGTAGAGGGCAATCGGTTTAGCCACGCTGATTAAAAAGAGCCAGGAAATGACACCGCCCACGAAGGATGCAGTTATTCCTAGACCAAGAGCCCGGCCAGGTCGACCGGCCTTGGCCATGGGATAACCGTCGAGGGTCGTCATTATGGATGCCGGCGTTCCAGGCATTCGCAAAAGGGTAGCGGTAATCAGGCCTCCACTGACCGCGCCTACATACATGCTTACCAAAAGGATGAAAGCCGCCACCGGATCCATATTAAATGTCAGCGGAAGGGTCAGTGCAATGAGCATCGCTCCTGTGAGCCCCGGAACGGCACCCACGGTTATTCCCAAAATGGTCCCGATAACCATCAACAGCAACCCGTAAGGACTAAGCAGGTAACCAAATGCAGCTTCCAGCCCGGTCATAATTATAGGCTCATACGTATTTGTGTGTTGAAATTCAATAATTTCGGAGCTGCCTTGGCTGCGATTTTTTCGGCTTACAGATCGCAGCCAAGGCAGTTCCGAAAAATTCAGCCGTGTGTTTTGAGTTTTGATTCAATTCGTTCTTCACGGCAATGAAACCAAAAACAATTTAGTGAATATAAAATGAACTCCAAACGAAATCAGTAAGGAAATTTCCAATGCATACAAAATTCTAGTTGAAGAAAAACCACTCAAAGTAAGACCGCAAAATGGTACAAATAAAAGCGTTGCCCAAACAAAGGACAACCATCCCAGGGCCATCACCAATACATACAAGGCGGCGGCCAGTAAACAGATCCGGGCCAGATCAAATCGCAAAACTGGCGCATCGGATATTCCCGGAACAATTTCGGGACTACGCAAACGACTTTGGAGGATTCCAAGGCCGAAGACGAGTATAGCGCCTACCGTCCAGCCCGCCACATTCGGCAAATCCACCCTTTGCTTCAGGCTCATCCCCGCAAAGGAAACCATGCGGTCGCCTATTCGGCGCCGTAATTCTTCTCCTACAATTAACTGTGGCAAAATACTCAATTCTTCCAGACGTGTTTGCACGTAATCGGTTTGCATCGCCTCTTCTAAAACAGTCCGCATATATGCAATTTTTGAAGGGTCTGTATCTTTGGGGAACCACCAATACTGCAAATTGCTGTTGCTCATTTCATATCCAAGTTCCTTGGCAAAAGGAACCTGAGGTGCACCGGGATGCCGTCCATCCCCAAAAGTGGCCAACGGCCGCAATCCATTCGCTTTAAACCGAATGTATTCTGCAACCGAGAAGAAGGCCGCATCAACATGGCCACCCATCAAAGATGAAAGCCGTGCCGCACCCCCACCCGAAGAAACGTAGCGAAAACGCACCCCAGGTGCAACGTCCTCCAACATCAATCCGGTAAAATGAGTCGGCATACTGAGAGTGACCCCTACCTTTATCGTATCAGGCTGAGCATTTGCTGCAGCCATAAAGTCGTCCATCGTATGAAAGGGTGAATCGTTTCCTACCAAAAGAATTTGAATAATTTCCCCTGTAGCCGCAATCGATTCAAAAGCTTCCGGGCCATGAGGAGACTGGCCGGTTACAAAAGCTGTAATCATAGCCTCGTGTAAACACAACAAAGTATACCCATCATTGCGGGCATCTTTGGCATAACCACTCCCAATCGTAGTTCCTCCGCCCGGTTTGTTCACAATGACTAAAGGTTGAGGCATCAGGTTGTTGTCCTTAATTCCCTTCTGAATGATGCGGGCAAAAGTGTCCGTTCCACCACCTGGGCTGAAGGGAACGACTACCTGGATCGGCTTCGACGGGTATTCATTCGTATTTCCGCTCCCTCCAAGAAAATACTGAACGACAAAAAAACAGACAAAAACCAGCACAAGCAAATGCCAGATAGTTTTCAGGTAGCCGTATTTCATAAACGAAGAAACGAAAGCTATGGTCAAATGTCGGTTGAAGGTCGAGAAATCAATAGCTGCCCATACTTAAATTATTGCTAGATAAAACCTTCCAATTAAAATAAAACGCAATATCCCCACAACACCGGGAATTTTCCGAAAAAATAACCATACCAGGAAGAAATCATACAATTTACAAGCCAAGGAAAGACTTGAGCATCACAACCTTTCTACGAACTACATGCGTGATATCAGTTGCTATCATTCACACCTAACCTTTCAAAAGCTAATTCTCAATTCCACAGTGAAGCACGTGAGCATTGCTGAGGTAAAATGACTGCGGTAAATTCAACTAATCTAATACTGCGAACATAATAATTATGAAACAACCCATTCTACAGGATCTGGATTGAGAATGCCTGGTGTCTTGAATCCAATGAAAACCTTGGCGTAGTTGAAGGACTTGAGCAAAATGCTGCGGGACTGGAATATCATTAAGGTCCAAGAAGGTACTTTTTCACCGGAGGTCCGAAAATGGCGCGCAAATTTTGTTTTCAACTACGATTTCCAGGAAGGTTTCTAGAGAGGATTTGGAATTGGTTTCAACGTGCATTACCAATCGAGCGTGGCTATTGGCTTCCCAATTGAATTTGATAGTGAAGGAGTAACTTTTCCAATCATTGACAGCACATTTTTTGATCCTGAAGAAACCAACTGGGGATTCAGCTACTCCTATCGTACGCGGATCTTTGACGATAAGGACCACTTTACTGGCGTCTCCAGCTCAATTTGAGCAACGTGTCCTCGGATGGGACGGACCTTATACCAATTCGCATGACCGACAATGGTCTTCTGGCACAGTCTCGGACATCACCTAAACGTAGATTTATCCTTTCCGGCCGTTCCGACTGGAAGTAAATATAATCTAATCTTTAAACCAAAAAGGCCCGGCAGATTGCAGGGCCTTTTTTTAATTCGAGAAAATATTACCTTCTAAATCTTTTCAACAATCACGTAATAGGCGCCCATTTTCTGGTCCTCCTCCGTTGTAAAATAGGCATCGATAAAACTCTTACCTTCAGAAAGGTTCATATTGAAAGTTACACCTTCGCCACCCACCACTTGCTTTTCATAAGTTTGATCACCCACCTTGATGGTAGCGGCCTTAAACTTCATCGACTTACCTGGAGTTTCGCGGAAGGCTTTTAATCCAGGAACCGGTTTTCCCGGAGCCAAAGGAGCATCCAAATCGAGACCGGTCTCTTGCGGCCAACGGCGTAGTGTCAATTTGTAATCGCCTGCCTCGGCAAACTTTACGGCCCAAATTCCTGAATAGCCAAATCCCAGCTTAGCCTCGCGAACAGCACTCTGGTGCCAGGGAACTCCTAAATTGCCCGTCAACCAGTCGTGGCATGTCAACTGTGCAGGATTTTCCTCCGGGTGACCGAGAGTGATGGTCGCAAATTTTTTGAAAGCCGGCTGAAGGCTCTCCCACCAAGCGTCGTAATCGGACCGTAGATTTCCAACAACTTTCGGGTGTTTCGAAGCTACATCCTTTTCCTGCCCAGGGTCAGAGTCCATGTCATAAAGCTCAGCACCATTGATGAGGCGCCAACGCTGCGTCATGACGCTGCTTTTCCGCCATTTGATGGGGTCCTGTACACGCTGAGAGTCAGTGATTATGGTACGATCTGGCCAGTTCACTGGTAAGTCAAAAATGAGTGGCGCCAAAGACCGTCCATCAAAGAAATAATTGTGCGGGGCCTCCAGGCCACATATATCGATGAACGTCGGTAGAATATCGATGTGGGCAGTCAGTTGATTAATATCACGCGCTTCGTCGTGACCAGCTTTGGGCCAATACCAAAACAGAGGTACACGATGACCTCCATCGTATTCGCTTCCCTTCTTGCCTCGCATTCCGGAGTTGAAAACATTTTCACCCGACGCCGTACCGTTATCAGTTGTGAATACAAATATAGTATTTTCGGCCAACCTCTGGTCATCCAAAAATTCCCGCATTTCACCAACGTTTTCATCAATGTTGGCGATCATGCCAAAAAAGATGGCCTCACGCTCAGACAACCCATACTCCAAATATGGCTTCCAATATTTGTCCTCGGCGTGGAAAGGACCATGGGGGGCATTTGTGCAAATGTAGGCAAAGAAGGATTTACCTGCTTTCACGCTGTTCTTGATAAAAGTCTTTGCCGTATCGAAGTATACGTCAGAGCAATAGCCTTCGTATTTTGTCGGGACGCTGTTATGGAAATAAGTGTCATCAAAGTAGGAATTGTCCCAGTAATCCGGAGTCTGCCCTACTCCACCACCGGCATGTCGTACCACCTCTTGAAACCCCCTATCCTCAGGCCTAAAAGGATAATTATCCCCCAAGTGCCATTTGCCAAACATTCCGGTTGCATAACCCGAATCGGAAAACACTTGTCCCAGGGTTGCTTCCCCTTCAAACAACATCGAGCGGCCCATGATTGTGTGCCAAGGTCCCGCCCGATTGGTATAATGTCCGCTCATTAGCGCTCCGCGGGTAGGCGAACAGGTCGGAGTTACATGGTAATTTGTAAGCCGCGTGCTTTCGCCATGCAGGATATCAAGCGCAGGTGTTTTCAGGATCGGATTCCCATGAGCACTGATATCTCCGTACCCCTGGTCATCGGTGATTACAAAAACGACATTGGGTCTATCGGATCCACTTAAAAAAGCAAAGGAATTAAGCAGAAGGAACAGGGAGAAAAAAATACGGAAACGAATGATCATAAATTATACTTTAGGTGAATGTTGATGGAATTCGTTCTAAGTGAATACAGCCAGGTCGAGATCTAACTCAATCGAAAAAGAGTGTCAGTAGGATGAGCTTTCAAGTGGCGTTTCCAAAAACAGAGTTTTTAGTAGAGTACAGAGCGTCGGGCGGCA
>DDZZ01000016.1 GCA_002346535.1 Opitutales bacterium UBA2995 | reverse complement strand
TTGTTTTTAATCAGTACGCTTGGAAAGCGTGTAAAGTAGCAATCCTATCGAGGGTTCGAATCCCTCTCTCTCCGCCAGCCTTCGCTTCAAACGATGTGGTTTCCGACTCGGAGAGGCCCTTTCCAACTTCCAATGGCCTAGTCAAGGCAATGCTGCAGTATCCCTTGGGAAAGACCCCGCCCTAAAAACACTTAACTGTTGGGGCGGTTTCATGGACACTTGACATGGGTTTGGTGGAGGTCTAACTACTAACGCTTAAACACTTTACCATACTTGGGAAGTGGGCTCATAGGCCCGCTTTTTTTTATCACTTTGTTTTTATGAGCAGCGAAATTCTATCCGTCCTAGAGTATATGGAGAAGGAAAAGGGTATCGATCGTGAAGACATGATCGGGGCCATCTCTTTGGCCATCAAAACTGCCGCCGCCAAAGGAGTAAATTCCGGACAAGAACTGAAAGTTGAAATCGATCCAAAATCTGGCGGCTTGCAAGCTTGGATCCTCCTTAAGGTGGTCGATTCGCTGAGTGATCCCAATTCGGAGATTCATTTGGGGAAGGCGAAGTTGATCGATCCGAAGGTCGAACTGGGGGGATTTATCGAAAAGGAGATCGATCCTGCTTTTCTGGGTCGAATTGCGGCCCAAACAGCGCGACAGGCCATCATGCAGCAGGTCCGTCAATTTGAAAAGGAACGCATCTTCGATGATTACAAAGATTCGATCGGAGATGTGGTTTCCGGATTTGTCCGCCGCCGCGAACGCAACGATTTGATTATCGACTTGGGTAAGGCGGAAGCATTGTTACCAGCTCGTGAAAAAGTGCATGGTGAGGACTATGCTCCCGGAGAAAGAATTCGATGTCTCCTCCTGGCAATTGAGGAAACCAATCGCGGTCCGGAATTAATCCTTACGCGTGCTCACCCAAAATTTATTCGTCGGTTACTTGAGTTGGAGGTCACTGAAATTGCCGATGGAACCGTAGTGGTGAAGTCCCTCGCTCGTGAACCCGGTTACCGGACTAAAATAGCCGTGGCCAGTAAGGACCGAAAAGTGGATCCGGTAGGAGCCTGTGTTGGTGCCCGCGGTGCCAGAGTTAAGAGCATCGTGCGTGAACTTGGTGGCGAAAAAATTGACATTATCCGTCATTACGAAGGTCCCGAAGAAATGCTGGTCGAAGCTTTGAAGCCGGCAGTCCCTATAAATGTGGAAATTGACGAGCGCAACAAGCGCATCCATTTCGAAGTCAATGACCGTGATCTGTCCGTCGCGATTGGCCGTCGCGGTCAAAATGCTCGACTTACTTCCCGCCTGATGGGATGGCGACTTGACATCAGCAAGGAGAAGGTTGCTGGTGGGTTCGAAGACCGGATGGAAAGAGCGATTGCCGGCCTTAATCAGATCCCAGGTATCAGTGACGAGCTAGCCAATCGTTTGGTCGCTGTCGGCTTGGTAAGCCCGGAAACTTTTTCGGGCGTAGAAGCTTCGGATTTGGTCGATTCCGGATTTACGGAGGAGGAAGCAGATACAATCATTAGCAAAGTTAAGGAATTTCTCACCCAGGAATAAATTTATTAGGTCCAAACCATACTGCCAAGTATTTGGCAGACAACCCACATGAGTGTCAGAATACACGAAATTTCCAAACAAACGGGAGTTTCCAGCAAGGAAATAATTGAGTTGTTGAAGGAACGCGGCTACGAGGTTTCAACCGCCTCGAGCGGCATCGATCCGATCTCGGCTGAGTCTCTTATCCAGGAATTGGGGGGTATCGTGGAGCCTGAAGCTCCCGACAAACCGGTCGATGAGGTAAAAGCACCTCCTCCTGCGAAAGAGCCGGAAGAAAAGCCTGTCAATGCCACTCCACCTCCATTGAGTACATTTGTCCGGTCTAAGGAAGACATCGACCGGGAAAAAGAGGATAAACGGGTTGAAGAAGAGCAGGTAAAAGCGAAAGGTCCCCCTCCGGTTACTTCCCAAACCGCACCGAAGGTGGCACTTCCTCCACTATCTGCATCGGCTGCGCCGGCACCTATGAGCCCAACAGCTGCTCCATCTCCAGCACTCGGATCGGGAGCACCACCTCCGCTAGCTGGTAAGCCACCTCCTACCCTCGGAATTGGAGCGCCACCTCCTACAACCCCTCCTGAAGATGAAGGTGAGGAAGCTGTTTATCCTGATGATCTCGAAGTTTTAACCGTCAAGCCCCCCATTGTAGTTAAGGAATTTGCTGTTGAGATTGGTCTAAAACCTTTTCGGCTCATTTCCGAACTCATGGAAATGGGAATCTTCTCCTCATTGAATCAAGTCATCGATGAGGGGATCGCCAGTAAACTTGCCGAACGGCACGGGTATCTTTTAGAGGTCAAACACCGTGGTGAAGAAAAACCGCCTGCTCCCAAGAAAAAGGCGGTTAAAGTCGATGAAAGCCAATTTCTTGAGCCGAGGCCCCCGGTGGTATGCATTTTAGGTCATGTTGATCATGGCAAAACCACACTGCTCGACCACATCCGCAAAGCCAACGTAGTTGACGGGGAGTTTGGTGGAATAACGCAACATATAGGTGCTTATCAGGTTTCTCATGGAGATCAGAAAATTACTTTTCTCGATACGCCCGGTCATGCCGCTTTCTCGAAAATGCGTGAGCGTGGTGCCGACGTTACCGACCTCGTAATCTTAGTGGTTGCAGCCGACGATGGCTTTATGCCCCAGACCGATGAAGCATTGAAATTTGCCCAGCAATCCGGAGACCCAATAATTGTTGCCATTAATAAGATCGACACAAAAGGCGCGGATGTCGATCGGGTCAAAACCCAGATGCAGGAGCGCGATATCGCTCCCGAAAACTGGGGTGGTGAAACCATTGCGGTGGGAATCTCGGCATTAAAGGGAGAAAATATCGAAGAGCTCCTGGAAATGATCAATTTGCAATCCGAGATCATGGAGTTGCAAGCAAGCCCCAAAGGTGTGGCTTCTGGTGTGGTCATTGAATCCCAGATGGAAATTGGCAGGGGTTCAACAGCCACCGTAATAGTACAAAAAGGCACTCTTAAAGTAGGGGATGCTATTTTTTGTGGCACCTGTTTCGCAAAAGTGCGGGCGATGATGGATGAGAATGGCAAAAATGTTAAACAAGCCGGCCCATCCTCGCCAGTTCGCATACTTGGTTGGTCAGACACTCCTGACAGTGGAGCTGAATTTAAAGTGGTGAAAAGCGAAAAGGTAGCCAAAAGGACTGCCGAAGAAAACAGAGTCCAAGAACAACGTGAAGGTGTCGTGGAAGAGGAAGACGAGCTAATGCCCGCTACCATTGAGACTTTGTTTGAAGCCATTGAACAAACCCGACAGCGCGTGTTTAAAGTCGTCGTCAAGGGCGATGTCCATGGATCTGTTGAAGCCGTGGTAGATATTCTTGAAGCCATTCAGAGCGATAAAGTTGAGCTTGAAGTGATCTCGGCTGAAGTTGGTGGCATCAGTAAACAGGATGTCGACCTGGCTAGCACATCTGATGCGGTTGTCATAGGTTTTAATGTGAAGCTTGAAAGTGGTGTCGCGCCGATCGCCAAACATGCTGGCGTCCAGATAATGCAGTTTAACATCATTTACGAGATGGTTGACAAAGTCATGGAAGCCATGGCCGACCTGCTGGAACCCGAGCTTGTCAAAAACAAGTTGGGCGCTGCCGAAGTGAGACAGATATTTGCTGTGGGCAAAACTTTGGTTGCCGGTTGCCTGGTTAACGACGGTCGAATAGTTCGCGATGGTCATGCCCGCGTCCTTCGCAACGGGGAAGAAGTGTTCAACGGAAAAGTTTCTATGCTTAAGCGATTCAAGGACGATGTAACTGAAGTTAGAACCGGATATGAATGTGGCGTGCAGATTGCCGAGTTCAGTTCCTTTGAGGAAGGCGATGTAATCGAGGCCTTCGAGATCGAAAAGAAACGCACCTCTCTGTAAAACAGGTTTTATATTTATTTGGAGAACTCGACCCATGAGCCAGAGAAACTTACGGGTAAACGTCCTCGTTAAGCAGGAGATCAGCCAATTACTGCATACACGTTTTCAAGGTCAGACGGTATTCATCACAATTACCGATGTTTCGGTTTCACCAGACCTGCGCAACGGGCGGGTTTACTATTCGGTTATCGGTGGTGGTGAAGAAAAACTGAAATCCGAGAAATTTTTTCGTCAAAATGCACAAGAAATTCGTTTTCAGTTGGGTAAGCGTATCGTCTTGAAATATCTCCCGCTCCTTAAATTCATATACGATCCTTCTATAAAACGGGGTGTTGAACTGGTTGATTTGATGCAACAGGTTTCAGAAGACGAAACCCCACCAGAACAAAAACAAGAATGACTTATTTTCCAGAATCCTCCCCCCAGTTTAAGGAATTAATTGATTCTCTTTCCGGCAAAAAAGTTGCCGTTGTCGGACATGTGCGACCAGATGGTGATTGCATAGGATCGCAGGTCGCCCTGTGTAGGGTGTTGCGATCCCAAGGAATTGAATCCGTTTGTGTGAACAACGATTCTGTGCCTACCTACCTTCAATTCCTAGTTGAAAACACTCCTTTTTACCTGGGTGCTGATTTTGACTTTGAAGGATGGGAAACGGTAATTGTTGATTGCGCCGATGCCAAGCGGACCGGTCCGGATGTCGGTCTCAGGATGCCAAAGCCGTTGGGGAGTATCGATCACCACATTTCCAATACTTTGTACGGTGAAGTCAATTTGATCGAAAGTTCCTCTTCAGCTACCGGGGAAATCCTGGCAGGATTTTTTCTCGATTGTGGCTACGAGATCGATAGCGACACCGCAACTGCGGCCTACGTGGGAATGGCCACCGACACCGGCCAGTTCCGATTCGCCTCCACAACTCGTGATACGTTTGAATTGGCAGGTGTGTTGATAGATCATGGTGTCGATTTGAGCCGAGTTAACATCGAATTATACGAACGTGAAAGTTATGCAAAGTTTGAGTTGTTGCAACGGTTCCTGCAATCACTCAAGCTACATTTTGATGGCCGCGTCTGCCTCGGATTGCTTGAGGATGGTGTCTACGAGGAGGTGGGCGCTACAACGGACGATTCGGAGGGCCTTGTCGATTATGCCCGAAGTATTGATGGGGTGGATATCGGGGTTCTGGTTGAGGATCGCGCTGGCAAACTCAAGGTAAGCCTTCGGTCGAAGGAGGCTAAATACCGGATGGATTTGATTGCCAAACAATTTAATGGTGGTGGCCATGCAGCGGCTGCCGGACTCAATATTGACCCCCCCCTGGATGAGTTTGTGCCAAAGTTACTGGCTGCCATTGAAGAACAAATTAAAAAGGTAGATTTAGAATCTTGAAACCCATCAGATGGCAAAGGTTCAAAATGATTTCGAAGGTGTCCTACTAATCGACAAGCCAAGCGGCATCACTTCGCATGACGTGGTGGACCGCGTCCGCCGCAAATTAAAAATGAAGCGAGTCGGTCACGCCGGTACTCTCGATCCGCTGGCCACAGGCCTGCTTATTATACTTGTCGGCAAGGCAACTAAGTTATCGTCCAGGCTGATGAGTTTGGATAAGGAATATGAAGGGACTTTGGAGCTTGGAAAAATCTCGGATTCCCACGATGTGGATGGAGAAATACTGGAAACGCGATCTATTACCGAATCCATCAACGAAATGGACTTATTAGAGAAGATGAGTACATTCATTGGCGACCAGTATCAAACTCCTCCCATGTTCTCAGCGGTTAAGGTCAAGGGTGTTCCCCTTTACAAACATGCGCGCAAAGGTAAAGAAGTGGAACGCGAGCCACGGTTTATTCGCATATCCAAATTCGACTTGTGCGAATGGAACAAACCATTTGCAAATTTCTATGTATATTGCACAAAAGGTACTTATATTCGTAGCCTTGTGCATGATTTGGGCGAAAAATTAGGATGTGGAGCTATCCTGACGGGCCTCCGGAGGACCGCATCCAATAATTTGACAATTGATCGGGCGGTAGCTTTGGAAAATTTCGAGGAGCACCCGGTCACAGGAATCAGTAAATACCTTATTCCGGGTTACAAGGTACTGTCTCCCGGTTCTGAAAACTAGCTGAAGTGACCGCACCCTTTCCATTCCACTTTCACAATATTGAGGCAGCCCAGTTTCCTGCGAAACCCTTGCATCTTGCGGTGGGTATGTTTGATGGAGTCCATCTTGGGCATCAGGCTGTTATAGAAACCGCTGTTCATTCCGCCCTTGCTTCAAACGGGATTTGTGGCGCTCTCACTTTTTGGCCTCATCCAAGCTGTCTTTTTAATCCTGAGGATCCCGTTCAAATGATTCTTTCACCAGAAATGAAAGTGGAAGTCCTCAAGTCTCACAATGTGGAGTTTGTCATAGAACAAGATTTTGATGCCGCTTTTGCTTCGATCGAAGCTGTGGATTTTATCCAACACCTCAAGACACATCTCCCGGGATTATATTCTTTGCACGTCGGGTCCAATTGGCGGTTTGGGAGAAAAAGAGTCGGAGATGTTTCACTGTTAGTTCAGCTGGGTAGGGAATCCGGAGTGCATGTTATCAATGTGGAAAGAGTCCATTACGATGGGGAAGCAATCAGTAGCACCCGTATCCGAAATTATCTTACGGAGGGCGAGATGGAGCAAGCCAACGCTTTGCTGGCTGAAGTGTATTTTACCATGGGAAAAGTTATTGCTGGTAAAAAGTTGGGAAGAACAGTTGGTTTTCCAACCTTGAACCTGCCATGGACTCAGGGGTTAAGGCTTCCCTTTGGTGTTTACTGTGTTGAGGTCGAAGGTGAGACCACTGTTGGAACAATTATTCTGAAGGGCGTGGCGAATTTTGGTATGCGGCCTACCGTTGAGGAGGCTTTTGAACCATTAATCGAAGTGCATGCACTTGAGGATTGTCCTTTCGGAACGGGAGATTCCTTAAAGATTCGATGGCATCGTTTTCTTCGCCCTGAAAAGAAATTTTCTGGAGTTGAAGAACTGAGGGACCAGATAGGTAAGGACGTGAAGTCTGCGAAAAAATTTTGGAGCTGATTTCTTTAAATATTCTTTTTAGACTTTTTGTGGACCGGTGCTTTTGCCTTTTCTTTCATGGTGTTAATTCTAATACGGATATTTTTATTTTTGATATCCTGAATCCCCTCGAGGTTAAAGGGATTCCATTTCATTCTCGGTTGGTTGTTCACCCTCGTAAATGATTTTGTGATCGTCGTTTTCTTTCTTTTTGATCGTGAATTGAGGTTTCTCATCGATGGAGTTCATCTCTGTGATGAAATCATTTTTGGGGATGGGGCTTTTCGCTTTCCTTTTCCAAAACTGATAATGCATTTCGTGCTGTCGTCATCCTCCCTTTCGACAATAACTTCCGGAATTTACTGTAGAGTTTTGTTTCCCATCTCGGCTGCCTTTTCTTGAGAAAGCTCCTGAATGGTTTTTTAAATATACCTCTTTAGCTCTGCAGTTTCCAACGTTCGTTGAAAAAGGGACATTCGTTCGTCGTTTTGCTCAAATTGCTTTTGTTCTCGAATTTGGCGTCGGTTGTTTGTGAGCATCCAATCAATCGCTGTGGTTCTGACGGTGGCGATCAGTAGGGATTTGGGATTGGACTTTTCTGGTCATACTTTTCCCAAACTTTTAAAAAAGCTTCCTGGACAACATCCTCTGCGTCAGGCTGAAATCTCGTTCGCTGTCGTGCGAAAAGCAGAAGTGCTGGCGCCCACTCATCGTAATAGCGTTTCCAGGCTGAGGGTTCAGAAGCCATGAAGTGTGTTTATAGGATTAAAGATTTTATGCGCCAAGAATTGCCTAATTATTCGAAATTCTTTTCCTTGGCTGGTTCCAAAGAATCGCTTGCAGCAGGATTCGCCACTGATTTATCCGGTAAATGTATGCGATTGAGATGTCAGGTTTGATGAGCGAAAGGTGATTGAACGGACGTTGGTGCGAGATTGAGCCGAGAGCGAGGAGAACTGGCATGTCGGCTCAAAGGTGGGTGCGAACTCAACGATCCTAGTTTTTCGAATCAATCCTAGAGAATTGAATATATTTCAATGTCAAGAATCTGTTTGCGCACACCCGTTCAGATTTCTTGATTTAGTTGCAGCCGCAGCCACCGCCACCTACTCCGCTCCCTCCATGGGAGGCTTCCCGGGTGTAATAAATATGGTTGGCCATGGTCGGATCCAGCGGGTCCCGGTCGGTTAGCATGGTGTATTGAGCCAGCGTTCCCTTTTCCCAGGGCTCAACCGTATCACAACCCCAAAGGAGTAAGCTGAATCCTAGTAGAATAAAAATTTTCATGATATTATTCTGCTAACAGGTTTTGGACTTCTTCACGGTACGTTTCCTCGGTCTTTATGCCCAGGTAGCCTTCGTGGACGGATCTTATGACACCTTTTTTATCCACCATCATTGAGGTGGGCATGGCTGCAATTTCGGCATCAGAAACAAGCTTCTTCTTGCCGTCCCAAATAAGTGGAAATGTTACTCCTGATTTTTCGGCAAATTTTTGGTAGGTTTTTTTTGTTGAATCCACGCTGACTGCAAGAATCACAAAACCTTCGTCTTTAAAGTCATTGTAGATTGCTTCCATGGCAGGAAAAGAGGCTTTACACGGCGCGCACCAGGATGCCCAAAAATCGACAAGCACAACCTTACCTTGCAGGTTTGGAATGTCTCCGAAAAGCTCATAAGTTGACAAGTCCGGTAAGGCATCTGATTCAGACCATTTCGCCTGAAGGGTGACAGAAACTGTGAATGTTGTCATGGATGCGAATGAGATGAGTTTAATTATCTGATACCATGTATTGATGTATTGCATACGAATCTAAGCGTTTGAATTCAGTGTGTATACAGCCTTCTGCGCCAAAAAATGTGTTAATTAGTTCCATACCTTCTTCCTCACCTAACAGGCATGCCGCAGTGGCGAGAATGCCGGCTTCTGTGCAGGTCCGGGAAACGATTGTCGTGTGCCGAACCTTGTTGGCGATGGGGTAACCCTTGCGATGGTCTACCATATGACCGTAGCGCTTTCCGTCGATTTCAAAAAACCTACGATAGTCTCCGGAACCTGCCACACATAAGTCCTGTAATGCCAGGCTTCCCCAGCAAGTACCAGGCTTTCCAGGATCTTCGATGCCGACATGCCAATGCGTGTATTGTGGAGGTGATCCGAGTGCTGCGACGTCTCCGCCGAAATTGATGAGTACGTTTTCAAGCCCAAAGTCTTTTGCGATGAGAGAAACGCGATCGACCGCGTATTCCTTGCCGATTCCTCCAAGATCGATTCCCATACCTGGTTTGGTGAGCCGGATTCTTCCGGGTTCTCGTTCAACCTTGTTCCATCCAACGAGTCTTTTGGCTGCCTCGATTTCTTCCTGGGAAGGTATCCGAGGAACCGTTGCCTTGTAATCCCAGATCTTGCTTATGGGCAGTGTGGTGGGATCGAACAATTCTTGCGTGATAAAATGAAATTGGTTACAGAGATCAAATAGAGCTTCTGCTTCAGCGTCTAATTCTACCCAGTTTTTACCTGCCTGGCGGTTGATTTCACTGACTAGGCTGTCTTCTTTGAATCGAGTATATTTCTGTTCAAAAGCATTCACCCAATCCAATGCTGCAGTCCTGAATTGTTCGGCTGTTTGAGGGTTATTGCAGCGAAACTGAATCTCACATGGACAACCCATCGCCTTGAAGTTGATCCTGAACAGGCCCTTCTTCAGGTTTTCAACAGTTATTTGGGGTGCCTTCATTTTAGATAATTATACTACAGACCGGAATTTTTACGGAGTCGAGATGTCGGGCTTGACGATCGAAAGGCGCGGGCGCGAATTTAGATGCGCAACGGAGCCATGAGTGAGGAATAACCGGCATGTCGGTCCGAGGATGGGTGCAAAGGGATGATTTATGGAATACCATTTGTTCTAAAATAATTTGCTGTTCGCTATTTCGCATAAACTTAATTGCGCACATCCGTTTAGAGATTCGGATCAAAACCACCATCGTCCTCCCAAGGTTAACACATCGGCATCGCTGTAGGCGCTTGGGTGTGTCACTCCATCCAAACCCGACATCTCATAACGGTCGATTTTAAAATTCAATTCCCACTCATCAGTTATAAACCAAACAAGTTTTATGCCATAAGCTTCCGTTTTCATTTTTGAAAGTCGGTGATCGGAGGAAAAGTATGGAGCTTGTCCTAGATCGACTTCAATAATCTCTATATTCGATTTATCCAAGTCGTAAAAATAAAAGTCAGTGGCGGTTTGACGGTAATAGCGATAGTGAGGCCTCAGAACTACTTTTTCCGACAACCTTTGGAACCATTCGAATGCGAAGGTATGGGAATCGATACCCGCGTCGTCCGAGAAAAAACGGTAGGAAGTTTGCACGCTTGCATTCATCTTTTCGAGGTCTCGGATCAATTCGGTAAAGAAGAACCATTTTTCGCGCGAGCCCGGTCGGTTTTCACGACGGGAGAAAGGAACTTTGATATCTGGAAAATCGGGAAAAGGTGCTACTGATTGTTGGACCACTTTGTAAGGATCGCCGAGGTAGCCGTTTTCCTGCCCATACCCTAAGCCTGCTTTAAGGAGGGTTGCTGCGTCGACCACCTGGGTCACTCCAGCAAAAATATCATGCGATACTTTTTTTTCGGGATCTAACAATGTGCGGGCAGTAAGTTCGTCGTCCAGGATGGAGTAACCAACCTGTAGGGTGGTATTATTTTTGTTGAGCTCGCGAGCATAGGTAACAGCAGCACCTTTAGATTCGTAGTCGCTTTCGTCACTATAGCTGACTTCAAAAGTAAAGGTGTGGTCTTCCTTTTTGTGGTTCAAGCTCACGACGATGGATTCCCTTTCATCCGTGAGATCTTCTAAGGGAACTTGGTTGGGGTCACCTTCCTCTTGTATCGGTTCCCCTGTTGGGGTGGAGCCGGTTATGGTATCCGAAAGACGTACGACGCTTAATTTAGTATTAATGCCCAATTCCTTTTCAACTCGCAGGTAGTGGGCAACCACGCGGATACGGTCGTTATCCTCCTGATAATCTTCCCATTTATATGTAATCGAGTCTTGTGCTCGTATAAATTTGGGAGAGCTGGAAATGAGGTTTAGGGCAATAAGCAGGCTGAATATTTGTTTACTGAAGGGTAAATTGGCTGCCATATGTACGTATGAGAGATGGGTTGAATGACTTAGAGAGCAATCGGCCCTTGTGAAGCAACCCTATTTTATCTCTATACGTTGGAATCACCTTTGTTGGATACATGAATCTTGGTTTTGTTCTCATTTTTTGAGGGGAGTCCTCAAAAAATGGAAAGCATAAGCATTTTTGTGCTTGGATTACCCCGGCCAATCTGTGTTTTACTCCCTTTTTATGACGCCTCGCCCTATTCTGATAACTTGCCCGAAACGGGGCACTTCCTACCTGGAAGCTGAACTAAAACAGCTGAATTATCCGGTGGTGGAGGTGGTTGATGCAGGTGTCTTTACGGAGGGCACTGTTGAGGATTGCTGGTTGTTAAATTTGCAGATTAGAACGGGCCTACGGGTTCTTTACTTTTTGGACGAGTTTGAGGCTAACACCCCTGACGAGCTTTACCAAAATGCCGGGAAGATTTCCTGGAATCATTGGATACCAGAAGATGGATATGTGTGCGTTATCAGCTCCGTCCTGACGGAATCCATCGACAACACGCAGTTTGCCCGAATGAAACTAAAGGATGCGGTGGTTGACCAGATTCGAACGGAGACAGGCCAACGCCCCGATTCAGGACCGGATCAAACTAAAACAGTACTGTTCCTTTACTGGCGAGATGAGAAGGTCATGCTATATTTGGATACTTCCGGTCGTCCATTGAGTAACCGTGGTTACCGGATTCATCCCTGGAAGGCACCGGTTCGTGAATCGCTCGCGGCAGCAATTATCGCGGCCACACGATGGGACGGTCAATCCAACTTTGTTAACCCGATGTGTGGGAGCGGTACTTTGGCCATTGAAGCAGCATTGATCGCTCTTGGCCGGCCGCCTGGTTTTTTGAGAGACAACTTTGGTTTTATGCACTTCAAGGCATTTGATATTGAACGATTCAAAGAGGTAAGGTCTACCATCGCCAAATCAACCCGCAAACGTCTGGACTTTAAAATCATGGCCTCGGATATCAGTCCGGAAGCAATCGAAGCTGCCCGACACAATGCCCGATTGTCCGGGGTAGAACACCATATAGAATTTGAGGTGAAAGATTTTAGAGATATTTCTTTTCCAGAGCCTTCTGGTGTTTTGGTAATTAATCCGGAATACGGAGCTCGATTGGGTGATGAGAAACAGCTCATAAATCTTTATCAGGATGTGGGGGATTTCTTTAAGAATAAGGCGGCCGGTTATTGGGCCTATGTGTTTACAGGAAATCCTCGATTGGGAAAACGTATCGGTTTACGCACTACGCGAAAAATCGAATTCTACAACGGGCCTATCGACTGTCGATTGCTGGAATACGAATTGTACTCCGGGACGAGAAGAACCCGGTTTAAAGACTCGACCTCAAAGGGGAACGAGAAAATTGTGTGAGGAAAAGTGTGAACGAGTTAGCGTTAGTTATTTTAGCTGCCGGATTGGGTAGCCGTTATGGAGGCATTAAGCAAATGGAAGGTCTTGGTCCATCCGATGAGGTGCTGCTAGATTATTCAATCTATGATGCTCTTCGAAGTGGCTTTGACAAAATCATCATCGTAATTCAGGAGCAGATGGAAGAAGCTTTTAGGGAACGCATCACCCGGCGTTTTGAAGATCATGTTGCGGTGGAATTTGCTTACCAGACTTTGGACCAAGCGCCCGAGGGCCGTGAAAAACCAATGGGGACTGGTCATGCTTTGCTTTCGGCTTCTTCCAAAATCCAAGGCCCGTTTGCTGCGATCAATGCGGATGATTTTTACGGGCCAAGTTCGTTTCAGCTGCTCGGTGGATCACTGCAGCACATCGATTCAAAATCGGGTGTGCTGATAGCGTTCAGCCTTGGAAATACACTCTCCGAACACGGCAGTGTATCGCGCGCAATTTGTGAAATTTCAGGAGAAGGCCAGCTGACTGGAATCGAGGAGCTCACGAAGATCGCAAGAAGTGAAAATGGAATTGTGGCTCATTTGGCAGGCAAAGACCGAACGTTAAGTGACGAAACCTTAGTCTCTTTGAATCTTTGGGGATTCTCTCAGGATTTTCTTTCCTTTTTGCAGGAGGATTTTAAGCGATTCCTTTCCAATATGACGCAACCTATGAAGGAAGAGTACTATTTGCCAGTCAGTGTGTTTAACTGGATTAGTAGAAGTGCCGCTACTGTTAGCGTAAAACATTCCCAAGAACCCTGGCTCGGCCTCACCAACCGCGAAGATAGAGCGGATGCGGCTGCCCGTTTATCTCAGCTTATTGACAGGGGCGTTTATCCGAAACGCCTTTGGTTCTGATCTAATTTCGTTGAGAATTCTCAAGTAGGTCGTAAACGGCTCGTGCATCTTCGATTCCTTCGAAGCCCACCTCGAGATGGATAATGGGACTTTCACTGGTTGGATCATAGCTGCCTTCATAATCGAAAATTACATTCACGATTCCTCGTCGATTCCAAATCCTTAGAACTGGTTGCTTAATTTGTTTCAGCCTTTTTTGACGTCGATCCTCAATTTTTCCGTCTTTAATGTAAGGGATAGGAGCTTTGCTGTCTGTCAGTATGTAGTGAACAGGTCTAGATTTTTGGTAGGCTAAAATCCTAGGTCTCAAAAAAATCCAAGAACCCTTGTCATCTCAAGGGTTCCAATGCGACGAATCTTCAGGTTTTTCCTTCCCGCCCATCGCGGTGATGTTGTTTAGAATATCAGCAATGTTCAAAGAGCCGGATTCGTTAACCTGTAAACGAAAATAGGGGATGGTAAGATCAAGCTCCTTGAGATGAATTCCGTTTCCAAAAATAAAGGGAAAGAGTTAAAATTTCCACATGAGCTTGATCGAAAGATAGCAAGGCTTCTCCATCGGTGTCGGTTCCTTCAAATTCCACCAGTGTTCCTGATAGAACGAATGGGTTAACTTTTAGAACATCCAGACGGACCTTCCGGTTTGTGGTTTCCGCCACGATATTCACAATACGTGGCTGGGCCAGTCAGGGAACCAGAACAAACCCGGCAAAAGTGTAGAGAACTGCCAGGATTCCTATTACCGTTAGGACGATCTTGATTTTAGATCCAAATAAAACCTACTTCATAAAAACTGATCCCGAATAAACTGAACTCCACTCTTTGCTGTGCTCTGGCAATTCGCAGCACTAATTTGTACCAATCTCGAAATATTATTGTTCGGGCCTAATTATGAATATTATCGCAAATTCTACAAATAAGAGGGGATGCCCGGTCCACAGGAAGTGGTCCTCCTCTGGACATCCCCAAGTTGCTGCCCAAATGCAGTTGGATTCAAGCTCCAACTATTATTAACAGCTCGGCTTTGAAACCTCAGTATATGGTAGGTTTCTAAGTGGTTCTTATTTCTCGATGGGCTTGAAATCTGCAAAATACATCCCTTGTCTTTCTTCCAGGCCTCCCGCCTTAAACTATGGACGATTCCTATAAAATCTTACGTCAACCCAGGCGTGTTGCGGCTTTTTTTGTGAGTGTCGGGATCGCTGCCCTCATTTTTTATCTGATCCCTCAACGGTCCTTTGAGGGCCAGCAGTTAAATGGCCAATGGTATAGCGTCTTGCCACCGATTGTCGCGGTGGCAGCCGCATTAAGTTTTCGCAACCTCATTGTGGCGCTACTAGCCGCCTTTTTGACAGGGTCCTTTTTGGCCTTTGGGCCGAATCCAATCGTTACCTTACCTAGCGCTTTCAATATTTTCATTCTTCAAAACCTCATCGATGGGTTCAGCATCTTTATTTTTATATTCCTCTTTGGGTTGGTTGGTATGATTCATGTTACCTACCGCAGTGGGGGTATTCATGGATTGGCTGAAAAACTCAGCGTTTTGGCACGTGGCCGCAGGTCAACGAAATTAGCTACCTTCTGTGCGGGTCTAATCATTTTCTTTGACGACTATTCCAACACGGTCGTGGTGGGCTCAACCATGCGGAAACTAACAGATCGTTTTAGAATTTCGCGCGAGAAATTGGCTTACTTGGTCGATTCAACTACCGCTCCCATAGCGGGATTGGCCATGTTGTCCACCTGGATTGCTTTCGAAGTTTTTTTATTTTCCCAAACTGCCGAGGCAATTGGCCTGGATGAAACAGGATATGGGATCTTCATCAAAAGTGTGCCCTATCGTTTTTATTGCTGGGGTACTTTGATTTTTCTGATTCTGACTTCGGCAACAGACCGCGATTTTGGCCCGATGTACCGCGCTGAAAAACGATCTCATGATACCGGTCTTGTTCAACGTGAAGGAGCGCAGTTAATTCTTTCAGAAAAAAACGAAATTTTAGAACCGGATGAAGGTCAAAAGCACCTGGCCCGCAATGCGGCACTGCCTATTCTCTGGGTGATTGCTACGATCTTTGTAGGTATTTTGCTGATTGGCAGTTATAGAATGACTGAGGCGGGAATACCCTTTTCCTTTGGCTTAATGGCCAATTGGCGCGAGGCCTTTGGTTATGCGACGAATCCTGCTTATGGCGAGGCAGGTTCGATGCTTATTCTGGCTATCGCTGCTATCACCGGTGGAATCTGGGCCATTTTGTTGGCCTCTAGCAGTCGAGTACTCAAACCGGGTGCCGCGATTAAAGCCTATTTACAGGCATTTCCTACCCTTTGGATGGCGGCCTTTATTTTAATTATGGCATGGGGTATGAAGGAAATTTGCACCACGGGTCTGCATACGGATGAATATCTGATTTCGCTTTTGGGAGACCGTTTTCCGGTTTGGACGTTGCCACTACTGACTTTTTTCATCGCATCCGGGATGGCCTTTGCTACGGGCACGAGTTTTGGAACCATGGGCATCCTTATTCCGGTTATATTACCTCTCGCCTATAGTTTGGGTGCCTATCAGGGAGAATCACAGCTGTTTTTCTTCCTCACCTCGGCAGCCATTCTGGATGGCGCAATTTTTGGTGACCATTGCAGTCCGATCAGTGATACCACGGTCTTATCTTCCATCGCTTCCGGTTGCGATCATATCGACCATGTGAGCACCCAGGTAATCTATGCCCTGACAGTCATGTTCATTGCTTCAGTAACGGGCTATCTTTTTGTGGGAATGGGCATCCCTCTTTGGACTTTTTTCGTATTATTTCCAGTAATCAGCCTGATCATCCTCTGGTCGATTGGGAAAAAAGTCGTCAATTAAATACGAGATATTGAATTTATCCACGCTTCGTGCTTCATAATTTGCAAATGCGTAAACAGCTAAAAATCGCTTTTCCGCTTTGCGTTTTAGTTTCTCTGGCAATTTTCATCTGGAAATTTTTGCCATTCGGGGATCCGGAAAATAATCATCCAAGCTCTTCGCCGGATAGGAGTGATTCCAATGCAATTTTAAATCCTATTCGGATCATCGAAAATCGAAATACCATTTCCGAAGTTTCTCCCGAACTCTTGGATCGGTTGTGGGGCGAGTTGCAACTGCTCCGCCAAGTCAACGGCGAAGCCGAGGGTCAGAAGGCTATTCAAAATATGATGACCTGGCTGGATAGCCAGCCTGGCGCATCAGCAGCCATCGCATCGCTATTACAAACCGGGGAAGATGCTTTTGCCTTTGGCAGGTTTTCTCCCGGAGCTGACGGATTTCTAAAGTCCTATCCAACGTTTCGGACCGCGCTTCTGGACGCTCTTGAAAACCTGGATTCTGAGACAGCCATCTCAGTTGGTAAAGAAATCTTGAATACATCAGAGAACTCAGATGAATGGGCTCTTTCGCTTCGAACCTTAGCGCGGCATGCTTGGAGAAATGATGATCGGGCTTTTTTGGCGAGGAAGGTAGAAGATCTTTTGAATAAAAGTGAATGGTTGAACGACCCCAGTTTTTCTTATTTGCATGCTTTCGATGTCGCAGTGGCCGGAGGTTTGGACGAGTCGTTGAATCGCTTAGGTGTGTTGGTTGCCGATCCTCCTAGTCGTTCAGTGGGTCATGCCGCCATACTTTCGGTGGACCGATTTTTCCAATCTAATGAATTGGTTGGAGCTCAACACATCCTAAGCAATCCGGATTTCCTGGATTCGAAGACGGGTTTCCGGGCAACACTGATGGCGCGTTTGGATCCGAGGAATCTTGAGGGAGTTTCTTCGATGGAGTTATATCTGGATTCCGGTTCCATTTCGTCTGCGGAAAAGGGTGTCTTTTTCGAATCATTTCCCAATTTCAATTCCACTTATTCTTTTAATCTGGTTACCGAATCGGTTATCTTAAGCAGGACGGAAATGCGAGCGCGAAGCATTGCCAGCAAGGATATTTTGGCCAAGTGGCTCGCGGTTAACGCGTACCCGGATCTTAACGATAAAATTGAGGCTCGGCTCAATTGGTTGGCTAATACTTGGAGGTTGGAATTATGAGGCGGTTGTTTGTATGCTTGTTTCTTGGTCTGAGCTCCACAATGCCGTCGTCCGGACTTCATGCTGAGTCGGAACCATTGGATGAAGAATTAGCGATGCAGCCACCCTACGTATTTTCGGGTCGATTGTTTGCCGCAAGAAGTTCTACTGCCTCTCGAAGATCGGGGAGTGGTGTTGCGGTAGGGCCTGGATTGGTATTGTCAGCCGCTCACGTTTTTTGGACTGAAGCTTGGGAGGATAATGCACTACCCGATAGTGCATCCCCTTGGTTGGACTATCGGAAATGGGTCCCGGCATCCTCATCCTCTATGAGCGAGTCATTTGAGAATGTAGTATCTTTAGTCAGTTTGGCTGGTTACGACGATGTACTCCATGAATACGATGATAAGCGCCAGGATAGTGTCTCGTCATTCGAGGCTTTCAATCGGGACTCGTTCTTGTTAACGTTCAGCGATAATCTCCCGACTCCTTACGGAGGCCAACAACTTCATCCCAGAGCCTCTGAATCCGGATTCCTTGGTGACCGAAATTTTTACGAAGTTGTGGGTTATCCATCCGCCAAATACTCCGGATCTGATTCCAGGAAATGGTTGATGCACAAAACTACCGAAACCGATTCCATCGTGGTCAGCAAAATACCGTCTTCCGTTTACGACCGCGGATACTCCTTTGAGAATCATTTGTTTTCCGGTGGTGAACCCATTGACAGCTACGCCGGTAACAGTGGAGGTCCGGTAATTGCCCGTTCCGGTGATACCGAGGAATGGTTGATGGCAGGAGTTTACATTGGCGCCAATGCATTGTTTCGCGGAATTGACGAAGAAATGGCCAAGATGATCAATACGGCTTCCAACGGTCAATTTGCGGAAACGGATTCGAGGATTCAATTTACCCAGTCTGAAGTGGCTCTTGAAGAGGGCGGAGATCCCGTGGTAATCCAAGTCCAGCGGCTTGGAGACGCTACCGAGGCAGCTTCTGGAAGTATCCAGGTTATACAAGCGGGCGCCCAGGAGGACAGTGATTTTGAGACCAGTTTTGACCTTTCATGGGGCGCTGGGGAATCGGGTGACCTGGAAGTAACCCTGACTCCCTTGGAAGACGAATTAAGAGAAAAGAAAGAAAACTTCATTATCAGTTTGCAAGGTTCTGATGGCTTGGCTCTTGGTTATCCTAACGTAATTTCAGTTACCGTTGTCGACAATGACCTTAATGGTCCCTTGGATGCTTGGGTTTCGGTTGATGAGGTGGGAGCTGTCAGTTATAGCGAGGTGGTCTTTGAACAGAACAAATTTGTCAGCGTTGGATTAAACAATATTGTTCGTTGGTCCCCTGACTTTCAAGATGTCGAAGTCAAAGAGTATCCCGGACTGAATCGTTTGTTCCAACTGACTTACGCAAATGGATTATTTCTGGCCTGCGGTGATGGGCCGCAGATCGTTATTTCGGAAGACGCTGAGAATTGGGAATTAATTAATATACCCACTATTGCCAGCATGTTTTCTATAAACTACGGGCATGGATGGTATGTCGCAGTTGGAGGGGTAGATGCAAGCAACCCTTTATTTAGTGAAGCGGAAATCTGGGTATCGAGAGATGCTAGATCCTGGTTCAAAACCTACGATGAAAGACACGAAATTTTCGACGACGTGGAGTTTGGCAACGGTCGGTTTGTCTGTCGTGCCGAGAGGGATATTTATATTTCTACGGATGCCCTGAATTGGGAAAAGGCGGAGACCATCGGTCTTGGTGGTACACCCAACGATATTGAATTTGGAGCAGGTTTGTTCGTCAACGCAGGTCGTCTTGGCGGTATCTTTACCACACCTGACGGAATTATCTGGACCCAAGTAAGGCAGGAAGATGACGAGCCCTGGTTTGGAGTAGGTTACCATAACGGTTACTTTGTTTCAACGGGTATCGCCGGTAAAGTTGCAACTTCCTCTGATGGAGGACTTACCTGGATTGATCGTTTTCCGGAGACCGAGGAGAACCTTTGGCATGGGGTTGCTGCTGCCGGCAAGATGACCGTTATTGGAGATAACGCGATTTTAATCACTACTGATCTGCCAGAGTTTTTTGATTTCGTGCTGCAACCGGTGAGTCAGGTGGTGATGGAAGGTTCTTCATTTGCGCTTTCAGCTGAATTCGTCAGCTCTAGTAATGAGGTGTATTCATTGCAGTGGCAGAAGAACGGAGTTGATATATCCGGAGAAACCTCCAGCACACTGGTGTTCGATTCGGTTAATTTTGATGACAGGGGTGCCTATACTTTGGTTGTATCGGGCAACTACTCACAAATGGAAAGTGAACCTGCGGCGATTTCGGTTGAGACTCCCTTGTTAGCACCTCAAAACCTGGCGGCCTTTACTGCGACCAGCAGAGGAATGAAAATCGATTGGGAGGATTTTTCATCCGGTGAGGATGGATTCCTCATCGAACGAAGATATCAGGGCGGTGATTGGATTCAAATTGTTGAGGTTGGCGCCAATCAGGATAGTTACTATGACACAAATCTGACCCCAGGCACCCAATACGAATACCGGGTGAGTGCATTGATGGATGAAACGGCTGAAACATCTACCATTGTTTCCGCAGGTACCCAATCCGCCACGGATTTAATTAATTTGTCTACTCGGGGGTTGGTTGGGGATGCAGACGACGTTATGATTGGAGGTTTTGTCATTCCTGACGGACCTAATATGACTCTTTATATTCGTGGAATTGGCCCAAGTCTACAAAGTAGAGAAATTCCCAAAACAATAAGCGATCCTCATTTGAGATTGGTGGAGATTGGTGTGTCTAATCCGATAGAGGTGGTGAATTCCGACTGGCCTAATTCGCTCGGGGCATTGGCGATAATTGAAACCGGACTTCCTCCCGAAGATAATAGAGAAGCGGCAATTTTGGTTACCTTACCTCCCGGAGCTTACACCGCAGTTTTAAGCAACGAGGAGGATGAGTCTATGGCAGTCGGATTGATTGAAATATTTGACCTCACTAATTGTGATTCCTGCCGATTGGTAAATTTGTCAACCCGGGGACCGGTCGGACAAGGCAGTGAGCTTATGATCGGAGGTTTAGTGGTCGAGGGTGATTCCCAAAAGAAGGTCTTGGTTCGAGTCATCGGCCCAACCTTGCCAGTTGACGGAGCGACCTTACAGGATCCTTATTTGAGGATGGTTCCCGAAACAGGTCCTGAAATTACATTGGATGATTGGTGGCAATCAGACAACTCAACACTCATTTCTCAATTCGACTTAATTCCAAATGACGATCGTGAGGTTGCGGAAGTATTTGAAGTTCAGCAAGGTTCCTATACCTTTTTGGTTACCGGGGCTAACAGCGGAATCGGCAATGTTTTGCTCGAAATCTTCGAAGTGGAATAGCTATTCCCTGAGAAGGTAGTTGATTGTTATTAGGGCTTGGCTTCCGTATCCTCCTCCGAACAGATTATAGTGGTTGAGTTCGTGGTAGAGGTTGTATAGATTTTTACGAATTTTATATCCTGCGTGTATCGGGAATTCCTCATTGTAACTGGTGTAGAAAGCCGAAGAAAAACCTCCGAACATTTCTGTGAAAGCCAGGTCGGCCTCCCGATCCCCATAATAGCAAGCCGGGTCATATATCACTGGCTCCCCTTGGTCATCGAATCCTATATTGCCACCCCACAAATCACCATGCAGCAGTGAAGGAAATGGTGCATAGTCGTCGAAATAAAATTCAAGCTTATCCAGAAGCTGCTGTTTACCGTCCACTCTCAGACCGTTTCTTTCGGCCAGTTGTATTTGGTAAAGCAATCGTTTATCCCTGAAGAAGGGAATCCATTCCTGATTGAAAGTGTTTGGCTGGAGAGTCGATCCAATAAAGTTGTCCTTTAGCCATCCGAAGGATTCACCTGATCGTTGGTGAAGATCTGCAAGTTGCTTGCCAAGTTTTTCCATCCCACCTGGCGGTGCTGATTGCATGATGATGTATTCGAGGACCAGAACTGCCTGATTTCCTACCACGTCGTTCAAAATAACTTTGGGACAGCGGATCCGATTGGCTGTTTGCAGGGCGTGCAACCCTTTCGCCTCGGCTTCAAAAAGGGGCAGGCGATCTGCATTATTAATTTTAACGAAGAAATTTTCATGATCTGTTTCCAACAACTTGGCCTGGTGGATGCACCCTCCCGTTACGGACCTATGGTCTCGGTAGGAAACTGCTCGTCCTGTCTCGGCCGATATACGTTCACAAAGCTCGTGCCACATGAGTCAACGGCTTATGACATGCTCAATTAATCGTGCGCAGCCATCCTCGACCATATCAAGGACGGTTTCGAATCCCTGGTGTCCTCCATAGTAAGGATCGGGAATGTCGGGAGGATTTTCTGAGTCAATGTATTCGCCAAACAGTTTTAATTCCGCCTTGCCGTTTCCGGCTATTCCCAAGGCCTCCAAATCCGAAAAATTAGATCGGTCCATAGCCAGGATCAGGTCAAATTTATGGCCGTCCTCCGGCGAGATCATGCGCGATTGACCCCGAATGGGAATCGACCGCATAGAAGCATGCTGGCACATACGCCCATCAGGAGGTTGTCCGGCGTGGGCACTGATCGTTCCGGCAGAGTCGCAGCTGATTTCGGCGGTCAAACCCTGGTCGCCTAGCATTTTATGGAGGACGCATTCTGCTGCCGGAGACCTGCAAATATTACCCCAGCAAACAAATAGAATTTTAACAGGATCCATTATAGAAGTAGAGCATTAGATAGGAGTATTTGACTGGATTGCGTTCTTGAGTCGAGCCAAGTATTCAGCTTATTCTTCATCGAGCTTTGAATTTCTATTTTTGCGGTACGGGCTGAATGTTTCCTGAAGTATATATTATTGTAATTATCCTTTTGGTGGTGGTGATCCTTTTTTTGCTGCCGTTGCGTCTTAAAAGAACAGAGCAAGGTGAATCTGAAAATGGAATTCCAGTGGCAAACGTTGAGCCGGATGGTACCGATTCGCAGATTGAAGAAATCTCCTAATTAAAGGAGTAGCTTATTTGACCGGTCTGGGCCAACGAATCAAACTACACGAAATAGTGGACGCTACTATGAATTCCAGCTATGTCATTTCAGACCAATATCAAGTTACCACTTTTCAGTTGACAGGAGGCGATGTCATTTCCGGAAGAATTTTAGCCAAAGACGCAAATAAAACCACCATTGCTTCAAATTCCCTTAAACCTTTTGGAACGACAATCTTCCAGAACGCGGATATTCAACGATCAGATCCGCTCCCTGTTTCCACAATGCCGGCTGGCCTTCTCAATGCATTGAACGAAGAGGAGGTCCTGGGATTTATTGGCATACTTAATTGCCGGTGGTAAAAGGGATCACCCCATTTTCGGAGAAAACTAGTCCAATACTCCGATTTGTTTCATCCAATCGGCCATCAGGTGATGCCAACGGGTTACGGGAAGATCTGTTTTCCGGATCCCATATCCATGTCCACCGCTTTCAAAAACGGAAATTCAGGATAGAATATCGTTAACCACATGGCCGTGAACATCAGTCAATCGATAATCACGTCCCTGGAAGCGGTAGGTTAATTTTTCATGGTCGAAGCCGAGCATATGCAAAATTGTGGCGTTGAGATCATGCACGTGTACCGGATTTTCGACTACATTAAATCCCAGATCATCGGTGGCTCCATAGGTGAATCCCGCTTTTACCCCGCCTCCGGCCATCCAGATGGTGAAGGCCCGGTTATGGTGATCTCTACCGATATCATCCCCGGGAGCTTGGGCCATGGGAGTTCGACCGAATTCTCCACCCCAGATAACCAGGGTATCTTTCAACATATCCCGGTCTTTGAGGTCCTGCAGAAGCGCTGCCACAGGCTGATCTGTATCCAGGCAATTTTTTGTGTGATCTTTAACCAGAGTACTGTGCTGGTCCCAGGCTTCATGGAAAAGTTGTACAAATCGTACATCCCTTTCCAGCAGACGTCTCGCTAATAAGCAATTCCGCGCAAAATTGGACTCCTCAGGGTTTTTGATCATGTAAGCATCCAAAGTGGCTTGGGATTCCTGGCCTAGATCCATGAGCTCCGGTGCACTGGATTGTAAGCGATAAGCTGTCTCGTAGGATTGGATTCTTGCGGCTGTTTGGGGATCGGCTGTTCTGGCGAGTGTTTCTTCGTTCAATCGTTTGAGAACATCGAGAGAGTCTCTTTGGGCCCGGTCGTCGTAACCGTCCGGATTAGACAGATAAAGAATCGGATCACCCGTTCCCCTGAATGGGACGCCATTGAAAATAGTGGGCAGGAAACCACAACCGTAGTTGCTGGCCCCTGCGCTGGTGCCTTTCGCACTTGTGAGAACCACGTAGCCCGGCAGGTCTTCCGATTCACTACCAAGGCCGTAAACAGTCCAGCTGCCGAGACTGGGTCGGCCGAATTGCTGGTGCCCGGTGTTCATGAAAATTTGGGCGGGGGCATGATTGACCTCATTTGTGTGCATGGACCGGATAAAACAGATGTCATCCACATGTTTGGCGATATGAGGAAGCAATTCGCTTATTTCGTAACCACATTCACCGTGTTTGCTGAATTCGAATTCAGTGCCGTAAAGTATGGAATTGGGATCGATAAAGGCAGCACGATAGTCCTTAAGCAAGCTGGGTGGTGGGAGTTGTCCTTGTCGTTTCACCAGTTCCGGCTTGTGATCCAGGAGATCCAAATGGCTGGGCGCACCTGCCATGAAGATGTAAACCACGCGTTTAGCGGTCGGGGTAAAATGAGGTGCCCGTGCCGTTAACGAGTTCGGAATTCCTGCTGAAAATCCGTCCTTTATTAAAAGTGAGTTAAGTGCCAGACCCGCCATGCCAACACCGCAACGCTGCAAAAACCAACGCCGTGTGTTGAGCTTTCCAATTTCATTTTGCATTTCGTTCTTCATTACGCTTTCCTCAAACTAATTCTTGGTCAGTGTTTCATCCAGGTTGAGTAGCACGCGTGATACGATTGTCCAGGAGGCTACGTCTCTCGGACTCACTCCTTCCGGTAACTTGGGGATCGATTTCGGATCTTTGAAAGCGATTTTTCGGATATCGAGCCATCCCTCCGAAAGCCTTTCGTTTTGAGATTCAATGAGGTTCGTGATCTCTTTTCTTTCAAAGCTGTTGGCCGGACGTCCGGTAGTAAGCAGATACCCATAATTGGCTCGCTCCTCATTGGATTGTCCTCCCTCTCTTAATATCCGCTGCGCCAGGCCTTGCGATGCTTCTACGAAGATCGTTTCGTTAAGGGAGGTAAGTGCGGATAGGGGTGTGTTTGATCTAATGCGTCCGGTGCAGGACTCGTCCGCGTTTGGCGCATCGAAGCTGGTCAGCACCGGATCTGGCATGGACCTTTTCTTAAACATGTATAAGGATCGTCGATACCGGTTTTCATCTTCTGCTGGGTACCAATAGTCAGGTACGACGTAATTTTGCTTTATGACCGATTCCGGAACCGGAGGAAATATGCTTGGACCACCAACACCTTGAGTCAGCAATCCGGATGCTGCTAAAGCAATGTCCCTTAACACTTCGGCTTCTGTTCGGAATCTAGGTCCTCGTGCCAGCAAACGATTATTCGGATCCCGTTCTATTTTCTTTGATGTTACCTTCGAGTCTTGTTGGTAGGTTTTACTGGTGAGGATGTTTTTAATTAAGGCTTTCTGGCTCCAACCGGATTCACGGAAATCGACAGCTAGCCAATCCAGCAATTCCAAGTATTCGGGCTTTGGCGCACGAGTGCCCCAGTCTTCAGGAGTTAATACAAGACCCGCTCCGAAAATAGATTGCCAGATTCGGTTTACCTGAACCCGAGCGGTCAAGGGAGCGTCCTTACTGGTGATCCAGTGCGCCAGATCGAGTCTGGATGGATTGACTTTTGAAAGCTCGTTCAGAATAGACGGCGTTTGTCTCTTCACTGCATGTTTGGGCTTATTCCAAATCCCACGATCAAGCAGGTATGTAGTTCGCGGATATTCGGGCAGAGAATCCATGGTGTTTAGGACGCTTGTTTTAGCTTCCGGATAATTTGCCTCCAATTCCTCAATTTGCGCTAGTTCACCTTCGAAATCTCCCTGAGTCATGCACCAGGCTCTGAACAGAGCGCTTCGCTTCTTTTCGGTAAGGTCTTCTTCTGGGACGGCCAGTGCTAGAACTGGGGCGTGATTGTAATCCGGTGCCTTGGGGTTCGGGATATCTGTCAGAGCAAAACGATAACGACCAAGCATCTGGTTATCTTGCCCATTTTTGGCTCCTCCATGGTTTTGTAGGAGTTCTACTCGTAATTGGCTACCTTTGGGAGTTGCTAATGGCTCCTTAAAGGCCACAACAGCCGCGTATTCTGAATGACGTCTGATCGGTCCACGATCAGGTGCCCATGCTGTCCGGTCGTCACCATCGATAAGAAAACATACCGGACCAATTTTCCGTTTTTCTTCCTTATCCAGTGTTTCGTGAAAAAAATAATCCCGCATAGTGCCAACCTCTGCATCAAAATTGGCACTGGCATGACCCAACTCGACGGGTTTCCAATCTTTTTCCTGGGGCCACTTGCGAAATACTTTTATCTCGCTGATGGCAAAGGTTCCCCAGTAGCTGCGACCGGGGCCTGTGAATGGCAGGTCTGGGTGCGTAAGGGCTTCCAGCCGGATTCCGGAAATCATCGGTAGGTTGGATTCTCCTTCCGTAACCGAGTAGCCGCTAATAGATGGATGTCCTAATGTAAGGATGCTGTGATCATCCAATTCGTTCGGATGGTTGAGCCCTCCATGCCAATCCTGAAAACTGGTATCCCATACTTTCCAAATGGAACTATGCTTAAGTTGTTCTTTTTTCCAGGAGGAAAATTCATTTTTCCAATTAGGTCTCTCTTCTTTGATCTTGTTTTCAAGGTCTTTAATTTGGTGTTTGATGGAGGCGATCCGTTCGAGTTGTTCATTTGAATAGATCCAGGATTTGGCTTCATGGGTCTCGTTAAAGAAAGCGAATAAACCGTAATATTCATCGTGCGTAATGGGATCAAATTTGTGGGTATGGCATTGTGCGCATCGGAGAGTCAGACCCAGAGCGGTTTTTCCTAAAGTGTCCATGCGGTCGAATATTCCATCTATCCGGAACTGTTCTACGATTATTGCCCCCTCCTCGTTGATCATACCATTGCGCATGAACCCGG
Organism: Opitutales bacterium UBA2995; assembly: GCA_002346535.1. Taxonomy (GTDB): domain Bacteria; phylum Verrucomicrobiota; class Verrucomicrobiia; order Opitutales; family UBA2995; genus UBA2995. The sequence goes on along the minus strand of DDZZ01000016.1, from coordinate 28,117 downwards.
TTGCAATCAATTGATCTTGTGTCCGGTTGGGTAGAAGGTCCCCTGCTAATTGTTCGACCAAAAACTGATCATAGGGCATGTCATCATTGAGTGCGTCGATCACCCAATCCCGGTAGATCCATTGGTCCCTTGGTTTATCTTTCTCGTAGCCATTGGAGTCGGCGTACCGAGCAAGATCTAGCCAGTGCCGGCCCCATTTTTCACCGAAAGATGGCCGGTTCATTAGCTCGTCTATAAGTTTTTCGATTGCCCTCGTTTTATTCTTTTTGAATGCGAAGAGAAATGTATCGATTTCCTGTAGATTTGGAGGAAGACCAATCAGGTCCAGGTAAAGTCGCCTGGCCAACGTGTAAGGATTGGCCTGTTTGGCCGGCTTTAATCCTTCTTTCTTCAACCGGTCTAAAGTGAAAGCATCGATGGGATGTTTGGAGTGCCTCGGAATATTGCGCTCAATCGGCTTTTGCCAAGCCCAGTGTTCCTCATATTTTGCTCCCTGCTCAATCCAGAGGCGAAGGAGTTGCTTTTGTTCGTTCGACAGAGATTTCTTAAATTCTTTGGGCGGCATCCGCTCGTCGGTGTCACTATGATTTACGCGATATATGAGCTCACTTTTCTCTGGGTTTCCAGGTGCTATTGCTACGGCCCCCACCAAATCAGCATAAGCGCCTTCTTGAGTGTCAAGGCGCAGGCCTGCCTCCCTAGCTTCTGCGTCGGGGCCATGGCATTCAAAGCAATTTTCGGACAGTATAGGTAGAATTTCACTACCGTAATCTACCGTTTTCTCCTTAGCTGCCAGGAAAGCGGGCATGATTGCCAGTAGAGTATGTACCAAACGACTGCTCATGAATTTGGGAGCTTCAATACTAAGAGGGTTATTTAAATACTTCCCCATTCGTTCATCCGGTCAATACCTCATATCAGATGATTTCTTCGATCAACTTTCCTTCGAGGAAGGTCAGGCGTTCATCGCGTCCCAGGTGAGGGTACGTCAACTTGTGTTGGTCGAGGCCAAGCTGGTGCAGGATAGTATTGTGGACGTCCCTAAAATGGTAGGGCTTTTCAACAGCGCGTAATCCGATTTCATCAGTGGCACCGACAACTTGTCCGCCTTTGATGCCGCCGCCGGCCATCCACATGGTGAAGCCTAAATTATGGTGGTCACGTCCGACACCCTTTTGTGCTTCGGGTGAGCGTCCGAATTCACCGCCCCAGAGAACCAGGGTGTCGTAGAGGAGCCCCCGTCGCTTCAGATCTTTAATCAATGCTGCAACTGGTTGGTCGGTATGCATAGCCATGCGCAGGTGGTTCTCTTCAATATCGTCATGCGCATCCCACATGAGATTGCCGGTACCGCCGCCAGAAACTACCGTCACGAAACGAACTCCGTTTTCCACGAGCTTCCGGGCCATGAGGCATCGGCGACCGTAATCTTCGGTTTCTTTTTTCCCAATTCCATAAAGGTCCAGGGTTTCTTGAGGTTCTCCTGAGATATCCAGAACTTCAGGTGCCTCGGTCTGCATTTTGAACGCAAGGTCATAGGAATTAATACGGGCTGAAAATTCGTGATCTGTCTCAAGCAGGCTGGATGCGTTGAGTTCGTTAATAAACTCCAGCGTTTGCTTTCTGTCGTCGAGGCTTACACCTTCCGGTAGGTCCAGATTCATAACGGGGTTTTCACCAGGCCTGAACATCGTTGGCTGGTAGTTGGCCGGTAGAAAACCTTGGGTGTACATGGGTTGTCCTGCTGGTAACGCTCCTTTTGGATCCGTCATTACGACGTAGCTGGGAAGCGAGTCGGATTCGGAACCCAAGCCATAGGTCATCCACGAACCCATGCTGGGGGCTCCAGGTGTTACGCGGCCGGTAAACAGCTCGTACATCGCAGCAGAATGAACGACGCTGTCTCCTGTGCAGGATCGAATTATAGCAAGGTCATCCACGCAAGTAGCGGTGTGGGGAAATAGATCCGAAACTTCGATGCCGCTTTTTCCGTAGCGTTGGAATGTTCGTTTAGTTCCTAGGAGCTTGGCATCCTCCTGGACAAATTGGTATTTGGCCTCGCCGAAAATCTCTGGTTTTTTTTGTCCGTGCAGCTCGTTCAGCAGTGGTTTCGGGTCGAAGGTCTCCATTTGGCTCGGACCTCCCGACATGAATAGAAATATTACCGACTTGGCCTTCGGGGTGAAGTGGGGTATGCGGACCGCCAAAGGGTTTTTCGCATACCGATTTTCCTCGGCATGCAGCATTGAAGCAAAAGCCAATCCTCCAAATCCGCAGAAAGCATCCCTGATAAACTCCCGTCGGGTGCGCGTCGGCCGGGAGTGTGGCTGACAAAAATGCATGTGCTGAGGATTAGTGGACATAAAGAAAATCGTTGAGATTAAACATCGCCAATGCGAATTCACGCAACGGTTGATCTTCGAGAAACTTCATTGCGAGTTCCATTTCGTTAGCTTTTGGTTTCCGCCCGGTTGTCAGCGCCCAAGCTCGATCAACCTGGTCATTTACGGTTTCCTGTTCCTCAAAACGAAGTCGTTTAGCAAAGGAATCCGCCAGATCGTTCGCGATGTCCCCGTTGAGTAGCTCCAGGGCTTGTGGTGCATGCGTGCTAGATTCCCGCCTTCCACAGCTATTCTGGAGGGCTGGTTGGTCAAAAGTTTCCATAAACGGCAGTCGAAGGTTTCGCTTGGCGATTAAGTATACCGAACGCCGGTCCAATTCTTTTGGATCATCGGGAACTTGCCATTGGTCGGGGTTGTAAAGGAGTTGTACCAGCTCGTCTTCCACGGGAAGCATGATGCTTTCGCCATACATCTCTTTATTCAACCGGCCAGATACGGCTAGGAGGGAATCTCTGATCTCCTCGGCCTGCAGTCGACGTCGATTGAATTTCCAAAGCAGGCGATTGTCCGGATCGATGGTTTGTGCTTGGACGCTGGCGGGTGTGCGGGAAGATTGCCGATAAGTGTGACTCAGCATGATCTCCCTGTGGAGTGGTTTTTGTTGCCAACCTCCCTGAACTAATCGAAGCGCGAGGTAGTCCAGCAGTTTTGGATGACTGGGGCGCTCTCCATTAAAACCAAAGTCATTGGGTGTATTCACCAACCCGTTTCCAAAGTGGTTAAGCCATATCCGGTTTACCAATACACGTGCAGTTAAAGGGTTGTTTGGCCGAGTAAGCCATTCTGCCAGGGCAGTTCGTGGATGTTTGAGATCGGCTTCAAATTCGACGGGTTTGATGTGATTAAGGATTTCTGGTGGGCGCATCTTAACTGGGTCCCCTTTAAAATCCCAGACGCCTCGTTCGAGTATATGAACCTTTGTTCGTGCTTCCGGATCGTTTTTGATGGATAGGATCGTCGGAAGCTGATTGGGCATCTGGCTGTTAAGCTCGTCCATCTCACTTTTGATGCGGGGCTTTTCAGCTTCAGTAGCGGTTTCCTTTTTCTCTTTGAGGTCAGCTATTTTTTCTTTGAGGACGTTCGTTTTCGCGTTCCACTCATCGATCACTTCCTGCGGAGCCATAAAATGGTTGTATTCCTGTGTTGCCGCCATGAAGGCTTGGAGCGCATAATAGTCTTCTTGACTGAAAGGATCGAGTTTGTGTTCGTGGCAGCGTGCACAGCCCATGGTGATTCCGAGTATTGCTGTACCAATGATGTCGGTACGTTCGGTTAGCACTTCATTTCGGCTCAGTGCGATCTCCGGGTTACCGGCATTACGGCGGACGGATCCTAATCGATGGAATCCTGCGGCTATACGTTGATCATCGGTGGGGTTTTCTAACTCATCGCCTGCAATCTGTTCAGTGATAAATAGATCGAAGGGTTTGTCTTCGTTAAAGGATCGGATGACGTAATCACGAAAGCGCCATGCTCCTGGTAGATGGCGATCGTACTCGAATCCCTCCGATTCTGCAAAACGGATCACGTCCAACCACAGCTGGCCCCATTTTTCACCGTAGTGCGGACTAGCCAGGAGACTGTCGATAAGATTTTCGTATGCCATGGGAGAGTTATCATTTAAGAACGTTTGGACAGCTTTGGGGGAGGGGGGTAAACCGTGCAGGTCGTAGGTGGCTCTTCGAATGAACTCGGCTTTTGTTGCCTCGGCAGAAGGGAGCAGTTGATTCTGCTTCAGTTGGGAAAAAATGAACTGGTCAATGGGAGAGCGGGCCAGATTCTTATTGGCAATTTCCGGTATTTCGGGCTGTACAGGTGGATTAAAAGCCCAAAAATATTCCTTCGTTTGAGGACTTTGGCCGCTAACCGGAATCAAACCGTAGGAGCCAAGACACAGAAGTACTGTTACATGTATATGTATAATCAATCGATGGCAGTTGGTCATCATTGAAAACGGGGCATTAACTTACGGTTGACCATCAATTCAACGGAGTTAAAGCTCTCATTACCAAGTAATTTTTGTGCAATACCTAAACTAAGCTTGTTTTTGACGATTCGGCAAGGCGTGACTTTATAGTAGACTTTTATCTTAATATTGGATTCCTGATTACAACGTCGCCAAGTACGCGATGCTTTGCTGGATGCTGGCGATCGGATCGGCTGATTCATCCTGCTCGACATGAGCATGATCGACTCCGGCGACCCACGCGGCCTCGATGATGGGCTCCATCTCAATAATGCCATTGCCTAATTCCTTAAATGAATCTCTTGGAATCTTGGTATTATCGAACTCGGGTAACTCTATGCCTTGTTTTAGATCTTTCAGGTGCAATTGGGAAATGCGGCCCTCCAGTCGTTTCATCATGTCCACCGGGTCAATCCCACCTGCCGAGACCCAGAACACATCGACCTCAAATTTCATTTCGTCCGAAAATTCTTCGATCATTACATCAAATCCTGTTTTACTTCCTTCTTGGGGAGCATATTCGAAGGAATGGTTGTGATAGGCCAAGGTGATGTTCGCATCCTTCGCTTTGGCGGCAGCCTTATTTAAGAGATCCGCCATCCTCTTGTAATCATCGAGTGTCTCTCGTTCATGGGTGTGTAGGTATGGAACAACTAGGTGCGATAGTCTCATTTCACTGGCTTTATCGAGAATCTTTTCAAAGGGGATAACACCTTGCTTCTCAGGGGCGGTGACCGACTCCCAGGCAAAATGAGCTGAATTGACCTGCATGCCGAATTCCTTTGACGCCCGGATCATGGCATCTGCATCGGGGAAACCGTACGCTTCCACCTGTTTGTAGCCAGCCTCGGCTACTGCCTTGATAGTGCCTACCGTATCTTCTGCAATTTGTCTGCGAAGTGTGTAGAGTTGGATGCCGATGTTTTTTCTGTAGGGATTGTTATCAGCCAATGCAAAAGCTTTCATGGTTGCGGATGAGGCAAGCGTAGCTGCCAGAGAAGTTTTCAAAAAGTCGCGTCTATTCATAGAGAAGTAAGTATATTACCCTCCTAGGTAGTCAAGATGCGCTAAAAGTTCCAGAAGAAATTATATGGAACTTCTTGTTGAGAAACAGGATGAGCAATCTGAAAATTCTCGGAGAATTTTGCTTTTTAAACCATTTCCGAACATATTGACACGACTACCAGCGAGGTGCACCACGTCACTCGATACGCAGTTGATCAGGGTCACTATATCAACGAAGGTTGCATTTGGCAGAAAGGCGTACCTTTCGACATTCCTTACGGAGTAATCACCCCAAAAGCGGAGGAATGCGAAAACTTGCTCGTTCTCGTTTGTGTCTCAGGCAGCGCGGTATCCTTTTGTACTATCCGTTTAGAACCCACTTGGATGCACCTTGGCGAAGTATCGGGAATTGCGGCCGCCATGACGGAGAGGCGGCCAAGCGGTTCATTCGGGGAGAACTTCATGGCATTGAAGACCTGTATAAGGTGATTGGCAGAAAAGAACGATCTCTCTGGGCAGACCAACGCGGCCACTTGAGTCCCGGTTTCGACCGTCTGGAGGGTTATGTTTTCTACACCACGCTTTACGGCAAATCCCTTGAACTCATTTCAGCGCCTATTAAGTTCAACAACAACCCAAGTTTCCGAAGTGACGACCTGGATAAAATCTTCTATCAAATTGCCTGGAAGGCGGTCGTGGAGCACTCCCTCTCCGGCGTTACAGACAAGAACGGGAATGGCATCGGCGATCATCTGGATTAGTGCAGCTATTGGATGGTGGCCCAAAAGGGTCTACCGAGTGTGCCGAGCGGAGCGACATGACCGTAAGGACAACAAACGGGTCAACTTCCATATTATTTTCTTAATAAGTGATATTATTTTCCGCTCTGCTCAGTAGACCTCTGATTTCGCAGGCGCTCCATTGGTCCGCCTTCTTGCAGTGGAAGAACGTTGTTTTGTTCCGCCCAGTCTTCCCAGAGTTGCTTCAGCTTACTGACTAGTTCAGGGAATTGCTTTCCCAAATCTTTCTGTTCGGTCAGGTCTTCGATGAGATTAAACAGTTCCCATGGCTGATTAATACCATCGGCCACCAGTTTCCAACCTTCATGGTAGACCGCACGACTTCCCTGGTGCTCGTAAAAAAACGGGCGCGCCAAGGCATCCGCTCCCTTCATCATCTCCATAAGGCTCTCACCATCCGGTCTAACAGGTTGCCGACCACGAAACAAGGATGGGAATTCAATATCCGCGGCTTCGAGAACGGTAGGGAGAAGGTCGATAATGTGACCTATGCCATACCGCACACTGCCAGCATGGGCACTCAGTTGGTTGCTAAGGACGATCCCTGTATTAAGTATTTTATAATGCTTTCCATAGGCATCTTACAGTTCCCGACCCAAGCACCACTATATGCCTTTTCATATTCTAATTTGGGGTGAAATTTATCTCGCCACAAAGGATGTGATAGGCAGGTACTTTAATTTTAATGAAAACCGATCTTCAATCCGTGGCGATCTTGGGGGGCGCTTTTGACCCCATTCACCTGGGCCATCTCTCCCTGGCCGAGGCGGCGTATGCCAAATTGGATTTGGATGAGATTTGGTTCATGGCGACGGCCCAATCGCCGCTTAAACCACACAAATCGCGTCTTCCGGCTACTCATCGGGTCGAACTATTGGAGGCTGCATTAGAATCCTATCCCAATTTTAAGGTGGATCGATCTGAAATTGAGCGCGGTGGGGTCAACTTTACCCACGTAACGATCTGCAATCTAAATTTTAAGTATCCAGATACCCGATTTTATTGGATCATTGGTGGCGACCAATTGGCTCAACTCGATAAGTGGCGTAACATTGACAGCTTGGTAGCTTTGGTTGAATTCCTGGTTGTCGAACGGCCGGGATATTTGGCCCATTCCCAAACTGCACCTGAAATCCCCGGGCTTAAATTTCAGAACTTGGCTTCTCGCCGACTTGACATCTCATCATCCGATATTCGTGAGCGCATAGCCTCCGGAAAACCAGTGAATGATCTATTGCCAAAATCGGTTGCGGAACTTATAGTGCGGAGAAATTTTTATACAGACTGATCGATAATATATGGAATTTGAGGAGTTTTCTGAGGAGTTATTAAATATATTGAAGGCAACTGTTTCTGCCTTGGACGATCGAAAAGCTGAAGATCTCAAAATCCTCCATGTCGGTCATATCTCCTCGATTACCGATTTTTTCGTTCTGGCCACCGGTAACTCTGATCCTCACCTGAAGGCTTTGATCAACAGTGTGGCTAGGGAATTGAAAGACCTGAAGGTAAACCTGTTGGGGATTGATTCAGAGCAGGGAAGTGGTTGGGCAGTGATTGATGCATTTGATGTGATTATCCATTTATTTCTTCCAGAACAACGCCAGTTTTATCAGCTGGATGATTTGTGGAAGGATGCGGAGTTCGTCGATCCTCAAAGATTCTTGTCTGTAGAGGCCGGCAGCTGATTGATAGAAATCAGGTGTCACGCCTTCTCTTCGATCCGGCGAGGTCTGCAGTCGTTCATGGAACTGTTCTGGGACATAAGAAAAATGTTGAATGATGGACGAAACATTATGCTTCTTTGTAGGAAGGTGCTTTACGCCCCAATCGTTCGAGATTAATCCAAGACATCGGGGGATAGGCTACCTCCTACATTTTGGTTAGTCCGGTTTTGCCGTGCAGTGTCCAAATAGGCCGCTCTTTAGGTTAGAAAGAATATAGTACGGAATTGCTGAACAAGGTTTCCGTTTGTGGTACATTGCGGGGTAATAAGTTATTGTAGCTGTATTCGCACCTTAGGCGAACACCAAAGTTTTTGGTGATTTTTCCGTCCAGATTTATGTCAAACCGATAGCCCCAGTTATCCGTGTCATCCGGGCTAATGCAGGCCTTAGCCTTCTGGACCAATTGGTAAGCGTCCGTCAGTTGCAGTACCGAATCCTGGATTACGCTGGTCAGTTATTCGTAGTCGCCCAGGGTTTCGTTATCTTCAAGCAGATCTTCTCATTTGATGCTGCCTTCCACACCGGCCGAGTATTCAAAGCCTTGGACAGGCGTTTCGTCCACCCGCCACCGACGACTTGCTCGAACCAGTGGTTGATTTCTTGAATGGGATCTTTGCGATAAAATGTGCTGGTCTGAACGAAAAAATTTCTTTGTTGCTGCCGCCGGAATCGGAAATTGACCTTTGGGCGATTTTTTTTGGTATCTCCATTGCGCTCGCAGAACCCATAATCCGTGTTGAACCGGTATTCGCTTTTTCCTTTTTTCCACCTGCTATTACAGAAAAATCTGAGGTCAGTGAGGTCTCTTTTAGCGGACCTCTCACAATAGGAGAATCCAACGCTTGCATCCATTTTCTTTAGTGCCGCCAACAATTCACCGGGGGATTCCAAACCAGTTGAGAAACCAAGGCTATGAGTTTGTCTGGATTAGGTTCTTTCTTTGAATCGGATTAATCCCGAGACTGCTGGGCCTCGGCAATCTGAGGAGCAGGTTTCGGTTCCAACTCGGGTGGTGTTTCGGCCATGGCACTTTTTGCGATTTCGATTTCGCCCAAAACGGGGTGCTTAAGGGTGATGTGATCATCCTATTCTACGAGTAGCTTTCCCAGAAGCCGGTCACCATTTTTGAGGAAGATTCCGATATCCTTTCCGGCAAGGGAGGTGAAACTTAAAATAGAAGGACCAATAAGAATCTCAGAAGCATGATAAAGGATGGTATAGGGTGAGGTGGAATTAAATGCGTAAAAAATTAATGATGCGGGTTAGGGAAACAATTTTTATACAATCAACCCTTCAAAATCTAAAAGATTTCTCATTAAATCCCTCGTTAATAATTCAAATAAAAGGTTCTAATTGGTAGCTCAAAATTCCCGATTGTATTGACTTGGACTGGTCTGATATCGTTTCCTAGGGCCTTTCATTTTCGAAAACCTATTTCCATTTTCGTTTTCTTTAATCCAATTGGCTGATGAAAATTTCTCGGTTCATCTTGTTTTTGCTACTAATTATGCTTCCTCTATGCTTCGGAGGTTGTTCGGAGGAACCATCTATTCAGAAATACAAGGTCTCCAAGACCCCGCTGCCTTCTAGTTATGAGTCTGGCCTTACCCCCAACTCCAAAGGTGAGGTTGTGGATACAGGGCTTCCTTTTACCTGGGTGGTGCCAGCTGGTTGGGAGCCGGGTAAAGCTTCATCTATGCGCCTGGCCAGTTACATTATTCCACTTTCTACTGGAGAAACTGGCGATTTCTCGTTGGTTCGTTTGGGTGGGGCGGCTGGCGGAGTTCTGGCCAACATCAATCGATGGCGTGGCCAAATTGGTCTGGCTGATGCGGAAATAGAGGAGGTTGCTGAGTTTTCTCACATGCACACGACTGCCCAAGGCAAGCAATTTCTCCATGCAACCCTTATTAATGAAGCTAATCCGGATAGGGCCATTCTGGGCGCCATTTTCGAGGAGGCTGAATTTTTGTTGTTTGCCAAGTTGAATGCTTCTGCGGCGGGTGTCGAGGAAGCGAATGAATCCTTCGAGGCGTTTTGTAATTCGATTAACTTCAAATGATGATTTATTTCAAAAATTGTAGGAGGGGCTTTACGCCCCGATGGCAGGTAAGTCTGAAAAACAAACGAGGCATCAGTCTCCGCTTCTAGCTGCGCCTAGACCCGGTAAAGCCCTCCTACCGGGATATAAAATTATGATTTTTATCTCCATAAAACTTTGAGTGCCGCCAGGTCAAAATCTCCCCTGCTGAAGGTCGCCCATTTCCTGGCGAATCCGGAGGTGTTTTTCTACACGGCCATTTGGCTGATCGTGCTGTTGGTTTTTGGAACGGTTGATCAAAAGTATATTGGCTTACATCTTTCCCAGGAAAAATACTTTTCATCCTGGTTTGTCTGGGGAATTTTTCCCGGCGGTCGTCTGACGATGACAGTCATGTTTTTAAATTTGGTCTGTAAGCTCATTTTTAACAGTCCGATACGCTGGAGCCGAGCGGGCACACTAGTCACCCATAGCGGAATGCTTCTTCTGTTACTGGGCGGATTTTTTACCGCTTATTTTTCTAACGAGGGCAGCATGCCCATTCCGGAAGGACAAACTAGTAGCTATTACATGGATTACCATGAATTGGAATTTGCTGTAATCGACAAATCTCCAGAAGATCATGATGCGGTGGTTGCTTTTAGTCAGAACTATATAAAGGAAGGATCAGTTATCTCGGATCCAGACTTTCCGTTTACCATCTCAGTAAAAACCTTTTATCGGAATAGGGTTCTTGTTCAACGCGATACACCCCTGACGGATGGGTATCACGGGCTTGCTCAGCGGTTTGATATTAAAACCCAAAAACTGGAAAATGAATTTGAGCGAAACAGGGCAGCCGTAGTTCTTGATATAAGGGGTTTAGATGATGAAAAAGATGGCACATACGCTCTGGATCAATTTATGCTGGTTCCTCAAACGCTTAAAGCTGGAGGAAAGGACTATGTCATTGAACTTCGCAACAAACGTTATCAATTGCCGTTCGCCTTAGAAGTCATTGATTTTAAGAGAAAATTACATCCGGGAACACAAATGGCTTCCCATTATAGTTCCCTTGTTAATGTGGTTGATGGGGAGTACAAGCGAGAAGTTCTCATCAGTATGAATGAGCCTTTGCGAAATTTGGATTATACCTTTTACCAGGCTTCGTTCGGTATCGACGATACCGGCGAAACTACCGTCCTGGCGGTCGTCCAGAACGCTGGTCGTAATTTTCCTTACATTGCCAGCGTCATCATGTGCATCGGACTTCTATTTCACTTGATCCTCCAGGTACCAAAAATGGTTGTCCGTTCAAAGCGTGCATAGAGATATGAAATATTGGATACCATTTTTTGTATTTTTAGGGACTACACTTGGGTATAGCGCCGAGGTGTATGAGTCGCCGGTGCGTGCCGGAGCCTTAGGAGGCTTGGTTGTACAAGATCAGGGGCGTCTCAAACCTTTGGATACGTATGCTCGGTCTCAGCTACTGCTTTACCATGGCAGGAGCACGATTGATCGGCAAAAGGCTGTCGACTGGTTGCTTGAGCTTATGATATTTCCGCAGACGGCCTATGAGCGCAAGGTTTTCAAACTATTGGATGAGAAAGAAGCGGTCACTGCACTTGGAGTTGGATTGGATCCCGATCATTTATACTCCTTTATGGACCTATTCAAAGCGATTGGGGATCGGATGGAATCCTTGCAAAAGCTAGCTGAAAAACCGGAGGAGCAACGTACGCGGGCCGAGGTTCATTTGCTGACGCTTTACCGCAAAGTCATGCAATTCCTTGCATTGAGTCGCTCTTGGTCGGGATTGCATGCCGACATCGTTGTGCAAAACGCTGAGCTGGCGGAAGCGATTGGGATGGAGCCTGGAAAATCTTATACTTATCGAGAGTTTCTTAAATCTCGGAACGCGCTTGCAAAGGAGTTGGAAGTGCTGAGAGGAAGACAATCCGGGGATGAAATTTCCGAGAAGGAGTCGGCTCTGGTCGATCTGGTTCAGATCCTTCAAGTCAAAATGGCTGACCAATCTGCCGACATTCTTCGGATCGTGAAGCCGAAAAATAATCAAAGAGAAGGGGATTGGCATTCTCCTTGGGGCATCAAGGACGGCCGTGTGCTTTCCGAATGGGAAGAAGCCAGGATCATGGAGTTGGAGGCGATAGTGGCGACCTTTCAGGCTGATCCGTTTGCTGATGTCAGCGGCTTGGTTGAGGCGGCGAATGCTTCATTGGATGTTGATGTGCCGGTTGCCGCAGAACTGACCTACAACAACTCCAAATTATTTTTCTTCAGTAGTGCGTTTTATACCATTTCGTTTCTGCTCTTACTGACAGGCTACATGTTCAACAGCAAAATGATCGTCCGCATATCATTTGGTTGTATTGCGATAGGGCTTATTTTGCACGCGGTGGGGATCGGATTCCGCTGCTACATTATGGCGCGGCCACCTGTGGGTACCTTATATGAATCGATTATATTTGTATCTGCAATTCTGGTACTTACTGCTGTAATTATTGAGTACGTCCGTAAAGACACATTGGGCATTGTGATCGGGTCGGCGGCTGGAATTGCTCTCAACTTTATTGGCTCCCGTTACGCCGCTGAAGGAGATACGATGGGAATGCTTGTGGCTGTTTTGAACTCCCGCTTCTGGTTGCTTACCCATGTGCAGTCGATTACTATTGGATATGCGATTGCTCTTTTGGCCGGACTGGCTTCTCACATGTATTTGCTGTTGCGGATTTTCAAACCTCAGGACCGCAAGTCACATCAGGACATTTTCAAGGTATCCTATGGCGTGGCCCTAGTGGCAGTATTTTTTACAACGTTCGGAACGATTCTCGGTGGAATTTGGGGAGACCAATCCTGGGGTCGATTCTGGGGTTGGGATCCGAAGGAAAATGGCGCCTTGCTCATAGTGCTTTGGCTATTGGCCTGCGTGCATGGCCGATTGGCCGGTCGATTGAAGGAGCTTAGTTTCTCTGTGGCTCTCGCTTTGACACCGATTACTGTGGCCGTGGCTTGGTTTGGGGTGAACCTGTTGCAGGTTGGACTCCACAGTTACGGGTTTGATGACGGAACAGCCATCAACTTGCTTTATTTTTGTGTGGGAGAAGCCGTCTTTGCCATTGGCGCAGGTCTGTTCATTTATTTTCGAAATTTTTCAAAGAAGCCCAACGTCTCTGAGAGTCCATCTGGTGAAAAAGTATCGGCTAGCTAGGATTATCTTCATTATAGGCCTGAGCCTGATTGTTGCAGATTTGGGAAAAGCCTTTGCTGATATGCCTGACAAGCCACTTCGACATGCTCAGGACACTTCGGCAAGCTCAGCACAAGCAAGGCCGAACGTGCTTTTTATTGCGGTCGATGATTTGAATACCCGATTGGGCTGCTATGGTTTTGATCACATTGTATCGCCCAATATTGATCGTTTGGCTAGGGAGGGAGTCCGATTCGATCGAGCCTACTGTCAATATCCTTCCTGTGGTCCCAGTCGAACTTCGGTGTTGACTGGACTGAGGCCGCAGACGACAGGTATGTTGCATAATAAGATGGTTTGGCGGGATTTAGTCCCCAATGCAGTGACTTTGCCGCAGTATTTTATGAAGCACGGTTATTATACTGCGCGAGTTGGCAAAGTGTTTCATCAAGCGGTTCCCATGGATATTGGAACGAGTGGGCCCGATGACCCTGGCTCTTGGAATGAAGTAGTAAATCCGCGTGGTCGGGATAAGGAGGAAGAGGATTTACTGACTGTTTATTCGCCTACCTTGCGGATCGCGGATGCCATGAGCTTTTTGAAAGCTGATGGAAATAATTCGGAGCAGACAGATGGCAAAGTTGTCGACGAGACAATCCGGCTTTTGTCGGAGCATAAGAATAAGCCATTTTTTATAGCAGCTGGGTTGTATCGACCCCATCTTCCTTACATTGCGCCTAAACAGTATTTTGATTTGTATTCTATCGAGGAGACGGCTTTTCCCAGCCTACCCGTTGATTACCGAGAACGAGTTCCTGATGCAGCATTGAGTTCAACACATATCTGGCCGAACTTTGGGACTACTGAGTTACAGGTAAGGGAGTGTATTTTGGCTTACGATGCCTGTGTGTCTTTTGTGGATGCTCAGATCGGGCGTTTGATTGAAGCCGTTGATCGATTAGGGCTCCTCTCATCTTTAACGTTCCTGGATTGAAAGCCGATTCAAGCGACTGTTCAAGGATTGTTGAGTTTGTGGATATTTATCCGACCTTAGCTGAACTGGCTGGGTTGGAAGTCCCTGCCGAACTTGAGGGAGTGAGTCTTTTACCGCTTTTGAAAAATCCAAACGCCCAGTGGGATCGCCCTGCATTTACGCAGGTGTTTTTTTCAGAGATAGCTGGTTACAGTGTTCGTACAGATCGCTGGCGTTATGTGGAGTGGGGAAATCGAGGAGATCAGGGAATGGAGCTTTACGATCAGGAGTCTGATCCGAAAGAACTCAATAATCTTGCTGGCTCCACCGAGCATTTAGACCGCATCTATACGTTACGACAACTGGTCCATAAAAACTGGCCTTTAAATTGATGCACTGGCTTTTTAAATAAAACTATTAAAAACCTTTACATGAGTATTGAAGAAAAAATTTTAGAACTCTGTCTGGAGCTGCCACCACCTTCGCCACAGGGCGGTATCTACAAATCTGTCCTTGTTATTGATGGACTGGCGTACTTTTCTGGGCACGGGCCTTATAAGAGCGACGGCACACTCTATTTGGGAAAGGTGGGTGACGAGGTAGACCAGGAATTTGCCACCCAAGCCGCTCGGCAAACCGGATTGGCAATTCTCGCTAATATGAAAAAATACATCGGATCGTTGAATAGGGTGAAGCGGGTCGTAAAATTATTGGGACTCGTGAACAGCGCACCTGATTTTCATGCGCATCCGGCAGTGATCAATGGTTGTAGTGAACTGTTTGCCGAAATATTCGGTGAAGATAATGGAATCGGAACTCGGAGTGCCTTTGGAGTGACGGCTTTGCCCGGGAATATGACTGTGGAGATTGAAGGTATATTCGAGGTTAGTTAATCTCGAATGGTATACTGTTTAAAAGTTTTGTAGGGGTTAAGTCTAAACAAAAACATCTAATCCTTATAATCGATCGTCTCTCGATGCCCTCGCGAGCACCACTACGCTTAGGATCCATCGGCGGGCCCGGCGATGGATCCCTACCTTTAAATGTTGAATCATGAACCCTTCAACCCTATGGATCCAGTTCCGCTTGACTCGGATGCTTGATTAAGCCCTTTTTGAGCGGTTTTTCTGGAAATCATGTTTGTTGAAATTCCGTTGCCCGAAGCCGAGTTATTGGCTCCAGCAGGTTGTTATCCCTCCTTACAAGCGGGTATCGCTGCCGGAGCGGATGCCGTGTATTTTGGCTTGGCTCAGCTCAACATGCGGGCTCGGTCTCGTCGATCGTTTGGATTGGCGGATCTTCCTGAGATAATAAGCCGGTGCCGTGGAGGCGGGGTAAAGACCTGCCTCACGCTAAACACACTACTATACGATCACGACATGAACATGGTCTACAAGTTGCTTGATGCGGCCGCTGCAAACGAGGTGGATGCCATTATTGCCTCCGACATGGCCTGCATCCTTCGTGCTCGTAAATTGGGCTTAGAGGTCCATCTTTCCACCCAGCTGTCGGTCTCCAATTTTGAAGCGTTCAAGTTCTATACGCAGTACTGCGACCGAATCGTTCTGGCCAGGGAGTTAAACCTGAAAATGATCCGTCAGCTGTATGAGCAAATTGTCGAAGCTGACCTAAAGGGACCCAGCGGCAGACCTGCCGAAATTGAAGCCTTTGCCCACGGTGCATTATGTATCGCCGTGTCTGGTCGGTGTAGTATGTCCCAGTATACCGATAACGCTTCAGCAAATCGTGGCGCCTGTATTCAAAACTGCCGAAAGGAGTACGATATTGTTGATAAAGAGACAGGTAAAAAGCTGACGATCGATAACAGTTTCGTCATGTCCCCCAATGACATTTCGACGATAGAGTTTCTCGATGAACTACTTCAGTCGGGGATAAAGGTCCTGAAAATTGAGGGGCGAGGTCGAGCGCCCGAGTACGTCCATACCGTGATTACCGCCTATCGTAAGGCCATCGACGCTGTCCATGCTGGAACGTATTGCCCGGAATTTGTTGAGGAACTACTCGACGATTTGAAATCTGTATATAACCGGGGTCTATCGGATGGTTATTATTTGGGGCGCGAACAAGGTTGGTCCGCTCATTATGGTTCAAAAGCTACCAAGCAAAAGATTCAGGTTGGTCGCGTATCCCATTTCTACAATCAATTGAGCGTGGCAGAAATCACTTCGTCCGGAAATGTGTCCGTAGGAGATGAATATGTGATTATTGGAGATACCACGGGCGTTGTTGATGGGAAAATTGAGGAGATGCGGTTGGATGAAGGCCAAGTTCAATTAGCCAAGCCAAAAGATGTTTTCTCCATACGGGTCCCCAAAAAAGTCCGCAAGAATGATAAGGTGTACATAATGAAACCAGTAAATAGCTAATCAGGCTTCCTCAACAGATAGATGGAAATATAAGGGTTATATTGGTAATGATGAAGTTGAATAAAAGAAAAGTAGGGTTGATCGCCGAGCGCGCTTTGTTTGCTCGGCGGTTTGAGTCAAACAGCCCTACCTGAATCAGCGCAATGTTACGTATTATTCACAAACAAAAAGAGTGTATTGGTTGCGACGTTTGTTGTGACGTTGCACCAAACTACTGGTTCATGAACGAGGTAGGATTGGCGGAGTTGCATTCAATCCTGAGGACTAAAGGTACGCTTCACTTTGGCGAAGGTTGGGTGGAAGATATGGAAATTCTTAATCAAGCAGCGGAAGAGTGTCCGGTTAACATCATCCGGATTGAAAGGATAGCCTGCAAATCTGACCGGATGGGTGAAAACATAATTTAAATTACAGGAATGAGCAAGGATGAACAATTTAGCATATGGCAGACTGTCTTATTTGTGTTTTGACTCATCCTTCTGCCTTCGTCCCGCAATTGCGGGACTACGGCGAGAAAAGGCGGGCCGATGTGCCGGTTATTTCTCCCTCTCGGCTCGGTTACGCACCTAAGTGCGCGTCCTCCCCTTCCGGTCGTAAAGCCCGATATCTCAACTCCGTAAGCTATGCAGGCTAGCACGGGTTTATCTAAAGTTTCTGCTCGCTGTTCATGACTAATCCTAAAATTCCCATGCACCTATATGGTCTTTTTGTTTCCATAACCATCGGTTTATTTTTTGCTGCCGAATTGCCTTATTTCGTGGTGCGGAAACAATCGATAGATCCCGGACATCCACCGCGATGCTTTTATCTTTTTTCCTTAGTATTCGGTTGTTGGGTACGGCGATGATGGAAGCGAATCAGAGCTTGGGAAATTTCGAGCAATTCTCATCAAATATCCCGATAATTGTATTGATGTCGGTCATCATGGCCTGTGTTTTGGTTGGTGGGATTTCAGGGTGCTTGTTGAAGTGTTTCTTCATCCAATGTAATTGGAAAGTATTGTGCTTAAGTAGATGACTTATTTAAATCTCAATTTTGATATTCTTGTGGGACTTAGCAAGCTGTTGATGGCTTGGAAGTTGGCGCGAAATAAAGTGAGTAATACTGCGGCTCTAATATGGACTATTTTGGGTCTGGTCTTGTTTTTAAATATAGTCGTAATCGCTATCTTGTCTATGTCTACGCCGTTGCGGGCGTTCGACAATAAACCCGCCACCTTTGTCACCCAGTTTCCTTATGTATGGCTACCCGCATTTCATGTTCAGGCTGCATTGTTTGGTCACCTGCTTGTTTTTAGAGCATTGAAACGAGGTAGCGCATAATCCTGATTATGACTCGAAAGAGTTTTACCCTTTTGAAAAAGCATGGGACTGCACGACGTGGTGTCTTCCACTCGTTGAGGGGTGATGTTCAGAGTCCATTCTTTATGCCCATTGCGACCGTCGGGGCTATCAAGGGTGGGGTGGAAGCGCATGAACTTCGAGGTTTGAGTTTTGAACTGCTTTTATCCAATACCTATCACTTGCACATCCGGCCTGGGGAAGAGCAGGTTCAACAATTCGGAGGACTAGCCAAGTTCATGGGATGGGACGGGCCCACCCTCACCGACTCCGGGGGATTCCAGGCCTGGTCCTTAGCTAAAATGAATCAGATAACCGAAGAAGGAATAACTTTTCAGTCCCATGTGGATGGTAGTCCTGTTTCATTGACCCCTGAAGGTGTTGTGGAAATTCAGCACAAGCTGGGAATTGATGTAGCCATGGTTTTGGATGAGTGTACCGACTATCCTTGTACGCATGAAGTTGCAAAGGCATCCATGGAGCGCAGCATGCGGTGGGCAAAACGCTGTAAGGACAAGTGGACATCTTCGGGATACAATACGTCGATGGACCTATTCGGTATCACCCAGGGCTCCTTCTATGAAGATCTTCGGGAAGAATCGGCAAAGTATCTGGTAGACCTGGACTTGCCAGGATATGCGATCGGAGGTGTTGTTGTGGATTTCGCCAGGACGCCGGAAGCTATTCTTCCTTCAATTTCATACCTGCCAAAGGACAAACCCAGGTATTTGATGGGGGTTGGTACACCTTTGGACATTCTGGGTGCCGTCGAACTTGGAGTAGACATGTTCGACTGTGTACTGCCTACTCGGAACGGTCGTCATGGAAAAGTGTATACTCACTCTGGGGAGGTAAACCTTAACGCGGCTAAGTGGAAGGATTCCGAATTGCCGATTGACGATCAAAATGACCATCGAATCAGTCGCGATTACAGTCGTGGTTATCTTCGTCATCTCTTTCAGGTAAATGAATCTTTAGGGGGCCGGTTGGCGACGCTTCACAACCTATCCTTTTATGGCAATCTGATGAAAGGGATACGCGATAGTATCGAGCGCAATTGTTTTGAATCCTTCAAAGCGAAGTTCATTGAATCCTATTCAGGTGAAGTCATAAAATGAGGACTGATGATTTCGACTTCGATTTACCGGTCGAACTGATTGCTCAAAATCCGGTTGTGCCTCGGGATAGTTCAAGGCTGATGCTTTTGAATCGCAAGACAGGGAAAATCGGACATCGGCGATTTTTTGACCTGCCCGATATTTTGCAGGAAGGGGACGTCTTAGTTTTGAATGACACCAAGGTCATTCCCGCCAGACTCTATGGAACGATTCCCGAAGTGGGCCCGGGCAGGGTCGAGGTGCTTTTGCTCAATGAAAGTGTAGAGGGTTTTCAGCGGGTTATGGCTAAACCTGGAAAAAAGTTTCAAGTTGGATATGAAGTGGTGTTTGATGATTTTTTAAGCGCGGACGTGGTCGAGGTGGAAGCTGATGGCTGCCGGCTTCTTCAATTTAACAGTTCCACGTCCGAACTTATAAAACACCTTGATCGCATCGGTCACACTCCATTGCCGCCCTATATTAAAAGTTCAACGGCTTCCCGGGAACAATACCAGACTGTCTATGCCAGAGAACAGGGAAGTAGCGCTGCTCCTACAGCCGGCTTGCACTTCACAGAAAAGGTATTGGAAGATTTGATCGCAAAAGAAATTCGGGTTGAACATGTCACTTTGCATGTGGGCCGCGGGACGTTTCAGGATGTTAAGGTCAAGCATCTGAAGGAACACCAAATGCACTCGGAATCTTTTGAGTTAAGTGTAGCTGCCGCCGAGCGAATCAACCGGGCAAAACAAAACGGATCCCGTATTGTTGCAGTGGGCACGACCTCAGTCCGAGTTCTGGAATCCTGCACGAATTCTAATGGGCGACTTGTGCCACAAGTTTCACGAACCAATATTTTTATTTATCCCGGATATCGTTGGAAAATCGTCGATGGACTAATCACCAATTTTCACCTCCCCAAAAGCTCGTTGGTCATGTTGGTCTCTAGTTTTGTGGGAAGGGATGTGGTCTTCAAAGCCTATGAAGAAGCAATCACAAAACGCTACCGATTCTTCAGTTTTGGAGACGCCATGTTTATTTCTTGAGAGAAATTCAAAAATTATTCGCGGATTCCTTAAGAATTTATGCAAATTCTTGTAAAATTGCCAAAATTAGGGATGCCGGTGATTTGGATTCGTTGGTGCATTGATTTTGCTCTTTTAAAGCTGCTATAAAATGCAACTTTTTGATCAGTTTAAGAATCTTTCCGAATTTCAAATAGATCTAATTAGTCTCCTGGCTTTTTTGTGGGCCGTTGTCACGCTATTACATTAGGGACAAATGGGCTTCATGGTTGAATTGTCCGATGACACGCCAATGACTTTAGTAGCAATTTATGTTCTTTTTAGACCCTTCAATCTGATGGATTTTTAGTCTTGCTGATTGTGTAGCTGATTTCGTTTTTGATGCAGATGCCCTATATTGTGCACCATCCGTTTTTTTGAGGCACTGGAATTATTGCATTATTCCTGGTTATGATCCACCTGAAATTTATTCACAAAGGTCAGGTTACTTAGCAGAGATCAAAGAATCAGGACATTGCCACCGTTTTTAGGTTCGAGCTCATCATTCTCTATATCATAGCAACCAGAGCCAAAATTAACTGGTCCTATCTGGGTCCTGATGTGAGCTCAGTAGTCGCACTTTTTGATTTATTCAGAGAACGCGTTGGTTTGATCCTGGACAACTCGTTCATTCTTTACCCGACTATTTATTTCCCTCTTTTTATAGAAGCTACAATTCCACTTTTCTTACTGCTTTCCAGGACTCGCCTTGCCGGACTCTGGATAGGCTTTTGGGTAAAGATGTATTGAGTAGGTTTAATGAGCGAACCACGGGAACTTCTTTTTATGACGAAGGAGGTGGCATTTTACTTACGGCTGGCGTTCAATTTTTACATGACATTTGTTTTTGCGGCTATTACACGACCGCCAAGGGAATGATGATCTTTGATTATCAGGGCGACTTAGTTATAATTTTGGATAAGCTCTAATCCGTATTTTAAGAATCTCGCATCGAAAGGTTCCGCGCTTTCGTGTGAGGAAATTTAGGGTCGAAACGACTAACCGCCTAGAGGCCTCTATGACCTATCTCCGGGGTGGAATTGTCTATAAGTTGGATAGAAAATTGGGAATCATCCCGAACTTGCCGCGCACCCCTCTCTGGTTTTCGGAAAATTATGAAATTTTGGCCTATCACGTACCACGAGTAGTTAGAACACCGGCACTAAACCGATTTCTTTCTCAGGCATCCGTTTTTGAGGGTTGATCTTCAGTTCTCATAAACATAACCCCATAAGTGTATGAAGATTGATGTTTTTGATAATCCTAAGCCGGGCCGCGATTTTGTTATCCAGCATGTGGCAGATGAATTTACTTCCGTATGTCCGGTGACCGGGCATCCGGATTTT
Source organism: Opitutales bacterium UBA2995 (assembly GCA_002346535.1). GTDB lineage: Bacteria > Verrucomicrobiota > Verrucomicrobiia > Opitutales > UBA2995 > UBA2995. The sequence goes on along the minus strand of DDZZ01000016.1, from coordinate 6,779 downwards.
GGAAAAATTATCCTTACTTACATAGCCGACGAAAAGTGCATCGAATTAAAAACTTATAAGGAATATCTTCAAGGTTATCGAAACGAGGGTATCTACTACGAGGCCGTTACCAACAAGATCTTAGATGATTTGGTGGAATTTTGTGCGCCACGGTGGATGAAAGTGGAAACAGTGTGGACGGGTCGGGGCGGTATCCACTCGAACATTACAGCTGAGTATAAGAAGGGTAATTAGGGTACTTTCAATTTTCTTACAATGTGCTAAGAGAAATTTTTGTTGATGGTGTGACGGCTGATTCTTCGTCTACTCCATAGAGTTTGTGTAGCTGGTATCCGGCTCTGTAGTCGTAATTGTTTTCTTTAACCTTGAGGTTAATTTGTTCCAGGATGGTCTTGTCTTTTCGGAGGGACCACTCTGGATGCAGCCAAATTGGGCGACCGGAATAGAGGTGCCCGATTTTATTTTCCCAAAGGACAATTGATTCGGGAGTATCAACAATAAGTTTGAATTCCTGTGCTTCTTCTAAGCAGCTCAATAACGGATCTTTGTATACCTTGGGACTGACGGCTACCCAATCAAAGGAGCCTTCTATTGGAAACGCACCGGATGTTTCGAGATGAACCTGGATGTTATTTTCATTGAGTGCTTTGGTTAGATCTCTTAAGTCATGTATGCAAGGTTCCCCGCCAGTTACGACTGCGCGTTTTGCTTGATTTTTCAGAGCTGCGTGCAGCAGTTCCTGGATTTCCCATTTTTCAATTACATCGGGAATGTGATCAGGATGCCATGTGCCCGCCGAATCGCACCAGGGGCATCGTACCGGGCAGCCAAACAAACGTATAAAATAAGCCGGCTTTCCCATGTGGCAGCCTTCACCTTGCCATGTATAGAATGTTTCGTGTACGGGTAGGCGTTTCATGGTCGATACTCGGCTGAATTTTTACTATCTTCGCTAACGGAAACGCTGATCAGGCTGACACGTTCACCAAATGCATCGTGAATCATCGGCAATGATTGGTCAAAGACATAGCGGGCCACCCCCTCGGTGGAAGGAGCATTGATTTCAATTGCTTTAAACAGGTCAGGGAATTCAACCAGCATTTGCTTACAGGCCTCATCATCAATTCCGTATACGAACGCATGGTCGAATTGCTCTACCAGCCAATCTTTTAGAAACCCGAGCGCACCGAAATCGACGACAAATTCTTTTTCATCCAATTCTGTGCATCCGAAGGTAAAGGTGAATGACCAATTATGTCCGTGTATGAGGTTGCAAAGGTCGACGTGACGGTACTGACGGTGCGCGAATGGAATATCTGAATAAGTTTTTGAACAGGTGTACATTCTAAAGTCTCCATTCGTTTGCTACCATTCTTTCAACCGTTGGCGCTGTTTCCAGGTATGGGGTTGCGTCTTTGATGCCGGCCAAATGAAAGGCTTCCCGTCGTTCGATACAGGTGCCACACTGTCCGCAGTGAATTTCTTTGCCTTCGTAACACGACCAGGTCTTGTGAAAAGGCACTTTTAATTCGTTTCCACGCTTAACCAAATCAGCCTTGGTGAAGCATACAAAGGGACGGTACAGATAGATTTCCTGCCAGTCAGCCAGGCGGATAGCACGATCTAGAGCCTCCGCGAATTCCTCACGGCAATCCGGGTAGATAGCGTGGTCTCCCGCATGAGCTGCATAGGATACACTGCTTGCTTGGATAGAAGATGCCCAGGCGGTTGCAAGGGATAGGAGAATCATATTCCGGTTTGGGACCACAGTGGATTTCATATTCTCCTTCTCGTAGTGACCTTGGGGAATTGAGGTATGCTTGTTTGTTAAACTGGATCGACCAAAAAGTGCGGTTATGGCTCTTAGATCCGCCACCTCGTGGTGTATGTTTAGTACTTGCGCAATGGTCTTGGCTCGCTGGAGCTCAATTTTGTGTTTTTGACCGTAGTCTACGGACAAAGCGACCACCTCATGGCCTTCATGTAATAAGTGATATAGGAGGACGGTCGAATCCATTCCTCCCGAGTATGCGAGTACGGTTTTCATTTAAATTCAGTGGTTTTTTGCCGTGGGGCACGGCCTGGGAATTTTTAGCAGGCTCGGGAAACATTGGTTTAGTGTGAGTGTTTGGCAACCCTATATTTTCGGAAGGGCAAGGGGCGATCCGCCTCCGCTAACGTTATGGAGGGATGTAAAGGGGTATCCACAATTGAGCGTTAGGGTGGATTGAGCTACCATCTAATTTAGTTCTTTAATCTTTGGGAGAAGGGCAAAATATCGGTTGAAACCGTTCTTACATATGATTGGATCTCGAATTTGATGATTTCTTCCACCGCACTGACTGATGAATGTCGAATTAGAGCATTGGAGCTTGGCTTTGATCTGTGCGGGTTTACATCCATCGAAGTAAAATTGTGGCGTGATTATTACCTGAAATGGATTGCCGACCGGCAGCACGGCACCATGTCATGGATGGAACGAAACAACGATCGGCGGTTGGATCCTGCAAAAATCTTACCTGAAGCCAAAAGCATCGTTGTAGTTGGTATGAACTACTATCAACCCGATCCCGACCGGCGGGGTAAAATAGCCAAATACGCGCTGGGAAAAGACTATCACAAAATCATGTATAAGCGGTTAAAGCGCTTATGCACATGGATGCAGGAGCAAGGGGGTGTTCAAAAGCCCTATATCGACACCGGGCCACTATTGGAGAAACCCATGGCTGCTTCGGCGGGCCTCGGTTGGATTGGCAAGAGCACGCTGCTATTGCATCGGAAGCATGGAACCTTCCTGTTTTTGGGTGTAATTGTCACCACCTTAGAATTCGATGCCGATTCGAAGGAAGATGATCATTGTGGAACCTGTACGCGCTGTTTAGATGTTTGTCCGACCGATGCTTTTCCAGCGCCCTATCAGCTGCATGCATCCCGGTGTATTTCCTACCTAACCATTGAGCATCATGGAGCGATTCCGCACGAGTTTCGTGAGGCGATTGGCGATCGACTTTACGGATGCGACGATTGCCTGGATGTTTGTCCGTGGAATCGTTGGGCACAGACCACCCGCGAAACTCGCTTTCATTTTACCGGATTACCCGATCTTAGGGAAATGCTGGATTGGAATGAAAATGACTTTAAGGACCGGTTCCAGGGAACAGCTATTGCACGGTTGAAATTACCCCGCTGGAAACGAAACATCTGTGTCGTGCTTGGAAATATTGGGACTGCCGATGATATAGCTGTATTGGAGAAACAGTTACAAGCTTCCGATGCCATGGTTGCTGAGCACGCTCAGTGGGCCATTGAGAGAATCCAAATCCGGAGCCGAGTCGAAAATGAAAAAGGATAACATTTTTGTAGATGCAATCAGCGAGATGAGGCCGTTTGTTTTCGACGAACAAGTGGCTGAAGTCTTCGAGGACATGATCCAAAGGTCAGTGCCTGGTTATGAAATGTCCTTGTCAATGATTGCCCTGATTGCGCGGCTTTACGCTCGACTTGAAACAAATGTGTACGATTTGGGATGTTCGCTGGGAGCCTCCAGTCTTGCTCTGGTTTCGGGCAATTCGTTGGATGGTTTACGCTTGGTGGGTGTGGACAATGCGGAGGCCATGCTGTTGAGCTGTTCCAAAAATCTCGAGAGTGCGAATCTCCAGTGTGAGTGGGATTTAATCTGCGAAAATATTACCGATACCGTTATACAGAATGCTTCGATTGTTGTGCTGAATTTCACTCTACAATTCATTCCGCTTGAAAGGCGGTTACAATTGCTCGAAAAAATTTACTCGGGGCTTGTTTCCGGAGGTGTTGTTTTGATATCCGAAAAAATAGCTTTTGAAGAGGAAGGTATCCAGAAATCAATGACGAATCTCCACGAAGATTTCAAACGTGCTCACGGATACAGTGATTTGGAAGTGAGCCAAAAGCGGACTGCATTGGAAAATGTGCTTATTCCCGAATCAATAACCGATCATAAAAGTCGGTTGATAAAGGCTGGTTTCTCCAATTGCTCACGTTGGTTTCAATGTTTCAATTTTGCATCTTTAATAGCCTTTAAAGACTGATTTTGGCCAAAATTGACTACAGTCCATTGTGGAGCCAACTGGAGGGTGGTCTTTTGGCTCATTGGTTGCCGGATCTTCAGCGCTATGTAGAAGTTAACATATATAATTCCGACCATGGCCACTTGAAGGAATGGATGGATGTATTGCTTTCGCTCCCGGAGGTGACCTGCGATCATTTTGACCTTGTAAATGGTGTGATTTTTAATGGATCCACACCGGTGGACTTGTCAAGGCTCCTAAAAGTATTGCATCCCTGGCGAAAAGGGCCCCTCAATCTTGGCGGGGTAGAAATTGATACGGAATGGCGATCGGATTGGAAATGGAATCGTTTGAAGGACCATGTCGCTCCACTTGAAGACCGGGCGATATTGGACATAGGCTGTGGCAATGGCTACTATCTCTACCGGATGTTGGGAGCAGGAGCAAAACTGGCGGTAGGTATTGATCCTTTTTTGCTTTATGTAATGCAATTTTGGGCCATCCGGCATTTTGCGCCGAAAGAGCTTGCGGCTTGGGTGCTTCCTTTAGGCTGGGAAGATTTACCATTCTCAATGCCGTGTTTTGATACTGTTTTTTCTATGGGTGTTCTTTACCACCGTAGAACGCCGGAAAGTTTTCTCGAGCAACTTAAAAATTACTTAAGACCGGGTGGGGAACTAGTGCTGGAAACATTGGTAATTGATGGCAAAGAAGGATATGTCCTAATTCCCGAAGCGCGTTATGCAAAAATGCGCAATGTTTGGTACCTTCCATCTGTCCCAACGCTCACAAGCGAATTGACCTTAGCAGGTTGGAAAAATGTCCGCTGTGTGGATGTTACCAGGACTACAGTGGAAGAACAACGGTCCACCCAATGGATGTCCTTTGAGTCTTTGTCTGATTTCCTGGATCCCGCGAATCCCCTCAAAACAATAGAGGGTTACCCTGCATCCGTGCGGGCGATTTTTTTGGCTAACAAAAGCGAGTAGCGTTTTTTTTGATCCAGTCTTTTCTTTTGGACCGCAGGGCGTACCAAGCTAGGAACATTGCTACAAATAATGGCAGAATTATCATCATGACTATTTCGAACAGTGAGAACTCTACTTCGGAATTGGCCAGTTTTAAATTTGGTATCAACTGCACCATGACACCCTGTATCGAGGACACAAACAGGTGTTGTGCGAACGCATTTTTTAAGAGAAATAAAACGCATCCCATCGTACCACCAAAAACAGCAATTGCGAACGCAATGGTACCCCAAACAGCTCGACTGTTTATGATAGCCTGATGGGATTCGGGCATCGAACCACTATTTCTGGATTCAGTTGACCCAAAAAGTACATTTACCCATCAGGTTCCATAGCAGGGCTATCGCACCAATGATCCAAAAACTCCAATGCGGTGAAATTATTTGTGACTTGCTCATAGGATTGTCGCGGTTTGATTTACCATTCCAGTCGTTTGTCTCCAGGTTCCAATTGGCCCGGTTCTCGTAGTTCCGTTCCGATGGTTTCCGTTAGTTTGTCGCCGAGCTCTTTGCGGTAAGCATCGGCAGCAGAAAGGAGAGCTTTGAAAACATCGGGATATTTTTCTTTAACGTCGACGGTTTCAGCAGGATCTGCATCGATATTGTAAAGAGCAAGCGCCGCAACATTGCTATCGTATTTTACCGGGAATCCATCTTTCCCTCCGGGCCGGCCATTCAGGGAATTGTAGCGGTGTGGAAATACCAGTTTCCAGCTCTCGTTTCTGATAGCCTGAAGTTCTCCTTTACTGTAATAAGGGAAGTACTCGTGCGGTGTAGTCAGGCTTTTTTGACTGAACATCAGGTCCTGGATGTCTTTGCCATCGATTTTGTGCTTTGGGAGGTCTGCGTCAATGAGCTTTGCTACCGTGGGTAGAATATCGATGGTGGAGCCCAGGGAATCACAACTGGTATTAGCTGGAATTTTGCCTGGCCAGCTCATTAGCGTAGGTACACGAGTGCCTCCCTCGAAGCTGGTATGTTTGAATCCACGGTAAATACCGGCGGAGCCTGCATGGTCACCGTAAGACGCCCAGGGTCCGTTGTCGGTGGTGAATATCACTAACGTGTTTTCCCGGACTCCATGCCTATCAAGGGCTTTGACAACCTCGCCGACAGACCAGTCCAATTCCATTACCACGTCTCCAAATAGACCGGCGCCGCTTTTACCCAAGAACTGGTCGCTCGCAAAAATTGGGACATGCACCATGGAGTAGGGCATATAAATGAAGAACGGCCTTCCATGATTGTTTTCAATGAATTTCACGGCCGATTCAGTTGCCCATCGGGTGAGTAGTGCTTGGTCTTCGGGTTGCAGATCCGGATTCACGACTTCCCCGTTATGAACGAAGGGCAGAGACTTGTACACTTTGTAGCGTTCCGGGTGGTCGATGGAAAGGTGGGCGTAGCGTGGGTGTTGGGGCCACATGTCATTGGAATAGGGGATTCCTTCGTAAACGTCGAAGCCTTGGGAGGTTGGTAAGAACTTGGGATGGTGTCCCAAATGCCATTTGCCAAACACTGCCGTTGCGTAGCCTTTCTGTTTAAAGATTTCAGCCAAAGTAACCTCCTTCGGATTTAATCCTACCTCTGCTTTAGGACTATAAGCACCATTGATGCCGAGTCGTACATTCAGTACACCCGTCATCAATGCGGCACGCGAGGCTGAGCACACCGGAGCACTCACATGGAAATCCGTAAAACGCCGC
>DDZZ01000076.1:539-36078 GCA_002346535.1 Opitutales bacterium UBA2995 | reverse complement strand
AGCCCGAATTAGCGGCGGCATTTAAACAAGCCGGTGGCAAAGTTGCACGAGGACGACTTGGACTGGATCACCTTTATTCTTTGATCCAGGCAGGCGATCTTCCTCCTCCACCGGTTGACGAAGAATTTGACCAACTCGTTGATACCATCAGCAACAACAAGCGATCGATAGCTGAAACGCTTTCCTACAAATTGTTTGAAGAAGGTCCGGCTCTCGAAATCCACCAGGCGATCGTTCATGGTCCCCTGGCTCTAACGGATAGCAAGGAGGACCTCTATTGGAAGAAACGAGCAGCTAAGCTCCTAGGCAAACAAGGAAATAAATCTGAAATGGCTTTTGCTCGGGAGTTCTTGAAGCGATTTTTAAGTGCAGCCTTCAGGCGACCGGTCGAAAAGACCCTCATCGAAGAGTACATGGAACTGATTCTGGATGAAACGAAGGCTAGAAACAGGATCAAGGATGGTTTTCACCTGGCGATTCGCACGGCACTGACTTCGCCCCATTTCCTCTACAGGGGATTACAGGAAGGTCCATTAGACAGCTATGACCTGGCTTCACGTTTGTCATACTTATTAACTTCATTGCCACCCGATAAACGGCTTCTTCTATCTGCGAAGAATGACAGATTGCGAACACCGGGGGAGCTCGAGAAGCAAACGCTTCGATTGATCGAATCTTCCCACTCAAATAACTTTTTTGAAAGCTTTCTGGCTCAATGGCTGGACCTAGCCGAGCTGGAGAACTTGGTTCCGGACGCCAATTTTTTCCCAAAAAGAAGTGTCTTCCAATACACCGAATGGGAGAGAGAAGCCTTTATCGAAGAAGTGCACATACTCTTTCGTGAAGTCCTGAACAACAACCTGCCTGTGGAGGATCTCATTGATCCGGATTTCACCTACACAACCGGAGCGGTAGGCCGATTCATCTATGGTTTTCCCCAGTTCGCCAACAGTAACAAAAACGACAACAAGGAGATGAAGCGGGTATCCCTCGATCGAGGCGGAAGATTCGGAGGCGTGCTTGGCATGGCGGGAGTCATGACTGCCACCGCAAATGGCGTGGATACCCAACCCGTGCTTAGAGGAGTGTGGATGTTAGAAAATATTTTGGGCGATCCCCCACCCCCACCACCGGGATCGGTGCCTGCGCTGACACCAGACACGAGTAAGGCGATTACCCCGCGGGAAATGCTGGCCGCGCACATGGTCGAAGAGTCCTGTGCGGGCTGTCACAAAAAAATCGATCCACTGGGTTTCGTCCTTGAGTCATTCGACCCGATCGGTCGCTGGCGGACTCACTATCCACCCCTGCGATCAACCAAAAATAATAAAAAAGACCTGGGCCTTCCAATTGATACGGCTGGGAAATTGCCAAATGGGACCGAATTGAGAGATATCACAGACCTTAAAAATTACCTGCGGGAAGATATTACTCCATTTGCGGAATGTATTTCAGAAAAGTTACTTACCTACGCGACTGGACGTGCCATGAATTACAGCGATCACAAATTGATCAAGGAAGTCGTCCAAAAGATCCGGGCCAATGGAGGCGGTTTTCAGGATCTGGTCGTGGCTTTGGTGAATTCGGAAAGCTTTCGAACGAGATAGGATAGGCTCCTAGACCATGGGTATGGCAACCTCGCCGAGGCATCAATTGAGGCCGGTAAGCCGTAATCCGAATACACGGTAACCGGACACAGGCCCAGCAGGCTATCGGCCCTTATCGTAGAAATTAAACTCCTGCCTCACAAGAATAGCAACCGCTTTGTCTTTCACCATGGGTGGCTGGAATTTCCATTTTTCAACTGCAAAAAGGGCAACCTGTGCGAAATTTTGGTGAGAATACTCCACCACATGCGGCATGCGCACGTCGCCCTCATCGTCGATATAGAAAAGAACAGTCGCAGATCCTTCTACCCGTTGACCCCTAAATTCCCCCGGGTATAGCGGCGTTTCCATGTTAACGGGAACCGGAATCTGATCCAATTCTTTTGGAGAGTAGGTTCTTTTACTCTTACTAAATCTACCCCAATTGAATTTATCAGCACTGGACTCCATTATTCCTGCCGCATGAACACCCCGCTTGTCTTCAAAATCAAATTCATAGGCCTTGATCACGGAGATGGGCTCCCCGTTAAGCTTGGCCGGTTTGAATGTCCAAAGTCGAATATACTTATCGGCCAATTTGCCAAATGTGGGATGGGTAAACGCTTCCAAATAAACGTCATCCACCACTCCTTCGTCATTTACACTGATCACCACCCGAGCCTTACCATCATAAACCCCTTCCATCGTCAGTCTCAGGGGATATTTGGGCAACTTGGCCGAAACAACCTGAAGCGACTCGAAGTCCTCGACGGCTGCAGCCGAGCACGAAAAAATCCCGAAAATCAAAGCCCAAATTATCGTGAACAGAGGTTTTTTATCTATTTTAAGGTTCATTGTGAATAAGCTTTGATTTGCATAACACCTTCAAAAAAAGAATCCCTCCAATATTTTAGCCCGATTGATCGTCTCCCATAAATGTGATAATAAGATGAGTGATCATAAATACGAGGATAACCAAACTCAAGATTTCCGCCAAAGCAATGGCAATCTGATTAAGTTACCCAAACAGGGCCAGGTGCTTCGTTAGTCTGGAACTTATGATTATGTGGTTAAGGTTGTAGAGCAAATCAAAGTTTGGCGGAAGGAGGCCGTGGACCGAGTGGAGCAAGAGCCTTGTTCGGAAGGCCCGTAGAGACGCCCTGACGTCTCTGACGAGGCTTCTTCCTAAACTGGAAAATTTATAATTAAAAGTCCTGTTGTTGGTTCAGCAGGGCTTTTTTATTTATGCACGTGCCAGCTCAGTAAAACGAACCGCATCCAGACTCTCCTTGAGGAGAACTTCGAGCTCCTCGAAGCTGCACAGCCGGCTCATTCTATTCCTTATTTTTCGTGCACCAGAGAAACCAGCTACGAAAGATACCAGACGTCCTTTCATAATCCCAAGAATCATGTCCTCCCCCAAATGATTGTAGTGAGCTTTCATGATTTCCGAATACCGCAGAACAAATGCCAAGCGTTCATCTACTGTAGGTTGCGGACCCGGTTGCCCGGTTTGCAATTGCGACTTTAGGTCCTCAAACAACCAAGGATTCCCGATAGCGGCCCGACCAATCATCAAACCACTAACGCCATAACGCGACCGCAAACCCCGGATGTCATAACGGGAAGCGATACTTCCATTACCGATAACCGGGATAGACAACGTCTCGGCTACTTGATTAATCACATCCCAATTAGCATCACCCTTATAACCTTGGGTTTTAGTACGGCCGTGAATTGCCAGGGTCTGAATTCCGGAGTCCTCGATAATGCGTCCAGCTTCTTTGGCCACGACTGATTCGCTATCCCAACCAATTCGTATTTTAGCGGTAACCGGACAATCCGGAAGCGCCTTGACCAAGGAGGCACAAATTCTACCTAGAGTGGATAAGTCTCTCAACAATGAAGAGCCTGCGTTCTTGCAGGTCACCTTTTTGGCCGGGCAACCAAAATTCAAATCGATAAAATTCGGATTAAGCCGATCGACAATCATCTTGCCAGCCTCCGCGATAACCTCGGGCTCAGATCCAAAAATCTGCACTCCCATGGGCCGTTGCGCTTCCGTAAATTCAATCGAGTTCCAAACCTTGTGATCTCCCCGAAGTATCGCATCAGCCAATACAAACTCTGACACAACCACATCGGCTCCTTTTTCTTTGCATAGTGTCCTGAAACCGATGTCGGTAAATCCAGCCATCGGGGCCAAATACAAAGGGAATTTACCGTTATCAAACCAGGGAAGCATGCACGGGAAGATGGTAGTCTTGCGATTTGTGTCAAGCGGGCTGGAAGCTTGATCCAAAGCCATCGAGTAATACTAATAGTCAGCAAATGCTCCAAAAAATAATATCCGGTGGCCAAACCGGGGCCGACCGAGCAGCGCTCGATGCCGCTCTGAAATTGAGTTTTTCTTGCGGGGGGGCACTGCCCGAAAAACCGCCAAGCAGAAGATGGTCCAATCGTTGCAAAATATTCGCTAACTGAAATTGAAGGTGGCTACGCGGAGCGAACGGAAATGAATGTTATCCACTCCGACGGCACAGTGGCCTTTTTCAACGAACATGTATCAGGAGGAACCAGCCTCACAATTGAAAACTGTAAGTTACACAATAAAACCTCCCTCCTAATCAACATTTCAGCATGCAAGACAAGCGAGGCTGTAATGACGCTCCAAGAATTTGTTCATTTGAACGATATTCGACATCTCAATATCGCCGGACCGCGTGCGAGCGATTGCCCGAAAATGTACGATTACGTCAGAGCAGTAATTTTTGCTTTGGTTAAGGCAACCGAGGACTAACGAAGCTCAACTAGCAAATCCTTGGCTTCCACCTGGTCACCTACCTGCACAGGAATGCGATCGACAATACCGTCGCACTGAGCATAAACTGTCGTCTGCATTTTCATCGCCTCAAGTATAGCAAGTTTATCTCCTTTCTCAACTTGGTGTCCCACGGTAATCTGAAGGCTGCTGACCATGGCAGGAATGGGTGCGCCGACTTGTTTTTCATTGGTACTATCGGCCTTCTCGCGTCGCTTGGTTTCCGTTGTTGCAGAATGATCGAGAATGACGGATTCCCGCGCGCGACCATTCAACTCGAAGGTTAAGGTTCGTTCACCATCCTTATTGGGTTCACTCACATAAATCAACTTCACGATCAACGTCTTACCCACATCGATTTCTACAGAAATTTCTTCACCCGGTTTGAGTCCATAGAAAAAATTTCGTGTAGGGATAATTCCAGCTTCTCCAAATTCCCGAGAATATTTAACCATATCCCTGAAAACCTGGGGATACATTAAATACTCATAAAGCTCGTCTTCGTCGCACGCTGAATGACGCGTAATTTTAGCCACCTCTTTGCGGGTCTCCTTCAAGTCAATCTTTTCAGCGCGGGCTCCCGGCCGGCCTCGGTTAGCTTTAAGATCGCCCAAAATTACTTTTTGCACGTCCTTGGGCCATCCTCCAGTTGGCTGTCCTAGGCCTCCCGACAACATGTCGACTACTGATTCCGGGAACGATTCACCAGGCGGAAGATTCACCAAGTCAGTAGGATCAACCCCTTTGGTCAGCAAGAACATCGCCAAGTCGCCCACAACCTTACTACTTGGCGTCACTTTAACGATGTCGCCTAATATCAGGTTCACCTCCTCGTAGTAGCGAACCACTTCGGGCCAACGCGTCCCGAGTCCAAGGGCTCTAGCCTGCTCACGCAGATTAGTGTATTGACCACCCGGCATCTCGTGCTTGTAAACCTCCGCGCTCCCAAACTTAGGACTGGTATCGAAAGGTTCGTAGAACTGTCGTACTGCTTCCCAGTAAATGGAAAGCTCATCCAAGAACTCCAGGTCGAGGTGCGTATCCCGGCGGTCGCCACGCAAGGCATTGACGATCGAATTGAGATTCGGCTGCGCCGTCAGCCCCGAAAGCGAAGAAATCGATAGGTCAACGACATCGGCACCCGCCTCTGACGCCTTGATGATGGAAGCTGAGGCAATTCCGCTGGAATCATGGGTGTGAAAATGAACGGGGATACCAATTTCGGAACGCAAGGCCTTAATCAATTTGAACGCCGCTCGCGGATGACATAGGCCGGACATGTCTTTCAAAGCTAAAATGTGGGCGCCCATCGATTCGAGCTCCTTAGCCATTTTTATGTAGTATTCCAGTGAATACTTATCGCGGCTACCATTCAAAATATCGCCTGTATAACAAACTGTTGCCTCGCAAACGGAGTTCGTGTCAGTGCGGACAGACTCCATTGCCACTTTGAGATTGGGCAAATAATTCAAGGAATCAAAGATCCGAAAAATATCCATGCCCGATTCGGCCGAGTGTTTGACGAATCCACGGATGACGTTGTCGGGATAATTCGAATATCCTACACCGTTGGCACCGCGCAGCAACATTTGAAAACAAACGTTAGGAATTTTTTCGCGCAGGTCCCGGAGCCGCTTGAATGGATTTTCGCGTAAAAAGCGCATGCATGTGTCGAAAGTCGCACCGCCCCAACATTCCACACTGTAAAGGTTGTGTGCCCGCTGTGAGATGCAGTCCGCAACGGCATTCATGTCGTAAGAGCGCATCCGAGCAGCTAATAGAGACTGATGGGCATCCCTCAGAGTGGTATCGGTGATCAACAATCGACGCTGCTTCCGTGTCCATTCCGAAAATTTTTCCGGACCATGCTTGCTCAAAAAATTTTTAGTACCCTCTGGCTTCGGAGCTTTAGGATCATAATCCGGAATGATAACAGGTAGATCCATACTGGGAATAGCGCGGCCTTTGACCTGATCATTCCCATTTACAATTGTTTCCCCCAAGAGCTTCAACAGTTTCGTTGCCCGGTCACGGCGCCGCTTAAATTTAAATAGCTCAGGGGTTGTATCAATGAGTGTGGTAATCGCCTCACCTGATTTGAAAGTGTCGTGATGAATGACGTTTTCGATAAAGGGAATGTTTGTTTTAACGCCCCTTATCCGCATTTCACGGAGCGCTCGATCCAACCGCTGAATAGCCAAATCAAAACTTCGAGCCGAAGCAGTCAGTTTCACCAAAAGAGAATCATAAAAAGGGGTAATTACAGAACCGGTATCTCCCATGGCCCCATCGAGTCGAATGCCAAAGCCTGCCGCGCTTCGGTAATTGACGATTTTTCCGTAATCGGGAGCAAAATTATGTTCAGGATCCTCGGTGGTTACCCGGGCCTGAATTGCAAAGCCGTTGCGCGGCATGTCTTCCTGTTTCGGAATGCCAATCGTATCGCCATGGAGAGAATGTCCCTGTGCAATCAGGGCCTGACTACGCACGATGTCGATACCTGTAATGACTTCAGTCACCGTATGCTCCACCTGGATACGTGGATTCATTTCGATGAAAAACCACTCATAGGAATCCAGATCCATTAAAAATTCAACAGTGCCAGCACTATAGTATCCAATTGATTTGGCAATCCTGACCGCGGCATCGCACAGTTCTTCCCGAATCTTATCCGGGATTCCAATGGAAGGCGCTATTTCGATGACTTTTTGATGACGCCTTTGCACGGAACAATCCCGTTCATGCATGTGAACCACATTACCTTTTTTATCTCCCAGAATTTGGACCTCGATGTGTTTGGCCCGCCCAATGTATCGCTCCAGAAAAACTGCCGGATTGCCAAATGCACGTTCCGCTTCCCCCTGGGCTTCCTCGAGTAAAGGCTTAAGGTCCTTGGGATTCCTGACCACGCGCATTCCTCTTCCACCACCGCCGTAGGCTGCTTTTATAATCAAAGGAAAACCGATCTTTTTTGCCATCCTGGCGGCTTTTACCGGATCTGAGACGGGATCCTGCGTGCCCGGCAAAGTAGGTACATTCGCTTGTTCAGCAATTTTGCGCGCCTCGATCTTGTCACCCATTCGACGAAGCAAATCGGAGCTGGGACCAACGAAAGTAATGCCGTTATATTCACACGCTTCAGCGAATTCCGCGTTTTCAGATAAAAAGCCGTAGCCCGGATGGATCAGGTCGACATCTTTCTTTTTAGCCAAATCAATGATGCTGGGTATATCTAAGTAGGCTGCTACTGGCCCCTTGCCTTTGCCTACTAAATAAGCCTCGTCCGCTTTGAAGCGGTGGACACCAAATCGATCCTCGTTGGCGTATACGGCAACAGTTCTATACCCCAATTCGGTAGCACTTCGAAAAATGCGAACTGCAATTTCGCTTCGATTTGCGGCCAATAATTTCTTCATCAAATTATAAAAATTCCCAATGGACAGAACCGGTAAATCTGAGGTTCGATCCCAATGTGTCAATAGGACAAAAAAATTCAAAGCTACTCAATAAATCCAATTGGGAAGCAATGCATTCTATTAGAGATCGTATCCAAAGAATAGCATGCTGGCGAAAATGACCAAGCCAAGATAGCTTTTGAACGACCAGCACAATTTAATCTCATCTATACAAGCCTGGTAAAATGCTAGGGCTCCAAAAACAGAAAAAACAAGAAAAGCCCAATCCAGCACATATGCAAGAATGCTTAGTGGAGTCATTCTTCCAAACGTTATCAAATCTGAGTTGAATGATGCAAACGCTACAAAGGTTAACGCATCATCTAAGTCTCACCCAATATTGGATGTCTAGGCGGATTTACCCATTTACCCTACAAGGCAATGTAGATCAAGGCACCCATAATCTCTTTACGACAGAGGCAGCGATTGATCCTCCTGTATCAGAAAAATTTGTCCGTATCCAAAGGAGGTGGAATTAAAAATCAGCCTGGCGGTCAACGTCCCGAATTATTTCTTTAGATCCGACATCCAAGACTATGGGATCGGATTCTCGAATGATTGATTTGGCCCCTTGATCGCCACGCATTTTTTCCAGCCTAGAAATATAGTTCGCTGGAAACAAAACGGGATGCCCTCCCTTTCCTTCATATTCAGGTACAACAATCCATTGAGATCCGTTGTCAACGAAAGCTTTAATAACTTGATTGACAGTGGCTGCCTCAAGAAACGGCAAGTCACCTAAGCAAACCAAAATTCCATTATACTGATCCTTGGAAACAGCCTCAGCTCCACAAGCCAATGATGTTCCCATCCCCTCACGCCACCTTTCATTATCTACAAATTCAACATCGTATCCGGATAGTAATACCTTTACATTTTCGCAATCGCATCCCGTGACCGCAATAACATGGGAGACTTCACTTTCCGTGACAGCTAAAACCACCCGCTCGAGAAGCGGTTTTCCATCTAACGTCACAAGCAGTTTATTTTTGTTTCCAAAACGCCTCGATTCCCCGGCCGCCAGAATGATTGCGCAAATGTTTTTTTTAGAAGTTGTCATCGGATTTATCTTAACAGCACTGATACTGCTAAACATCAAACCTCCGCGCTCCCTGCGTTCTCAGCGGTTTGTTTCTTTTCTTCCAAATTCTCCCGATTTTTCAACTGGACCATTTCGGCAATGATACTAAGAGCGATTTCAGCAGGTGTACTGCTCCCAATATCCAAACCCACGGGGCCATGGATTCGAGCCAGATCATTTTGATCAATTGCTTCAGAAGCAAGGCGCTTTAAACGCACCTCATGGCTTCGTGTGCTACCCAATGCGCCAATGTAGGATGCTTTACTCTTAAGAGCAATTTTCAGTGCTTGATCATCTATTTTCGGATCGTGGGTAAGCGCTACTAAACTATCGAAAGGTGTAAGCTGAATTTTTGAAAGGGCATTTTCCGGCCACGCGCATATTAGGCGATCAGGGGGATTTTCGAATCGCTCGTCCTGTGCAAACGATTCCCGAGGATCTATCATGATCGTTTGATAATTGAGCGCTTTTGCTAAATGCACCAGGTTGATAGAAATGTGTCCCGCACCGATAATAAACAAGCGGAAGGGTTGTGAAACATGACGGAGAAGCACTTTACCTGCCAGAGTCTTAATTTCTTTGGTAGGGCCTCCAAGTTCCAAAATCTCTTTTGCTGCAGAAAGACATTCCATTCCCCAAGCGTCCTTGTCCCCAACAAAAGAGCCATCCTCCATCAACAATCCTTGTTGGCCCTCTCCTGAAAGCCAGATGCCAGATCCGTGGCTTTCATGCAGGTCTATGAGGGCTTGGATCATAGAATTACTATAATCGAAACGATCCACACGAACGGTTATCTTGCCTCCACAAGAAAAAGCTACTTCCCAAGGAAATCCCTGGCTGGGTCCAAATTCGGACCAACGGGTCTGGCCATCTTTAAGGCAAGCCTGGGCCAGTTCAATCACTTCTGTTTCCACGCATCCTGCGCTCACGGAACCTATAAACCGTTTACCGTCTGCAGAAATCGCCAAGACCGAACCTATCCCGCGCGGAGATGGGCTCCGCGCCTTAACAACAGTTGCGATGGCAAAAGCATCCCCCGAGTCAATCCAGGTTTTCAGTTGTGACCAAATTTCATGCATATGGATCTTTGACTAAATCAATCCAATCCCTTAGCCTCCTATAAAATCTCTTAAGTTTACCCTATGGCAACAATACAAATAAAAGTGAATGGGGAAAATCGCACCATCAGCGGTATTGATCCAAAGACTCCTCTCCTCTGGGCATTGCGCGACCACCTTGGATTGGTTGGCACCAAATTCGGCTGCGGCAAAGGCCTTTGTGGGGCTTGCACAGTTCATTTTAACGGTACCGCCATTCGCTCATGCAGCACTGCCGTATCCGCCGTTGAAAGTCGGTCGATAACGACCATCGAAGGATTGGCCGAAGATGCCGATCATTTGCACCCACTTCAGGAAGCCTGGATAGAACATGACGTTCCTCAATGTGGCTATTGTCAGGCAGGACAGATGATGAATGCGGCCGCTTTGTTGAGCACCAATCCCAAACCTTCCGATGAGGATATCGACAACGCCATGATTGGAAACATTTGCCGCTGCGGAACCTATACACGGATCCGCAAAGCAATCCACTCCGCAGCTGGAAATGGAGGTAACGCATGAAGAACGAACTTTATAAGTATGACCTGATTCCGGATGTCGATATGCCGGCTGAATTTGTCGGAAAGATCGAAGGCTACGAGACCACCGAAACAGATATATTGGATACATCCATGGCACGTCGTCAGTTTCTGAAGCTAACAGGTATCGCTGGTGGAGGATTGGTCCTAGCTTTCAGTATGGGTAGCTCTCCCAGAGCACAAGCCGCTCACCATGGCGGGAAAAAGGAAACTGCCGATTTGAACGCTTATGTTCAAATCAAGTCGGATGGATCAGTGGTCATTGCCGCCAAAAACCCGGAAGTCGGCCAAGGCGTCAAAACATTTTTACCGATGATCATTGCCGAAGAACTGGAAGTGCCCTGGAAATCAGTTTCGGTTGTTCAATCCGAAATCGACCAGAAGCGTTACGGTCGGCAATCAGCAGGCGGTTCTCAATCCACGCCTCGAAACTGGACTCCCATGCGTGAAGCGGGAGCAACGGCCCGGACCATGCTAATTGCTGCAGCAGCTGAGAAATGGGGAGTCAACGCATCCGATTGTATGGCCGACCAAGGCTATGTCGTTAACAAATCGAACGGGAAGAATCTAAGTTATGGAGATTTGGCATCCGCTGCAGCTAAACAAACCGTTCCCGATCCGAAATCGCTGAAATTTAAGGACCGCAAAGATTACAAGCTGCTCGGAAAGTTTGTAACGGGTGTTGACAACCACAAGCTGGTTACCGGTCAACCGCTTTTCGGGATCGACCAACGGTTGCCCGGCATGCTGAATGCCGTTTATGTCAAATGCCCGAGCTTTTACGGCAAAGTCAAGAGCGCTAATTTGGATGAGGTAAAACAACTTCCGGGAGTCATCGATGCCTTTGTTATCCAAGGCAACAGCACCGATGGCGAATTGAAACCAGGAGTAGCCATTGTGGCAAAAACAACCTACGAAGCCTTTAAGGCAGAAAAAGCCCTACAGGTATCCTGGAACATAGCTGATGCCTCTAAGGAATCCTGGAGCGGCTTCAAAAAAATGGCGAAGGAACTAACTGCCAATCCAGGTCCTGTTTCTGAAGAAATAGGCAGTATGGATGACGCCATCACTGGCGCATACAAAGTGGTAGACAGTTATTACACCTACCCATTTTTGTCTCACGCAAACTTGGAACCCCAAAATTGTGCGGCCTGGTTCCGGAACGGGAAAATGGAGATTTACGCTCCCACCCAAACGCCGCAAGGAATTGCCGGAATCTTAGCAAGAATCCTACCCATCAAAGCGGATGACGTTGAAATCAAGCAACTCCGCGGAGGGGGAGGTTTTGGCCGTCGTTTGATAAATGATTGGGTCTGCGAAGTGGCGGCAATCGCACACAAGATCAATGCTCCTATCAAAATGACCTGGACTCGTGAAACCGACATGGCTCACGACTTCTTCAGAGTCGGTGGATTCCACAATCTGAAAGGGACCTTGGATAAAAAAGGAAAACTGACAGGTTTTCAGGACAGAACCCTTGTTTTCACCAATAAGGCCAATGGCCACCCAGTACGCGGTGGTAACATTCGCGCTGCCAATTTACAATGCCCTGAGATTCCGAATGTCAGAATGGAAACCCATGAAATTCCACTCACCACGCCTTGCGGATGGTGGCGGGCGCCCACCTCCTGTTCCGTTGGCTGGGTCTTCCAGAGTTTCATCCACGAAATGGCTACAGCTGCAGATAGAGACCATTTAGAATTCCTGTTAGAGCAATTTGGTGAGCCGCGATGGATGGGAAACCAAACCGCCAGGGACTTTAATACCGAACGTGCCATCAATGTCACCAAATTGGCCGCAGAAAAGGGCGACTGGGGTAAGAAGATGAAAAGTGGCCAGGGCCGTGGTCTCTCGTTCTATTTCAGCCATCTGGGTTATTTTACGGAAGTGGCTGAAGTCACAGTGGATAGTTTAAATAATGTGAAAGTCGACCGTGTAGTCGTTGCCTGCGACGTAGGTATGTTACTGAACAAAAGTGGTGGTGAAAACCAGGTCGAAGGATCGGTTATCGACGGACTTAGTACCATGGCCGCTCAAGAAATTACCTTTGAGAACGGAGCCGTCCAAGAATCCAATTTCGATAATTACCCGTTGTTGCGATTACCCGTAGCTCCAAAAATCGAAATTCAGTGGTTAACGACTGATCATTCCCCCACAGGCCTCGGAGAACCAGCATTTCCGCCCTTGGCAGCAGCAGTGACAAATGCGATTTTCGATGCCACAGGTAAGCGGATTTATACCATGCCTATTTCAAAAGAAGGTTTTAGTTTTGTTTAAGCGGTTTCCGATAACCGAATAACTTTGATAGGTAGGAGCTGCAATTTCTGAGCCTGTCGAAGAGCTTTAGCTGCGATTTTTATAACCTATATTTCGTTATAGAATAGTATTTTCCCAATCTTCTTGAAACCCTTCCGTTCTCAAAGGAGTTATCAAAATGTAACCATTTCAGCCCTTATAAATAATCGCTCTACAGGTCTTTTACTCGTCATCCAGGCATTTTCTTTTTTAAATAGGACCTACCCTCAAAGAGGGCTTGAATTCTTGGCATGATTTCAACTGAATCAGAAATCGACCACTCGAAGTTGTCTGCTCGCTGAAAATTGGCAGATGGCTTCAAGGTTTCTGCCTGCAATCTAATCCTTCAAATCAGTCAAAAAATCAATGAGTCTCGCAACCCTCACAGATAAGGTAATCTTAGTAACTGGAGCCAACACAGGTGTCGGAGAACACACAGCAAGGCTTTGTGCCGCCCAAGGGGCCAAGGTGGCTGTTCATGGCCGTCGAAAAGATGCAGTCGATAAAATTGTCGCCGAAATCGGATCCAATGCAATTGGTGTATATGGTGCATTGGATACGGAAGACGAACCTGCCAAGGTGGTGGAGCAAACGGTCGAAGCTTATGGACGGCTCGACGGTGTTGTCAATAATGCTGCAAGCACCGCGCGCATGTTCTTCGAGAATACCGATGTTGAATTCTTTAATAGAATAATGGCCATCAATTGCCGGGCTCCGTTTATGATTTGCCAGGCAGCAATCCCCTACCTGAAAGACTCGCAGGGAAGTGTGGTAAACATTGGCTCCATCAACGCATTGGGAGGCGAATCTATGCTAGCGGGGTACAGCGTCTCTAAAGGAGCACTACTGACTTTAACAAAGCACCTGGCCAATTTATACGACAGAGATAAAGTTCGATTTACCCACATCAATCTGGGATGGGTTCTTACCGAAAACGAGTACAGTTTGAAAATCAAAGATGGATTTCCCGAAGGCTGGCAGACCCGCGTCCCTAAGATGATGGTCCCGACCGGCACAATGACCTCACCCCAAGAGGTAGCCAAAGTAATCGCATTTTGGTTGAGTGATGATTCAAAGCCCTTCTCCGGAACGGTGTTTGAATTGGAGCAATATCCATTCGCCGGGCGGATACCCACACTGGACGGGGATTTTCTGGAAAACGGTTAATTAAAGAAATTGAACAAGGAAAATTTAGCCAAATCTTTACTTATACCAATGCGCAGAATTCCTCAGAAGTAATTTTCTATCTTTTATTGATAAATCTTTCGTATTCCAATTTTGGGTAGTGGCCAAAGTTCACTAACAATCCCAGTTTGAGCCCTGTGCCTTTGAGATAATTTACTATCTGTGCACGATGTTTGTCAGTTAATTTTTTAACGGCTTTAATTTCTAAGATGATTTTATCGAAATAAAGGAAGTCTAGTTGGTATATCTGTTGAAGTTCATGGCCTTTATATTCTAATTTTAAACACAATTGCTCCTCATGTGCAATCGATTTATCAGTTAACTCAATTTTCAAGCACTCTTGATACACCGGTTCAAGAAATCTGTTGCCTTTCTCTTTATACACCTCGAAACAAGCTCCAATGATTTTGTAACTTTCATCTTTAAATAAATACTCCTCAGCCATTTTATGCGTTATTCTGCGCATTTCGTAATTAAAAGATCTTCTGTTTAAATCGATTACTTTCAATTTTTTGAGGTGTTCGAAATTGAAGTTTTCGGACTAAATAATTCCCCAACCAGGCTTTTGTTGTAGCGAACAACAATTCCATTGAATGGCGATAACCGTTGGCTTCACGGATCCCATAAAATCACCCCTCGATCAGCTTTGGATGGTTCATTGCGGGTAGATTTTACAAAGGAATCGCCACGCCAATTCAGGATGGGTGACTTCACTGACAAGGCGATGTGGAATCCAAAAGATGAAAGAATACCGAAATGCCGGATGAAGTTAAACCTTGGTTTCGTGTCGATAATCCACCCTTTAACCTTGATACCTAAACTCATTTTGTTCTTACTTGGGACAATTTTAACAACGCAGACCAACCAGGAAAGGCAAAAATCTATTTGAATGGAACCTTCCAGGGGAAACTGGAAGATGATCGACAAATTTACACCTGGGATCTCGAGGAGGATCAAATTCGCCTGGGGATGAATTATGTCGGTGATTTGGACGAAGTTTCCTGCTTCAACCGGGCACTAAATGTTTCTAAAGTAAGAACACTGCTCGGTCTCGATCAAATCCTGGCATCTCTGTTGAATCATTGAATTAATTTAATGAATCGAACTTATAGGCCACCCAATCCTTAAATTAACTACCACCGCACTTAGAAACATACTAAACAATTCCAAATGCATCTCCTCCTGCGAAAAACAATTCTGTTCTCATTCTCGGTTTTACTGTTAAGCAATTTTGCCTGTGCCCAAGAAACGTGGGAAGAACGGTCCGCCAAACGATTCAAACCGCTTTCACAACAAGATGAAAGGTTCATCACTAAAGCCCAACCAACAGAAGCATCTGCTCAGCCGCTAAAAGAGCGCAGAATCCTCGTTTTTTATCGGTCTGAAGGATTCATCCACACCTCGATCCCATGGGGGAATTTTGCTCTACAAAAGATGGCCGAAAAATCCAGGGCTTTCGCGGTTGTCCTATCGGACGATTATTCTGTCTTTAACGCAGATAATTTGAAACAGTACGACGCAATTCTGTTCAACAATTCAGCTGAACTCAAATTTCCGAAAGAGAGTCAGCGGCAAGCTATCATGGACTTCATCAATGGTGGAAAAGGAGTGGTAGGAATTCATGGTGCCACCGACAATTTTTATAATTGGGAAACCGGTGTGTCTATGATGGGAGGACAATTCTGCGGTCACCCGTGGACCGCAGGAGGCACTTGGGCATTCAAGTTGGATGATCCGTCTCACCCAGTAAATGGTGTTTTTAGAGAACGAGGATTCTGGCACAAAGACGAGATCTACCAGTATTGTCCAAATACTTACCAAGGAGAAGAAAACCTGAGAATTCTGGTGAGCCTCGATATGACAAAAGAGAAGGTAAGCGAACTGCTAACCTCACCAAAACACGAAAAGCACAACAAAAAATTTGGACCCGGTCCACGTGAAGTACCGGTTAGTTGGATACGCAGCCATGGGAATGGTCGTTTGTTCAGCACCAACTTTGGCCACAGCGAGGCAACTTATACAAAACCGGTTATGATGAAACACCTGCTGGACGGTATACAATATGCCTTGGGTGATCTCGAAGCGGACGATACTCCATCCGCGAAAATAGATAAACCGAATCCTGCGCTGGCGCCAAATTTGTAAACTTCGCCAAACTGCCTATTAGAACAGGTAGAGCAGCCTCGCCGAGGGCACCGATATTTAAATTCCATATGAAAGAGATCTGGGGTTATCTATGCCTCATGGTCAGCTCGGAGATCTGACACTAACTTCCTCGACAATCAATCTTCCTGAAAAGGAAACAGATCTCTTCCTTCTTTTTCAATACCCTCTTAACCTCTTTCAACATGAGAAGAACACCCTCATAATCCATTCACAAAAAAGCGCTCATCATCTTAGTCATGAAAAACAGGAAAACGGGAACAGAGCCTTCCATAATCCAGGTGATCTCTACCCCACCTTCTTTGGATTCAAAATCAAAACTGACGGGGATACTGCTTTAAAGGGCTTCAGGAATGTAAGTGTATAATCGATGCGTTTGTTTAACTGGTCGTTGTCGATGTCCATTTCACCGTTACCGACACTCTTTCCGTCCCACGATTTTTTTTGCCATCGACTGACATTTCTTTTTACAATCAAGCTCTGCGATGATCGAGGGAGACCAGATTTTCCACTGACTGAAATCCCGGACCACTGTATAAGTTCTCTCGACCGGGACATTTGCGAGGATTGTTTTCTCAACATTAAACTTAGCCATGGAACTTCTCGGGGAGTTCAGAGATTTATTATGTTTTTAGTGCAACTTAGGATTTTCGCGTCTCCCAACCAATCTCTATTTCAATGAGGAAATCACACTAGAATCCATGAAACATCAATTCCTACCAACTCCATGCCGCTTGTAATGCTCTGCGAACCAAGCATTTACCGGACTGCTTCCAACATTTGGATGATAGGGTACTTCCTGCTTTGGTAAATGACCTCTAAATTCAGCAATCACATCCATATGTGCAGCGCTGCTCGCCAAGTTATGCCACTCATAAGGGTCTGTTGCGTGGTCATACAACTCTTCCGATTCATCTTCGTACTGGATGTAGCGAAACCTGTCAGAACGGAGCGTGTTGTTTCCTTTGGCATAGGTGGTCAAAATGGAATGCCGCCATGGCGTGCCCACCGGATCATTAAGTAATGCAGCCAAACTCAAACCAGCGTTTTCATCTCGAGCAGGTAAACCACACA
Organism: Opitutales bacterium UBA2995; assembly: GCA_002346535.1. Lineage (GTDB taxonomy): Bacteria > Verrucomicrobiota > Verrucomicrobiia > Opitutales > UBA2995 > UBA2995. The sequence continues at coordinate 18,782 of DDZZ01000076.1, read as the reverse complement.
ATTCGAGCAAAGTGGGATAAAGATCAATAAGACCTGTCGGCTTTGAGCACACTTGACCTGATTTTGATCCTGGAGTCGTTATAACCATCGGAACTCGAGTCGCTTCCTCCCAAAGGCCATGTTTGGAGACGCGAGCTTTTTCGCCCAAATGATAACCATGGTCACTAAAGAGAACTACAATGGTGTTTTCAGAATGTGGCGACTTTTTCAGCGCATCCAAAACGCGGCCAATTTGCGCATCCACAAAACTGGTACAAGCGAGGTAAGCCTGGATGCACAGTTTAAGCTCTTCGTCGTCATTCGCACGCAACCAAGGTAACTGTGGATATCGTGGCACCTCATGAACGTGGCGGCCGGTAGCAGGAACATCATTCAAATCATAATCAGGTATTTCCGGCACTTGAACCTGTTCCAATGGATGCAAGTCAAACCACTCTTGAGGGACATAAAAGGGAACGTGAGGTCGCCGAAATCCAACCGCCAAGAAAAATGGTTGATCGTATTCTTGCTGTAATACCGGAATGGCCCAATCCGCCGATTGGTAGTCGGGCATCTCCGTATTGGTCTCAGGAAAAACTCCCCAATCGGTTTGTGTCCCTGAATAAGGCAGCGAGTAGTCGGGCCGATGGTGAAAACGAAAATCGTTGGGCTTCTTGGGACCTTTTGGTTTGGGCCCTGAATTACCGTGTGGTCCGACAAGCTGGAAGATCTTTTCGTACCGAATTCCGTGCGTAACCTTACCTACCGCCATCGTTTGATAGCCATGTTTTTCAAAATACTGGGGAATTAGGTGGCCATTGAAAAACTGGGTGTCCTCCTCAAGAATATTACTCGAGCTAGGCTGATTGTAGAAACCTGTCTGATGTGGATAAAGCCCGGAAAGAAATGAAGCTCTGGACGGACCGCATATCGGGGCCTGGCAATGAGCGTTGGTAAACAGGGTTCCTCGTTGCGCAAGCGCATCCATATACGGGGTCTTAGACTGCGGATGGCCACCCATGCTACCGATCCAATCGTTCAAATCATCTACTACGATGAATAGCACATTAGGCTTTTCTGAAGCAGTCAAAACTGTAGTCAGTATTAAAACCAGTAGGATTTTAGGGAAATAGAATTTCATCGTGAAGATTTGTATACTAAGTCTCCAGCCATCAAGCCTGTCAATTGAGCAACGTTGGCGAGTTACTCGTGAATGGGTCGCAATTCGAACGCTGAATAAAAAGGGTAAGTAGAGCCTTATTGTCCGAGACCCAGGCATCAACCCAGTTTACCTCTTGCAGTTATGGACTTAAGCCAAGATGGTAAATCCTTTTGAGGCCTCCAATCGGTTACCAATCCATCTCTCCTTAAGCCACCAATACATCTAGCGGGTAATTCCAATCATTCTTAACTATGCCTAAGGATTCATTGAACAAAAACGTGAATACAGCTATCCTGGAACCTCCAAAAAATTTTGGTGGCATGATCCGTTACTGGGGTCCAGGCTTGGTAATGACAGCTGGTGTAGTCGGATCTGGCGAATTAATAGCCACAACTGGCCTGGGCGCAAAGACGGGCTTTATTGCTCTTTGGCTCATCATTTTAAGTTGTGTCATTAAAGTGGTAGTACAACTGATGCTCGGTCGCTATGCAATTTACTCAGGCAAAACCACACTCGAAACATTTAATGACTTGCCTGGACCTCACTACCGAGCTTCCTGGTTTATTTGGTGGTGGTTGCTGGTTCTGATTATGGTTCTCCTGCAGCATGGAGCGATGCTCGGCGGGGTGGCTATGGTGTTGAATATCCTCTTCCCTGGGGTGTCGGTCACCTACTGGGCAATCATAATGATGCTCTTTACTATCACTATATTGCGCATTGGACGTTACAATTTGCTACAGAATGCCGCAGCTATGATGGTGCTTGCATTCACCATAACGACCATCATTTGCGTTGGCCTGATACAGGGAACGGATTACGCCATATCTTGGAAACAAATAAGTTCCGGACTAACGTTTGACTTACCTATTGGCGGATTCGCCGTGGCATTGGCAATGTTTGGCATAACAGGGGTGGGCGCCGGAGAATTGATTTATTATCCCTCCGTTTGCCTGGAAAGAGGATATGCAAAAGTTACAGGACCTTTCGAACGAACCGAAGCCTGGCTAAACCGTGCCAAAGGATGGATGCGAGTCATGCGCCTGGATGCAATGTTGTCGCTAGTTGTTTATACCGGGTTAACCATAGCTTTTTATCTGCTGGGAGCGGCGGTATTACATGCTCGAGGACTGGCACCGGAGGGAATGGATATGATTAAAAACCTTTCGCTCATGTACACTGAAACACTGGGCGAGGGCTCCCGAATTATTTTCCTTATCGGCGCATTTGTTGCACTCTACTCCACAGTGTTTGTCAGCACGGCTACTCACGCACGCATGTCCACCGATTGCTTCAAATTAATCGGATGGATAAAGGTCAACAACGACGATGAAAAGCAAAAATGGATCCAGCGCTTGGTGACCATCATCCCTTTGTTCCAACTAATGTTATTTGTAATATTTAAGGCGCCTTTGTGGATGGTAGTCATTGGCGGCACGTTCCAGGCAATCAGCTTGATAGCCATAGCATTTGGAGCGCTCTATCTACGATACCGTATGTATATTCCTGAATTAAAACCCACTCGGTTATTCGATATCTGCCTTTGGATTTCGGGTATCTGTATCGCCATAATAGCCGGCTACGGCATGCTGGCCAAACTATTATATGGGTCTTAAATTTGCTTAGAAAAGGCAATAAGGTGAGAATTTAATCTACGGGAAAGGGCCCATCTTCAAAAACCTCATCGTGATAACCTTTCGATCCAACGATTCGGGTTAGCTCACTAAAAGGTTTCTTTTCTTCAATAAGGCGTTTTAAATAAGAAGCAAAATCACGTTTGGGTTGCCAGTCTAGTTCAAATCAGACTTTTTCGTTTACATAAACACGGTCGAGGCCAGGAGACATTTTCCACCATCTCCGCTTAAAAGATAGCTGGAAACTCTGGAAAATAGCGTTTGACAACATTGGGAGTTCGATGGCGTAGATCGGATAAATCCTCAGGAACAAACGGAGTCTTTGCACTAATGATATAACGCCCAAATCCAATCTGCTCGGCCTTATCGAGAGCCAGTAAATGTGCGGATACCATATCCTCGCTATCCGCTCGTCGAAAGAGGAACTCATTCATTTTGAGGCTAAGCTGATCGAAAGCGTCTAGTTTTTCTCTATGGTCATCTTTTCATGAAAGAAGCGCGAGGCACGAAAAATAAGGCATCTTAATTTCTGATTCCGGTGAAATTGTTGGTACAGGTTTTCTGCCGCCACCTTGGTTACTCCGTAAATATTTTTGGGAACGGGTAAAATGTCTTCCGTGGACCAACCGACCGGCTGGTCCATATCGGCTCGATTGGCGTCGCCAAATGCACTGGTCGTGCTTGTAAAGATGGATGCCTTCACGTATACTCTTACCGATTATTCCAATAAGCTGAGTGTACCATTTATACTTGTATCCACAAAATACTGACGATCTGAATGGCTACGTGAGGCTTGTGCAAAGTCGCCGCATGCAAAACAACATCCACGCTCTGCATACTGTTTGTTACAAACGCTCGATCAGCAATCGAACCGGTCTCTGTGGTAAATTCAAAAGACTTCAAACCTATCCCGACGACATCGTGTTTTGAAGCTTGAAGCATTCGAACAAGCGCTTATCCAAGGTTACCAGCGCTGCCAGTAACAAGTATTTTCACGTTGACACACATCAAAAGAAATTTCTCAAGGGGCAATAGTAAGCGTCCTATTTGAAACTGCCGTGAGAAAGAATTTCATCCTATTTGACAACGATGGTGTCCTCGTCGATACAGAATACTGGTATTACAAGGCCACTCAACGGGCCCTTGGAGAGCTGGGTGTAACGCTCACAAGAGACGAATATATGAAGATAATGATTCGGGGCCAATCCAGCTGGGAGCTAGCGAGAGCGCAGGGAATTGAGGAGGCAGCTATTCAGCAAAAGGAGGCAGATAGAAACCAGTATTATAAGAAATTCCTCCTGACCAAGAACATCGGTATTCCGGGTGTGGCTGAAACCCTGAAGAAGCTTTCTCGATACTATCGAATGGCAATCATCACGACCTGCCACAAGACAGATTTTGATGTCATTCACCGGAATCGAAGTTTGATTTCATTTATGGAATTCATTCTTGTGCGTGAAGATTACGAAAAATCAAAACCGCATCCAGAACCATACTTGGCCGGACTGCAACGATTCGGAGCTAAAGCGAATGAGGCCCTAGTTGTTGAAGATTCTGAACGCGGATTAAATGCGGCACTAGCCGCCTGCATTGACTGCGTGATCGTTCACAACGAATTCACGGAGAGTCACGACTTTACGGGAGCAATACATACTATCCAATCTCTCAGCGAACTTCCAAATTTATTAAGTCACCGTTCAGATTGAGTGATCTGCCTTAGCGATTGGAATAAATCTTCAGCCACTCAGCTGATGGTTAACACATACTTTCCGAATTGAGGAGAAGTCTTCATCAATTCGATCGCTGCGTTCCCTTCGGCTAAGGGGTAGGTTGAATCTACCACGGGTTTGACGCCAAGTTGATCAGCAAATGCAACCATGGCTGCAAAATCGTCTGGAGACCCCATAGTAGAACCCTGAAGGCGTATTTGTTTCCAGAATACCTTACTCATTTCCAGTTTTTCTGGAGGCCCAAGCGTTGCACCAAAGTTCACGATGCGGCCACCCATTTCAACCAGATCAATCAAGGTATCGTAAGTCGGACCTGCAGCACTGTCGACTATCAGGCTTGGATTACCAACCGTCTTTATGAACTGCTTCCCCCAATCGTCGTCGGTGTATAAAAATCCTCCTTTGGCACCCAAACCGATGGCTCGGTCAATTTTTTCCGGGGAGGAAGAATTGACCCATACGTTCGCACCTGAAGCTACCGCAAATTGGATCAAAAAAGTGGAAACCCCACCTCCGGCTCCTGTGATCAATACAGTTTCACCCGACTCAAGCCCGCCTTTAGAAAATAGAGCTCGGTAGGCAGTGAGCCCTGCTAATGGAAGTGCAGCCGCCTCTTCCCAACTCAACTGACTTGGTTTTCCGCAAAGCTGACCTGCTCCAATCACCATCTCTGTCGCAAATGTGCCATCAACTGGCAGACCAAGAATGGTAAATTCATTTCCAAAGCAATCCTGTCGATCACCCCAGTCCAGGCTCGGATTGACGATTACTTCCCTATTCAGCCAAGAGCCATCAACACCTTCGCCGACCTGTGAGACTACTCCAGCACCATCGGATCCAAGGATAACCCCAGGTACGATTCCGGGATAAAGGCCTAAAGTGATCCAAAAATCCCGCCGGTTTATGGCAGCAGCTTGCAGGCTTATTTTGACCTCTCCTGCTTGAGGCTTCAAATCTGGACGTTCAATGAACTCCAAGGGCTGTTTAATTTCATTAAGAACAAGGCCTTTCATTTAATTTGGAAAAAGAATTTCATATTAGCCAATCGGAGACCAAAGCGAGGTCAATGACCGAAACGGCCCAGTTGCAGTTTCCTGTGAAAATTAATTTTCCAAGCGTTTTTTTCAACGTCGCATCGGCAGCATAAGCCTTTTCTCGCATAAGAGGAACACGTTCATTAAGTTAAGCTTTGATTGTCTTTGCCTCGACAACAATTTGTTCATTCGCTCCAGAAAAGCTTCACAGTTCAATGAGGATGCGCCGATACAATAATCTTGAGAATCCGGACAAATCCTCATTCAATCCACGATCCTTGACACTATAGCTAAGACTCAGGGTAGGAACTTCGGTAGAAAAGGCTGCAATGATCGCAAGCAATCGGGATTCGGCGAACGCCCCAGATTTGGCGATGACAGCTTTGAGTTCTTTTGCACTAAACTATCAGAGAGACAGAGAAATCGCTTCAATGATTTGTTTTCTGCCAGCAGGGACTCGGTTTTTAGAAACGCAAAACCATCAATACCGATTAACTCGGAGCCGACATGGGGTACCAAAAGAATTTCCTGATTTACCAATTCAGCTAATGCGACTACCATTTCAGCACAACGGTCCGCCCAAGGTATGAGCAGCTCTTCGGTGAGTTCCCAAACTTATACTTTTCTATCCACAGTGTATTTGGCCATCATAGGACTAAAGTTTAGACCAATTGCTCCGTCAGAGATCTGGAAACCAAGCTTATTTGAATCCGGTTCTTCCGGCTCCATCACAAAGGCCGGGTCCGCAATAAGATGGACATTGTCAAAATGCCATTTTCCTCAGAAATTACTAGCTAAGGTCTACCCTCGCAAATATGGCCTTCAATCTTCGCAGATGGTCGAACATTTGCCCGGCGAATTCAGCATTCGGGCTGAATGCAGGCACCCGTATTTATTCATCGCAACCTAGTAAGGAGAATCATCGGAAACAAAACAAGCCCCGTAGCTAATAGAATAGCCGCCATCAATAACGGCCACTTATAGATTCCGTCGATTGGGACCGGATACCAACTGAGGATGTCATGAACGTGAAATTAATAAGAGGATGAGAAAAATTTGCCGCATCTCCTGGGAAGAAGCAGCTAAAATTAAAGGGATGAGGAGTTCCCTTTATACAAAGCTGTGTCTGAATGCTTGATGGCTGGGAATTTTTTAATGGAGCAATTAAATCTTAATATTATGGGCCTAATTAGAATGCGGTGGATGGAAAACATCAGACCAACAAAATGGTTGTTGAGGTTTTTTCCAATGAAAATAGATTACCCGCCATGATTGGCTCAATATCGGGTAACGAAAAAGTGCAAAAACCATGGCATTTTTAGGCCTCACGTTGTTGTTAGCCACGAGCAGCGTCAACGCGGCTGTAACCAGTGAACAATCTGATGGGCAAATAACCCTTTTGAATAAGGGAGAACCAGTCCTTACCTACCATATGGATACTGCGGTACCACCGGACGGTGTTGAGAAACATTACAAAAGGAGTGGATTCATTCACCCACTGTATTCTCCTAATGGAAAAATTCTAACTGATGATTTTCCAATCGGTCACGTGCATCAGCACGCTGTTTTTTCGGCCTGGACTCGTGCCACATTCAAACACGAAGTGGTCGATTTCTGGAACCAACATGCTCAGCTAGGAACAGCCAACCACGTTGAGCTCGAGTCGGTTGAAGAGGATTCTTTCAGCGCAAAAATTCAGCAAGTTAGCCTGAAGAACGGCCCAGCAATTGACGAGAAATGGAACGTTTCAGTGAGCCCAAGCCCAAGCCCGTTCATAATAGATATCAAAATTGAACAAAAGTGTGCGACCAATGATGAAATATACTTTCATCCATATCACTACGGGGGATTCGGGTTTAGAGGTAGTGCGCATTGGAGTTCTGAAGACAAAGAACGCTATGAAGGATCTATGCATGTCCTTACCAGTGAGGGCATTGTCGATGTCGAATCCAGCAACCACACTCGACCAAATTGGATCGCTGTTTACGGAAAAATTCACGGCAAGCATGCTGGTTTTGTGGTGATGAACCACCCGTCCAATTTTCGGTCTCCACAGCCAATTAGAGTTCACCCACGTATGCCCTATTTTGTTTTCACACCGCCGGTATCCGGGTCTTTTATATTGAAACCCGGATTCACCTATTCGGCGCAATACCGGATCGCTACTTTCGATGGAACTCCCGATGAAAAGAAAATTGAAAAGTGGTACCGGGATTATACGGGCAAGTCCACCGACTAGGGTTTTTTAGGTTCCTTCGTTGAAATAGATGCGAAGGTTTTGGGTAGAACGTCCACAGGCCACAATGTCCAGTCGGCCATCCCCATTCAGGTCACCCAGTTTAAGATCCTCACAAGCCATTGAATCGGGGTCGATATCCATCGATTTCCATTCTTGGCCTTCTTCATCCAATGGCACGAAAAGTTTGATACCGTAATTATCAGGGTTTTGGCGGTTTCCACGCCAACCAACAACAACCTGATCCGAACCTACCCCTAACAAATCTCCACAAGCAATCCCATGACCGTCGGTCATCCCTTCAAAGAGAAGATTTCGAACTCCGAATTTTTTACCGCTGTCACGACGGGGAGGCGTATAGCTTGCCAATTGGTTGCCATGCATTGGTTCCACGGTGGTTACAAAAGTTTTCCCTCCAGGTAATGTTCCCATACGCACCTCCCCAGCTCCATCAAAGTCAGCACCTTCCTCATTTCCTATCAATATTCGACTGCGGAGGCCTCCATTTCGATATCGAAAATAATTTACGCCCTCGGCACCGGCAATAAGTATGGCTTCGTGGCCATTTCCCTCCGGTCCATCCTCGGCAATATCCATATTGTGGGTTTTGTGGAGCGAACCATCGATCAGGTAAGTTTCCCAATTATCCCTCGGATTATCCGGCATTTTGTATGCCAGAGCTTTCACGGCTTCTCCCTCGCCATTAACATTACCACGGCCATGCAAAGGCAATACAAGTAAATGAAACTCGCCGGTGTTCTTTCTAAACCAACGCATCCGATGCACCGTGGGCTCATGATGCAGCTGAACCGGAGTCCACTTTTGCTTTCGATCAGCTGGAGGAATTAGATAGTGCACACTGCCACTCAAAGATTCATCGGAAGTTTCTCCGGGATTCCACTGTGCACCGACTGCCACCTCGGCTTTGCCATCCCCATCAATGTCCCTGGCATCAATACATACATGGTCGCGATCCGTAAGATTTTCGACCATAATGTGTTTATCCCAAGTGGGGTTCTGATACCAGGCGAACTGCTTCTTATCTGCCAGGACAATATCCAATCTTTCGTCTCCATTGATATCGGCCAACACAACCCCATATCCAATTTGCAAATTCGAATCGATTTCAACGGTTCGAAATTTGGGAAACTGATGGTTAGCAGCATCCAGTACCCCAGAACACAAGACGATCAAACAAACAAACCATTTATTCACAAACCTACCTTTAAACGTTTAATAAAAAGATGGCAACAGACTTTTGCAAAGACTCTCAGGGTTACACAGGATCTAAATTGCCTTTGAACAACTGTTAGTAAATTTTATTATCAGACTTTCCAGCCTTACTGATATCGAACCCACTTTCCTTGACTGTTTCCGGACTTTTGTTGTAACAAGCAGCAAGGAGTGGATAAGAAAACTTTTTTTCTAAGTATTCCTAACACCAACCCAAATAGGCAGTTCCCATTACAATATTCAGTTTCCAATCCCAGACAAACCTGTAAGGATAATTGGAGATTTTCTCCCAGGTGTGTTGGCTAATCTGCATGATTCCATTGCCATTTGGCTCGAAGCCGTAATGAGCTCTCGGCCAAAACGATGGAATACACAAATGAGGGTTCCAGATCGTAGAGAGCCGTTTCCTGTTTAACTTTTTTCCAAACTATCTCTTTTGGAACTCGGTAGTTTGATTTGAAGCAGCGTTGGATTCCCACCAAAATCATGAACAGCAAGAAAAACCCCATTATTAGATAGAGGGATCCGGACCACTTTTTCCGATTTCGTTTGCGATAGGCCATCCTCAGTAAATAGTTTTTTAAGGTCCAATCACTACCATTATGCCATCTTAAAATCCATCAGTTTGTTGAACTCTTCAGGGATTTCGGACTTTGCTCGAAAGTAATGCTGCCTCTGTTTCCAATGCCATTCGATACGAATAGAATAGGCATGAAGAAAAAGTCTCTGATAACGGGTTGCTTTTTGTATATCCCGATTGAGGCTGAAATTACCGTAGGTCGTATCACCAATGATAGGAAATTTTCTTTTGGCACATTGGAAACGTAATTGATGCGTCCTGCCGGTCATGGGATTCAGGCGGAGGAGGCTCAATTTGGGATGGTTTCTCTTTGTCTCAACAACTTCAACATGCGTCTTGGCAGTCTTTCCCCTTCTACGATCTGTTGTTACAAGAAGGCCTGATCCGAATCTTCGTTTTCTCAAAACATCCTGCCACTCGGATTTGGAATCCTGAACGAACCCTGATACCAATGCATAGTAGGTCTTTGCAACTTTTTGTTTCGAAAACTGCTGTTTCAGCTCCCGAGCGAGGTTTGGATTCACGCAGCCTAAAATAACGCCAGATGTCAATGAATCCAATCGATGAAGCAAGTAAAAGCGATGAGTGTCTTTGCCATTTTTCCAGAGGTACCGTTCACGGTCCTTGCTCCAGGAAGCCTGAATCAAACATAGTTTTCGATCAGTCTCTGAATTTGGATGAGACAAAATCCGACACGGTTTGTAGAGGGCAACAAGACCTTCAGGATGTGTATCCAAAATCGTGACACCGCGACCTAAAGGAATTCCGGGAAAAATAGTGGATGCGTTCAGAGGCATAACTCAATGACCAAAATGTCAATCTCAGTAGAAAAGAAAATTCACAATGATGCGCTCGGGGTCCTTGAGAGTATTGACCATCTCCTCAGTCCACTCGCCAAAAGGCGCCCGGTTATTAATGGCAGCCGCGCATACAACCTGTGCCTGTAAAGACGAAGTTGTCAGAACTATTTCCCAATCGGTAATTTCACCATCAGTGTTTAAGTAAAACGCGATCGAAACACGGGATCGCCGCTCGGCCATTCTCTGAACTGAGAGCAGGTTGTGCCACTCAATTTCAATCGTTTCAAACATTCGGTCCAAGTATTCGCCAAATTCACTGAATTGAGCCGAATAATTTGCCATCTGGGCGATACGCGACACTCCGCTCATGTTTTTCTTCAAGGGACCTGTGTTGGCATAGCGGACTCTCGGTTGAGGAAGCCGGGCGGGTCGGTCTTCAGAATTTAAGTCAGGCACAGCTTCTTCCGGAGGGGTGAACGGTCGTTGATCCTGAACGATTCCCTGATCAAGTTGAGTGGTATCTTCCTCAGCCTCTTGCTCGGACTCGACCACTTCATCCGCATCTTCATCTTCAGGCAAGTCCGGCATTTCAGGAAGGGATCGAGGGCTATCAAAGTCCTCCTGCTCATCCTCGAGTGCAATCGGTGCGCGCGGGCGTTGTTGGTTGAGCTCGTCCTCACCTAGTGGACGATTGATCCGAATTTGAGGAATGCTCGGATTCTGCTGAGGCCGAGGTTCATTTTGATTGGCCTGGGATGGCGGTACCGGTGGAGAGGGTGGACCGCGATTTGGAATACCCTGTACCAAGTTATTAAATTCCTCGGACTCACCATCAATAAAGGGAGTACCCTCATCCAGATCATCACGCAGTTCTTCATTGGAAGCCTGCGTATTTTTGGAGGCAAAGTAATCCGTTTCATCGGGTTCGTTAGATAAGTCTTCCTTGTTTATAGGAACGTATTGCTTCATTATTTCTGGCTCCTCCTCCGCCAAAATGATATCAAACTCCTGCCAAGTCTGTGGCGTTGGATCAGAAGCCATGATCATAAGCGTCTCAGGAATAAACAGGTAAAGTAGGATGTGAGAAAAGAATGATCCCAGCAAAGCCAGGAAAATAGGCCTCCATTTTCGGGATTCTTCTCGCTCGAATTCGTTTTGAACAAAACTGGGGATGTTTTTAGCCACTCAATTCACCGGTTGTTAGAGGATTTCCTTGGCCTAATTAACTCAATTTGCGAATGAAAAATGAACTATAAAGTTCCGGTTATCCAACTTATTGGAGCTCAAGGAGGCGGTAAAAGTTCCCCGTTGTGGCCCGACCCCAATATGATTCTTGTGATCCATCTCCAAATCGATCAAAACCTTACTTATGTTAGTACATACGGTATACTTCTACTTGAAACCCGAAATCTCGGAGTCCGAGAAAGCCCAATTCGTGAAACAGGTTAAAACCCTTGAAAAGATCGAAACAGTTCGGAGCTTCTACGTTGGCATCCCCGCTGCAACCCTCGATAGACCGGTCATTCGAAAAGACTATTCAGTTGCCTTAACCGTGGTATTGGATGATCTTGAAGGACACGACATCTATCAAGTCCACCAAATCCACAAAGACTTTATAGCCAATAACAACCACTTGTGGGCTGAAGTTGTGATTTACGATGCAAACTGACTGTCCTTAAGAGTAAATAAGGCTTGAGATACGGGGTAAAAACCTCATTATTCCGCACACCATATCACCCCTGATGATTTAATCATCCTGAGGCAAACGACCATACGTAGCAGCAAATGGTTTTAAAGCGGACAAATAGGTCCGCTTTTTTCTGCAAGGACATGCTGGAAATAATTTTCGTATTATTGGTAACACAGTTTCTCGCCATAATGAGCTTGGTCTAGGATTAAATGTAAAATTGACGCCCATCAGTAAAAATGGAGCAAATAGACTCTAAAATATTTACTTTTCTCAATCTTGAGTTTATCAATTAATTTACCATTACACATTGGAAACCAACCAGACTAGATGTCTCTCCAAATTGTTGATCATCCGCTCGCAAGGGTGCTGATAAGTCAGCTTAGAAACAAAGATACCCTGAGCCCAACCTTCCGCAAGGCATGTCGAAATATAACCCAAATGCTCATCCTCGAAGCGACAAAGACCATGAGCACAAGGCCGGTTGAAATTGAAACTCCACTAGAAAGTACCGAAGGATCTATATGGGATGAATACATTACCCTAATTCCGATTATTCGTGCAGGTATTGCTATGGTCGACCCCATTTTGGAGATATTCCCGGAGGCATCGGTGGGTTACTTGGGCCTCGAAAGGGATGAAGAAACGACCGTCGCACGCAATTACTATCGGAAGATCCCTCACTTGAAAAACCAGACGGCCATAATCGTAGATCCATTGCTGGCGACCGGCGGATCATTACTGCAAGCTATAGAAATATGCCGGAAAGAAGGCGCCGAAAAAATCCTCATTGTAACCATTCTCGCCGCGCCTGAAGGCGTCGAGGCAGTATCCCAAAAACATCCGGATATAACCATTATCACAGCAGTTATGGACCGGGAATTAAATCAACAAAAGTATATACTTCCGGGTTTGGGAGACTTTGGTGACAGGTTATTCAACACCTGATTGATACAAGTTTACACGGCATGGGACTGAACGAATGTAGGGACTTTCTGAGCGTAGCGAAACAATTCAAGCTCGGAGGTCTTCAAACCGAACAACCCCACCCTCTTACGGTCGATTTGTCCAGACTTGCCACGAGTGATTTGGAATCTGCAGTTTCCACTTTAGAACAAGTGGATGTGGAAGCTCTTGAAAAGCTGGGAAATTACGCGACGAAAATCGCGGACCTGGGAAGCGAGGTTTCAAAAACCCTGACTTCTGGAAACCGTATTTACCTATGTGGTTGCGGGGCGACCGGCCGATTGTCGATTTCTTTGGAAGTGTTTTGCCGGGAAGGTTTAATTCCCGATGCCCACCAGGAGCAGGTAATCGGTTTTATGGCGGGTGGGGATGCCGCATTAATCAAATCTATCGAGAACTTTGAAGACCACCCAGAATGTGGAGCACAGCAATTGCGGGAGCTTGGTTTTGGCAAAAATGATTTACTAATAAGTACAACTGAAGGCGGGGAAACTCCATTTGTAATTGGTGCTACCGAGGAGGCAGCCAGGATATCTTCAAAACGACCCTGGTTTCTTTATTGTAACCCGGAGACCCAATTAAAAGAGATAGTAGAACGGTCAGCCAATATTTTAAACAACGACCGAATCCGGTCCCTTAGCCTACACGTGGGCCCTATGGCATTGTCAGGCAGTACGCGAATGCAAGCCAGTACTGTTTTAATGGCCGCGGTTGGATTCGCCTTGGAAAGGGGCGGAAACGAAAAATCGATTAGCGAAAGAATATGCCAATTAAAAGCAGCATGGATGAAGTTGGATACTAGCCAATTGAAAAATTTTACTGCCGCAGAAGCGAATGCCTATCAGTCCAGGGAGGAGATTATTTATTTAACGGACACACTCGGTGTTACAGTGCTCACTGATACCACCGAACGGTCGCCGACATTCAGTTTGGCTCCATTCGAAAACGCAAGGACTCCGTCCAATTTGCAGGCCATGTGCTACATGGCCGTTCCTTCCGCCAGCAAAACCCAAGAGGCGTGGCATAAAATACTCAAACGTGCTCCACGCTGCCTTGAGTGGGACAGCATTAAAGAATTGGCCGGTTTGGAGATTCTTGAGGGCTTTACCATTGCCAGAACTTGCCAAAAAATTCGTGAACAAAATTCCCCATCTATTAAACAGATACCCTTCTCAATTGAAACAACCACAGGCGGATTCAGGTGGGAATTTAAGGAGTTGGTTTGGAACGTCTCGTTAAGAGAATTAACCGTTTTAGAACAAAACCTGATTCTAAAAATGTTACTGAACATTCACTCAACCTTGGTTATGGGAATTCTTGGACGCTTTGAAAGCAATTTGATGATCTACGTTAAACCCAGTAACTATAAACTGATCGATCGCAGCATCCGCTATATTCAGCTACTCTCAAAAGCACAGGGATACAGGGAACCGGAATACAGCGTTGTAGCCGAGAAACTTTTTGAAATAAATAATAGTCTGGGACCTGACTCGGCCATTGTACTCAAAACATTGGAGAAACTGGACCTCACATAGCTCACTTTCTGAAATATCCCGATTAGGTGTATATGTAAAAGCATTGCTAAAATAACTCATTCCAATTTGGAAACTGGAAATATACGCCGGCTGCAAGGGACAATAAGTGCTATTTGGAAAACACAAATCCGATGAACTCTTTAAAATCCGCATCCACGTGACTCCTGTTGGCCTTGATGGCCGGAAGCCCTTTTGTTTTCTAAACTACCCATGTGGCGCCACGCCCCATAAATACACCCAGTCCCAACTTTTTTTGGCCGCATCATCATATCTTATGACTCCTTTGTAAGTCTCTTATTATTGAAATCGATGCCGAAGTAAATGTAAGCAAAGCGATAGCCAAAAAGTCATCGCATCCCAATCTTTAAAAACCAAACCTTTCGCGCTGTACGAAAATGGGAATACGAGCCCCCGTTCAAGCATGGCTGTCCGGTAGCAAGCAAGATTATACAACCGCTGACCTTTGGATCCTCCCTTCTAAGGTCGATCGATGAAAAGGCGATGCCCCTTTACAACTCGAGCTCCGAGATAGCGAAAAATCTACAAGACCTTGAAGGTGAAGTCGGCATAGCCGTTTCCATCGATTCTGCCGGATTTGTGACTGAAGTAAAAGTCATCTATTCAGATGATCAGCACCTTAATTTACCCATTCTCAAAGCCATAAGGAAATAGCGCTATGAGCCGGCAAAAAGGAACGGGAGATCCACAAGTTCCAAAAAAATCCAGCCGTTTTTTTGGAAAAAATCAATTACGAAAATAAGAAGGCACTTAACGCAACGGGTAAAGCCATTTCAGTAAATCCCGTCAGGAACAGTCCTCAAAGGCTGGCCCAGACAAAACTTGAAGCCAGCTTACAAAAGAAATTTTCACACAACCAACTATCCATAGAACGCTGCCCATTCAAAGGGCATACCCAAAATAAAAGGTAGATACCTTGGGATCTGCCTTTTTGGTTAGTTTAATACGATTATTTTTCTTCCTTTGCAACAGGGCATCGATTATAATTACCGACCTTTTAATTGAATTCGATGCCCATCAATATTCCCAACAATCTTCCAGCAAGACAAAGACTCGAAGATGAAAACATCTTTGTAATTTCTGAAGAGCAGGCAATTCATCAGGACATCAGAGCCCTGGAGGTAGTGGTCCTGAACTTGATGCCCAACAAAATAGACACCGAAACCCAATTAATACGCCTGCTTGGAAACACTCCATTGCAGGTCAACATCACGCTGCTCACGACTGCTTCATACGAGTCAAAAAACACCAGTAAAGCACACCTTCTAAATTTTTACCAAACCTGGGATCAGATTAAGGAAAGACGGTTTGATGGCCTCATCATAACGGGAGCGCCCATCGAACAACTTCCCTGGGAAGAAGTCATTTATTGGGAAGAGTTAAAGCAGATTCTCGATTGGAGCAAAAAGCACGTATGGTCTTCCTTTTACATCTGCTGGGGAGCTCAAGCTGCCCTCCAGCATTTTTACGGGGTCGAAAAATATGATTTGTCCGAAAAAAAGTTTGGAGTCTATGTGCATAAAAAAGTGAAGCATGACTCGATTATTATGAGAGGTTTTGATGAAGAGTTCCGAGTCCCCGTAAGCCGCCATACCGAAGTTAACAAAGAAGACATCGAAGCCATAGACAGCCTCGATATACTTTCAGAGGCAGAAGAATCCGGACTTTATATCGTACGCGATAAATCAGCTCGACGCTTATTTGTTTTTAACCACTCGGAATACGAGTCAGATTCTCTTAAAAAAGAATATGAAAGAGACGTGGCGAAGGAAGTACCGATTCGACTGCCAGAAAACTATTTCCCAGATGACGATCCATCGAAAGAACCTGTCCTTAGTTGGCGTGCCCATTCCAACCTACTTTATAACAATTGGTTGAACTATTATGTTTATCAGTCTACTCCCTTTGATCTGAGTAATTTCCCGGAAGACTGAACGGCTTTGCAAAGGGCACACGGCCGGAATTAACTTTTTCCTGTCAAATTCCGGTTGAGCTCATAATAAACTTGGCCCATAAAACGGACTTTTCCGTTTACGCGGGCAATTTTGGCCCCAAAACTGACAAATAAGCCTACTTTTTTCAAATTGGAGAGTTCACCAAATAATACGCCGATTGTCCAACATGTCGCCATTATCATGGATGGGAACGGTCGATGGGCAAACCGTCGCGGGCTTACCAGAAATGAAGGGCACCAAAGAGGGGTGGAAAACGTAGAAAAAATCGTGGAAAAGGCAGGTCAACTAGGCATTCGATACCTGACTCTCTATGCATTCTCCGCTGAAAATTGGAAACGGCCCCAATCAGAAGTAGATGCATTGATGAAGCTTCTCAAATCGTTTCTCAAAAAGCAGCAAAAACACCTCTTGGAAAATGAAATCCGACTGCATACCATCGGTCGCGTGGAAGAACTTCCTCACTCGGTTTTTCGCCAGCTTAAAATAGTAAAGGAAGCCACAAAACATTTTGCGAAAAATCACTTGATTCTGGCCCTCAACTACGGAGCTAGAAACGAAATTATCGATGCCGTTAAGCGCTACACGGAGGCCTTTCAATCGGGTGCAGAAAATCTCGGGGACCTCCATTGGGGAATCTTGAGCCAATACCTGGACACCTCCGAGCTCCCTGATCCCCAGCTGGTAATAAGGACTTCAGGCGAACATCGGATCAGCAATTTTTTACTCCTACAGAGCGCCTACGCCGAATATGTATTTAGCCCGGTTTGCTGGCCAGATTTTTCCCCAGATTTGTTAGAAACCGCGATTGAGGACTACCGCAACAGGGAGCGCAGGTTTGGGAAGACAGGAGAACAGGTGAGGCAGGAACAAGACGTTTCTCTCAAATCAACTGCGCAGTAACCAAGTGGGTAATCGAATCCTTAGCACAGTTTTACTTTGGAGCCTGCTGCTGCTTGCGATTTACACCTGGCAGTTCGAAGCGGTCGTTTGGATAATAACCTTGGTTTCGCTAGTTGCCCAAAATGAAATTTATAACATGGCCAAAAAACTGGGATGGAAAGCCTATAGGGTTTACGGCTTGGTTATTGGCGGTTGCTTGCCTTTAGCTACGTACTATCAATTACCGTTGCGAGAATGTTCCAGCGACGTGATCGACGATGCTACAGTATTGGCCGTTGGGTTTGCCGTCTGCTGTCTGGTGGGGATTCGAACGCGTGAAATAAAGGACAATTTTCAAAGGATCGGCGGGACATTTATAGGAGTCCTGCTAATTCCATTCATGATGACCTTCTTTATCCGGACCTATCAGTTGTTTGAAGATCCCATTATCGGTATTGGAGTCTGCTGCTGGATACTCGCGGTAAGCAAATTTTCGGACGTAGGTGCATTGCTCGTCGGAAGCTGGCTGGGTAAAAATAAGATGGCTCCAAAAATCAGCCCGGCAAAAACTTGGGAAGGTCTGATCGGAGGAGTCGTGACGTCTTGCTTGATTGGATATTTGATCGTTTACTTTTCACCCGACTATTTCCCGCAGAATTTCGGCCCATGGATTTCCGCTATCTTTGCGATTCCGGTGGCAATCATGGCAGCTCTTTCAGACTTAATTGAATCGGTA
Organism: Opitutales bacterium UBA2995; assembly: GCA_002346535.1. Lineage (GTDB taxonomy): Bacteria > Verrucomicrobiota > Verrucomicrobiia > Opitutales > UBA2995 > UBA2995. The sequence goes on along the minus strand of DDZZ01000076.1, from coordinate 621 downwards.
ATCAAACGGCAGGCTGAAGTTAAAGACAGTGGAAAGAGTATTCCCGGAATCGGCGGGGCATTCGATCTGATCGACAGTCTCC
>DDZZ01000076.1:0-241 GCA_002346535.1 Opitutales bacterium UBA2995 | reverse complement strand
GATCTGATCGACAGTCTCCTACTGAGTGCACCTGTAGCCTTCCTGATTTTTTCATTTTTTGCTCCCGCATGAGCCACTTTCCCAAGAAAATAATTTTGTTGGGGGCTACCGGCTCGATTGGAGAAAGCACCCTTAAAGTGCTAAGAAAGCATCCCGACAAACTGAAATTGGCTGGAATAGCCTGTGACAAAGCATACGGAAAATTGGCTGACATCTGCGAAGAATTCGATGTCCCAAACGC
>DDZZ01000069.1 GCA_002346535.1 Opitutales bacterium UBA2995 | reverse complement strand
CCCAGTTCTCCGGGATCAAGTCAGTTTGAGAAGCTGCGCTCATTGAAAGGATCTATCAAATTGGAATTAACCACCCAACATGGGTTTAAAAAGCTCAGGCAAAAACAATGTAAGGATGGGAAACCAGCTAATGAGAATCAGGCCAACCACCTCTGCGAGAATGAGCCAGACCGCAGCCTTCGAGATTTTTTCAATTGATGTTCCGGCGATTGGAACGGCAATATACAGGGTCGCACCAACGGGCGGCGTTTCAAATCCGATTTCAGCAGCAATAACAAAGATGATTCCGAACAGGATGGGATCGACGCCCAGCGTAAGTATCACAGGCATGAGGATCGGAGTCAGCAAAACGAGCATTGGAATTACTCCCATAAACATCCCTAAAAATAAGATCATGAAGTCTACCAACAGGATCAGAACGTAGCGGTTGTCAGTAATGGACAGCAGGCCAGCGGTGAGTTTTTGCGGCACATCGTTAACGGTCAGAATCTCCCCGAGCACCATCGTGGTAAAGATGATGATGAACGCAATTCCGGTCAGTTTCGCGGCTTGCTGCAGTGCCTCCAAAAAATCCACTATGGTCAGGGTTCTATAGAAAACGAATCCAATCAAAAGGGAATATAGAATGGCTACGACAGACGCTTCGGTTGGTGTAAAGATTCCACTGTAAATGCCACCAAGGATGATGATGGGCGCAAACAAGGCCCATTTTGCGTCATTCAGATTGGTCATCACATTTGCGATGCTCAGTTTCCGCTCCGAAGAAATGTAACCATGTTTTCGGGCGTATATATAATTGGTTGCACCTAGAAGGATGGCCAAGAGTAATCCAGGTGCTACACCGGCTAGGAAGAGTTTGGTAATCGATACCTCCGCTATAACTCCATATAGGATTAGTGGAATGCTAGGCGGTATTACGACACCCAATCCGCCAGCACAGGCAACCACCGCGCCTGAATAGCCAGCGTCGTAGCCTTCCTCTTTCATGGATGGCACCATTACGGATCCGATTGCCGCAGTGGTTGCAGGTCCCGAACCTGTTAATGCGGCAAAAAATCCACAACCTGTAATACTCACTAATCCTAATCCCCCGTGAATGTTTCCTATGAGGGAATTTGCCAAATTGGTTAGCCTTTTTGCCAGCCCACATTTCTGCATCAGAAGGCCGGCCAGAATAAAACACGGTACGGCCACCAAGGGATAATTGTCTACCGAGGTATAAACGGTCAGCGCCATGACTTGTAGCGGTTCCCCAATCATTAACAATGCAATCATAGCGGCGACACCGGCAGAAACCGCCACAGGTACTCCTATGACGATGCACCCCAGAAAAATCAGAATCATTATCCCCATTGCATCCATGACTTACAATCCGGGCTCAATGGGTTCTTCGTTCACAACCGATCTTTCAGACCTGAATTTCAGGTAGTTGATCTGGATCAAGCGTACAATCATTAAAGTAAATACCAAGGGAACGATCATATACACCCACAACATTGAAACACCCATGGCAGGTGAAATAAACGGATACTTGGCTGTCGTCCCTAAAAACTGAATACTAGCAACCAACATCACGCAGGAAAAAACCAGCCAGATAAGGTCGGCGACAACCACGATAATAGTGTAGGCTTTCGCATTCAGGAAAGCTTTGAGGTGAGCGACAATCCGTACGTGTTCACCGCTCCTCACGGCCATACTCACTCCGAAATAGACGCACCAAACAAAACAGAATCGTGATAGTTCCTCAACCCAAGCAAAGGAAATGCCCAAGACATAGCGATTGAACACCTGAGTGCTCAGCAAAACGATGGTAAACAATAAAAAAGTGGCCGCGATATAACCATCGAGGCGATCCACAAATTTAAGAAACTTCTTCATCGTTGTTTGTAGTGTTAATTAATCTATTCGGCGAGACTGGCTAAAGCTTCATCCACGAGATCTTTCCCGCCGACCAGATCATAAAATTGAGGCCAAACACTTCTGGCAGAATCTCTCCAAACTTCCTCGTCTTCCGGTACACAGACTTCCATTCCGGCATCTTTCAGCGCTTGCAGTGCCTTTGCAGTGTACTCCCTGGCCCATGCGCGTTCATGAAGGGCTGCATCCTCAACTGCTCTGTTGAGAGCCAATTGAACCGTGGGTGATAGTTTGCCGTACGCTTGCTCCCCAATCAAAACGGGGGCGATCCAATGATTGTAATGGATTAGGGTTATGTATTTTTGAACCTCTTGAAAATTATTGGCGTAATTGGTGATGATCGGATTTTCCTGCCCGTCGATAACACCTTGTTGCAAAGCGGTGAAAACTTCCGACCAAGCCATGGGAATGGGTGTGGCTCCCCAGGCTTTAAAAGTGCCAAGACGTAATGGATTTTTGGTGACACGTATCTTAAGTCCTTGGAGATCCGAAATCTTGCAGATGGGTTTCTTGGAATTTGTCAGGACTCGAAAATCAGTTACCAGGTATCCCAAAATCCTAAGACCAGCTTCTTTGGATACGCGCTCCTGGATGGTTTCAGCGAAAGGCCCATTAAGCAGTTTGAACACATCTTCAGTACTCGAAAAAAGGTAGGGAAGAGAATAGACACCGGCCGACTCTGCAAAAGGAGCCAGGTTGCTTATCGCCACAGAAGTCATTACCTTTGACTGCAATCGGATTTTTTGAACGCGGTCTTGCTCACTTCCCAGTTGATTTGATGGAAATATTTTTATCTCTATTTCACCATTGGAATATTCCTCGGCCAGCTCGGCGAATTTTACGGCGAAAATGTGATTCTGGCTTTTATCGGTCGCAGCGGTGCTGTGGCCAAACCTCAAGGTAATTGCTCCCATAGGCACCGTCATAAGACATATCAATGATAGGACAGCCAGGGTCGGAACGGAGGCTCTTAAAATTCGATTAACCATCTTGTTCCACTTAGGAATCCAATAAAATCAACAATTTGCAATGATTGCTTTTCAAGAAAGCGAAGCCATAACTTGGTTGACCTTTTCATTAACGGCTTGAATGAGCTTCACGTTTTCAACGTCCGGTTTCTCAAATTCATCGAGAAGATCTCGTCCTCGTGCTTTGTTTTGCTGGTAAGCACCACAAAGATGAAATCCAATACAGCCGGGATTCTCGAACAAACTATTTAACACCCGTGTATACCATTCGCCGTCATTCCTTGTGAAAGCGCTTTCATCCCAGATGATGCCGGCAGCATCGGCCAGCAGAACAGGCATACCTGTTTGCTTATGCCAATAGTCGAGATGCTCCAACGGTTTTCGGAAATCCTAAAAGGATAATATGTCAATGTATGGCTTTGCGGCTTCGATGAGCGGCATGGCGATATGGGTATTGGCCTCATAATGATCCCCAAAAATGAGGTGGTGCTTATCGTGGCGGCGAATTGCGTCGTGGGTGGTCTTGAAATATTGCTGCGCCAGAGCCCTTAGTTCATCGCGTCCCGTTTCCGAGTCCAACTTCTTCGGATCAAAATGGGGCCACGCCATTTGTTTTCGACCCGGTCGTGAGTCCATGTGGGGCAGTTGCTGTAGAAGTAGCCGATGAGATTGGGATCGTCACTCCGCTCAGAACAATGGACCCGTGCGATGTAGTCACAACGCTCCACCCAATCGTCGCTAAAGAAATCGTAATGCACAGTATGCTTTTCCCACTGACGGGATTCCATGAAGGGCAGTGACAATACGGCATACCGAGGGCCATTGTGCTTTCTATAAACTTTTTCGATACATCAATTCTAGCTTCTTGGCTCTCATTTCCGGTTTCTCGGCACTAACTTCTAACACAAAACGGCTAGCATCTAACATCGAGAATCCAACGACGAACCGGTCGATTCAACGGTGATAGATGGCGGCTTCCGGGATGGCATAAGAATGGGTGAGGGTTAACCAATTCCATTCGGAGTCAATGCCTTATGGAATTTTAGACCTTTATTCAAGATGATTCTAACTTTACAAACCGGCATTCGAAATTCGATAATACCGATCCTGCCTAACAAACTTAGAATGAAAATTAAAAGCATAGTATTGATCGCGGTACTGCTTGTCGCTGCCCTGACCTGGCAGCTTTCATTCAACATTGGAGATCCTACAACAGCAATAAGCGCCCAGGATAGGGTGGATTATAATTTCCACGTGAAACCCATTCTGGCGGATCGTTGCTACGAATGTCATGGACCAGACGCGAATACTCGTGAGGCTGACCTGAGATTGGACATACAGGAGGGATTGTTTGGCGATCTGGGTGGCGGTTATTACCCGATCCTGGCCGGTAAGCCGGACAAGAGCGAAATGATCTGGAGAATTTTTACAGAAGATGAGGATGACCTCATGCCTCCACCAAAAACCGGCCATACTTTGTCCCAGGCCGAGAAAGAAACCATCTGGAAATGGATCGAACAAGGCGCAAAGTGGAAGAAGCACTGGGCCTTTGAACCGCCTCAAGGAGAGGCGCTGACCTTAACCGAACTGCAGAAAAAAGGCCAGACGAATTGGGAAGCGGCCAATCCAATCGATCACTTCATATATCAAAAGCTTCAGCAAGAAGGTCTGAGCCCGTCCCCAGGAGCGGACAAAGAGCACTTGATTCGCCGAGTGAGTTTTGACCTCATGGGACTGCCTTTGGATTTGGAGGAAATCGACGCATTTTTGTCAGACGACTCACCCGATGCCTACGAAAAGCTAGTCGACCGAATGCTGGGAACAGAAGAGCACGCTGAACGCATGACGCTCGAGTGGATGGATGTGTCACGTTATGGAGACACCCAGGGAATGCATGTCGATCGGCCTCGCTTTCATTGGCCCTGGAGGGATTGGGTAATCAATGCCTTTAAGGAGAATATGCCTTACGATGATTTCATTACCTGGCAGATGGCCGGCGACTTATTACCCTATGCCACAACTGAGCAGAAATTAGCGACAGCATTTCACCGCAACCATCCGGTTTCGGCCGAAGGGGGAATAGTCGACGAAGAGTTTCGGGTAAAATATGTTCTCGATCGGACCAATACCACCGCTACTGCCTTCCTTGGATTAACCATGGAATGTGCTTCATGCCACGACCACAAATTCGATCCCATTTCTCAGAGTGAGTACTACCAGTTCTCCGCTTTTTTTAACAACCAACGAGAAATTGGTATGGTGGCTGAAGGTGGTGGATCGTCAGGACCAGTCTTGTTGTTACCTGAGCCTGAACAAGAGAAGGCCCTGGGCGAAATTTCCGCTCAGATCGCCAGGATTCTCGAAAAGATAAGAACAGCCGAAAAGAATTTGGCGGCCGATACCCAGTTTTTGGATACTGCCCGAAATCAACGTGTAGATGTTCCCAAACCAGATGCCTTTTTCCCATTGGATAGTATTCAACCAGCAGAAATTAAGCGGAAAGGTCAGATCCATAGGATCATAAGAAATACGCCCATCGATAAGATGGTTGATGGTAATCCTACCTCGGTCGCCTCCGGTGTCCCCGAAGTAGTGGAAGGCCGAATACAAAAGGCACTAAAATTAGATGAAGAATATGATCTCGTATTTCTGCGGGATGTAGGTCAATTCGAAATGGATCAAGCGTTCTCAGCCGGAGCCTGGATAAATTCCAACAAAGAAGGGGAAAACCAGAGCATCATGGGAATTTCCAGCGACCTCACAGTTGATGCATGGCGCGGGTGGGATTTATTTTTAGATGAAGAAAGTCGACCAAGCTTACGCTTAATTGGTTTTTGGCCGCATAACTACCTTCAAGTTACGGCCGACATCTCGGTTCCTCCGGATGAATGGTACCACGTGATGTTTACCTATGATGGCTCGGGACGAGCTGATGGTGCTTCGCTTTATGTGAACGGGATGAAAGCCACATCTTTTACAGTTAATGACAATCTATACCGGACAATAATCGTTTCTTGGGAGGAACAGGAAGGCTGGAAACAAAAACCGGTCATGGTGGGTAGAAGTGGACGATTTTATACTGGGGAGAATGGAGTATTCAGCGGAAGCATCGATCACGTTCAATTGTTTCATCAATCTCTAACCAGTAGGGAAGTAGCGGCACTGCTTAATAAGGATGCCGGATTATCCTTGGAGGAAGATATTTTAACGACGGAAGATTACGTGGAGCATCACCTGAATCGATGGAGCCATGAGGGTCAAGATTTAAAGGCTCGATTGCGAACCTTAACCGGCAAGAAATTAGACTTGATTTCTGAAGTGTCCGAAATTATGGTTATGGAAGAGATGCCCGTGACCCGGAAATCGTTTGTACTCAACCGAGGGCAATACAATTCCTACGGGGATGAGGTTAATCCAGGCACTCCGTCAAAGGTACTACCATTTGATGAAAACCTCCCAAAAAATAGGTTAGGACTCGTTCATTGGCTTCTTAGCCCGGAAAATCCGCTCACAGCTCGCGTGGCCGTTAATCGATACTGGCAAATGATCTTCGGTAGGGGCCTCGTGGATACGCCCGAAGATTTTGGAATTCAGGGAGCACTCCCCAGCCATCCCGAACTTCTCGACTGGCTAGCCGTTTACTTTATCGAATCCAAGTGGGACATCCGTAAGCTGTTGCGAACCCTGGTAACCTCAAATACCTACAGACAGAGCTCAGCGACAACAGCGGAACATTGGACCAAAGATCCGGATAACATTTTCCTTGCGCGAGGACCGAACCACAGACTCACCGCCGAGATGATTCGTGACAATGCATTAAAAGCAAGTGGCCTGCTCGTGCAAAAAGTAGGTGGTCCCAGCGTAAAGCCCTATCAACCCCCCGGGATATGGATGCGGCCAAAAGACAAGGGTTGGGTACAGGATTCTGGTGAAAGCCTTTACCGGCGGAGCATGTATACCTACATCCGGCGGTCGACCCCTCACCCGGCAATGCTGGCATTTGACGTGCCGAACCGGGCTGTCTGTACCGTGAAGCGGGAAAATACGACTACACCGCTTCAGGCCCTCGTCTTGATGAATGACCCTCAATTCGTGGAGTGTGCACGCGTGCTAGCCGAACGGATACAGCATGAAGGAGGAAACACAATTGGAAGCCAGGTTCAATATGCCTTTCGGTTGCTTTGCGGCCGCTATCCCGACGATACCGAGCTACAACTCTTGCAGCAACAATTTGAAACTGCTTTAGAAAGGTACGAGACTGCTCCTGAAGCGGCAGAGGCTCTGCTAAGCGTCGGCGAATATCCTCGGGATGATAATCTCGAAAAAAATCAAACTGCGGCATTGGTCCTGATAGCCAACACCATAATGAACTTTGATGGCGCCTATATGAAACGCTGAATAAAAATTCATGAGCGAGTGTCATAGATATACCCAAATCCAAAGTCGGAAAGATTTTTTGACCCGGACCTCCCTCGGGTTTGGTTCGTTGGGCCTAGCGTCCCTAATCAATCCTAAGCCATCGTTCGGATCGGAAACGACGACTTTTGAGTCTGCTCTCCCCCACTTTGTACCCAAGGCTAAAAGGGTTATCTACCTCTTCCAAAATGGCGCTCCGTCGCAGCTGGAGTTATTTGATTACAAACCTTTGTTGGAGGATATGGTAGGGCAAGAGCTTCCAGAGTCCGTTCGTAAAGGCCAACGCCTGACCGGTATGACAGCTGGCCAAACCTCCTTCCCATTGGCCCCATCCATTTTCTCATTCACCCGCCACGGTCAATCAGGTGCTTGGATGAGTGAGCTCATGCCCCACACAGCCGAGCTTGTCGATGAACTTTGTTTCATCAGAACGATGTATACCGAGGCCATCAACCACGACCCGGCATCGTCCTTTATCCAAAGTGGTTCGCAATTTCCCGGCCGGCCGGCCATTGGTTCCTGGATCGATTACGGTCTCGGTAGCGAAAACGAAGACCTGCCGTCATTTATTGTATTAATTACCCGTAACCGGTTTGGCCAACCGCTCTACTCCCGACTCTGGGGAAATGGCTTTTTGCCCGCAAAACACCAGGGAGTTGAATTTCGCTCCGGTGAAGAACCCGTTCTCTATCTGAAGAACCCAGAGGGAGTTAGCCGTGATGACCGTCGCAGCCAACTGGATGTTTTAGCCCAACTGCAACAAGGACAATCGCAACGCTTCAACAATCCGGAAATCGAAGAACGTATTTCCCAGTACGAGATGGCATTTCGCATGCAAACTTCGGTGCCTGAAATCGCTGATATCTCAAACGAGCCTGAACACATTTTCGACCTATACGGACCCGAATGTAAGACACCGGGGACCTTCGCGGCCAATTGTTTACTGGCCCGGAGACTGGCTGAAAAAGGCGTGCGATTCATTCAGCTTTACCACCGCGGCTGGGACCACCACGATGATTTGCCACCAAAAATTAAGAACCAGGCCAGAGATACAGATCAACCGACTGCCGCCTTATTAATCGACCTGAAGCAACGTGGTCTTTTGGATGATACCCTAGTGATCTGGGGCGGTGAGTTTGGCAGGACCAATTACTCGCAGGGAGATTTGACCGAAGATAATTACGGCCGCGACCATCACCCCAAATGTTTCACGATTTGGATGGCAGGAGCAGGAGTCAAAAAAGGCTTCACATACGGTCAAACGGACGAGTTTAGCTACAACATCGTGGAAAACCCAGTCCACATTCACGATTTCCAAGCTACTCTAATGCACTTGTTGGGTATCGATCACGAACGCTTTACTTACAAATACCAAGGCCGCCGCTTCCGTCTCACCGACGTGCATGGAAAAGTGATCAAGGACATTCTGGCCTAGTGTATAGTGCACACCCGAAATGGGCCCTTGAACAAAGTCTATGACTATGAATCCGCATCCTGAGGGCATCATACCTCTTCCGCGGCATACCCCTTTATGGAAAGCTACTGAATGAAATGTATACCCCTGGTCCTTTTGATCGCTTCAAGTCTTTTGGCAGCAAACACCAAACCAAATGTCGTGCTACTGATATCTGACGACCAAGGCTGGATGGATGTGGGCTACCACGGAGGCGAACCTTCCACGGCCAATATTGATCAGTTTCGCAAATCTTCTCATGAAATTTCTGAAAAAGATTCTTACTAGTCTGTTAATTTGCATGGCTGGATTCGCCTGCGCCGGGGAAAAAACAAAGGTCGTGTTTATTTCGGGCAAGCCCAGTCATGGGCCGATGAGCCATGAACACCGGGCAGGTAATATAATCCTGGCCAATGCCTTGAATGAGGCGGACCTGGGATTTGATGCAATCGTGCTTCCGGATGTGGGTTACCCGGAAGACCCATCCGTTTTGGATGACGCAGATACCATTGTGATTTTTTGCACCGGGTACTCAGCACACCTGCTCAATCCGCATTTAGATGCATTTGATGCCCTTATGAAAAAAGGTACCGGTGTTGTAATGATTCACTGGGCCACTGAAGCGTTGAATGGCGAATCTGGAGACAAATTTCATGAATGGCTGGGAGGCTTTTGTGATGTGAATTTGTCAGTCAATCCGCATTGGACGCCCGACTTTAAATCGTTTCCCAATCATCCCGTAGCCAATGGGTTAACTCCCTTCAGTTTGCACGACGAATGGTACTACCACATGAACTTCATTGAGGGCATGAAAGGGGTCACTCCCATTTTATCGGACGTCCCTGGTCCTGAAACGCTGGTACGTCCCGACGGTCCACGTCATGGCAATCCACACGTAAGGAAATCCGTAGCCAAGGGAGAGAGCCAACCAGTGGCGTGGACTTATCAACGACCGGATGGGAAAGGTCGAGGCTTTGGGTTTACCGGCGCACATTTTCACAAAAGTTGGCAAGACGACAATTTTCGCACAGTGGTTCTAAACGCAATTGCGTGGACAGCCCAAATTGAGGTTCCTGAAAGTGGCGTTCCATCGAAAACTCCAACCGATGATGAAATGAAGGCCAATCTCGACGACAAAAGCGACTGGACGCCGAGGCGGTAAACGAATATCAAACGATCACCTACCCGGTAACGGCCAATCCATGACGCCGTTTTCCTTGGCCCATTTTTTGTAGGCTATTTTCAGCCGTCCGAGATCCTGAGGTCGTGCCTCTGCCAAGTCATCCAGTTCCGTGGGATCAGAAGAAAGATTATAGAGTTCCCAGGGCTGTCCATGAGTACGAACCGCTTTTAGATCGCCCTTTCGTACACCACTGTTTCCCATGTGCTCCCAGAAAATGGGGCGATCAGATTCCAATGATTCCCCTTTAATTACATTCGAAAAGCTAGCCCCCTGTAGAGGTTTTATCCGATGGCCCCGAAAGCGTTTGGGGTAGTCAACATTGGCTAGTTCAAGAAGGGTAGGAAAAATATCAATAACATGGACGACCTCGCGGACCTTTTGATGCCTTTTGATACCATTCGGCCAATGAGCAATAAGGGGTGACACCACCCCGCCTTCGTGAGCTTGCGATTTGTATTTTCGAAAGGGAGTGTTACTGACATTACCCCAGTGCTTACCATAGGATACAAAGGACTCATTGGTTCCAATTTCTCCGCGCGGACCACCATCGAGTTCCCAATCCACTTCCGACAAAACCGCACCGTTGTCCGACATAAAAAGTATTAAGGTATTTTCAAAAAGCTTCATGTCCATCAATCCTTTCACCAAACGGCCAACATTTTGGTCAAGGTTATCCATTTGAGCTGCATAAACGGCCATCTTTCGGTCCATCGTTTCAACGTCGTCAATCACCGATCCATCGTGAATGGGAGATAGCTTAGTATCAGGATTTACAATACCGAGGCGCTTTTGTTTTTTGAACCGCGCATTGCGAATGGCCTCATAACCGGCTTTGTATTTGCCCAAGTGTTTTTGGATATCCTCTTCGTGCGCTTGCAACGGATAGTGGGGTGCCACGTATGCCAAGTAAAGAAAAAACGGTTTCCCGTCCCGGTTGGACTCCGCAATAAACTTAAGCGCTTCCGTCGTAAATGCATCCGTCGTGTAATAATTGGGGTCCTCAGGTTCGATATGCTCACCATTTCGGTAAATTTTACGGTCGATGAATCGACTGGGGTAAAAATAAAGTCCGCCACCCTGGGGGACTCCGTAAAACTTTTGAAAACCCCTACGATCAGGCCAATATTCTCGAACTCCACCTAGATGCCACTTACCGCTTAAGATGGTTTGATAGCTTTTTTCACCCAACACCTCGGCAATCGTCACTGCATTTTCAGACAAATGGCCTCGGTAGCCGGGATACCCACTATCCGAATCCATGTATCCTACACCTGCATTGTGCGAATAAAGGCCCGTCAAAAGACTGGCCCGCGTAGGACAACAGCGAGCCGTATTATAAAGATTAGTGAAGAGCAGTCCGTTTTTGGCCAATATATCTAAATGAGGTGTTTCTATTTCGCTGCCCGTGCAACCAAGATCGGAATACCCCATGTCATCAGCGAGAATAACGATGAAGTTTGGTTTATCATTAGAGCCTTGGAGTCCAGCCGAATAAAAAATGTATATCAAAATAAGAGTAGCTAGTGGTCTCATCCTAAACATTGGGACACGCTTCGAGCTCAACGAAATCCATGGCTAATCATAAGGCGCCTATATCGCATCCGCATGCCGGCTGTCGGAATGGAGGTAGCCTTCAGGGACTTGCTTGGCCTCCTTTGTCCAAATCCAAACCCGCCACATCATTCGGTTCAAATCTTTATAACCTTCACGGCCATGAAAGAGTCGATAGTTATCAATGATCACCGCCTCACCTTCAAACAATTTAAAGCGCGGCACCAATTCCTCCGCGGCGTTGATCGCCGCTTCCCAAATATCCAGCATTTGCCGGTCGCGTTCTGGATCCTCGCTTTCAGCGTTGGGCTGTTGGTCAGGCAAACGACGTACCATGGTTCTTCCTGTAGGTCCGGATTGCACTACAGGTGATATTGATGTCCTCTTCCCAGGTTCCGTCTGATCTACTTCAATTGTCCGCAAGCCTTCGCCGACCCACTGAGTATCCGGATCCTTGGTCAGGGCATCCAGCAAAGCATAACCGTCGATCAAAAAGCTTTCACCTCCGACCTCGCTGTGCCTCTCACATTTGAGGACAAAATGGTCCGGATAGCCATCACCATATGAAAACCCATCCGTATGTGCGTGCGACCTTGTTTCAAAGGTAAGCCCCTCCGGCATCCTATCCTTCTCGCCTCCTGCGAGCACGCGAGCAGCTGGAGGAATCTCGAGGACTAAATCCCCAAAAACATCGAAACCGACCTGCCGGGAAGCTTCTTCGCCTGATTCAATATCTATCAAAATCACTGCACCTTCGCGACGTAATAATTGTAATGCTTTTCGGGGATCTGCCGTGCGATCAGGAACGACTCCGAGATTCTGGCAAAAATTCATTTAATTACCTCCTTCAAAAAATAAAGTAGATTCACCCTTTCCTTTATTCAATAAGATACGTCTGATGGGCCCAGCAATTTTAATTCGTATTTCGACTCTATTCCCACTTTCTCAATCCACGGATGCCCCGAATACGCGTTCGTAAACAACAGTCCACTCTCAGTCAGCGCGTCAATATTGGGTGTCTCGTGAAATTTTCTGGCGTAACATTCCAGCTCTCCCGATCCTAGATCATCTAACAAAAACAAAACTACGTTCGGCGGTGGAGATGCCTGACCCATAATTGGTTGAAGTATTATAAGGCCCGCGAGTGTTACCAATAAATGTGGCCATCTCCTCGACCTCGAAATAGCCCCATGGCGGTTGTGTTTTTCCAAAATTCTAATACGAGGAAGATAATTCCAACCAAAACGCCAACATTGGCCACTAAAGTAGGCCAATGATTTAACATATCTAATTTATTCTCTTTGTCGGTAGGTTTGCTTTCCATTGTTTTTTCTAAATAAATGGAGGCGTTCTCTTGTTTGTCATCAAACCAGTCCTGTCAGCGTACCTGAACTGCTACCAAAGCGACTGGCTTCAATGCCCATGTTGTGGAGCATACTAAGATAGAGATTACAAAGCGGTGTATTATTGTGTTCGTTAAATGCCAAGTGTTGGCCGTGACGATAGCCCCCTCCCGCCAGAATTGTTGGTAGGTTAATGTTATTGTGGATATTGGCATCCCCCAGATTACTACCATAGAGGACCATGGTGTTGTCCAAGAGAGAACCTTCCGACTCTTCGACTTCCTGAAGGTCCCTTAGAAGTTCTTCGAGCAACTGCATCTGCACGTATTCAATTTCCTCCAACTGGGCCAATTTCGTTTCATCTTTTCCGTGATGGGAAATGTTGTGGTAGCCACCAAGTGATCGACCGTCTTCAAAAATAACACCCGGTGTTCGCTGTCCGCCCAAAAACAGCGTAATCACACGGGTAGAATCCGCCTGAAAGGCAAGTCGAGACATATCGTACATCATCCGCACCATTTCAAAAAACTGCTTCTTATCACTCGGGTATTCCGGCATTGGATCGTCCACGGTGGGCTTGGGCCGAGTCTCCCACGCACTTTGTTCGGATAAACGTTGCTCCAAGCTTCGAACTGCCGTCTGGTATTGATCAATGCGTTCACGATCAGACGTGCTAACACGTCTTTTAAGACTTGAGCTCTGCGCGAGGACGACATCGAGGATACTCTCCTTTCGGCGCAGGCGCGCCAACTGTGCTTCCATCGCTTTTTGGTCGCCCTGTAAAAACATCTTCTGGTATAGGTCGGTAGCACTTTTGATGCTTGGAATTTCAACGCCAGCCTGAGTGTATGACAAACTTCTTACTTCATTAACGGATATGGACAACGAACGGAAACGGGTCAGGTGACCCACTTCGTTGGCCATCACTTGATCAAGAGAAATACTGTTTCGGAAACTGGCTCTCCCGGGGTGTGGGGCCGCTGTCAAAAACGCTTTGTCCGCGCGGTGACCACCATCGACACCAGGATGAGACAGGCCACTGAATACGGTGAACTTCTCACGATGGGCACCAATGACTTCGAGATAGGGAGAAAGATTGTAATCCCTTCCTTTTGCCTGAGGGAAAAATAAGCGGGGGATAAAACCGAGATCCTGGCAGATGGCGATCATCCGCTTGGGAGCGACAAGAGATTTCGTGACTCCGAAAGACTCAAGAACAGGAAGGCAAAGGCTGACACCCGCGGCACGGAGGAAGTTTCTGCGAGAGGTTTTCATATTTTTTGTGATCGATCTTACTTTCGAAGAAAGAGCGGGCTTTGAACAATTTCGTGAATCAATGTACGAACGCCGTAATCAGACTTGCGACTCTTTTCGAGGATAGCAGCTACTTCAGCACGATCAGCAAAGTGAATCGGAGCACCCGTAGCATATACAAGAAGCTGTTCTATAAGATTGCGAGCAATAGTCTCCTCATCATGCAAAAGCAGTTTCTTAAATTCAAGTATGTCTGCAAAGGGATTACCATCTACTGTCTGACCGGAAGCATCAATTTCTTGGGCTACGTAATGAACGAACTCATTACCACTTCGCCCAACACCTTCAATTCGTTCAGATCCCTGGACGAACGAACGATAGTTATCACGCCAGTGCCCCATGACATCGAAACTTTCAAGGGCGAAGCCCGGAGGATCAATTTTCCGATGGCAAGAAGCACAGGATGGATCTTCCCTGTGCTTCACAAGCAATTCTCGCATGGTGGAAGTTCCACGGATATCCGGTTCAACGGCAGGGATAGTTGGGGGTGGTGGAGGCGGTGGATCACCCAGAAAACGCTCCATTACGTATACACCACGAAGAACTGGTGAGGTGACTGTGCCATTGGCGGTCACTTTTAATACCGAAGCCTGTGTGAGGATCCCGCCATAAGGGCTATGTTCGGGAAGAGGCATCAGTCGAAACGAAGGTCCTAATATGCCCGAGATTCCGTAGTGCCGCGCAAGACGCTCATCAAGAAAAGTGTAATTGGAGTCGATGACGTTAAAGCTCGGGCGATTATTTTTCACTAGGTCGTAAAAAAAGAGGTTTGATTCTTTAACAATGGAATCAATCAGCCACCAGTCGCCTGCATATTCAGGGTACAGTTCTCGATCGGGGTCAGTATCGTTTATTTCATCCAGTTTAAGCCAGGACTCCAAAAACCTCTGAACAAAACGGTACGATTCAGATTTCTCCAAGAGTCTCTCAACTTCAGCTCCTAAAATATCCGGATCCTTAAGCTGTCCAGTCTCCGCCAATTTACGAAGGCGATGATCGGGCATCGACTCACTAAGAAAAAAGGCTAGCCGTTCCGCCAATGCAAATTCGTCTAGTGTGCCCGGCTTCGAACATTGGAATAGAAATTCAGGGGAAGCCAAAACGGCCGCAAAGGTTGCAATCATAGACTCCGTAAAGCTCGTGTCATTCCGCAAGAGCTTTTTGGCATAACGATAAAAGCGATTGACCTCTCCCTTAGTAATTGGACGCCGGTATGCTTGTCTCATAAAATCGGATACAAGCTTCTTGGAATCCTCGAACGGCATTGCTGATACAGCCTCGACCCAACGCCCCTTCTTTCGAAACGGAAGATCACCGAACAGCGCACGGTATGACGCGGAAGGCCAATCCTCGTATATCGGACCTTCCACCTCCAGCCAGTGAAAAGCAACTCCTGGATAGCCGTCCGGATCGCTTTTCTGGATGGTGTGCGGAAGCGCTGGAAGCATGGGGGTAGGAATACGCAAAATATCCATCTGAACCATGGCGCCTTCCTCGAGGTAAGCTTCGAAGTCGAATACTTCAGGTTTATCAGGAGGAGCTTCAAACAATCCAATAGATAGCGTGCTCTGGGTATTCGGTTCGGCGAGAGTAGAGGAGTAGACTTTCACGGGTTCACTTCGTTTTCCGGGAAAAACACGATCATTTACTGGGGTGGGGAACTTACGTTTGGCATCGAGCACAAGATTTGGGTAGAATTCCGGCTCTTCATCGCCCTCCCAATCCACATAATCGGTTTGCCTGAGCACAGATCGCGCCTTTAGTCGAAGACGGTAAACACCTCGCTGAGGAGCTTTAAAATTTTCAAATCCATAGTAATACGGGGTGTAAGCTCCTCGGAATATCGCTACGGAGGCATCCTCCGGCCAATCAGGATAGGGCTCACCTTCCTTGGCACGATTAAATCGGTTCCTGGTAAAAGAATCTTCGAAATTAACATCAAACCCATCCAAATAAAGAGCCTGACGTCCCCAACCTGCATTCCCACTTCCCCTCCACATCACCTGCTGCTCGCGAGCGTGAAAGCGTTGAACGGTGGAAGTAGGTTTCTCCGCCGGGAATTCAAGAACTCGGCGAAGGGCAACCTCAGCGGTATCCAAATAGGCATCAACCTGGACATGCGAAACATCGAGGGCAGACCCAACCTTGGCAAAGCCATGCACTTCCCCGTCCAGGGGCAGTTGGTCAGCGACCTTCAAATGTGGATCATGCAGTAAATCCCGTAAGATATTTTCGTATTCAAAACGGTTTACTCGGCGCGCCACAGCTCGGCCAAATTTTCTGTAGTGATTTTCCTGTGACTGAATAATTCGACCCGCTAAGTCGGTTACCCCTGCTTTACGTTCTTCATCGGTGAGTTGGCTTTTCTTTTTAGGCGGCATCTCGCCAGAAGATAAGCGGTCGTGCACATTTACCCAGATACTGGCTAAGTATGGATCCTCTAGATTCCATTCAAGGGAATCGAGGTCCAATCCGCCTTTCATCTCCACATCATCATGACATTTCAGGCAGTGGTTTTCGAAGAGGTTATTCAACAACTTTGGAACTCGAACTGCACTCAATGAAGTACAAACCGACAAAATCGATAATAGAGTGACTATGGAAAAAAGAGTGGGCATGAACTGATCAAGGATTGCAAGTTTATGGAGAGTTTTCTTAGTATTTACGATGAAAAATTGCAGAGCTACTAATACCCCCTTCATTGCTGTCTTGAAAGGCAGAATCTTGACTTTATTTGCCACCTTAGCCACACAGTGAATTGAGATGTCTATTCGAACTCCACTCGCAGCCGCCAACTGGAAAATGGCGATGACCTTGGAAAAGTGCCGTGCATTTGCCCAACAATTTGAACAGGAAATGGGAGACCTCATTGGAAAAATACAGGTCATCCTTTGCGCACCCGCCACGGCCATATCGACATTGGCCGAAGCTTTGAAGGACTTGCCAATGGTGGATCCCGGAGCGCAAAATTCCTCCGCTTTCCCAGATCCCGAACACAGTGGTGAAATCTCCGCCGAGCTGTTGGCGGACGCCGGCTGTGTTTGGTGCATGGTGGGTCACTGGGAGATGAAAGTCCGCATGAATAAGTCGGACGATGAACTGAACCGCGAACTTCACTCCGTCTTTAAGAGCGGTATGCGCCCAATCATTTTGGTTGGAGAATCAGAAACTGACAAAGAAACGCCAGCGGATGATTTGGTGGACCGTATGGAAACCATGTTGGCTGGCGTGACGGCGGAACAAATCACCACCGCCATGATGGTTTACGAACCGGAATGGGCAATTGGGGCCAATGAACCGGCACAGCCGGAATACATTGCTGAACGCGCTACATTCATGCGCAACTGGCTAATCGACCGATTCGGTGAAGAACCCATACAACCCATGCCAATGATTTATGGCGGGGCCGTATTTCCCGAAAATGCGGAATGGCTGCTATCAACGCCCGACATTGATGGTCTCGGAGCGGGACGCAAAAGCCGTGATCCTAAGGAGTTTGCCAGCATCACCAAAATTGTGGGTAAGGCCTTTGACCTTATTTGAGTGTAATATCAAACCTATTAAAAAAAGGACAACCGCATAAGATTACGATTAAGATCAGGATTTGTAAGAACCCATGAATCAACCCATTACAATTATAGGTATTGGAGAAATTGCCGCAGTTCTGGCTCGCGCATTTTTGAGGAATGAGTATCCTATTTTTCCGGTTACGCGTAATATGGATATAGCTGTGGCGGTGAATGAAGTGCCCGAACCTCTCATGGTAGTCGTTGCGGTCGCCGAAAAAGACTATCCGTTGGTGATGGAGTCCATTCCGGATCCATGGCGCGACCGGTTGGTTTTAATTCAAAACGAGCTGCTGCCAGACAAATGGGAGGTTTACAGAATTGAGAATCCAACGATCCTATCTGTATGGTTCGAGAAGAAAAAAGGTATCGACACTAATTCCATTCTACCTACTCCGATGTACGGACCTCATGCCAAGGTGATTGCCGAATCCCTGGAAGGAATAGATGTGCCCTGCAAGGTAATGGCGTCGGCGGACGACATGCTGCTCGAACTGGTTCAAAAAAATGTCTACGTTTTTACCATAAACATTGCAGGATTGTTTCTTGATGAAGGCACCACGACATCAAGCCTTTGGGAGAACCACCAGGAACTGGCTTTAAAGGTAGCCAATGATGTGATCGATTTGCAGGAGGCAATTACCGGCCAGACTCTTTCGGGTGAACAATTATTGGAAGGTATGGTCAAAGGTTTCAAAGGTGATCCCCATCACATTTGCAAGGGACGATCCGCTCCTGGCCGACTGACTCGGGCCATTGAACTGGCTGACGAAAAAGGTCTGGAAATCAGATACGTTCGGGACCTTGGCCAGCAATTCGAATGAAATCTCAATGCTCAGAAAGCCCTACTTAGCGACCCTTCGACACAAGCACAGGCTAGTATAAGACCACGGGGTATCAGCGAGCTTCCTGTCCTACCCTACGGCCAAGACCACATTTCGATTGTGAGCAGCTGTACCCTGCGGCAGAGGCCCAGGGAATGAAACCTGATTCAACTTCCTTGCTTTAATCGGTATAATAAATCTGCCCCATAAGCGCTTCAATTAGAGACCCAGTAAAAAAGTCAGCTGACATCCTTTCTATCCTTTTGGTTCTAGTGCGGTTGGGGCAAGAAAGAGGTCTCATATAAAACGATTCCGAATCAAAAGTAAGACTACCCGCTTATTAAAAGGAAAAAGTGATTATATTGCATTTCATACGATCATGATCTTCACTGAATTTTTGTAAACTAGGCCAATAATCCTGCCCAAACTCTAAAATGAACGGTTTCGATAACGTAATGGTTATCGCCATCATCCTCGTCGCCCGATTGGGCAGGCGGTTGGTTACAAAAACATCGAATTGAAAAATGAAGAAGCGAAAGGATTGGAATCCAAGAATTCAGATTGAGAGACAGTCAGTGCTATGTTTGAATTAATCTCCTCAACTGATGAAACGTAGCGAAATAAATCTAGCTATTCGCAGAGCGGAAGCCTTCTTTGCAAAATTTAATTTTCTCTTGCCGCCTTTCGCATTCTGGTCGACGGAGGATTGGGAGGACAAAGGGGAAGAGGTAGAGGAGATTCGTCGTTGCAAACTCGGGTGGGATGTCACAGATTTGACAACCGGACGTTTCCAAGAGGTTGGATTGGTACTATTCACGATTCGTAATGGTGATCCACGACAGGCAATCGAAGATTCAAAATGCTATGCCGAAAAAATAATGATGGTCGGCGAGGAACAAATTACTCCCTGGCACTTTCATTGGACTAAGAGCGAAGACATTATTAACCGGGGAGGTGGAAACCTGACTATTAAATTGAGCTGGGCCAGCGAAAATGAGAGCTCGTTTTCAGACAGATTGGTGGAGGTGTCTTGTGACGGAAAATTAAAAAAGGTAAAAGCAGCCGACAGTTTGCGACTTTCTCCAGGTGAAAGCATCTCCATTCCGCCGAATCTGTATCACAAATTTTATGGTGAAAAAGACCACGGACCTGTCCTAGTCGGTGAAGTATCTCGCACCAACAACGATGAGATCGATAATCGCTTTCTTGAACCGCTTGGCCGCTTTCCTCCCATTGAGGAAGACGAAGCTCCTTACCGACTTCTTTGCACAGAATACCCTGAACCAAAATTTAGTTAAGAATATTCCAAGACGGCCTTGATTACTTTCCGTCCCCGAACAGCTGTGAATGCTTTATCAATTTCGTCGATGGAAAACCGATGGGTAATAAACTCCTCGCTCGAAAGTTGACCACTACGCAACCAATCGCAGATTGGTCTCTGGGCTTCTTTCTCATACTGTCGGGTTGGCCATTGGTGTAAATACAAGTTGAAATTGAAATCCGCATTGCCTTGATCGAGGTGCAGGGGCATCCCGCTTAAAAAGCCATATATACAAAAGGAGCCGCCACGTCGAACAAGTGGCATAGCCTCATTTACGATTTCAGGTTTTCCAACCGCGTCGATGACCACATCCAGTTTTTTGCCGCGAAACTTTTCCATGTCATCAATAGCAGGATCACCTGGTGTAAATACTGCGTCTACTCCAAATTCGAGCGCCTTGTCCTGCTTTTCCTTATGCCGATCGACGAGCCCAATCCAACCCAGTCCGAATAATTTACCGAACTTGACAAAACTGAGTCCTACGGGACCGCCCCCAAAAATCAAGACATTGTCACCCGGTTGAAGGTTAAAATCGCGAAAGGCACCCACAACTTCACGCCATGTGCAAAGCAGTACCGCTTGATCGGCCGAGATGTCCAGATCAACCTGGGTTTGAATTTCGTATACTTCCACCCAACCGTGCTCTTCATTAGCAGCACCATCAGCCAACATTGCATCGTGGTCGTTGGCCAAGGTGTATTCGCAAAAACCACCCCACCCTGTTTCCAAACCATCGACCCCCAGATCAAAAACCAATCCACCGACCGTGCGATCGCCGGGTTTGAAATTTTTTACCTTGGCACCCACCTCTTGCACGATGCCAGTGCTCTCGTGGCCCAAGGCAAAAGGGAAAGCTTCTTCCATGCCGGGGAAATGACCGCCTAAGAGCTCCGAGTCAGTCAAGTTGCAGATGCAGGCACGATCATTCTTCACAAGCGCCTGGTAAGGATCCGGCTTTGGAATGGGAATATCTGTAATTTCAAGCGCCCCGGGTTTGGTTACGATGATGGCTTTCATAGAACTTATAGCTGCTCGTGTTTAACCCATGGATAAAATATTGAAAGACCACAAGCTTGTTTACCCATTGGAAGCATCCATTTTTCGGAAAGGAAACTGATTTTGTTGCAGGAGCTATGTATTAGGACAATAACACGTAACCAGTTTCATGAAAATTACAGTACTTACTACTCTTCTCTTAGTCTACTATACCACCGTTGGACTTTCCCCTAACTCCCCCAACATTGTTCTCATTTTAACAGACGATCAGGGATGGGGCTCTACATCGGTATTGATGGACAAGAACGTACCTGAATCGAAAAGCGACTTTATTCAAACTCCGAACTTGGAGAAATTGGCCGAACGCGGTGTAATTTTTTCGGACGCTTACGCACCTCATCCCAACTGTTCGCCGACGCGCTATTCAATCCTTACTGGAAAGAGCCCGGCAAAATTGCAAATGAGCGACATCGTGGGTCGGCACAGTGGCCTTTACTTTGATAACAACCGAGTTATTCCTCCTCCGCATGTAAATGACATCGCGGACGAAGAACACACCTTGGCAGAGTGGATCAAAAATCATCGCTCCGAGTATGTTACGGCGCACTTTGGTAAATGGCATTTGAATGGCGGTGGACCCGCAAGGCATGGATTTGATACGGACTCCGGACCAACATCTAACAGGGAAGGGACGGCCAAGGATTCAGACCCTAAACGCATTTTCTCCATCACCGAAAAGGGAAATGAATGGATGGAAAAACAGGTGAAAGAAGAGCGCCCGTTTTACCTTCAAATTTCTCACTATGCGACACACCTGGCCGTCTTCTCTCTGGAATCGACTTTGAAAAAAACCGAAGCCAGACAACCCGGGAAACGCCATATTCTTCCAGGTCATGCGGCCATGACCGAGGACCTGGACAGCGGAGTCGGCATGACCTTGGACAAAATCAAAGAGCTCGGAATCGAAGATAACACTTACGTAATATACATCGCCGACAACGGTACCTACCCACGTAATAATCCAGGCAACACCAACGGTCCCCTGCACGGCTGGAAAGCCACCACCTGGGAAGGTGGAATTCGGGTACCACTGCTTATAGCTGGACCCGGAATCGATCACGGGCGCAGGTCAACACGCACAGTGGGCTGGGATTTATTTCCGACAATTTGCGATTGGTTGGGAATCAACTCCGTCCCGGATGGACTGGAAGGTGACAGCCTGGCAAATCTTCTATTGCGCGGCGATAGTGCCGGTTTTGTCAGGGAAGATCCTATCGTGATCCACTTTCCCCACTACCAATTGCATAAAGGGGGTCAACCTTCGACAGCCCTGTATCATGGAGACTACAAACTGATAAAGTTTTGGGAAACCGGGGATTATCATTTGTACAATTTAGAAACCGACCTCGACGAGAGTGAAAATCTCTCCAAAAAAGACACGAACCGCGTAGTTCGCATGAGTAATATGCTTTCTGATTATCTGGATAAAATTGATGCAGGTATCCCAACTTTGAATACGCAATTCGATCCAAACAATGATCCAGGCGCTCCCTGGGCCGATATTAAGGCACGACTCATAAGCGAACCTTACTTTATACTGCAGGACCCAGAACCTAATTGGGCTTTAAATCCCGGAAGCAGCCGCAATAGATAACACGCAATGCTTCGAAAACTACGCCTAACAATACCATATATTGTTAGTTTATCGGTACCGTTCATAGGACAGAATGCAGCTACTGCCCAAGGCAGAGGTTGCATCGGTGGAGCCATCGCCGACGATTATGACTTCCAGGTCTTGGCATGTTTATTGAAGGATACTTTCGATCGCTTGCACCAAAAAAATCCCTCCCATTGTAAATGGGAACAATAGGCTATTGAATTTTCAAGGTCAGATGAAGCTGAGAATGGATGGAATAAATGGGACATTACGAATCACTAGTATCTTCCATCTCAGAGGTGGTTGTTGTTTTCGGATTTGAAAAGTGCAGCAACTCCATGAGAGGCCGAGTCCGTTAATTGTCTTTCCATTTTCTAAATCCTGAAGTAGTCCTTCAAACTCTACTAGCCGAATAGAACTGTGATGGCTGATGCTACGTTCCTACAAAAATCTACAAGTCCTCTTAAAGGCTTAGTTATTGCACTGGCGGCGTTTTTGCTGATCCTTTTCCTGCCGGTTTCTGATTCTCTCAGCGTCGAAGGGCACCGATTGCTAGCTTTGACAGTCGCTTGCCTAATCTTGTGGGTTACCGAGGCATTGCCCATTCCCGTCACATCCATCCTCGCTATTGCTGGCCAAGCTTTGGTCGGATCGGCAACTATGCGTCAAGCGACAAACAATTTTATTAGCCCGGTTTTCTTCTTTGTATTGGCTATGTTTTTGTTCGCGGCTGTAGTAAGACAGACAGAGTTGGATAGTCGTTTTGCACATTGGCTCTTATCCAAATCCGGAACTGATACTCGCAAAATACTGTTGGCATTCATGATCGGAACAGCAGTAATTTCTTCGATCATGTCGGACGTGCCGGCCTGCGCAGTTTGGATGGCTTTGGGATTAGGAATACTGCAGCAGGAAAATTTGCAACCGGGATCCTCCAATTTTGGTAAGGCCTTGATGCTCGGCATAACCATCGCTGCGTTTATCGGGGGTGTTGTCACTCCGGCAGGCAGTTCTATCAATATTTTGGGTCTGATTTTGCTCGCGGATTTGGGTGGAGGAGAGGTTCCTTTTCTTAAGTGGATGGCCATAGGAATCCCCATGGGAGTAATCCTTATTCCTATTTCCTGGGTAGTGCTCCTGAAATTCTTCCCGCCCGAAATTTCGAATATTTCCGTGAATCCGGAAGAGGGAAATTCGTCAAAAGAACCTCTAAATATTGGTCAGAAAAAAGTCATGGCCATTTTCGGAATCGTAATCGTTTTATGGATACTGAGCAACTGGTTTAAGGACGCCCTCGATGTAACAATGATCGCGCTGAGCGGTTCGATCGTTTTATTCCTTCCAGGAATTGGGGTTTCAAAGTGGAAAGAAGCTTCTAAGGGGATTGGTTGGGATATTCTTCTGATGGTGGGAGCAGTCACTTCGATAGGCTTGGCCAGTCGCGATACTGGACTCGCATGCTGGGCTGTATCTTCAATTTTTGATGGTGCTGGTGGAATAAGCATTCTTTGGCTCCTCGTTGCCATTAGCACTTTTACGGTCCTCATTCATTTTGTCCTGCCGATTGGACCCGTGGTAAATGCGGTGATGATTCCGCCCATTATGGCTCTGGCAATCGCCATTGGGCAACCACCTATACTGTTGGTCTTACCGGTTATTTTTACTGCATCCTGTGCTTTCTTGCTTCCTTTGGACGCCGTAGCCCTCATCACCTATTCAAAAGGATACTATCGAATGACGGATATGCTTTGGCCGGGATTGGTGATCAGCGTCTTCTGGGTAATTGTTCTTACTGGATTGATGTTATTGGTTGTGCCTTGGTTGGGGCTGGTTCTTTGATGCCAATAAGTTGGAAAACTGAACCGGGAGAACGAAATAACCTAGCCGCGAAACAACCCGAATTACGCGACGAGCTGATCGAGGCCTGGTTCGCTTATGCTGAAGAAGTGGACGTAGCTTTAGATTGAATCACGGTAATTAAAGGAGAACAGTTATGGTTGCACATGAAAGAATTTAAGACACTCACGTTTGATCTATTTGGAACTGTTTTGGACATAGCGGGTAGTTTACATCCGTTCATTGAAAAATTTGTTGAGGCGAAGAATCTCGAAATAGCTTCAGATCAATTATGGACGCAATGGCGCGACCGGCAGCGCCTCGAACAATTTCGGGATACCATGATGATGCTGGGACATTGCGGCTACCTCGAAGTCGTGAGGAGAGCCTTAAAATATGCATTGGATAAGAATAAGATAAAAACTTTCAGCGAAGAGTTTGATAGATTGATGCTTTTGAACGCATTCCCGGAAGTTGAGGCAGCGCTTACCCGGTTGAATGAGCGATTTATTTGGCTGTGCTGTCAAATGGTGAACCCGATTACCTAAACTATTTAGTGAAGGAGCGCTGCCCTTTTGGCTTTGACCGAATTATCTCAGTTAACGAGGTAGGATTCAAGATCAATAAGCCCCCTCCAAAGATAGCTGTTGCGAAAAACACTTAACGATAGCGTTGCCAAATCACTTGCCTATAAATAAATCTCTTTGGGTATTCCTAATTAGTTAGAATTTAACATGCGTGTATTGATCGTTGGCGGAACCGGAAACATCAGCACCAGCATTGTCCGGTTGCTTTTGGAAAAAGGACATGAGGTGGTTTGCTTTAATCGCGGAGAGCGCGGCTTATTACCAGACGGTGTTCGGCTCATTCAAGGTGACCGGAACGATCGTGATGAATTCGAAGAGGCCATGC
Organism: Opitutales bacterium UBA2995; assembly: GCA_002346535.1. GTDB lineage: Bacteria > Verrucomicrobiota > Verrucomicrobiia > Opitutales > UBA2995 > UBA2995. Next base: position 17,188 of record DDZZ01000069.1, on the reverse strand, counting down.
AGGAGGAAGATTTCGATGCCGCGATCGACATGATCTGCTTCAATGCGGATGACGCGGCAAGCAGCGTTCGAGCGTTCAATGGTGTCAAACACTTCATTCAATGTTCGACGGTGTGTACTTACGGGGTCGATTATGATTGGTTACCGGTTACTGAGGACCATCCATTGCGGCCAACTACAGATTACGGGCGGAATAAATTGGCGGCTGATGAGGTTTATCTCAAGGCCTGCCAGGATGAAGGATTTCCAGCAACCATCGTCAAGCCCTCAACTACCTACGGCACGCAAATGGGCGTTGGTCGCCAAATTGCGCGCGGATTCGAATGGCTTGACCGAATTCGCAAAGGCAAACCAATTTTGATTTGTGGTGACGGTAAAGCCGTTCACCAATTTCTTCACGTCGATGACGCTGCCATGGGTTTTGTAGGTCTCTTAGGAAAGGAGCCTACTATTGGAAAAACCTATAACCTCGTACATCAAGGTTTTATCAATTGGGAAAACCACCACCGCACCGTGATGAAAATTTTGGGAAATGAGGTAGAACTAGTCGGGATCCCTTTAAAGGACTTGCTGGCCTCGGGAGTCCCGGAAACAACAACCTGTGAAACCATATTCGCTCACAACACGATTTATAGTGCAGAAAAATTGTTCCGCGATGTTCCGGAGTTCCAACCATCCATCTCACTTGAAGACGGACTGCGCCAGGTGATTGAAGCGATGTATGCCGATGGGCGAATTCCTGATTCAGATCAGATAATTTGGGAAGATCCTCTCATCGAAGCCCAAAGAGCAGTCGGAAAGTTACAATTGGAGTTTTAATCCAACTTGATTAATCTCCACTAAAGCCCAAATACATGCTGCACGTGTTTCCTGGACATTGCAATGAGAGGAGTTTTGGGCCAATCGGGATGCTCGCGGGAACGCTCTTCCTCGATAATTAGCCATCCATCCCAGTTCACTTTTATAATTTCATTAAGAAGTGCTTGGCTATCGAACGCATGTCCTCTAGATGGAGGCCGGAGAATATTCGTCAGGTGAATTCCGGATATGGATTCGTGCCTCTTTCCGAAGTACTCAATGACCTTGGCTCCTGCGCGTTCTGCATTATGCACGCAGTACCATACCTGAAACAGGCCACTCTTGATGGATGACAGTATCGCATCGATTTCGGCACCATTCTGAACAAAATCGTCAGCATGGTTGTGGTAAGCTAAAGTAAGCCCCACATCCTCACAATACTGAGCCGTCTCAGTTAAAGCTTCGATCTTTCGTTTCAGCTGGTCTTGGTTTAGTTTTCCATCCACTTCACCAACTCCTCGGCCACTAAGAACCAAATATTCTGCACCGAGCGCACTAGAACCGGCAGCAATCCTTTTTAAGAAATCAATTGAAGGAATTCCAGTTGCCTCCTCATAAAGACTTGGCCCGGCAATATGAACTCCTGCGCACACAAGGCCCGTCTCCTCAAGCCTGGCTCTAGCTGGCTCGGGATCTGAAAAGGCTTCCTGCACATTGCGGTAAGAAGTCTCGTATCCCTGAAAGCCGAGCGATTTGATTGTCTGAAGCACAGGGATCAAGCCAGAGAGCCCACTTTCAAAGGGCCAAGCATTCGTTTGACATGCCAGGCGTAGCTGTGAAGTCGACGAGGCAGCATTTCCAAATTTCGAAAGCGCCGATAGGCAGACACCAGCTGCTGCCAAGTTGCTTATGAACTTTAGCCTCGAAATTCGAGCAAGTTCAAAGTCAGACGAAGAGGGTTCTGATAGATGTAATAACATAATAAGTATTCTAAGTTACTCCTGGTTTGATATATCCATCCGACTTCTGAGCCCTCAGGCTAAAATATCGTGGATGACCTCGGCATTCTCAACGCCAGTGAGTGACTCGTCCCGGCCTTCAAATTCATAGGTGACGCGTCTGTGATCAAGCCCTAGCAAATGCAGTACGGTTGCGTGAAAATCGGCAACGGTCACCGGATTTTCCACGGTCCTATAACCAAACTCATCTGTAGCTCCATAGATTGTGCCGCCTCTGATTCCTCCACCTGCCATCCAGAATGTGTAACCAAAGGGATTGTGATCGCGTCCGTCGAGACCTTGCACGACTGGAAGCCTGCCAAATTCACCGGCCCAAATCACCAATGTATCATCTAACAATCCACGGCGTTTGAGGTCTTGCACCAGAGCGGCAACAGGTTGATCTGTCTCTTGAGTCGATTTAGTGAGCAAATTGTTCAAATTACTGTGGTGGTCCCAATCATTTCGAATAAGATGAACAAAGCGAACGCCGGACTCGAGCAAGCGGCGGGCGATAAGGCATTGTTTTCCAAATTTTTCGGTAATCCTATTATCGAGTCCGTAAAGCTTTTTGGTCGCCACGCTTTCGGTGGACAAATCCACCTTTTGTATAGCTTCCACCTGCATACGGGCAGCCAGCTCGAAGTTTTGGACCCTCGCATCAAGATCGGCCAAGCTGGGCCTGGATTCCTGATGCTGACGATTCAACATTTGGGTTAGTTCGAGATACTGCCCCTGTTCTTTTGCAGAAGTTGATTCAGGCCGTTGGAGATCATGAATGGGACTGCCCGTGATATGAAATGGCGTACCTTGATACACGGGAGGCAGCCAACCAGCCGAGGTAGCACTGTGGGTCTTGACCGGAGTCGTGTCGGGAATAGCGACGTAAGCGGGTAAATTTTCATTCTCCGATCCCAAACCATAACTAACCCAGGCTCCCATTGAAGGGAAACCCGAAAGTGGTCGACCCGTATGGGTCAAAAGCAAGGCTTCACCATGATCAATACGTGTAGTCACCCCTGACCGAATGACTGCGATGTCATCCACTACTTTCGACAGACCGGGTAGCAATTCCGAAACTTCTATGCCTGACTGACCATATTTCTGGAATTTGAAGGGACTCGCCATCAATTTTGTGGACCCGGTCAGCGAACGCTGGGTAACGGAAAAGGGGATCGATTCGCCATGATACTTTGTGAGCATCGGCTTCGGATCCAGAAGGTCCATCTGGCTGGGACCACCCCCAAGAAATATGAAAACAACTCGCTTTGCCTTTGGAGCAAAGTGTGGTTGTTTTGCCAGTAGGTTGTGGGCTGGGGCTGCTCTGCCTTCGGATCCCATTGACGATTGGGAGATCAGCCAACTCAACGCAAGAGCCCCTAACCCTCCAGCACTGTCCTGGAGCATCTGACGACGCGAAATCACACGGTTGCCTAGGTAATTGTGGTGCAAATTTGAAAAATGTTTCACTAATCGATATAGAGGAATTCGTTGGAACTCAAGACTGCATGACTAAGGGTTTTCCAAGCTTCCTTCTGCTGTCCGATGGTTGGATTTTCAACATCCAGCGTCTTTTGCATCCATCCCTGCATGCTACTCAATTCATCTCGGGTCGGATTCCTTGAATAGGCGAGCATCCAGATACGAGTCAATCGTTCTTCAAAGGACTCGAGACTTTCACTATCTATGCGATCGCGAAATGCTTCAGCATTTTCATGCATGAATGGGTTGTTCATTGCTACCAATGCCTGTTGAGAAATGGCCGCAGTTGAACGTTTGGGTGCATTGGTGTCCATCACAGGCGCATCAAAGATTGTAAGAATTCCCAGCTGGCCTGTTCGCTGGGTACTGAGATACACAGACCGGCGTCCTCGATCAGGATGGTCAGAAGGAACGATAACACGTCCATCCTCAAGACGTTCCGTTGGGACTGACTCTCCATACATCTCCAAATCCAATTGACCGCTCACAGCAAGCATACCATCGCGAATTGCCTCTGCCTCAAGGCGGCGTTTAGAGAATCGATTCAATAATCGATTGGATGGATCTGCTTCTTCACGCGTAATGTCGAAACGTGAACTTTGCCGGTATACCGTCGAACGGAGTATCAACCGATGCATATGTTTGATACTCCAACCAGACTCCATGAATTCTACTGCAAGCCAATTGAGCAAATTCGGATGTGTCGGTCGGCTACCGCGTGCGCCAAAGTCATCCGGGGTCCGAACAAGTCCTTCTCCAAAATGATATTGCCAGATACGATTCACCATAACTCTAGCAGTAAGAGGGTGGTTGGAGTCCGTAAGCCACTTGGCAAATGCAAGCCTACGACCGGTCGTAGATTTTGGTGATTCTTCCGCAAACGCTTCCAAGTTAAATGGCCGCGCAGGATCATTCAAAACCGTGAGAACACCAGGAGGCACCGGATCACCCGGAGTTTCAAAATTTCCGCGAAGCAAGAGTGGGGTTGGTGAAGGCACAGTCGATACATCAAATGTAGCCCACGCCAATGGAGGCAGCTCCTCAGAGCTTTCTATCAATGCGTCAATCTGTGCCCGCAATTCTTTTTCTTCCTCCAGATACTCAGGATACACCTCCTTCAGCATTTCCTTGGAACCTCCTAAATCTTCAAAGACTTGTGTGAGCAATGCTTCATCGGCATCTCCGCGTTCGTCCAAATCTTGCGTTGTGATGTTTAAGACACGGTCACGTAAGGAATCCTCGATCTGGTCCTTACGATCTTGCAAAAATCGGTCCTGCCAGAGCAAGGGCAAATCGTAGCGAAGCTGACGGTAATAAACAAAAATTGTCTCCCTCCATTCGCGGCTTTCCTTAAAGAATGCATCGCGTTCGGATTTAGGCACAAGGGGGATTGCGCGTAGGGGTCCAGGGTAATGGCGAGTCCAGATTCCAGAATACCAATCCTCAGGGTCGAAAGCCGGCTGAAAGATGCCCATTAATTGAAAATAGTCTTCATGAGGGATAGGGTCATACTTGTGCGAATGGCAGCGGACGCAATTAAGTGTCAGCCCCATCAAAGCTTTCATCGAGATTTCGAGTACGGCTTGCTGAGCTGCAAATATTTTCTCTACCTGGGTGATTGGCTGATTGTCTGTGGCATCGGGTGTGCAGCGAAGGAATCCGGTGGCCACCAATTTTTCAATCTGATCCTCGCTGAATTCCTTCACGTTTCTCCAATCGAACATTTCATCACCCGCTAGCTGCTCGCGCACAAAAACATCGTAAGGCTTATCATCGTTAAATGCTTTGATTACGTAGTCGCGATAGCGCCAAAAATCCGGACGGATCTGATCACCAATGAAAAAACTCGACTCGGAGTAACCAGCCACATCCATCCAGTGACGACCCCACCGTTCTCCATAACGAGGAGAGTTGAGCAATTGATCTATCAATTGCTCATAAGCATGAGGACCTTCATTGTTTACGAAAGCTTCCACGGCTTCTGGTACTGGGGGTAATCCCGACAAATTATAAGTTACCCGCCGAATCAAAGTCCATCGATCTGCATCATCATGGAAATTCAAGTCCGCATCTTCAAGGGAAGCCAAAATGAAATGGTCGATGTCTGTACGAACCCTGGAAGAATCCTTAACTTCAGGAACAGAAGGACGCTCCGGTTTTGTAAATGACCAGAATTGGCGGTCAACAGCTGTTACCTCATCCGAGCTGCGAATCTCTGTTTCACTGGCGATGTTCCGAGAAACCAATCCTCCTTGGGCAATTGCCACAAGGACGGTAATCAAAATCGACCGGCTTAATTGTTTCTTCGGCATTAGAAGATTCTCATGGACTGAACTTTTAATCCTGCTGATTAAGAGTACATGAGGTACAAACTTAGTTTTACTGGAAAGTTTATTCGGGATTAATATCCAATATTCGATACTTGGCAAATTATAGGAATTAAGAGCCTTAAAAATGTCAATCAACTTTCAACTTTGCTTCCATCAATTCAGCAAAGATCAGAAAGCTTTTCAGTGATTGTAGGATAAGTGTCGTAGAATACATGGGAAAGTGAAAGTAAGAATCTTACCCCCACTCTTCAATTGGGGTTTTTATTGACCAGATAGTCTATACGTTTTCAGCAACACCCAGTATTGGAGCAAGGTGAGTTGATCCAGTAATTCCCAGTCCTCCGTGATAAGACCATCTTCGAATCGGCTTATCACGACCCCTTCGAACCTTACTATTTTGCCAGTCACAGGGAATCCCACCCCCCTAGTGCGTACCCGGTCATGGTGATAAGGGTGCTGACCTTCGGGCCCTCTTAGATTTGGTCGTTAATTGTTATATCTAGATTTGGAAAGGCCGAGCGAAAGGCCAGTACGAATGCTTTCAGATCCTCAACTTACCCCTATGAGTGTTTTACTTCCCTAAAACGGATTTAGTCCTGAAATTAAAATTCGGGATTACAATTCCGTTCTTGGCATAGGTGGTTGCTGGCCTGGTTGTTATTTGGGTGACGTTAGCTGTTGGCAATCTTGCGGAAATGATTGGGGTGGAATTCGCCAGAACTCAACGCTAGCTCCCGCCGCTTTTTCAAAGACCAACAGATGATTATGTAATAACGACTTCTTTCCATAAAAAGAACGCAGTTGGTTGAAAATTACTGAATTTCTTTTTTTCTGCATCATCATAAACAAAAGAAATGTGATGAACTGTACCAAAACAACAATTTGGGCATAGGCATAATTACCCCTTAATCTACTGACGGCGTTTGCCCTGGCTTTGAATGATTATGCTCCACCCTGGATCGCATGTGGTGTAAAGCATTTACATTATTCTCTGGATTCAAATGGGCCATTTTTACCGACTGGATCTTAAAAAGAGGAAAGTAAAGTTTCTATGATGCTACCCAATCTTTTCCTTTGGCCCGGGATGGAAACCGGTGAATTCCTCGGCGCAAATGAACGGGCGAAACCGGTTCGAAATGTGGAGTGAGTGGCCGCGGGAATAAAAACTGTTCTGGGTCTATATAGCCTGCAGCGCGTTTAAAATTTTATGGATTGGAGTTGGAAGCATTGTTTTCGCAGCATAGCTCGAAACAAGCACGGTAATGGAAAAATAGTCCTAACTTACCTCGCAATTTTTTGGGGTGGACGACTTCATCATCCTATACGGCTTTTCCGTTACGAGTGCCTTCCAAAAGAAAATTTGGCACAAAGTCGGCTATCACATGCATACTCCTGTATTCACTGCGGTCGCAATAGCCTATGGATGGGCCGCATTGGCCAAATATTCTCTAGGTCTCAAGATAAGGACAATCGGACAAAATAATCAGTCATCGATTATACCTGAAGCATCGATGATGGGTTGATCTTCTGCTGCGTAATGATGTTCGACACAGTTTGAACCGGGATCGCTTCGATCCACCACGATGAAAGTTACATCGCCGTATGGGGTCAGTATGACATGATGCCAGGTATTGCGGTGGTAATTGATGCCTTGCATTCCGTTGGTGAGGAATCCACGTAAACTCGTTTCGTCCAATTCATTACCAGGATTGGCAACCACGACCAAAAATGGCGTCACGCTGATGGGTAAAAATGCCTGGCTTCCGAACGGATGGCGTTCAAGAAAAGTGACCGTTTGGGGGAGGTCATACTGGCGAGAATGAATCAGGCTGATTTGTGGATGCTGGCCAGATCCTTCACAGTCTACCATAGCCAGGGCATCGTAACGTTCCGCCCTTCCTTGGTTAATTGGGGAATAGTCCCGTCCTTCCATTTCAACTACATCTCCAAAGGGCGAAAAGGCTTGAGCCGTCAATTGTTCAATAGTTACAAAGGGCCCAGACATTGGCTATTTCCGGATAAATTTTCCAAAGAGCCTTAACCGGCTAATTCCGCCATCAGGGAAGATGTTCAGTCGAACATGTGAAATTGGCCCAATGTCAACAATCTCACCCACAAATTCATGAATCGCATCCGCAGAGAGTTTGGATTCGGGCAACAACAAGGGCCAATCCGTGCTCTCATCGGTAAGGTGCTCGTCTGAGACATTGGCTACGTTGGCTGCCTGAATAGAGCAACAATCCGGGTAGTTGCCTTTGAAGTGGGCCGTATCGACAACAATTTTTTCAATCTTTCCAATGTGACCCAATTCAAGGACACACCAGTCATTGCCTGATTCGCGCCGACGGTGAGTCTCCCATCCATCACCCATGTTTACTCCCCTACGACGACCCAACATATTAACCGGGTGTCCGAAATGGGCATCGTTCCAGGCAACAGGCCGTCCGCCATTTTCGAGAGATATGAGATCGTAGGTTTGAATGGGATCCCGTGTCTTCCAAAGACAGTGAACCCGGCCGAAGACCTTAAAACGGGCAATACCACCGTCCGGATATATGTTCAGCCGCACATGAGTAAATACTTTATCGTGCTCCACTTGGTACCTGAAAGCCGCATTTCCCTTGAGAGGTGACTTGCTAAGGACCTCAATCCATTGGGTCGACTCATCTGGATCCCAATCGGGGCACGTGCAAGCATCGACAGAGGCGAAAGGGGGATAATTTCCGGTAAAATGTGAGGTATCGATAACGATAACATCTATGGATCCGGGAAACGCTAATTTGACGATGCAATAATCGTAACCAAACTCACGCTTCCGGCGGGATTCCCAACCATCCATCCATTTGCCATTTTCATCGTATTTGTCGGGAATGAAGATCGGTTCGGTTTCCGCAAGCATACGCGATTTGTCGGCGAAGAAATCATCCGTAGCATAAATTGCATCGGCGCCGAATTTTGCAGACGCAAGATTGACTCTACTGGTTGAAAAATGGTCATGCAATTTTGAGGTCCCCATGGTTTGAATAAAGAGTGTTGGGGGCCGGGAAGAGAACTGTCAATGGTACTTCAAGCTCCTCAATTCCTGGAAAAGACTAGCATTTCCGAATAGAGAATATCATGGTTGAACAGGAATGAGATTCTGGAAGATCAATTTAGCAATGTTGCTGCTTTTTGCCCGAATGGGAACAGCCTTTGAGGACCCCAATCCACCTCAGGTCAATAATCTGGCCCAAATACCAGCTCTTTCAGTTGAAAAACAAAAAGGACTTCAATTTTTCAGTCCACCGAAACCGCTTTCGACCAATACTGTCACGAGCGATTGGATGACCTTTCTGGGCCCCACCCACAACGGGTATTCACCAGAAACCCAACTGATTAAAACCTTTGGAGAACAAGGTCCACAAAAAGTCTGGGAAGTTACTCGCGGAGAAGGTTACGCTTCAGCATCGGTGATCGGAAACCGGGTAATCATTTTCCATCGGTCGAATAACGAGGAGCTTGTCGAATGCCTTGATTCAGAATCGGGTAAACGGTACTGGAAATACGGATACAAAACGCGATACAGAGACCGGTACGGCTTTGGGAACGGGCCTCGATGCCAGCCTATCTCAGACGGACAATTTGTTTACACCATCGGAGCCGAAGCAATGCTACACTGCCTGGAATTATCTACCGGCCGCATACTTTGGAAACGAGACCTACGAAAGGAATTTGATTTGACGCTGGACTTTTTTGGATTCGGCGGTGCACCGTTGCTTGAGGATAACCAGTTGATTATAAACATCGGCTCACCCCGCGGTCCAAGTGTCGTGGCTTTTAATAAATTAACTGGTAGAATGGTTTGGGGCACAGAGGAGGAATGGGGCTCCAGCTACTCCTCGCCTATCGTGGCTGATACCGCCGGCGGGCGAAAACTGTTTGTGTTCGCTGGAGGCGAAAGCCGCCCGGCGACTGGGGGATTGCTGGTCATCGATCCTAGGACTGGAAAAATCAATTGCCGATTTCCATGGCGTGGAAGCCGGTACGAATCGGTAAATGCATCCTCGCCAGTTGTAGTCGGGAGCAAGGTCTATATTTCTGAATGCTACGGATCCGGAGGAGTGTGCCTTGAAATTCAACCCGACGGAAGCTGCAAGGAGCTCTGGCGCAATGAAATTCTCAATACGCATTTTATGACTGCGATTCATAAGGATGGCTATCTCTATGGTGTCGATGGTCACGGGCCCAGAAATGCACCAATTGTCTGCATCAAGATGGATACCGGCGAATTGATGTGGAAATACGAACCGGAGTGGATGACCACCGTGAAATCGCCCACTGGCCCTCAAAGCTATAATTTGATGCCGGCGCTCGCTTCCTTCATCGAAGTGGATGGCCGCTGCCTTGTGCTTGGCCAGTATGGCCACTTGGCCTGGCTCGAACTAAATCCCGATGGCTATAAGGAATTGGAGCTTACTCACCTCTTCCTAGCCAGGCAAACCTGGGCCATGCCAGCCTTGAGTAAAGGACTGCTCTACGTAGGCCAAAACGATGAAGGTTTGGATGGAAGCACAACTCGTTTTATCTGTTACGATCTTCGTGCGCCCTAAAATCTAAAAATTTCTTTAACTCAATTATGCGCCCAGATACCTTCGGTGTAGACCAAAATGCCGACAGGCGGCACGTTCACTGCATAAGCCCCGGTTCACGAAGATACCGGCGATTTGACGCTTGTGGCCGAGGCTCACAACTTTTTCCCAATGCTTCTTTCAATCGTTCCTTGCCAAGAATCTCATCGACCACTGCATTAGCTACGAATGTATCTATTTAAGTCTTTTCCACACGGACTTAATTTTTCTGAAAAACTATAATCACTATAGTTTCCCTCCATAAATACCGTAGTTTCCCGATCCTTCCAAGAATCCTCATTTACGCTTGTGGGTGCCACCACCACGAAACTCCAGATTAATCAATCAAGGGATTTTGGGGAAGGTCATAACTCAGTTACTAAAACTTTAACTTACTGCGACCAATTTGAATTTAAACGTATGAATTGTTTATGATCGGGGTCTCCTAAAGGAGAATCTTGGATAAAGTTGTGGGAGTAGGTACCATCACCGTTATCACTTACTGAATAAGTGTGCGGAACAGTAGTATACTCTGTTAGGTCATCTGAGCCTTGAAGAACTATATTAAAGTCTGACGGAAAGGCTTCCTTTGTTGAGATTACACGTAGGACGGAAAAGTCAAACGACCCTGATTTCTCAACAATTACACTCATCTTAAATGAGCTACCGCCATCAGGGTCGGTCCCAGCAAGATATTCCCACATATTGGATATTCCATCATTATCTTTATCGACAGAGAAATCTTCAATAGAGTTATTCGCAAGCCATGCCAGAGGTCCAGTTTGAGCAATGCTGCCTGGGTCACGGATATAACCTAAGCGAGGGTCTTCATCAAACTTTCCATTATCTCTTATATAAATAACAAGGATGTCGTTAAGGGGTGTGGTAGCTGTTGGATCAGAGCTTTCAACCCTAGCCCCCTCACCAGTTTTAGGATCGTATTCAAATTTAAAATACTTCCCAGTTTTCTTATTAAGTTTCATGTAAAGACTCGTATCCGGGTCAGTGCCTGGAGAAATAGTGAAAGTCATCTGATGAATTTTTCCAAATTTATCGGGATCTGAAATTGCAACTTTAAAATCGATGAGATCAGTTAGAGGCGCAAAATCGTCGGTAACACCCGCATCCGATCCAATCTTTTTGGCCTCTCCCTCATTAATTTGTTGCACCATAGCAAGCTCCACTGAGGTTTTAGTCTTGGTGCTATTGGCCTCTGCAGAACTGAAGAACGTAATTTTTTCGTCTCCATCTTTTGGCGTTATGGAAATCATTTGCGATTGCGCTTTATCACCAAACTTAGCCAATACCTCAGCTTCTGTAGTTCCTGTCTCAACTAGATTAGCCAAAAAGCTATTAGAAGCTGATACACCGTTAGAAATAACGCCATCAGCATTAAGATCCTGGTTAAACTGCAGTTCATTTATTTCTGCATTTTGTTTAAATTGTAGGCTACCCCAATCAATTATACCTTGAGTACTGACCTTGAAGGTTTGCCAGAAAATGTCACTACTATTTGTAACAGTATTTGTTTGCACCTCACGCACACCAACTAAATAGAAGTCATCAGATGGATCGTCGGGAGTTCCATTGTCATTGTCCTCTACAACATAGGGAGCTTTGCTAATTTGAAAGTCGCCCGCAGTTGTAATAGCAGAAAAAACCGGGGGTACTCCTGATACATCATTAATGAAGAATCGATTTTCTCCATCGCGAATGTAAATAACATTATCTTCAGCAAGCTGCAAAGTAACTCCTTTTGTATCAGTTGGTACATCCGTAAGAGTCAGAGAATTTCCAACAGTGTCTATTTCACCGTTCCCATTTATATCTTGCTGGAGAAAACTTTCCCATCCCCTGGATGTTTCGGTTTGCAGGAAACTGTCATAAATAATCACCCCATCTCCATAAAGCGAATAACCTTCATAATTCGTTGTTACTTCGCCTGCTAGTGGGGTAGTAGTCACTGAGACAAGTATTTTATATCTGTCTTCAGCGGCCCCTGTATTTGGATTATCATAAGTAAACTTTTCAATCGCTATGGGCTCTTTCTCAATTGTGGTCTGATCATCGCGCGTGTAACTCTCGCTTAAATTTACTTCAGATCCAAATGGATCTTTAATCGGAATTATAGACTCATCGAGCAACTGTATAAAAAGAACTCCTTCTGAGCTTTTCTTTAACTTTTCGCCAGTTGTGTCACTAGTGATGAACTGAAGCTCATTATTGTTTCTTCCAATTGAACCATCACCACTGAGATCTTGGTTAAATAAGCTTTCGTAAGGCTCTATGGAGGAATTCCATAGCGACTCTTTGTAATTTATAATGCCTGACTCACTTACAGGATATATTTCCCAAGTTTCAGTGGATTCACTTGAATCATTTTTAGTAATAACTTCAGTGTATTTAATTGCGATCTTGTAACTGTTGTCTTCCTGCTTTTCAATTGCTATAGGAGCGCTTGTAAATGATCGACGAGGGTTTGAAACAGTAAAGCTTAAAGATGCCATACCACCTATTTCGTCAATAATAGGAAGAGGGGATTTGGGATTCGTCGGGTCGTCAATATAAAGACCGTTTTCGGCATCAATTTTTAGTTTAGCTCCTATTGCATCAGAGTTAAGCGAAGTCAATGCAGCTTGCCTAATACCCTTTGTTCCATCATTATTCAAATCCTGGTCGAAGTCAATCTCACTTGGGGCGATGCTGGAGCTAGAAGAGCCAGAATCCCAATCAATTATGCCTTCGAGAGAAATACGATATGTGTGCCAATAAGTTTCCTCTCCACTATCAGAAAAGTCTGAAACCTGTTTAACCAGAAGCAGATAAAAGTCATCGCTCAAATCACCAGGTGTATCACTATCTTGGAGGGCTACTGCAAAAACGCTTCCGCTATCTGACCCACTGAAAAACTCATAAGACCACTCAAGATCAGGGAGTCCTCCCTCTGGATCCGTTATAGAAATGCGGCGATCCCCATCTACGATGTAAATTACGCCGTCAACGCTTCGCTCAAGTTTTTGATTAATAGTATCCGTGATGATGGATTCATTACGAGTATGATTAATCCCAGTAATACTATCCTCATTGAGATCCCATCCAAAATCTTTTTCGAATACTGCAATCGATTGAGTATACAGTTGGTTATTCCAATACATAACACCGGCCTCATCGATCGGAACTAAATTCCAATTAATTTCTTCTCTCCCTGAATGCGTGAAGATTGTCTTCATAGCTAAAACGTATGAGATGGTCCCGTCTACATTCACTTGGCGAATAGCCACTGGGGATTCAGAATAATTCTTTGTACTAAAATTAATGGATACGGATGAACCCCATTCATCTGTAATCGGTAAAAGCGTATCCGAATCAACTTTTATGTAAAGACTTCCGCTACCTGAACGCTGCAAAAGAACCCCATTGCTGTCTGCTTCCCCTACATTAACTAAATCCAGGCTAGCAATATTAAACCCAAGGACACCGTCTCCATTGAGATCTTGTCTAAACAGTGGCTCCTTTAGATCAATATCCTCTACCCATTCACCATTTTCCCAATCTAGTATGCCGTCTGAATTAATGGGGAAAAGCTCCCAGTTAGTCCGAGAAGCTTGATTGTTAAAGTTCTCAATTCTCTTAACCGCCAGAAGAAAGCTACCATCAGCTTGGCTTTCTGCTGCAATCGAGGAAGAGGAAACCGAATTATTCCCCCAGCTATCACTCCAATCAAAACTTGGGGTCCCCCCATATGAATCCGTTATTGGAATGTATGTAGAGGAGCCGTCTGGAAGAATGTAAAGACCGTTTGAGGTATCAAGGAAGAGGTAATCCTTATTTCCAAAATCGGGTTCAAGCCCGCTTTTGTCGGTATCTACAACCGGTAGCGTTATGTTAGTTAAGCCAATTCCGCCATCACTGTTCAAATCTTGAACAAAAAGTTCCTCGTAACTAATTATGGACGGCGTCCATGCACTATTCGCCCAATCAATGACTCCCGATTCAGAAACTGGATAAATTATCCAACCGGTGTCTGTTTTTTCCACTCCATCTCCATCAGTGATACGCTTGTAGTCCTCACGAACCACCAATGAGTAACCGGCTCCTGCAGGTTCAACAGCTACAGGTTGTTCTTTAAACTCATTTGTAGCGCCATCTGGAGAGTTATAAACATGGTTATTGTTTAAAGAAACTCCATAGCCACCTTCATCTGTTATTGGTAGAGGTGGTATATTACCCGTCGTTGAGTCGACAATAAAAAGGCTACTATCAAAAGGATTATACATAAGGTGCGCTGAAGTTTCTAGACCAGCTGACCCTTCTAGATTCCCATCGGTTTCCACGTAGGTTAAGGCACTTATAGAGTAGTTGTTTCCAACAACACCATCCCCATTAAGATCTTGGCCGAAGTCCTCTTCAACACTCGATGCTTTTTCAATGTAAGATGAGTTTTCCCAACTAAAGATCACAACCGAGTCATCTGATTCAGACACATTAAGACTGTAAATAGCCCAATCTTGGCCTGTACCAGTAACCACTTCTCCTTGCTCTTTTCTCTGATAAGTAAAGGTATTGAGAACTGCTAAAAGATATGTCCCATCATTCTGTTGCTCAATGGCGTATGGGACACTCTTGTATGATCCATGATCCCAATTGTCTTCCATATTCAATTCAGGCGTTCCGCCCCATTCACCTATAACTTTTCGACCGGGCCATGGCCAATCTGAACCTGCATCTTCGTCATAAATATAGATCAGATCTTCCTCGATTGCAGTAATCAGCACCTGATTGCCTTTATCGGTTGGGACAGCTGCCCAAGTAAACAAACTAAGATTAACACCGACAGAGCCATCTCCATCTACATCTAGGCCGAAACTTGTCTCAAGATCACTGATTGATTCAAACCATTGAAAATCTTCCCAGCTAAATACGAGATCGTCGTTATCCGATCCCACATTAAGTAGGACAGCTTGATAAGATTCATTTATAAATGTCTCACCATTTGGATCGGTCCAAATATCTTCATTGTAGATAATTAGAAGGTATGATGTTCCATCGGGAGATCTTTCGACCGAATAGACCTTAGTAGTATGAGACCCGTTTTTCCAAGAGTCAGAGTAGTCGAAGGTTGGAGACCCACCATATTGGTCAATAACCCTCATGGCATTTTCTTTATCCGGATCAAAAACGTAAACTATACCATTGTTATCCAGTTTAGGATAAATTTTCGTGGGATCTTCTGGATCGGTTTCAACAGAGTTTAATATTGAGGTGTTGAAACCAACTATTCCATCCCCATCCAGGTCTTGCCCAAAAAGCTCCTGTTCCCATTGAACAATATCCCCGTAGATGGGTGAATCCCAGTCGAGTACCCCATTTACATCGATAAATTTAATATCCCAATGAGTATCTTCTTCATTTTCCTCCCGAAAGGTTGAAGTCTTCTCCATTTTGATCGCTAAGACATATCCAGAACCTTCTGGGCCATCTATATATTCAGCAGCAATTGGTGCGCTTTTTTCGCTTACATACTTGTCTTCAAAAGTCCAATAGAAATCAGGTGAGCCCCCCCACTCGTCAACGACTGGAAGCGGGTTAGAATAACTAGTTATATTGCCTTCAACATCGAGATTAGCTAGGGCGATATATAAGGAGTTATCAGAATCTTTTAACAACCTATATCCTGATATATCTGAATCGACCGGAACAAGATTCTCGGCATTTATCCCGACAACCTCATCACCATCTAAATCAATCCCGATATTTGTCTCATATGAACCTAATGAGTCCGTAAAAACTTCACGATCCCAATTTATGACAGCATAATTATCAGAGATTTCTAATATATGGATTATATAGTTTATGTGGGTTTTATTGTTTCCATCTTCGTTACCTCCGGAATCTCCCGCATTCACTTCATTTACAAAAACTGGGTCGGCGAATTCATCATCTAGCTTCTGTCCTATAATACCCTCAGCCTCTGTTCGGGAATCATAATCTACTGATTCTTCAAAAATTATTTCTCCAGCTGCAGTGACGGGCACAATTCGATAACGATCGTATCCACCAATGATGGCAGCATCTTCATCAGAACCATCTCTTACAGTGCCCCATACCCGCACAGCCATTTTGTAGATCTCCTCTTCCTCAAACCATTCTATTGCAAGCCCTTCGGTTTCTTCCAAAGTATAAGAGCCATCTTCATTGGCTTCCCAGCCTGAATCAAAATTAGCATGTTCAAATTGCTTACCATCAAAGGTTAAGATGATTAAATCCTCTGCTGTTGTATCTTCTGAAAAAGTTGCCGGGTCAGCGATGTAGGCATAAGTTTCGTCTGCAACGAGAAGGGCATTGGAATCAGGATCATCGGTATGAGCAGGCATTAGTCCGACAAAGTCTCCAGGGCCAAAACCACCATCATCTCCCGGACCACCGGGGCCGAAGTTACCGTCATCATCATGATCGTCCCATACCTCTTCGATTTCTTGGCCTACGATTCCTTCAGCTTCGGTTTTGGAAATACCTATATCAGCATCCGAAATTAACAGAGTTCCCTCTGCGGATACGGGAAAAATAGCATAATACTCCTCTTCATCGACAATCTTGCCAGTAGCTTCATTATTAGTTTCACGCACCTCTTTGAATATCTGGTAAACCAATAAATATTGGTTCTTATCTGCAGACCATTCAACAACGCGCGGGTCCCAATATTCCCATTCGTAATAACCTTGGTTATTCTGTATTGGTCCTTTGTCTAGTGCCGTCCATTCCAGTGGCGCCCCTTCATAGAGAATAGGCGTTGTATTAATTTCTGATATCGATACCGAATCTGCTGCAGAAGGAAAAGTTTGGTCAGGCTCATCCACTATGTGGAGAATTGTTCCTTCCTGCCCAGTATGTTCATATACAAGAACGGCATTCGAATCCATATTATCGCCATCAACAGGGCCCCAACTGGGGCCGAAGCCACCACCATCTCCGGG
>DDZZ01000012.1:27903-44274 GCA_002346535.1 Opitutales bacterium UBA2995 | reverse complement strand
TGGTTCACGTTTCAGGAGCAGGTTACCTATGATCGAGTTACCTAAACTGGGCCACGTGCTTCGTTAGCCTGCAAGTTATGACTATGTGGTTAAGGTTGTAGAGGAAGTCAAGGTTCTGGCCGGAGGAGTCCGTAGGCCGAGTGGAGCAAGAACCTTGTTCGGAAGGCCCGTAGAAACGCTCTGACGTCTCTGGCGAGCCCCAGCTCCCGACGAAGCTGCTGGACCATCCTGTTGCCTACCCCTCAGCCCTCATCTTTGAGCAAACGAGTAACCTTGGGATAGCCCCATTCAAAAATGCCGACAGGCGGTACGTTCACTGCATAAGTCCCGGTTCACGAAGATACCGGCAATTTGACGCTTGTGGCCGGGGGTCACAACTTTTTCCCAATGCTTCTTTCAATAGCTCCTTGAGCCGTTTGGCCTGATCCAGCTGCATCATTTCGAGCTCCTTCTTCCATCGGTAAAAGGTTTGCTCGGTGATGTCCTTTTAACGGCATTCATCCACTATGGTTTTATCAGCTCTTTCAGCTTCTTGCAGGATGCGAATCTTTTGTTCTGTATTGAATCATTTTGCTTTCATTATCTGCGCACTTTCTAGGTGCCCTGACTAACTTTTCAAGTGGCACAGCTTCCGTAACCTCGACCAGATTCGGTACGGGCAATGAGCTGCAGAGGCTCAGGCTCTGTGTCCGTTAACTTAGCAGTTTTTTGCCTTAATGAGCCAGCCAAACCTGCTGAAACATAAAATAGGTAAACCGTGATTGATCGATCCATTGTTATGGAATTGCCAATTGCTTTAGTTACTTAAATCTCAACTTCCATGGAGGCGGAACAGGTTTCCAAAATTAATGGGTAGAGGATTTTCGGATATGCTGTGCTCTGCGCGTTAGCGGTCCTTATCTTGGGTGACATTTATGGTTTTCTGGCCGGCTTGGCAGGTTCTCTTGGCGGATTAATGGAATTGAGGGGGCATCTCCAATGAAGCAGCAAACGAAGTCGGACGCCCTATGGCCTGTATTTAGCCAAAACTATCTTATGGTCACGCTTTGGTTTTATTGTCTGAACAATATTTCCGTTTTGACCACTCGGATCCCTGGGCCCTATTTCCCCGGAATTTAAAAGACTTGTTCTCTCTATAAATCCGGATACCTGCCTGGTGGAGGAAATGCTCAGGCTGAGTTATTAGGCAATTTGTGTATTCGTTATCATAACAGTCCTCCTTTATCAGGGTGGCCTTTGTTTGTATTACCTTACGCGGAAGAAATAACTTGTAGCTGTATCTGACAAACGTTTTCCTCCTCACCTTTGTTTCCCAAAAAGTTCGACCAATCTATTTAGATGTATGAAATAAATTACCGATTTTTGCGGTCCACCGCCTTCTTGATGGGTCTCACGCTCATTGCAGGTGGATGCTCTCAGCAATCACAATCTGAGTCCTCATCGGACCACAGCTCTCAGGTCAACGATAGCCCAACCATGGAAGAACTAACGCAGGAACAACAAACTTTCCGTGCACTTGGATACACCATTGGGGACGACATCATGCTGTCATCTTATTCCAAGGACGAGGCGGACCACATATTGGAAGGTCTTCGCCTCTCGGCTGAAGGTTCGGAACCGGAGTATATAGGAGAAAATCGGGCGGCGGCGGCGAGAATACTGCAAAAGAAAGCCTCCGAGAGAGCCCAAGCTCGGCAGGCGTCCGAAATCAACGACAATAAGGCGGCCGGTGAAGCTTACTTTAAGACCCTTGATGGAAAGGATGGGATTGTAAAGACTGCTTCCAGCTTGAGGTATGAAATCCTGGCGGAAGGCTCCGATAAATACGCCACCGCTGTTGACAGTGTGAAAGTGCATTACCATGGCACATTGCTTGACGGGACTGTTTTTGACAGCTCCCTTGATAGGGGAGAGCCAATCAATTTTCCGCTCAATGGTGTCATAGCCGGATTTCGCGAAGGACTAACTCTAGTTGGTGAAGGAGGGAAAATAAGGCTTTATATGCCCTCAGACATCGCATACGGAGACCGTGGGGCTGGAGGGATGATTGGCCCAGGTGCATCGCTAATTTTCGAGGTCGAGTTACTCGAAATAAACCCTTAATAATCCAGGTGTAGAAACCTTGGTATTTCTGAGCCATAGTTCCTTTTTTCAGGTCCTCTGTTTTTAGTAAAAAATGGAACATGGTGAGGGGGTCTAATAGCAACCCCGGAGCGGTGCTGGGACTCTAATATTTGGCAGGTCTTTTTTATAGGTTTGTGAAATACTTCGTAGCTTCGGAATAAAAGATGTGAGACCGAGCCCGCGATGCATTGACCCCGGCGTGAAACCCTTTCTAAATTTCTAGGTCAAAGTTTAAAACTCTCACACGCAAAATTAGTGTCTATTAATAAACGTTATTGGATTCCTTCCACCACTCTGATTCTTTTGGGCTTACTTGTAGCCGCGGCTTGGCTGTTTATACCCGATTATGCTGAAAAGCGGTTTGCGGAAAAACTGGAGCAGGTCGGAATTGAAACCGAGTCCGTTGAATTTCGCATCGAAGGATTGTCCCGGCCAGTCGTCAGTGATTTGAGCCTGCGTATTTCCGGGGTCAACCTGGTCGCCGATTCCATCGAGTTTGGCTCCATCTGGGATGGCTATGGCGCTGACAAACCCTTGAAAATAGCCGTGAATGGATTGTGGGCCGGTATCAATGCCCAGATTCCGGAGGGGCTGTTATCGGTCAATAATGCGATTCTGGCTTTGCCCGAGGAATCTTCATTCGAGGTTCCGATCCCTCTTATCATCACATTCGATGATGGAGGGTTGCATTATGAAAACAGAGGTCGCCAAATAGACGGAAAACTGGACGGAAAATTTGAGGTAGATGGAACCAACATTGATTGGCAGGTGGAAATTGATGTGCATGACCATCCGGTTTTGGGCCGCGGTACGTTTGACTGGCTTACCGGGTTTTTGGATTTGGCCGGCGAAATGGATATCAGTTCGGACCTTAGCCAGGCAATCTGGGACATCATAGATGAAGATTCGATTTTTGATTGGAAAGATGGCCGGTTTCAGGCTGCTTTTCATTTTGAAGGAGAGAACTACATATTCAATTCTGGCCAGGCCCATGCTCTTTTGAGCGGTGTTGAAGTGGGATTTAAGGACTTGGATGTGCTTGCTGCCGACCATGTAGCCTTCATCTCCTGGACGCCTGACATTACTACTCTCGTTTTCAATGGAGATGGGATGCTTTCCAGGCTTGTTGAGGCCCCCTTCTCATGGGCCGGAAATTTGTCGATTGAGCCAGGACCCAGCCTGCTGTTTCAATTGGATTCGGCCGCTATCGGACCTCAATTACAATCTGGAGACCTGCAAATTAGCCAAACCTCAGTCAGCGCTATTCCTCTCGAGATTTCTATTCTGGCAGAAAATCTCGGATTTGATTTTCAATTACTTGGTTTGGACTTACAACTCGGCAGCGAGATTGGTGGCCATCTTACCAGCTCAACGATGGATCTCATGTTTAACGGTCGTTGGGAAGGCGAGGGCTTGTCGAATGCATCAGCAGATTTCTGGTTCAAAGACAGCATGGTGGTTACTCCGATGTTTCAGGCGGAGGTGGGAGAAGGGCTAATTAATGCAAGAATCGATAAGCCTTTCATGGCTAGTGATCTCATTGGCGCCGTACTGGGAGGCCCGGATCAATTTGTCAGAAACGCTAGCTTCAAAAAAACAAACTTGTTTCGCTATACCGAGGTGATTGGTGATGCCATTCAAGTTGACTGGACGCCTGGGAAGCCGTCTCCGCTAAAAGCCGTTGGCGATTTTGCCGGAATAGGTAGCACTGGAATCGCCTTTCTGCCCGAGAAGGGGTCTTCCTTTTTCAATTCCAAGGGAAAAATTCAGGTGAATCCTGGTGACTTTGAAATGGATTACCGGTTAAAGTTGAATCCATCCAGTGGACTTTCCGCTCGTGTGGATCTGGCCGATTACCCCATACAGGAATATCCGAATTTGGAGCGCTGGCTGGCCGGTGAATTTGACATAACGGGAAGCTTATCCGGGCAAGCCAACTTTGAAGTCACCCCTGAAAATGTGAGCCCCGAATTCAAGTTCCGCTTGGAAAACATATTGTATGCCAGCGGCAATCTGGTTCTGGATCACGCCAGCTATTACGGGACTGTCGATTCCTTGAATCCGTTTCACCTTTCCACAATTGAGCCCTTCACCGTGTCATCCATACAAGTCCAGGGCTGGAGCGTGGCCGATTTCGAAACCCAGTTTGAAGTGGGCAACCGGATTAACATTACCGATACCACTTTTTCCGCCCTGGGCGGTAGTATCGAATTGGCAGATATATCCATGGGTTTCGACGATATGTTTATCGAGTCGGAAATTGGGGTCACTGACATGCAAACCGAAGAAATTCTTCAATGGATTCCCAAGGTGATTGGCATCGCAGAAGGAAGCATCTCAGGCGTGATCCCCTTCCAATGGGATTTAAACAAAAAAAAGTTCTCCCTGGGCCGGGGCCATTTGCAGTCTCCGGAAGGTGAACTCGGATCCATGAATTTGAAAATTTTCCGTCCGGAAGGTGAGTCCGCACAAATCGCCGTTGACGAGCGTTACAGCATGGTCGACGAGGCTTTGTCCAACCTTAAGGACTCCACTTTGGATATCGACATTCTTCCACCCAATAGCCTTTCGGGCGACACGCGGGTCCGGCTCAACATCAAAGGATTTGTGGATTCGCGGTTGGTTAAGGCTCCAGTTGATGTCGTTCGGTACTACAGCCTGCCTATCGACAGCTTTTCCCTTACCATGGAGCAATTCCGGCAGGATTTGCCCGGATTTCGATCTGGCATCGAGGAAGCCCAAAACTGACTGAGCCAGTGTGACGCAAAAATACGACTAGAAAAAACCAGGGAAAATATGCGCCATAATGGCTCATAAGGAGGGTTCTGTTTTATTCGTAAACCATTGCCTTAAAAGGGTTAATGGAATTTTTAATTTTTGGCATGTTTTAGGCATTATTAAGGCCAAACAATAACCTTAATTCAAATATGATCATGAAATATCTGACACGAAGACCTTATAATAGTAACAATGACCTTTGGGGCCATTTTGAATCATTCTTCAATGCCCAATCCCCAATTTTACAGTCAGTTAACACCCTGTTTGACTGGAATTCGGATACCTACCGGCCCGCCATCGATCTCTACGAAGACGAAGGCAATTATTTTGTTCAAGCCGAGCTACCTGGGTTCAATCGAAAAAAAATCGAGGTTGAGCTGGAAAAGGAACGCCTCGTCCTGAAAGGGACACGGAAGGTGAACGATAAGAAAGAATCATCCGAAATAAATTTTCATCGTTCAATAACCCTCCCAGATTCTGTAAAAGGGGACAAGGTTTCGGCAAAATATGAAAACGGTGTTTTAACCGTGACCATTCCCAAGGCCGAGGCCGTTAAGCCTCTGCGAATTGAAGTAAAGAACAAAACTCCACTCAATATTTAGAGTTATGAATACATCATTAACAAGTTGTGGAATTGCTGCTGTCACGGACAAGGCAGTTACTTATTGTCAGCCCAGGCTTGAGGTTACTAAAACAGATGCTGAAACTGTGGTGCTGGTGGAACTTCCTGGAGTAACCCTTGATGGCTTGGAGTTATCTGTTGAAAACAATGAGCTTTATCTTGAAGCTAAATCAATAGTGGGTGCTTCGGAAGCTTGGAGGGCGCTGCATCGCGAATCATCCGATCACGCATACCGACTCCGGCTTCGCCTTGGAGAATCGGTCAACCACGCCTCGATTGGGGCAACCCTTGCGGATGGTGTTTTGACCTTGAGCTTTCCCAAGGCTGGGGAAGCCAAACCGCGGAAGATTAAAATTAAATAGCTGCCAATCTGTGAAACTTTTGCCAGCGGGCGTAACAGCCTGCTGGGGTTTTATTTTATACCCGCAATTTAATTTAAAATTTGTATGATTAGGGGAATATTGATGGAAATAAACCTATCCTAAAATCAGTCAAAGTGTTTTCAGATGAAACCTTTCCTTAAAGTTACCTCGGTCTTGATTGCTATTTTTATAGTATGCCATCCGGTTACTTCTGCCCCCTTCCGAACTGATCATTTAGCTGTGGAGCTTGTAGCTGAAAGGACGGGCCTGGTTCCTGGAGAAACCAATACCGTCGCCGTCCGGATGGAAATGGACGACCATTGGCACACTTATTGGGAAAACCCTGGGGATTCGGGCCTGGCTGCCCAGATTGATTGGACTTTGCCGGAAGGAGTCACCGCAGGGCCTATCCAATGGCCTGCTCCCCAATGGATCGAATTGTTTGGCCTGGTTTCCTACGCCTACGAAGGTGAAATTTTTCTCCTTGTGGATCTTGAGGTTGCTGATCAACTCGCTTCTACCGAATCTGTTAAACTATCCGCCCAAGTTGATTTTTTGATTTGCAAAGAAGCTTGTATCCCGGGAGCTGCGGCGGTCTCTCTTCAGCTGCCGGTGGTGCATGCATTTGAAAATTCAAAATGGAAAAGTGATTTTGATGCGTCTAGAAACGCCCAGCCTCAAAAGATTCTGGATTGGGATATGAAGGTGGTGGACAATGGTAATTCCTTTGCCCTGACGGTTGCCGCACCTAAAGGAAAAGATTTTGCCGGGCGTGACGTCGTTTATTTCTCCAGAGATGGCTGGGTGGCTCCCTCCAAGCCCCGTACTTCTCTCGCAGAAGACCGTATTTTGACACTTGTATTGCCAAAAACAGAATACGAACCAGATACGGATAAAAATCGCTTTCAGGGCGTGCTCACTTCATCCATTCCATGGGACGAAGCTGGTGAATTTAGCATCCTGGAAGTTAACCTTCCGTTTTCTGAAAACGATACGGTAGCCACATGGGTTGCCGGGGTGGCTGGAAATCCTGAAGGAACTTCCGTGGCCTTTGTCGAGGAAGGTGAGCCTTCCAGCTTATTGGCAATATTAGGCTTCGCATTCCTTGGCGGCATGTTGCTGAATTTGATGCCGTGTGTCTTTCCTGTTCTCTCAATCAAAGTGCTCGATTTTGTTCAGCGGGCCGGGGAAGATAGTCTAAAAATAAAGGCCCATGGGTCCGTTTTCACCTTTGGAGTCCTTATTTCTTTTTGGGTGTTGGCAGCAGCATTTTTGGGGCTTCGGGCAGCGGGGGAAGAGATTGGATGGGGATTTCACATGCAAAGTCCCGGGTTTGTAGCGATTATAACCTCCATATTGTTTTTATTTGGCCTCAATTTATCCGGGGTATTTGAAATTGGGGAAGCTATCACCGGAACTGGTAGTCAGCTGCAGACAAAACCAGGCTATTCCGGCTCATTTTTTTCCGGAGTGTTGGCCACTTTGGTAGCGACTCCGTGCACCGCACCATTTTTGGGGACAGCTGTTGGGGCGATTGCCGCCATGTCTTCAATTGAAGCCTTTTTAACTTTTACGGCTATCGCTTTGGGAGTTTCAGCCCCTTATTTATTCCTTTCATTTTTCCCGGCTCTAATCCAGCGGATGCCTCGTCCTGGAGCTTGGATGGAAACATTCAAAAAAGCGTTGGCTTTTTTGCTTTATGCCTCGGCCGTATGGTTGGCTTGGGTTTTTGGAAGTCAAGTTGGAGTCACGGGCATGGCCCTATTACTCATGGCATTAGTTCTTTTAGGGGTTGGTGCTTGGGTTTACGGAAATTGGGGAAATCTAATCAAAAAGAGACAAACCAGACTGATTGCTTTCTGTGTTACGCTAATTTTTATGTTCCTTTCGGG
Source organism: Opitutales bacterium UBA2995 (assembly GCA_002346535.1). Taxonomy (GTDB): domain Bacteria; phylum Verrucomicrobiota; class Verrucomicrobiia; order Opitutales; family UBA2995; genus UBA2995. The sequence continues at coordinate 36,496 of DDZZ01000012.1, read as the reverse complement.
GTACCTTCAATTTTTTGCGGCTGGATTGTCCGGACCCGCGGCAGTTTCATCGGCCGATTTGTCCTCGGCTGATTATCCTGGGATCACTTGGGATAACTACTCCGCTGAATCAGTTGCGAGCTTCACTTCCAACGGAAAAACTGTGTATGTGGACTTTACTGCTACCTGGTGCTTGACATGCCAGGTAAACAAGAAAGTGGCCTTTGGTAATGACCAAGTAATCCAATATTTTGAGGACAATGGAATTGTGGCCCTCAAAGGAGATTGGACGAAACGAGACCCACTAATTACTAGGGAGCTTCAAAGATTCGGCCGCAACGGAGTGCCAACGAATGTTATTTATCGTCCTGATGGATCATCCCATTTGTTACCCGAAGTACTGACTCCGGGAATCGTTTTGGAAGCGCTTAAAAACGGTGCAGAAGGCTGATTGCCTAAAATTCCTCGGCCTTTTTGCGCCGTATGATGAAAATCCAGCCAATTAGGCCGGTTCATGCCCAACGCCAAGGATACAGTGGAGGGTCCCGGAGTGGCTGCTGCAAGTTAGATTGTTCCCATTGGTTTTCTTCAAACCATGCCATTGCGGAGGTGAACATCAAAAAAATTGAGTTTCACGGTCCATGTCGACCCCTTCGCCGTCGTCGTTTAACCCTGCGTGAAAGGAAAATGTGTTTCCGATCGCTGGGTTAACTATGCCTAAAATAGAAACCGAAATGGACATCTCAACAGTGTAGCTTTTTGAGCCATTTGAAGCCCAAAACACACCGGTCGAAGCATTACTGTTATAAGTTTCAAGTTCTAAATTATTTCCTGAGTTCACTCGGAACTGAAAATTGTCTGAATCGTCCAAATCCCCTGTGAACGGCGATCTGCTTATGTTCACTTCGATGGAACCATCATTAAATGAATTTAAACTGGAGTCGGGTTGCGGAGAAACCCGAGGCCCCTCCCCGCCTGCAGAGTCTTTACTCCTGACGTTGTCTGTAATATCGAAATAGAAATAAAAATTGGTGCTCGACCAATAAAGTTTGACGGCACCGGAGATATCCGAGGCTCCCGTGACCTTATCCCGGAGAACTGGGCCATTGAAAATGAGATTCTGGCGGGCCGACAGGTTGATGCCGTGGGTTTTCAGGATGTGATAAAACCATGGGTAAAATTATCCAGGGATTCAAGTATAGGCATAGCCATAAATGCTTTTCTGAAAGCGTCCTGAGAGGCATCAGCTACATCCTCCTTATTATTAGTAGAGGACAATGCATGGTAATAAGCCTCCCTTTTGTATTGCTCAACCAGGAACTTGCATCCAATCGGATCCTTGTCTTTCAAGCAAAGATGAAAGACCTTTGCCTCGTTCATGGGTGAATTAGTCTACGATTCAACCGAGTTTCCCGCGCAATATTCACATTATTTCCAAATTCTTGGATCCGTTTATATCCTTAGAAAGAGCAATCGTTGAGGATTCTCTAGGTAATTGTGTTTTCGCAAAAATTCGCTTTTGAATTTGTAGTAGTGGCGTTATGCCTCGAAGATTCAGCTTTCCGTGCCTTGAATCGCGGCGTAAAGCCGCCCCTACAGTCTTCTTTCTCCAGCGGTGTTTTCCTTCTGAATTCGCGCTAGGATTTAATTTAATCCTCCACAAAATAAAAATGAGCTCAAAAAAACCTATCTATATGATCGCGGCCTGTTCGGAAAACAGGGCCATCGGAAAAGAGGGAGGGGGGTTGCCTTGGTCCATTTCGGAAGATACCGCCTATTGGACAGAAAAAGTCACGGGAGGAATTATAATTGAAGGCCGCCGGTGCTTTGAGGAATTGGGAGGACCTTTTCCAAATACCGACACGATTGTGCTAAGTCGCAATCCCGATTTTTCTTTGGATAACGCTTATACAGCAGTTTCCATGGAATCGGCCATTGAGCTTGCCCAAAACCTGGGCGGGGAAGGACCGATATGGATTTGCGGAGGGCCGGCTGTTTATCAGGCTGGAATGCCCCTGGCTGAGAAGCTCTATTTGACTCAGGTCTATGACGAGGTGGAGGGTGTAGCCTTTTTCCCGGATTGGCGCGCTGATTTTGCGGTTGAACTCGACCGACGGGATAGCTCAGACGAAAATTATTCTTATAGCTTTCTGGTACTCACTAGGGGAAATTAAAATAGTTTTAGTCTTCAAAGCCGTCATGGAAGCTTTCGATGTATCAGTTTTGCCGTGGGCGCTCCGCACGCATCGATAATGGTCTTGTCCGTCCGCTCGGCCTCCCGAAGAATTCGGATCTTCTGCCTTTCATGAGTTTCCAAATCCTCTTTATCCATAGCTGGACGACTTTATTTACAGCCCTCGCTACCCTACTCATCTGATTTACCAATCCACTCCGGATTTTCTTATAGCATTACCGCACAACCGGTGGCGATTCAAAGAGCGTTATTTTGTATCCAGTCTTTTAGGAATGCAAGAAGTGTTCAGCTGGGAAATTGATTCTTATAAAGCCAGCATTTTAAAGGAACTCATTCGCGAAAAACGCTACTTTTTTGTTGTCAACGTTTTTGATCTCCCTGCGCTCCGGGAAGTAAAGAAAAAGCTGCTTTGTCGTACGCGCTATAAAGTGTACGTTCGTTAGGGCAGCCTTTTGATCAAGCGGTTGAGGAGTTGCATACGTTCGCTGGACATTATTTTGGTCAAAATATGAAGGGGCTCATCTCAAAACGATCAACCGACAAATCGCTTGTTGAGATTGGGAAAATCGAAGTCCTCGCCCAAAATCCCTAAGTTGTAGAATTGTTTGGCCTCGGCTTAAGACAATAAATCGTTTTACCGAGGCTCCTACAAAAGACCTTTAGGCTAACCTTCCAGGACAGGTCCTGGATTATTGATTTTGGCGGCTCCGGTTGCCTCGCCCGGCAATTCTCCCCGAATGTCCTTGGAAGGCCTTGGGCCTTTCTTGCGGTCCGGGGTCGGGTTTTCTGGAATATTGTCTCCCGTTTCTTCCACCCATTGTTTAAGAACCCCAGCTAGCTTCCGTTCGACGGCTTTATACTCAGTCTTACCAGCCAGGTTGTTCAACTGGTGAGGATCTGCCTCCACATGATAGAGCTCAACTTTGGGTCTGGGTAATTGTGGAATGTCTTCCTGCCAGGCAAATGTTTTGCCCGCTCGGTACATGTCCCACAATTCCATCGCAGCCGGGAAGTGCCAATCGTCACTTTCCGCACACAAATTTTGTTTATGGTTAAAGTTGTTCCGGATATACATCCAATCTCCATGGCGAACCATGCGCTCGTGCGCGGCATAAACGTGCCAATTGTGTTCTGAAAAACTGTAGTCACGTACTTTTGTTTTTGGATTTCCCAGAATGGGAACAAGGCTTACTCCCTGGAAGGTGGGCCCTTTATCGATACCTGCCAATTCGAGGAAGGTCGGGGCGAAGTCAATTACGTTGACGAGGGATTTCGTTCTACCAGGTTTAACCGCTCCAGGATTCCAAATAATCAGGGGTGTTTTGATCCCGCTGTCATACAGTCGGGATTTACTGCGCGGAAAAGGCCTGCCGTTGTCCGCACAATAAACGAAATAGGTGTTTTCCGCCACTCCTTGACGCTTCAATTCTGCGACGAGCTGTCCTGAGTAGTAATCTGTTCGGCTTACTTCGCTAAAATACTCTGCCAGATCCTGACGGGTACGCGGACCGTCATACATGAACGGCGGTACCACCATGTCGTCTGGATCATACTTGGGGGAGTGTTCGTCCATCTGCCAGTCCCGGTGGGCATCGTTGGAGGCAAACCAGGCAAAAAAGGGTTTATCCATAGGTCTGTTTTTCAGAAGCTGTACCCAGTCTTTGCTGCCGGATGGCCTGCTTCCCTCACCTTCTTTCGCAAAACCCAGCTTGCCGGGATCGTTCATATGGTTTTTGCCCGAAATAATCGTGTAATAGCCCGCATTCGTCAGTTTTTGAACAAAGGTAACCTGGCCCTTTGGCAGGGGAATGTGCAATTCAGGCGCACCTGTGTTATGCGGATAACGGCCTGTGATGATGCTGCAGCGACTGGGACTGCAGCTACTGGTAGTCAGGTAAGCGTTGTCGAACACCAAGCCTTCTGCGGCTATTCTGTCCAGATGGGGGGTTTTTGCTACAGGGCTTCCGTAGGGCCCAAGATCATCCGCAGAAATGTCATCGGTTATGAAAAAAATGATGTTTGGCCTGTTCTGAGCCTGTATCGGCAGGAACAGATTCAATGCAAGAGCCGCAGCCAGTAAAATTCGGGTAACAGTATTCATAGCTATCGATTTGAGGAAAGACTCCGAGAAAATAGGAAAAGAATTTGGCAAGCAATCCTTCTCAATCAGATGTTGCCAAAGAAAGTGTGGAGACATTTATTATAGATAAGATCATCCACATAGCCATTTGGCTGAAAGTTTGCTCTACATTCGGCAAACTAACTTCATCACTCTATTATGAAAAAAGCTATTTGTTTCGGTTTCTTCGCCACCGCTCTCAGTTTTTTGAACTTGTTGGGGCATTCCTCTGGAATGGTTCACCTTCACCCGCATGACGAAAACGCCTTTCCAGTTACCTGGGCAACCATCATTGTGATAGGGTTGGTTTTGGGTGGCGGCTTCCTCTGGAGGCGTGCACGTCAGTAACAATCTTGTATGGCTAAGATCGAGGAGCTGCTGGGCAGGCTTGAGGGCTGGTTCAACCCAGTGGGGGGGAGCCTTACCGCCTTTTCCGGAGGTGTGGACTCGGCACTTGTATTGTTTCTTTCCCATCGCTTTCTCGGTGAAAAGGGCATTGGGGTAACCGCAGATTCTCCCAGCTTGAAGCGCCGGGATCTGGATCTGGCCAAAGCATTCTGCCAACAATTCAAGATACCTTTAAAGGTGATACAAACTGGGGAACTCGAAAATCCAAACTACGTCAGCAATCCCAATAACCGCTGTTTCTTTTGTAAAGATACCCTTTACCGGCAGATGGAGATCATTCATCACGAATATCCCGGCTATTACCTATTAAACGGTACGAACAAGGACGACCATGGTGATTACCGTCCAGGTATTCAGGCAGCTAGTAACCACGGTATATACTCACCGCTGTCCGATTGCGGCATTGGCAAGGCTGATATACGCTTGTTAGCCAAACATTTTAATCTCCCGGCTTGGGATAAGCCGGCCAGCCCTTGTTTGAGTTCGCGGATACCCTACGGCCAGGAAGTGACCAAGGAAAAGCTGCAACAAATCGAGCGTGCTGAGACTATCCTCAACAACCTGGGCTTTGACGAAGTGCGTGTCCGTCATTTCGGATCCGAAGCCCGCATTGAAGTGCCCACCGCAAATTTAAAGAAGCTTCTACGTTATAAATCTAAAGTTCAGAAATCGCTTTTTGAATTAGGTTTTGAAACAGCCACAATTGATACCGAAGGATTGGTTAGCGGGAAGATGAATCGCGCGATTGTATCCCATGAATGAATACAATCTGGATATGGACCGGGGAAATCGCCTCGGATTTCCTGAGGTGGTATATGGTCAAGCCAAGTCGGTTGAGCTCCTGACCTCCATTCTCCAGGATTACGAGAGCCAGGGTAAGAATGCATTAGCTTCACGCATACAGCCTGAAAAAGGCGAAGTCCTTTTGCAGAAATTTCAGGGCGCATTTTTCGATTCAGTTTCTGGATCCTTTCTCCTTAATAAAAACGAGCTCGATGAATCGACCGCCCAGGTAGGAATTATTAGCGCTGGCAGTTCAGACCTCTACGCGGTCAACGAAGCTTTTTATACTTTGAACCTTCTAAATGAAGCCGCAGTTTGTATCAACGATGTGGGGGTTGCGGGTATCCATCGTCTGCTAAATCGATTGGAAGACATCAAAAAATTCCAGGTCCTTATTGTAATTGCTGGTTTTGAGGGTGCTCTACCCAGCGTGGTGGGTGGTTTGCTGAAGCAACCAATCATCGCTGTACCGACCAGTATTGGTTACGGTGTTGCGGAAGGAGGCCAATCCGCCCTACACGCCATGCTTTCCAGTTGCGCGAACGGGATAACTGTGACCAATATCGACAATGGTTACGGTGCCGCCATGGCGGCTTACCGCATTCTTCAACTGATCCGTCCTGAGTCATGACTATCCTTTACGTTGAACCTTTCTCCGGCTTGGCCGGCGACATGTTGCTTGGCGCTCTTTGCGGGCTGACCGATGCCTATGACGAACTAAAGGAACTGCCTGGCAAGCTTCACCTTCCGGATGGCAAGATTGAGGTCAACGAGGTCGAAAAAAACGGGATCGTTTGCAAGCATGTGAAAGTGATCGATTTGAATCCTTCCGAGCATAAACACTCGCACGATTATAGCCACGACCACGATCATGGTCATTCCCACAATCACCCGCATGGTCGGCACCTGAGTGACATCCTACACTTGATCGACCACGGCCACATTTCCGATGGGGCCAAGGAAATTGCCAAAGGCATTTTCCGACTGATCGGAGAGGCAGAATCGAGTGTACACGACATCCCCATCGAAAAAATTCACTTCCACGAAATCAGTGGTGTGGATTCAATTATCGATATCGTGGGATGCGCGGTCTTGCTGGATAAGCTTCAGGTTGAAAAAACTTATTCTGATCCAATCTGCACCGGGTATGGCATGGTCAAAACTCAACACGGGTTATTGCCAGTACCCGCGCCTGCCACAGCAATTTTGTTGGAAGGAATGCCCAGTTTCAAAGGCGACGAGGAAGGCGAACGGGCTACTCCAACAGGAGCGGCGATTTTGCGGTATCTCAAGCCTGAGTTTTCAAAACCTGCTTTGAAGGCATCCAAGGTCGCTTACGGCCCAGGGCTGAAAGACTTCATCGGACCGAATGTTGTGCGCGTATCGGCCGTTACGCCGGCCACAAACGAAAGCACGAAACAATTGTATGTGATCGAAACTAATTTGGACGACTGCTCGCCTGAGTTATTGGGCGAGTCATTTCAATCCGGATTGCTCGAATCGGGAGCGATTGATTTTACAATGAGTTCGGTCACTATGAAAAAAGGAAGATCAGGGCTAAAGCTGTCTGTTCTTTCAAACGAAGAAAATCATGAAGCGGTCTGCAACTATATTTTGGAGAATACTACAACCATTGGCGTTCGATATTATTCCGTGGAACGCAAGGAGCTTCAGCGCGAATCGGTGTCCTTGGTTACTCAATACGGACCCGTAACTGCCAAACGTGTGACAACTCCCTTGGGCAAGACACGGGTTAAAGCAGAGTTCGACGACCTTCAAAGACTGGCCTATGAAAATGAAATATCCGTGCTTCGATTGAAGGAAGAAATTGATAGACCGGAAACTACGAAAGACGCAAAATAACGCGAAAATATAGAAGGGCAAAAAGCTCTACCGTGTCCAAAAGCTCTCTGAATTCACTAGAGCTATCGCCAGATCTTGGAATCCTCCCCCTTGGCACATCTTTGACCACATCCCGGATCAATTTGTGGTCACTGCAATTCATGGAGCGACCGGTAGCATAGGTTAGCAGTTTTTCAGAAATACATTCCGCAAACGGGGCGATGTCTTCTCGCAGGTATTTCTTTAGATCTGTAATATCCTCCAACTTGGTTCTGTCCGCCAGCTTTCCAGCTGATTCAACCGGAAGCCCGAGCGCTTCCTTGTACTTTTTGGAAGTTCGCAGTGGCGGGGAGTGCGTCCGCCAGCGGCCGATCTGATCATAGGACTCAAGAACAAAGCCAAATGGATCGATATTTTTGTGGCAACCGGCACAGGATTCTTCGGCCATGCTTGTATCGGGAGTCAGGGCAGGGCGCCTGTATTCATTTCGGTCACGGATACTTCTTTTGTCGAGTCAGTGGAGCTTTCGAAAGCTACGGCTGATGCGAGAGCCGACGCAGTGGTTTTTGTCGGTACCTTATTACTTACCGACTGTACAAACCTAACTCATTCAATACATTGAGCATCTGTGCCGGTTGAACTCGATCAAGGAGGACTGGATCCCGCCTATCAGAAACCTGGAATTTATCCGATTCGTAAAGATCTCTTTATGCTCATGGCTAACCATGAGTATGGATCCAAGGCCTTCGACGCCGACGATCTGACCAAGGCAACCCTCCATGCCCGCACCGAGTTGTGGCGGATCGTGGACAGCCTGATGTCACTTGGCATTTGCGCATCGTTGCCACGGCCGATCATATTGGCATTCGTTCCAAGCCCTATGGTATCCCGTTGCGGTTCCTCTTTGCCAAAGATGTAGATGGCCTGATGATGGCTGGGCACTGTATAAGTGGCGACTTCATCACCCATTCCAGCTACCGCGTAACCGGCAACGCTGCCGTCATGGAAGAATCTGCGGGTCGCGTTGCCGCTCGGGCAACCCTCGCAAACAAATTGCCCCAAGAGGTTGAGATTGGTTGAGCCAGTCGATTCGAATGTCGACTTCGAATAATTTCCTCAGGGCATCCGGCGTATCCAAGCTGAGGCCCAAAATCTACTTGGTTGAAATAGACTTCACGTCAGACCAGCTAATATTGGAAAAAATAAAAACCGGCGATGGCTGGTTCGTAAATAAAAAGAATGAAATGGCGTCCCGTAGGGGATTCGAA
>DDZZ01000012.1:0-27605 GCA_002346535.1 Opitutales bacterium UBA2995 | reverse complement strand
TGGCGTCCCGTAGGGGATTCGAACCCCTGTTGCAGGGATGAAAACCCTGTGTCCTAGACCTGGCTAGACGAACGGGACGTCTAAAGAAGTGGGAAAACTGCGAGATTTGGGGGTTGGTTCAAGCATTTTTTTAAGTAATCGGCTCACACTCAGAGAAGGGCTGGCATGTGTCCTTGACAAGGTTGCTCGCGGACCTAGCGTATGACTCCTTTTTTTATTTCGCCATGCAACCGACATTTCGACCTTCCAAACTTCGCCGAGCACGTAAATTCGGATTTCGCAAACGTATGTCCACCAAAGGCGGCCGTCAGGTAATCACTGCGCGCCGCCGCAAAGGCAGGAAACGTCTTTCTGCCTAACGAACTAGTCTCCCGCGCCGAATGCATTTTCGATTCACGGCTCGGCAGCACCTGTGTCGTGCCCGAGAATTTGAAAAGGTGCGTAGATCGGGCCGGGCTTTCCAGAGTGCGCCCTTTGTCTTCACCATTTTTTTGCCTGAGCTTGTCGAGGGAGCGGATTCCCTGCGCCGTTTTGGAGTTATTGCATCCCGGCGCGTTGGTAACGCGGTGGTGCGGAACCGGTGCAAGCGGATTTCCCGAGAAGTTTTTCGGAAGCAACAGCATTCATTGCCAGAACATTGCGACTGCGTTCTTTTGGTCCGCCGTCAATTTCCTGACTTTACATTCGCTGAGTTGGAAAAAAAGTTTACCCAAGCTTGTGAGTCCATGACTCGGAACAGATCATGAAGACCTTTTGGAGTAGCTTATCAAGGATTCCGACAATGCTCGTTGTTGGATGTGTGCTGTTTTACCAATGGGTTTTGAGCCCCATCAAAAATGCTTTGTTTGGACCGGGTGGTTGCTGCCGGTTTTATCCTACTTGTTCGGATTACTCTATTCAGAGCGTAAGAGCACATGGGGTTCTGAAAGGTGGTTTTCTTAGCTTGGTCCGCTTGCTCAAATGCCAGCCTTTCCATCCGGGTGGATACGATCCCATTAAACCTGTTGAATCAACGTATGGTCGCGTATCGCGACCAGAATCAATTTTAGACCTTACAGGTCGATTCTAGTATTTTGGATGGATAAGAAAAACACGATCCTTGGTATTCTTTGTCTCGTCGCTGCTTTTGCGATTATTCCTATGATGAATAAGCCTCCCGAGCAGGCACCATCGCAGGATCATCCTGCCCAAGTTGAATCACTTGCTCCGGCAACATCAGAATCTGCTTCTCCTCAAATTGCTCCTGCTACCCAGGAATCTGGCCTGTTAGCTGACACTGCTGTGGAGGCTGCCGAAGAAATTGCAAATCTTGAGGTTACCATTGAAGCCACCGTCGAAGAATTGACCTACTTGGAAAATGAACTCGTCCAGGTGGTGTTCACCAACCTAGGTGGAGGCATCAAGAAAGTGGCTCTGAATGAATATCCGGCACGCAAGGATTCCGAGGATGCTTACCTGTTTAATCATTATGGTTATGCCCCCATGATGGGAGTGTCTGTAAATCAGGACGCGTTTGATCAGACTTTTATCAAAACCCAACAAACAGAAACTGCCATTGAGTACGAACGGCAAAGGCCCGACGGATTGCTTATCCGAAAAAAGTTCTGGATTGTTGGGGATGGAGAAGATGGAGAGCCGTACACGATTCGACACAGCATTGAATTTGTGAATACGACTTCGGGAAGTTTGTTGTTAAACAACTATCAGCTGCATTTAGGGACGATGGAGCCGGCTTTGTTGGACGGTGCTGCGTTTATGGGAAATTTCTTAAATCTCATGTATCAGGAAGACGGAGACACCGAGGACATTACGTCGACCAAGTTTATTCAGTCTTCGGGATTCCTGGGGTTTGGCGCGAATCGCAATCCGCCTCCATACATTAGTGAGTCACCAAGGTTTGCATGGGCCAGTTTGAAAAACCAGTTCTTCCTGGCCTTGCTGACCCCGGACGATCTCGGTACGGGAGTTTCTGTGCGGCCGGTAACTTTAAGTTTTGTAAATTCCAAGGGCAAACCGGTTGTTGCCCTCAGCAGCGATGCTCATTTCGAGCTTTCGGGTTTGAGCGCTAATGAAAAGGTCACGTCCGGGATGGATTTTTACGTAGGACCCAAGGAGATTTTCAGGTTACAGGGCATGGACCGTAACCAAGAAGCGGTTATGCAGTTTGGCTGGTTTGGCTCGGTCAGCAAAATTCTCCTCTTGGGGATGAAACAGATCCACTCCGTGGCACCCAATTGGGGAGTGGCGATCATCATCATAACGATCTGTCTCAAACTTCTCTTTTGGCCTTTGACGCAGATATCGGCCCGTTCTGCCAAAAAGATGCAGAAAATCCAGGGCCCGATGAAGGAGCTTACGGAAAAGTACAAAGACGATCCGAAGCGTAAAAACGAAGAGATGATGAAGCTGTACCGGAAGCACAAGGTGAATCCCTTGGGCGGATGTCTGCCGATCATGATCCAAATTCCCATTTTCATCGGGTTCTTTTACATGATTCGAACCTCCTCGGAGTTACGGTTTGCGGAATTCCTATGGATCGCTGACCTCTCAGAGCAGGAAAAGATTTTTTCCTGGGGGATAGATATCCCTCTTATCGGGCAGTATTTCAACCTGCTGCCCATTCTCATGAGTGTGACAATGTATTATCAGATGAGAATGACCCCTACTGCAGCATCAGCGGAGCAACAGGCCATTTTCAAATTCATGCCGGTCATGATGCTCGTAATGCTCTACAAATTCAGTTCGGGCCTCTGTCTTTACTGGACTGTGCAAAACCTCATGACGATTTTGCAGCAGACAATAACAAATCGCCGCAAGGATAAAGACGAAATTGCCGAAGAAAAAGCAGCCCAGAATCCTAAAGGTCCTGTTGAAAACCCCTTGATTCGGAAAAAGCTGAAGCGTAAACCTAAGAATCGATAATTCTTCTCATGTCTGGTCATAGTAAATGGGCAACTACCAAGCGACATAAAGCCGCTGTAGATGCGAAGCGCGGAAAGATTTTCAGCGTGATTAGTAAAGAACTGATTCTGGCAGCGCGGGCCGGGGGTGGAGATCCGGACATGAATCCGCGGCTGCGGACCGTTTTGCAAAAGGCCAAAGCGGCCAACATGCCCAGTGACAATGTAAAGCGCGCTATTCAAAAAGGAACCGGCGAGTTGCCTGGTGTAACTATTGAAGAGGTCATCTACGAAGGTTATGCCCCGGGTGGGGTGGCATTGATGATTGACGTGGCTACTGATAATACCAATCGAAGCGTTAGTGAAGTTCGCAGTACTTTAACCAAAGCTGGTGGCAATCTTGGGGGTAGTGGCGCGGTGGCTTTTAATTTTACTCGCGCCGGCCAGTTTATGATCGCCTCCGAAAAAACGGATGAAGAATCATTGATGGAAATTGTGCTGGATGCCGGTGCGGAGGACATTTTAGTAGAGGAAGATCATTTCGAAGTTAGGTCTGGGGTTGCGGATTACGAAACGGTTAGTCGTGCCTTGGAGGATGCGGGAATAGAACCGGATTCTTCTGAATTGGCCTACATCCCTGAGAACCTGGTTCCTGTTTCTGATCCGGATGAAGCTAAAAAGGTTTTGAGGTTGGTCGATCAATTGGAGGAATTGGAAGACGTGCAGAACGTCTACGCCAACTTCGATATTGATGATGTCATACTCGAAGCCTCGGATTGAACTTCAAGTTTCAACAGATGTATACTAAGGGTGTTTTTATTTAAAAGTATTCATCAGCTCTATACCGCAATTCACCTCTTAGCAAAAAGTTTTGTATCCATCTTTGAGCTTACTTGCCGGTTATCCGCCCTCCCAACTCAGTCACGTATAGAATGCGCTCCTTTTTTCTCTGTCGTCAATCCCGGCATCTAGACCTCGTGAAACATGCTGTTCAAGTTAATATACAGATCAGGGCCAGCCGTTATTTCGTCTTTCCAAACGTAGATCCATTACCTAGCGTGTTTTGGCTGTGGTATCATTTCTAAATAATTTGGGTTTATTCCTCCTTCGGTTGGTTACTGGTTCCCTGGTCAGTTTTTTTGCAGCACGTGAGATGGCCAATCGCTCGGATATTATATTCCAGACGCTTGAGTTTTTCGTAATAGGCGCCCCGGATATTGTGAAGGTGTTTGTCGGTTGCCTCATCTTGATTCTTGGCGCCATTTTAGTGATCGGTTTTTGGACTCGTTTTATAGCCCTGGTGTTGCTGATCCTTCTGGCCATAGGTGGCTATTGTTGGACACCCCAGTCCAGCCAGATCCACTTTCATCTGGAGGCTCTTTATGGTGTACTTTTCTTCTTTTTGTTTCTGGTAGGCGGCGGTCAATGGGCTGTTTCAAGGAGGCGAACGCTGCACGGCCAATCTGTTTTGGATACAGAACAATCGATTCTAACAACCGATAACCGACCTTCCATCCTAGATGATCCCAATTCCGAAGATTCAGAAGCAGTGTCCGCGGAAGAGGAAGAAGACGAATCCGATGAGGATAAAGATACTATCGACGACGATCCGGATGAAGATGCGTCCAAGAAGAACTGACGGAAGGGGATTCCGGCTATTCCTCTTTTAGTTTTTCGAGCAATATCTCTTTGTTTGGATCCAGAAAAGGATCTCTTACCTTTTCCAGAATGACCTTAGCGAGTTCTTTATTACCGAGCATGAGTTGTAGATTGGCCTGATGGAGGCGCGTCATCTGCTTATCTCTTTCCAGGTCGGTCAGGCCTTCAATTCGCTGCCATTCCTTGAGTGCTTCCTTCAAGTCTGCTTTCGGGTAATCGTAAAAAGCCTCCGCATAGCGGTACTGGAAAGCAAGGTTGTCTTTGCCAAGCACTGCGGCCTGTTTAAAGGAGTTGAATATCTGAGAATGCAGATGATCTTCTGTGAATACCTCTTCCTCGATGAATTGTCTTTTGAAATGAAAAAGAAGGTTCCCTAACTGGTAATGGTACAAGGGCTCCTTCGGTGCCAAGGCTATGGCATCGAGGTAATAGGGAAGGGCCATAGCGAAATTGGCCTCTTCAATCATAAAATTCCCCAATTGGTTTTTTACCTGTGGGTGCTCTGGTTCAAGGGCATCGGCCTTCAGGAGCAGTTTTAGGGAGTCGTCACGCTGATCGATTTCAACGAGGAAGAGGCCGTAGGTTACCAGTACCGCTACATTATCGGGATTTTTTGATAACAATACCTGATATTCATCCCGTAGAGCGAATAGCCGAAACTCAATGCTGTCCTGGTCGTCTCTGTTCGTTACGGCGCGGTGGGCTTTAATCAGCCGCTTCTGGCGTACTTGTAGGTCCTGAAGCTTTATCTGAATCAGGTTTTGCGCAAACGAGAAGACTGGCAGGCACGTCACCAGACCGGCTAAAATAAGACCTTTGTTTTCCTTAAACATTTGTTGCACCCATGGATGGGGTCTTAGAAGAAATTTTCCTATTATCAAGGAATTTTGTACAATAAAAGGTTGGAGAGCAATGCTCTACGCCCGCATTCATTTTCTTAAATCAACCCGCCCAAGTCATCAGGTTAAGAATTGGCAGCAGCGACCACCGGTACGTTTGAGATCCTCTCAAGTCTGAGAGCGATCTGGATTACATATTGGTCCCGAAGGGCATTCTCGATCTATCTATCCGCCTCGCTGCGGATAATCTTTTGGAAATCCAGCGGATCCAGTTTCTTGTCATTCAGCAGCTTTATTTGATTTGGGAGCATCAGGAATGTTTTGAGCTTATGCGTTGGACCTTCAGGGTCCTAGACTTGCTCAGCATAGGCAGCGTTATTCATGAGGAATGCCTAACTGAAACCTATTACCAGTAGTTTTGTTTTCATTGTTCGTGTGTCGGTCTTATTCTTGTTTAATTAGAACAATTCCTCCTGTTGTGGGATTTCCAGTTTTTCCAGGAGCTCCGGGGCATTGTTTCGTGGACTGTTCACCAAGGAAGTAATTGAATAAGCATCCATTTTTTTAGCGGGGTAAGGTGCGGTGAGTTCCAGTAACTCAGATTCCCGAGTATCGCCGCTCAGCCAGGGCTTTAGGTCCTGATTAGCTAAGATTACTGGCATGCGGTCGTGCAATGGCTCCATCAGGGAGTTGGGTGTGGTTGTGAGGATGGTGCAAGTCTGCAATTCGTCACCCTCCTCGCTGGTCCATTTTTCCCACAGACCGGCCATACCGAAAGGTTCTTTGTTTTTGAGATGAATAAAATAAGGAGTCCTTTCCTTGCCTTCCCGTTTCCATTCGAAAAATCCGTCGGCGGCAATCACGCACCTTCTTCGTTTGAATGCAGATCTGAATGCCGGCTTCTCCGCAACCGTTTCTGAGCGGGCGTTGATCATTCTGTAACCAATTTTAGGGTTTTTAGCCCATGAAGGCACGAGGCCCCAACGCAATTTGACCATTTCCGGTTGTTCCTCGTATTGCTTGTTTCTCGCCCCCCAGATATCGACTCCGGGAGATATATTGTAATCGGGATGCATTTCGGGGAGGTCTTTAAAAACAAAGACTTTTGAAAAAAACCGTTCAGGAACCACCAAACTGAATCTGCCGCACATGTTATCAGGATTAATCGGATCTTCCTGCGGATCAATTAACAAAAAACTCGCCACGGATGGGCAGTTTTTTGAAATTATTGCCCTCCTTGGGGTGGGGCTTCCGTTACTTCGTGAACTTCAAAGTCAAACAGTAGGGCGGAGTCGGCCGGAATTCCATTTTGTTCTTCGCTTCCAAATCCCAACGAGGCAGGAAGCCAGAGCTTAATGATGCCTCCTTCTCGAACAAGCAGCAAGCCCTCACGCACTCCTGCAACCATAGTGGCCAGAACGAGGGGAACGGGTCCTCCGCGGCCATCCGAAGTTTCAAACACGGTTCCATCTACGAGCCGTGCCACAAATTCAACATGCACCACCGATTCCGGTGTTGGAAATTTTCCTGTCCCTTCGCTGACCAATTGGTAATAGAGCCCTGTGGCTGTCTTTTTTACTTCCTCTTTGTTAGCGAGCTCAGTGAACAAATCGACGGTCGCTGCTTTGCGGTCACGTTGCATTTGTTCGTAAACCGGTTGCCAGCGGTCGTCCATCAACTTCTGAACCGCAGGCATGTGTTGTTCCCAACCTGTAATTTCTCTTTTTGCAAGAGCCGTGTTTACGCCACTGAGAAAGGCTAACCTTTCTTTTTCAGTTAATTCGAGTAGATCGACCTTGTTGCGGTGGACCAGAAACCACCCATAGATAGCGAATAAACCTTCTTCTTCAGTGTATTGTACGCGTGGTTTGCCTTCCTCCGTTGGTTGAGCTACCGGTTGTTCCGCCGCCGAGGGCTCGGCTGCAGGAGCAGCTGTTTCCAGGTTTTCTTCTCCCTGATCGGCAAAGGAAATAGAAATTTTCGGGGCGGAATCCTCTTCCTGAGCGAATGCTACAGCAACGGTCGCCATAAAAAAGATAATGAGTAAAGAAATGGATTTTTGGACCATGATTCTGATTCTGATTCGGATTTAAAAATTTAGACCCTTCTGAATAATGCTGGTGGAGATCTTAGCCAGCTTTTTTTGACTTCCACAGTCGCTCCAAGTTTCCGAAGAAATCGGGATTGCCACTTTTTCTGCCATTGTGGGCAAACCTTTTTTCATTGTGGATTCGGACCCCCGTGTCATAAGGACAAAGCCTCTTTTCAATCAATATTAGTTATCCGCAAACCTATGAGCGAAACTCCACAAGAAAACAGCGCAGCCAATCCTGCCCTTTATTGGCAGGCTAATACCAAGTTGTTGTTAATCATGCTGTCAGTGTGGTTCTTAGCTTCGTTCGGTCTTGGTATCCTGTTTGTCGATCAATTGGACCAATTCAGGTTTATGGGGTTTCCTTTTGGCTTCTGGATGGCTCAGCAAGGTTATATCGTAGTTTTTTTGGTCATCATCGCCGTCTACGTCTTTCGAATGAACAAAATAGACAGAGCCCACGGCGTTGAGGAGGAAGATGTCGATAGTCAGGACTTTTAAATCTAGTTAGTATTTTTCATGGGTATTCAAGGTTGGACCTATCTATTTGTTTTCATTACGTTCAGTCTCTACATCGGGATTGCTATTTGGTCGCGAGTGGTCAGCACGCGTGGGTTTTACGTGGCAGGTGGAAATGTTCACCCCATTGCGAATGGGGCTGCTACCGCGGCGGATTGGATGTCGGCCGCTTCCTTTATTTCCATGGCTGGCATCATTTCCTTCATGGGCAGGGATGGATCAGTGTATCTCATGGGCTGGACAGGTGGGTATGTGCTATTAGCTCTATTGCTCGCTCCTTATTTGCGGAAATTTGGACAATTTACGGTACCTGATTTTGTAGGCGAACGGTATTATTCCAACATTGCTCGATTGGTCGCCGTGGTTTGTGCGATCTTTATTTCCTTCACTTACGTGACTGGTCAAATGCGAGGAGTGGGTGTCGTCTTTTCGCGCTTCCTAGAAATTGAAATTTTTTGGGGAGTTTTCATAGGCATGGTGGTCGTATTTACTTATGCAGTTCTTGGTGGCATGAAAGGAATTACCTACACTCAGGTGGCCCAGTACTGTGTGCTAATTTTTGCTTACCTCTTACCGGCTATTTTCATTTCCATGACTTTGACTGGAAATGTCATTCCGCAGATTGGCTTTGGGTCAGAAATAAAAGGTGATGAGGGAGTCTATCTGTTGGACAAGCTCAATGGGCTCAATACCGAACTTGGGTTTGCTGCCTATACAAGCGGGCAGAAGAGCACCATCGATGTTTTCTTTATTGCCGCCGCATTGATGGTCGGAACGGCTGGGCTTCCGCATGTCATCATCCGGTTCTTTACAGTTCCGAAAGTATCCGATGCTCGTGTATCCGCTTTTTGGGCACTATTTTTTATTGCTATCCTCTTTTTGACTGCTCCGGCCGTTGCAGCATTTGCGAGGACCAATTTTTTGCAGACTGTATCCAACCAGCCTTACGCGGAAGCTCCAGCCTGGTTTAAGAATTGGGAGGCCACAGGCCTCATCAAATTCGAAGACAAGAACGGCGATGGGGTCATGCAGCATTACAACGAATCAAACCCAGATTATGCTGCCATTGCGGCCGCCAAGGGGTGGGCCGGAAACGAGATCATTGTAGATCGCGATATCATGGTGTTGGCCAACCCCGAGATGGCACGTTTGCCGAATTGGGCGATTGCCCTGGTTGCAGCCGGTGGATTAGCGGCTGCGTTGTCTACTGCGGCCGGATTGTTGCTGGTAATTTCATCGGCGGTTTCCCACGACTTGTTGAAACGAATTATCTTACCTGAAATCACAGAAAAGCAGGAACTAATGACGGCCAGATTTGCTGCAGCTGCGGCAGTTGTTGTGGCCGGTTATTTTGGAGTCAATCCTCCGGACTATGTAGCCAGTGTGGTGGCCTTTGCATTCGGATTGGCGGCTTCTTCCTTTTTCCCCGCGCTTGTCATGGGGATATTCTCCAAGCGAATGAACAAGGAAGGTGCTATCGCCGGAATGGTAGTGGGGATAGTATTTACGGCTGCCTACATCATCTATTTCAAGTTCATCAATCCGGCGGCTAACACCTCCGTCAACTGGTGGCTTGGCATTTCACCGGAAGGGATCGGGACATTGGGCATGCTTATCAATTTTGCTGTTTCGGTTCTGGTGAGTCGCTTTTCCCCGGTGCCGCCGGATACGGTTCAAAAGCTTGTGGATGACATTCGAATCCCCAAAGCCAACTAACGCCCAACTCTTTTGGAAAATGAATCTGGCCTGAACGCAAAAAGGCTGCCCCTACGGACGGTCCTTTGCAGTATGTGTTTCTTTGGTGTATCTACAAAATTCGGTTAGGAAGCCTGTCATTCCATTCCGAAATTCTTGTCGAGCAGTTTTCGGGTATCCTATAGTAGTTTTTTGCGCTCTTTCTTGAGCCGTTCTTAGGTTAATAAATCTTTTTCCTCGGCCAAGAGTTCAGCTTCTCTCACGGCAATTTTTTCACGGTCGGCGTAAAGTGGTTGTTCGATGCTTGCTTTTTCCTGTTCGAGAGTATCGTGAAGCTTGTGTGCCTCTGGATCCAGAGCTGCCCAGTCCTGATCGAGCTCTATCCACCAATCGTTTGTAATCGGACAACTGATGGGGGTTCATTCGGAAACCCTCCTGAAGAAATCCTGAGCAGGCAATTGGCGTGTGGCAGGTGAAGGTGATTAACTCTACACCTTGTTCATAAGCGGATTGAACATATTGTTCAGGCCGCCCTATCGCATGGCCGCACAAATGCGTGTGGATGCGGCAATCGAAACGCATTGCTCTATAAGAAACTTAAGGAGACTTCCGAGAAATCTCCCAGTGCCCATTCGCAGCCTTTTCGTAACGGAGGCGATCGTGCAGCCGTTTAGGCCGCCCCTGCCAGAATTCGATGTAATGTGGCTGAACGCGAAATCCGCCCCAATGATTGGGGAGGGGTATGTCATCTTCGGCGAACTGCTTTTCCAATTCGGCCAGCTTGTTTTCCAGAATGGCACGGGTAGTCAGGATCTTGCTTTGTTCCGATACCCAAGCTCCCAGCTGACTGCCCCGAGGACGCGTACTAAAATATTCGAGAGACCTCTCTGTGGACACCTTTTCGGCGATGCCTCTTATGATAACCTGGCGTTCCAGGGCTAACCATGGGAACAAAAGGGCTACACGGTTATTCTCCTCAATATCCCGGGCTTTTGCACTTTGGTAGTTTGTGTAGAATACGAATCCTTCATCGTCATAGCCTTTGAGTAAAACGGTTCGAACGGATGGTTCTCCTTTTGCGCCAACAGTTGTCAGGCTCATGGCATTGGGTTCTACGATTCCAGCATCGCGTACTTGTCCAAACCAGGTTTCGAATTGTTTGATAGGGTTTGAATCCAGAGAACTCTTGGTAAGTCCACTCTGGGTATATTCTTTCCTTAAGCTTCTAAGGTCTATCGTCATCTAATCCATTAAGCTCTGTAATCATTTACGAGTGTTGAGGATATACAGATAGCAAACGCGTTTGTTTTCCCAACCCAAAATTCTCCCAGGTAGATCTTGATGGCAAGGAAGTTCTTGGAAGAGAGCAAGAATCCTCTTTTACCGGCCTGCTGCCCTGCCAGCGATTTTTCCTCACTAATTCATGCAGCTGATCACCAACCGATTTGCCCTGGCCCAATACAGCCCCCTCGAGCTCGCCCGTGGCGCGAATTACGAACAGCTCTACCGCATCGGTCCGACAGAAATGGTAAACTCCGCCTTCCAGGGACAAAGGCTACAAATTCAAGCGGTCAATGACATTTGGCAATAGAAACGGCATTTGTAATGAATCCTGATCTACCTGTTAGTTTATCATGAGATGGATTGAGTGGATATCAGGGGCACGCACTAGGATAGGACGTCAGTTTACCTGATATATTTTTCAATTTATCTTGAAAAGTGCTGTTTGCTTTTCCGGTCACCAAGCTTTTGGTTTATCTTTTGGAGGTTTTTGAGCGCCGGTCATTCGACTATCGCACTTGCCAGGCCAATTGCCATGCTCTATTTCCATAAGATTCCCGAGAAACCAAAGACTTTGCTTTGAAGTTGATCCTTACAGCGCTCCGCCAGGAGGCTCGCCCCATTATTGAAGGACTGGAGCTTAAACATGATCCGGCCTCGCGGAAAATTCCTGTTTATGCCAGAGAAGGTACGCTATTGGTCGTCAGTGGCATAGGGAAACTCTATGCCGCAGTTGCCACCGCCCATGCTTACCATATTGCCGGGCAGCCAGAGAATTGTCATTTATTCAACATCGGGATGTGTGGTGGAGCCACCGACAATGTACAACTGGGTCAGGCGCTCAGAATTCATAAAATATGGGATGCCGCCAATGGGCGGGAATACTTTCCGGATATTTTACTTGAAATGCCATTGGAAGATGCCTCCCTTGGTACTTTTGACAAACCAGTGAAGGCTTCCAATCGGCCAAACTTGACATGCGATTTGGTAGATATGGAGGCCTCGGGAATCTTTCAGGCGGCGCACCTGTTTATGTCACCGTTACAAATGACATTTATAAAGGTGGTAACTGACTACCTGAGTTTTACTCCCGGAGATTATCCGGAAATGATTCGGTATTTTGAAGAATCGGCTGAGAGCTGGCTGCCCATCCTTAAAGAAACCGTGGATCTGGATTTGATGAACCGGGTTTTATCCAGCGACCAGGAACGGTTTCTTTCAGAGGTGGTAAAAGAGATGCGTTTTACGAAAACACAGTCCCTCCAGCTAATGGAAGCCGCCGCCGGGTATGTTGTCCGTGGCGGGAAGGATCTGGAGTTTTTTAAACCGGTTTTGAAAATCAGGCCGAAACATAAGTCAGTTCGGAACGAGGTTTTCAATTCCATGCTCAAGGACTTGAATCGGTGATGGACTTCATTCGTTTCCGGTTGCCCATTAATTAAGACAATCTCCATGTGGCTTAGGCGGTATTCACATATTTATTTGGAAGAAGGCGCTGAGGATTTCGAACTAGCTCAAACCGTATTGCGCAAGTTAGGGAAAGCCACCGTTGTGCGTATACGCAATTACAAGGATATCTTCGCAAGGCCGGGGCAAAACTTCCAACTGCAAAAGCAAAGCCCCAAGCTGATTCTGGCCAGAAAGAAAGCCAATTTTATATACAAGGGTTCGATGGCGAGTCAGGATTTTGGGTATAAGAATTTTTATTACAACACCTTGCAGTTAAACTGTGTTTACAATTGTGACTATTGCTACCTTCAGGGAATGTATCCGAGTGGCAATTCTGTCGTTTTCATTAATGATTGTGACTTTTTTGAACACACCCGGCAAGCGATCAAGTCTCGTCCTTTTCCTAAGGAGCCGCTTTATCTCTGCATATCTTACGACACCGATTTACTGGCCATGGAATCCTTCATTCCCTATACCAGCCGTTTTGTCGAGTTTACACGATCGGAAAAAGACTTGGTTATCGAGGTGCGGACCAAGAGCGCGAACTGGTCTTCCATGGCAAATGTTGAACCAAACCACCGTTGTATTCTGGCCTGGACACTTTCACCTCCAAGCGTGGCGGCAAAGTATGAAAAATTGACACCGCCTCCCGAAAAACGCATCGTCACGATTAACCGTTACCTTGAACGAGGATGGCCAATCCGATTATGTTTTGATCCCGTCCTGCAAGTGGAGAACTGGGAACAAATCTACGGCGATTTCATGAGGTTCGTATTTGCAAAAATTCCCGCGTCTCAGATTTGCGACGTCAGTTTGGGTGTATTTCGCATGAACTCGGACTACTTCAAGCGAATCAAGAAACAACGAACCGATTCCGATCTTTTTTATCGCCCTTACGAAAAACAGAACTCTTTTGTCAGCTACCCTGAAGGTCAGCGACAGCAAATGATGGAAACATTGAAGTTGGTATTACAGGAGTTTTTACCGCCTGAAAAAGTTGAAGTCTGGCTCTAAGCAGGCTCTCCTTCCTCCCATGATCCAGCCGAAATCGGAATGCCACCATCTTTGCAAATCCGTTCTTGATTCATAAAATAACACCACCCTTGACCGATTGATTTTTCAGAATCTTGATCGTAGACCGGAACCTCCTTCCGGTAATATTCGTTGAGCTGGGGTTCCCTGTCTGGGCTGAACCCTTCGAGTTCGTCGAGTGCGGGCAGCACTTGTGAAGGTGGTTCAGCAAACAGGAGCAGCATGCCTTGAATCCAATTGTTCTGCACTTCAGTCGCTCCCGGATAATTGAGATGGGGGAAATCGAACAATTGTCCCCGGACTTTGGCCGGCTGAAACTGAAAATTGAAGCCACCGCAAAATTTTTCGTGGTACCGTCCTCCGGGTTTAAGCGTGCCATAGACAAAGACCCGGGTCTTCAATTCGTCATTCATTAAATTTTGTGGGGACTCACCTATTGAGTATTTGCATTCACCATCAGCCTCAAAATGAACTGCTTATTTTCGTTTTAGAATCAACCTTCTTTCGGCTCCACAGGGGCTGGTTTACTCATTGACCTGCACTTCCTTGCTTCTATGTTTACCCCCCTTTTATGAACCGGGTGTATATCAAGACTTACGGTTGCCAAATGAATGAGCGCGATTCCGAGGCGGTTGGTGCGATGTTGCGCCGGCGTGGGTACTCGCTGGTGGATCATGAGTCCGATGCGGATGTGGTCTTGTTAAACACCTGCTCTGTGCGCGACCAGGCTGAGCAAAAGGCCATCGGTAAAACCGGCTATTTGGCCAAACGAAAGCGAACCGACCCTGGGTTCATTTTAGGGATAATGGGCTGTATGGCCCAAAATCGGGGAGAAGAACTTGCGGACCGTCTACCCGATCTCGATTTGCTAGTGGGAACGCAGAAATTTCATGCCGTTCCGGACCATTTGGACAATATCTTGGAAACCCAAAAGGGCCTGGGTCCACAACCCATTACAATTGTGGATCTGGATGCGGAGGAGGGTTCGCAAAATACTATTCGCGAGCACCTTGCAGACAAGCGGCAGGTCAGCGCATTTGTATCCATCATGCAGGGTTGTAACATGAACTGTGCATTTTGCATTGTTCCGAAAACCCGTGGGCAAGAACGAGCGCGGCCTATTGGAGCCATTGTCAACGAAATTGAGGAATTGGCCGACGGAGGAACTAAAGAGGTGACTTTGCTGGGGCAGATTGTTAACAGTTATGGCCGTAGGGAAATCCCAATACGTGAAGGGAAGTCACCCTTCGTTCAGCTTCTTGAGCGCGTTCAGGATATAAAGGGCATTGAACGTATCCGGTTCACCTCACCGCATCCCAGAGGATTCAGGCAAGACCTGATCGAAGCTTACCGGGACTTGTCTAAGTTGTGCGAGTATGTCCACTTGCCTGCTCAGTCTGGGTCAACCCGGATGCTGAAACTCATGAATCGGCCTTATTCGCGGGAACGTTATTTGGAGATTGTTGACAGTTTGAGAAATGCCGTCCCAGACATGTATTTCTCCACAGATATCATCGTAGGTTTCCCTGGAGAAAAAGAGCGGGACTTTGAAGAGACGGTCGATCTATTCCGGACAGTTGCCTACGATATGGCTTTTGTATTTAAATACAGTATTCGCAGCGGTACCCCGGCGGCTACAATGGAAGACCAGGTTCCGCAACGGTTGAAAGAAGAGCGCAATCAGCGTCTTCTGCGCTTACTTGAGAAATCTTCCCTCGTTCGCAATGAGTCCCTCGTCGGGACTACCCAGGAAATATTGATCGAAGGAAAAGCAAAACGCGGAAACTTATACCGTGGTAAAACCCGTGGTTTCCGTACTTGCTTGGTCCCGGCTACTGAAAGGTTGATAGGAGAGTTGGTGCCCGTTTGCATTCATCGCGGCACAGCAAGTGCCCTCTATGGAGACATAGTTCTTGGCGGAGTTGATACCGTAGAACCACTTCTGCCGCAGACACTTTAAAATTCATGTCGATCTTTTCTATCACCCTTTTAACTGCTATATTCCTCTTGATATTGGGCGGGTTGCTGTTTTGGAATGACAAATCAGTTTCCAGCGTTGCCAAAAGGTTGCCGAGGTCCAAACGCTTTACCTTGCTGGCATTCGGAATAGGAAGTCTATGGTTTCTTTATAAAGTCACCCAACTTGGGGAGGCTGATTTTGGAAACTACCGCAACGTGCTGCTGGCCCTGTTCGCTTCGATTGCCGTATTGTCCTACTATTTCGTTCCGGACTTTCTCGGTGTCCGAGGAGTTTGTATTTGTTTTCTCCTCGGTGCGGGAGAGATGCTCAATTCAGCATTTTCTCTATACGATATTTCTACACGACTCTTCCTGGTTGTATTCGCCTATATCCTTATCCTTCTGGCGATCTATCTGGCGGTGGCGCCTTACCGTGCTCGCGATTTCTTTTCGTGGCTCTTTTATTCACCCGGGCGTCCGAAATTGTTTGGGGCTATAACATTTTCATATGGATTGGTATTAGCTGTTTCCGCTTTCACTTACTGATGTTTTTGAGTATTTGAAAAATGAGCTTACCAGAAGAGGATCTAGCCTTGCTAATGATACTAGCCGGACCTACCGGAACGGGTAAAAGTACTCTTTGTGGCCGAATGACCGAAAAATACTCGTGTATTCAGCGAGTAATTACATCAACCACTCGGTCTCCTCGGGAAGGTGAAACAGATTGTGTAGATTATTTCTTTTTCGATGAAGATACGTTTTCCAAAAAGCTAGACGAAGGCGCCTTTTACGAGTCCGCCGAGGTTCACAATTATCGCTACGGAACGCTGAAATCCGAAATTCAGGAAAAACTGGATCAGAATATTGACTTGGTGATGAACATCGACGTGCAAGGCGTAGCGGCCTTCAATAGAGAAGCAAAAGAGGATCCCTTGTTAAGGCAGAGGCTTGTAACGGTTTTCTTGATGCCGCCCAGCTTTGAAGAGATTGAAAAACGTCTTTTGAATCGCAGAGAGGAAAGTAAGGAAGCGATTGAACGCAGGTTGGAATCCGCGCAAAAAGAGATGCCCCTTTGGGTAGACTATGATTTCTGCCTGGTAAGCGGAACCAGGGAGGAAGATTTTGCAAAAATCGAAAACATTTGGTTTGCCGAGAAACTGCGGGTTTCAAGGCTCAATGCATAATCCGCTTCAATTTTCGTAAACCGGTTCCGTCGTTGTGTTTTCTGTGAACTGGAATCCTTCCTTTGCGTTACCGTCGCGGATAGCAACCTCCAAGAAGCCACTCGACCCCCAGTAACACACTGGATCTCCCACCTCAACTTCGCCGAAGGTCTTGGCCAACGGAAACACGGTTTCGCCAATTCGGAGGCCAGCCAAGGCTTGTGTGTCCAAGTGTTCCGAAAGCAAATTTGTCAAACCGTTTCCAAAACGATCGAAATACAAAAACCGACCTGTCATACGGGAGTCCTGTCGAACTGGTTTAGGAAATTCAAATTGTACGATACTTTCTACTGAAGGACCGGCTTCTGTAACGGACTTCCCGGCCGCCAAATGGCTCCCTGCCGGAGCGAATATATCCCTCCCGTGAAAGGTGTTGCTGGTTTTTTTACCCATCCACTCAGGCGATTCAATTCGTATGCAATGTTGGATACACAGTTTATTGACCACGGGATAGAGTACGCCGTTATCAGGTCCTACGAAGGCGTAATCATCGGTTATTATGATGAGCGGGGACCGGTAGGTTCCAACCCCCGGATCCACTACAACTACAAAAGTCGTGCCTGCTGGAAAATCATGATAACAACGGTCCAGTACGAAGGATCCTTCCGAAACAGATCCCGGACTGATTTCATGAGTTATATCCAGTATCTGGACTGATTTGTTCGCCGTCAGTGCAGCTGCCTTCATGCTGGCAACATACCAGTCACAGCTACCGAAATCGGTTAAGAAAATAAGGGTCCCATTGGCTTTCATGGATTAAATATTTTGTTTAGGTAGAGCAAATATTCAATCTACTTTAAACTATGCGGTCTGGTTCGTCAGCTATATACTTTGCTATGGCCGTTGGAATGCTATTAAGTTGCATCCACTTGTCATCTTGATACGTAAGAATTGAAGGAACTTAACTAATCATGCCCAGATTATTTAATATTTGTCTTTTCTCTTTCGCAATAGCACTTGCGATTGGCGCGGGTTCTGTTGCATTCGGCCAGGACTCCACCGCCGATAGTGACCCCGAAAGAGAAACCATGTTGGTCGTGGTTGTCGACAGCCTCGTTCAGGGATTCCGAGTCTGGAATGATCAAGAGGAAATGTATCTGTACATCCGGCGCAATTTCGGCAAGGTCTTCGAAAAAGAGGAATGGCCGGTCGATATCGAATTTGAGCGGTGGAACGCAAATATCCCCGAAGGAGGCCTTCAATTACGGATCTGGTTTAAGAGCCTAGAAGAGGAAACTTTTGGTGATTTGGTTTTTCGTGCCTGGATCACGCTGCACGACAATGGCGAGAAAATCGATTACAAGGTCATCAGTGTACGAACCTACCCGCGTCTCGGTCAGCAAGTACACGACAGCGTGAATGACATTATCACCAAAGCTGCCAAGGAGGTTGCTAAAAAGCTCAACAAAGATAAATTTGGAAATTCCTGATAGACACACCTGCGCTTTTGATCCGCCTGTAATTCGGCCTCTCCAATTCCTTAGACTTGCCATCGCATGCCCTCAACTGCACTTCACGAAAAAACAATCGAAGAGTCCTTTCTGTTGACGAAGGTAGGAGTTGGTGATTCGCAAGCATTCGAAGAACTTTATACCAGGTATTCCACACCGCTCTACTCTCTTGGATTGCGGATGTTGAACAACCCTTCCGAAGCCGAGGAGACCCTTCAAGATACCTTTGTAAAAATTTGGAATAATGCGGCAAGTTATGACGCCCGAAAATCAAGGCCGTTTACCTGGTCAGTAACGATTATGCGTCGAACTTGTATCGACCGAATTAGGAAATTAAGTCGCGAGTTGGATGTTATCAACTTTGAAGCCGAGCAGGACCGCGATTGGGTGCTGCCTGAAACGGTTCGGCAATCAGCGGAGAATCACGAGACCCGTGAAAATGTCGAAAAAATGATGAAAGATTTTTCTCCAAACCAAAAGAAAGCCTTAGAGCTTGCCCTATTTTCAGGCATGACGCATTCCGAGATCGCCAAGTCCATGGAACAACCGTTGGGAACTGTAAAGTCCTGGCTCAAACGAGGGCTTTTTCAATTGAGAACCACTGTGACAAAACCAGCCATATGAATACGAATATAGAAGAACTAGCCAGCCTCTACGTGTTGGATAAACTATCCGCTGAGGAGAGACAATCATTTGTAGAACTTTTGGAAAACGACACCGAGCTGATTTTGCTCGTTCGCGAACTTGAAGCGGCACTTGAGGGACAGGTTCGGGACTTGCCCCAGCACCCGGCGCCCCAGGGGTTGTTTCAAAGAATTCAAAGTAGGCTCAAAAGCGAAATTCCGGAAGCCACACCTCGGTCAGTTGTCTCCTTACCCCTTTCTGTATTTATTGGTTGGGGCATGGCAGCAGCGCTCCTTCTGGGTATCGGACTGACTTTATTTGTGCCCTCGCGTGACGGGCTCGACAGCGGTGTCAGCTCTCAATCGTTTGTCTTGGTAGTGGGCATGGATTCACAGTCTTCGGTTGTGAAAACGGTGCCTTTAGTTGTTCCCGTCGATGAAATTGATAATTTTGTCCATCTTGCTCAGATGGCGGAAACTTATTGGCAGCATCCGGAGCAATTGCCTGTTAGGGTCGATGAATCTCCACTCGTGGGGACCTTGGGAAGCGGGTATGCCGTTTACGATCCCAATAATAAGCAGGGGTTTATAGCGATCCATAAACTACCAAAAAGGGAGCGTGGGAAGAATTATTTCCTTTGGCTCAAAGACGCCAATGTACTCGAATGTGCCGGCATTATTCCAATGCAGGAACAGGATCAGGGCATGTATTTTTTCGAATTGGAAGATAGCTCTCCGATCAGCTCGACCCTTGTTTCCTTCTTCATTACCGAGGAAGATACAGCAGATGCTGAGCTTAGCCAACCTTCTGGCGAACTCGTGCTTGGGAGCGACCACATTTAGATTGGTCTACTGGGCTTTCCTTATGTCTCTATATGTTTCCTCTGCTTGCTATTTCTCTATGGGGTAGAGAATCCGTTTTTAAATTAAAGGAAAGGGCCAATTTGTTGCCGAGGAAGCCCACACAGACCAAAATGAAGTTCTGCGGCACTGTTTTCTTCCGCACATTTACCAAAGAACTGAGTACGGCGAACATGAATACTATCCCACTGGCGTCGAGGAGCATAACATCGAAGAAAAGTACATCAAGTATTGCTGTTTAGTGATGAGCGCCATGACCGTTACATAACGGGTCCCATACTTTTCCTCCAAAATGGGTCCGGTGAGGAGGACTATGGTCAAATTTCCCAGAAGGTGTGAAAAGTTAATGTGCCCGAGGGCATGGCCCAGCATTCGAGGGTATGGCAGGATATCCGAAAAGCTGTCACTCCCATGGACGCTAAAAATGTGTAATCTGCTTTTCCCTCCGGTCAGCCCACCTATCAAAAGCGCTGCAGGCATGCGATGGAAAAGGTTAATACGAAGGGAGCGTTGTAAGTTGTTTAAATGGAGGCTTAATGGGAGGCTCTTGACAATTGCTTGCGTAAACATGCAAATCAGCCTCGCTTTTTGTTTTGGAACCAGCCTCGCAAAATCCTTCTGATTCCCTCGATCCTTCCACTTGGGTAGAGGCATACGGTGATTATCTGTGGCGATTTGCACTCATGCGTGTGAATAATCCATCTGTTGCAGAGGATCTGGTGCAAGAGACTTTTCTGGCCGGGATTAAATCCCTCAAAAATTTCGGAGGCCGGTCTACTTTGAAAACCTGGCTAACCGGTATTCTGAAATTCAAGGTCATGGACTATTACCGGAAAAGCACGCGCGAAAAATCGTTCACACAACTCAGCTCGTTTTATGACGATGAAGAAAGTGAGCACTTCGGAGAGGACGGGCATTGGCTCCATGGAGATTTTTCCCCAGCTGACTGGTCTGCTGAGCAGTGGGAAAACTTTGATCGCCAGGAATTTATGAATCAGTTAATGGCATGTTCCGAGAAACTGCCACCAAAAATCAGGCAAGTTTACATCATGCGCGAGATTGATGGTATCGAAAGCAAGGACATAACTGAGCAGCTTAACATCACTCCGCAAAACCTGTGGACTATTCTTCACCGCGCCCGTATGGCTTTGCGCAAGTGTCTTCAGGACAACTGGTCTTCGTCTGATAAAAGGCTTTAGCGTCCTTGATCCTTTTCTTCGGCCAAGGATTGAGCCATCATCGCCTTAAGTTTGTCCTTAGATTCATCGGACATCTCGTCACCCTTTAGCTCCGCCAATGACTCGCCTTCACCTTGAACCGTTCCGCTGATATGCTGAACCTGTTGTGAGTAATCTTTGCACCAACTGCAGATCCAGCCGTGCATATTCATTCTTATTTTTTCCCAGAAGCAAAGCTTACGGTCCAAGGACTGGGACGACAGTTGGGCCATTTCTCGGCAACTGGGCGTACAATTTCCAATGAGTTTAACATACAGGCGTTTCATTCGGCATCCAATCGAGTAGAGAGTATACAAAAAAGAGCATCCGGATTTTTAGAGATCCAAAAGTTGGTCGCCATTTTTTCTAAAGCCTTTCAGGGGTTTTAAAAAAATGGCTCGGGGCAAATTTTTATCGAGTTTGAGGAATTATCAATACCCTCCCGCAGATATTTCAAAGGGCGCTATTGAATTCCAAAATAGTTGCCTTTTACCGGGCATCCTTGGCAATTGGTGTCCCCTTCAGGCCTGTACATGTTTTTGCGAACCTCTTTGAACCTTTCTCCGAAAAAGATTCCGTTCAATGTTTCGCCTTCTGACTGGTTCCCTAAAGCTACCTTATGGAATGGGCAGGGCCTGACGATCTCCTGATCAAAAATGCTGATTTCACTGAAGGGGCGTTGGCAAAAAGTGTCCGAAAAAATATCAGCCGCTGTTCCTAATATATTGCGGGGCATAAAATCTGTCGCGAATTGCTTTGGCTTTACTGGTGTGGAATCAGTTGCCTTGGCCGGCGAAACGTTTCGGAAATCATCCAAGGTAACCTTTGGGTCATCGGCGGCGTAGTTTTCGTTGGTTGGTAAAGCATCCGGAATGAAGACCTGAATGTCTGCATTTTCAGCTGCCCCCAAAATCTTTGTCCTATAACAGTTATATTTGGCAGGGTGGTTTTGTAGAAATTGTTTAGAATCGTTCCAGTAGTCACCAGGAACGACATGGCGGAAATCGATTTCATTTACTCCTAATTCGCTACACATCTCTACGAACTTTGGAGCTTCGTGAATGTTTTTTTCCATCATCACGAAGTTTGAGATGACTCTTGGAAAGCGCGTTCCAGACTGATTTTTAAGTTCGGTCAGAGCGAGGATGTTGGATACGATTTTTTCGTAATTGGATCCTACGCGTATGGCCTCCAAGGTTTCCTTTGTTGCCGCATCCAGAGAACACATCAAGTAGGTTACACCGTGTTCTATAATGCCTCTCCTGATATTCTCATTCAACAACATGGCGTTGGTGCAAAACTCCATTTCCACATGAGGAAAGTTAGTCGCGATATGTTCGACGATGGTCAGAAAATGGGGCGATAGAAGTGGTTCGTCCGAACAGGAGAGCATGATGTCCTTCACCATCGGGGCAATGGAATCGAAGAAATCCTTAAACTCATCGAGGGAGATGCGTCGAGCCTTCCGCTTGAAATATGCACTGTTGGAATAATGGCACATGATGCAGCGAAGGTTGCATTTGTTGATAATATCCAACCTCAGGGTTATTCCGGGCTTGACTTGGTGGACCAGTTTGAGCTTTTGCTCCAAATCAATAGATTGAAAACCGCCCTCTTCATCTTCCAGCCTCTGAGGAGAATTTGTGCTCAGGTCGAGCGTGGCCAATAGGTCTCTCGGATTGTTGTTTTCTCGTTTCCCCTGCAAAATAGCCATGACCCCATTTGAAGGCTCGATTCTTAATGGCAGCTCTATCGTAAACCCGGAATTTCCCGCATGTGAAACTTCTGGAAATACTGCTGCCACATCCGGCCTACATTGGTTAACTTCGATTGAAAGACATCCCTTGCCGGGTTGAAGCAGGATAATTTTTTGAAGCGGAAAAGGCGCGACGATCCAGCCGCGCATCAATGTTTTAGAATCTGACTTTCCCGTGTAACTAAAGTTTTCGATGAAATAGGTTAAGGGCATTGGGGATTGATTGATATTTTCTCGAATCTAATCCGAGTCAAAGAACTTCTGTCTCTATTCCTTGAAGCCCGAATTTTGCTTCGGTTTTTGATCGCTTAGCTTCGTAATGCTCCGGACTCTTTTTCTTCCAAATAAGATCGGTAGGTCAGCTTTAAGCCGGTCGAAAGATCAATTTCTCTTGTCCAGCCCAACTGATTTAAGACCGACAAATCCAAAAGCTTTCTTGGAGTTCCATCCGGTTTATCGGCGTCCTGAACGATTTCACCTTGGTAACCGACAGCTTCTTTGACCATCAGCGCGAGGGTTTTGATGGAAACTTCATCACCGCTTCCGACATTGATCCAATCCGGTGGATTTTCCAGTCCCATCAAAAAGAGAGATGCGTCTGCCAGATCGTCGACATGCAGAAACTCTCTCAGTGGAGCGCCCGTGCCCCACATGGCAACTTCCGGATCATTATTCTCCTTGGCTTCGTGGAATTTTCGGATCAAAGCCGGAAGAACATGCGAATTCTCAAGATCATAGTTGTCGCCAGGCCCATAAAGGTTTGTGGGCATTAGTGAATGAAAAATGGCGCCGAATTGCTTGCGGTAATACTGGCACAATTTGAGACCGGCAATTTTAGCGATGGCGTAAGGTTGGTTCGTTGGCTCCAATTCGCTGGTCAGCAAACAACTTTCCGGCATGGGTTGCGGGGCGAGTTTTGGGTAGATGCACGAACTGCCCAAGAAGAGTAAGCGCTTTACCCCAAATTTGAAAGCGGCGTGGATCTGGTTGGCCGCAATCATGAGGTTTTCGTATAAGAACTCAGCCGGATAAGTGCTATTGGCTCCTATGCCACCCACTTTTGCAGCTGCAATAATGACTGCATCCGGTCGTTCCATTTCGTAAAACCGTAGAACTGAAGTTTGATCCGTGAGATCCAGCTCGTCGCGAGTAGCAGTTTCAATTTCTTCGTGACCAAGCGATTCCAGCTTGCGAACAATGGCTGATCCGACCATACCGCGATGACCGGAAACGAATACTTTCCAGGAAGGATCCATAAACTTGGCTAAGAATTAAATGATTGAAGCTTGTTTAATAGCGAGCTCCCTTTTAGCCAATTGGAGGTCGGCTTCAACCATGATCCTTATCAAACCTTTAAAATCTGTTTGAGGTTCCCAGGCCAATTGCTTCCTGGCTTTGGCGGGGTCACCAATTAGCAACTCCACTTCTGCGGGTCGTTCGTACCTTTTGTCGTACTCGATGTATTCTTCATAATCCATATCCAGCAGGGCAAATGTTTCCTCGCAGAACTCCTTGACCGAATGGGTATCATTGGTTGCCAGAACGTAGTCATCCGGATTATCCTGTTGCAGCATCAGCCACATGCCTTCGCAGTACTCTTTGGCGTATCCCCAGTCTCTCTTGGCGTCGAGGTTGCCAAGGTAGAGTTTGTCTTGCAGGCCCATCTTAATGCGTGTGGCTGCTCGGGTTATTTTGCGGGTCACGAAAGTTTCACCGCGACGGGGTGACTCGTGATTGAACAGAATGCCGTTGCTCGCATGCAGGTTATAAGACTCTCGGTAGTTAACGGTCAGCCAGTAGGAGTATACTTTGGCACAAGCATAGGGGCTTCTGGGCCAGAATGGAGTGGTTTCTGTTTGGGGCACTTCCTGGACCTTACCGAACATTTCGGAAGAGGCGGCTTGATAGAACCGGGCCTTTTTTACCATACCCGCTTCACGTATGGCTTCAAGAATCCGAACTGTGCCGACTCCGGTCACATCGCCAGTGTACTCCGGTATATCGAAGGACACCCGCACGTGGCTCTGTGCGCCCAGATTATAAATTTCTTCGGGGTTCAGATCGTAAAGTAATTTCACCAAATTAACCGGGTCTGCCAAGTCTCCGTAGTGTAAGAAAAACTTCGAATTGGAAATGTGCGGATCTGTATACAGGTGGTCTATACGTTCCGTATTGAACGACGAGGAGCGACGAATAATACCGTGAACCTCGTAGCCTTTATCGAGGAGGAGTTCAGCGAGGTATGAACCGTCCTGGCCTGTGATGCCAGTAATGAGTGCTTTTTTCATTTGGGTTTTAGCGGGTTATTAAGACAAGTTCGGGCTGCGATGCTCGACCATAACACAGAAACAAAAAACTGTCTTTACGTAAAAACGAAAAAATATTTTATGATTATGCGCACAAATAAGTCCTTTTAACTCCCTATTTACGAGATGGCGGAATATGAACCATTTGATCAGCATTTGCCGGTCGTAGCAGTGTTGCTTGAAAGTGAGTTCGACTCTATGGTGGAGTTGTATCGTGGCGTGCAATCCTATGCAGATACGCATGCAGATTGGGGCGCCATCCCGCTCAACGCAGGAGAAGAGTCTGTTATGATCGATTTGGCCAAACATGGAAATTTGGTGGGGCTCATTGGGGGATTCGTAAGCGATCGCTGGATTAAGAATCATTGGACCGGTCGAATACCCTTGGTGAATATAGACAACCTGTCTAAAATAAGCTCTGTCCCGTCAGTGGTAGTCGATGACGAGAAGGTAGGAGAAATGGTCGGCAGCCGGGTTCTCGAAGCAGGATTTGAGCATGTGGCTTACGCAGGGCTTACGGGAAATATGTTCACCAAACTCCGCCTGAAAGGCTTTCAAAAAATCATCGGTGATAAGACAAAATCTTTTCATTGCGCACCTAAAGGCTGGGTGTCCCAATCGAGTCATGGATGGGGGGGCTGGTTGAAAGAATTACCCAAACCTGTTGCTGTGTTTTGTGCCGGAGATTTCGTTGCCCGCCGCTTATTACTGGCTTGCCGGATTGGAGGTATTCTTGTTCCGGATACGGTGTCTCTTGTAGGAGTGGGCAATGTTTACCGGGATTCCATTTTTTCGGGAATGCCCTTAACCACAGTTGAGCTTCCCCATTTCGATATTGGGTATACTGCGGGTAAAGCCTTGGATGATTTCCGAAATGGTTTCATTAAAGCTTCTTTTGTTCGGCATTTTGACCCCGTAAGGATTGTGGAAAGATCCTCCAGCCGTTTCGATCAAGCAGGGGATGCTCTGGTTTCACGTGCGCTTGAATGGTTGCGCGCCCGCCTTCATGAAAAAATTTCCATCACCGACCTCGTCAGTGAGCTCGGTGTGTCGAGGAGACTGCTGGAGGTGCGGTTCAGCATCGCTATTCAATCCTCCCCCTATGCTGAGCTTTTGAAAATGCGGATGAGATTTGCCGAGCAACTACTGAGCAGCACAAATCGGAAAATTATCGATATTTCTCAAAAGTGTGGGTTTTCAAGCCAGCACCAGTTTTCGAGTACTTTCAAAAAAATCTATGGTGCGGCGCCCCGCGAATTTCGTCGTAAAAGCCGTAGCCAGGAGTCCACTATGACTGCGTAAAGTTGGGTGGTATCACACTCAAATGGATAGTAATTAAATCCACCCAAAACTCCACATTGTGTTGACGAGGCCACATAGCTTCGTCTAAATGGGAAAAAATAAACTTTTAAATTATTCAACAAGCCATGATCAGAAAATTACTCTTCACGACTGTTTTTACTGCAATCAGCAGCAGCCTTTCGTTTGGTTGCCCCCTGTCCAAAACTGAGACAGCAAAAGTTGAGGTTGCAGCAGCATCCTGCAGCGCTGAAAAAGTGGAAGTAGCCCTAGCGGAAGCTTCCTGTTCCGCATCCAAAACGGCTGAAGTTGCCAAACTCGAGGGCACATCCTGTTCTTCCGCAACGGAGGTAGCTAAAGTAGAGGTAGCGAGCAGTTGTTCAGCCAGTAAGACAACCGAAGCTGCCACGGCCTCATGCAGTGCTGAAAAAACGGAAGTTGCCTTCGTCGACAAAGAAAAAGCCTGCTGCGCAGCTGCCAAGACTACGGAAGTGGCCCAGGTTCCTGTATCACAGAGTAATTCCTGATTCGAATTTCGACTTTACAATTTTCCTTAAAGGCCCGGTGTTCAACCGGGCCTTTTTCTGTCACTGGATGCGCCTGAAATCGCAACCTTCTCAAAATCTTGAGGGAACGTTCGGCCATTCGCCTGAAATTTACCATTAAAATCTGGACTCAACTCATTGTATATCAAGCACTTATATATTAGTCGTATTGGCGGTGAAAAAAAGACTTGTCAGTTGGAGGCCCACATCCATGCTCTTTCAACTTTTCCCCTAATTGGGTTTCGTTCTTTTATCTAAATTCCTGCAATTTTGATCCATGAGAAACGGTCAATTTTTGGCCTTGTTTTTTGACTAATTTCTTCCGGGAATTTATTTGTATATTTCACCTGTTTCCACTTGACGGAAAAATTCGGGGTCTCCTTACTTTTGACCTTTTCCGTCACAGCAGAAATGGCGTTCTTTGAAAGTTACTTTGTGCGATTGTCCGGCCCACGGATAATCAATTCTTTAAATACAAATCTGTCCGATTAAATCGGAGCCAGATGTCTTCGGATTTAGCATCCGAAACAAACTTTCTTATGGAGAGTTTGATCCTGGCTCAGAGTGAACGCTGGCGGCATGGCTAAGACATGCAAGTCGAACGAGAACTACTGAAGGGTAACCGGATGTAAGGAAAGTGGCGAACGGGTGCGTAACACGTGAACAATCTACCTTAAAGTTGGGGATAGCCCGAGGAAACTCGGATTAATACCGAATGTGGTTCCTCCTCGCATGTGGAGGATACTAAAGTTTGTAATGACGCTTTAAGAGGGGTTCGCGGCCTATCAGCTTGTTGGTGAGGTAACGGCTCACCAAGGCTAAGACGGGTAGCTGGTCTGAGAGGATCGTCAGCCACACTGGAACTGAGACACGGTCCAGACACCTACGGGTGGCAGCAG
>DDZZ01000025.1 GCA_002346535.1 Opitutales bacterium UBA2995 | reverse complement strand
GAAAGTTTGAAAGCAGAATTATTTAGGCAAGGCAAAGGCAATTACTGCATCTCCTGAACGTACTGGCGTTTTTGGTCCGCCGCCGGCACAGATTACTACAAACTGTCTACCATTTTGCTCAAACACTGCAGGTGTCGCACATCCGGCATAGGGCATTTTATGTTCCCAGAGCACATCACCGGTTTTCGAATCAAAAGCTCGCATTTTTTCATCAGCAGTGGCTCCTATGAAAATGATACCACCAGCAGTGGCAACCGCTCCACCCCAATTCAAAGTCCCGGTATTCCTAATGCCCTGAGCTACAAGATCCGGATATTCACCTAAAGGCACTTTCCATTTGATCTCACCTCGCATTAAATCCACAGCTGCCAGGCTTCCCCAAGGTGGCTTGATTGCAGGGTGGCCCTGGTTGTCAAAAAAACGGTTGTATCCGTCCATCAGATACACAGTCTTGGTTTGTATCGATTTCCGGTCCATGGGCTTTTCGCTTGGATCCCGCAAGAAAGCCAACAGTGCCTGGATGTCGTCTTCTGGTAAGTTTTTGTAGGGCGGCATGATTCCTTTTCCTTGCTGAATCGAAGTCAACAGTTCCTGATCGGTTTTGGCCGTAATGCCTTGAAGAGAAGGGATTACGGGCGGAGCGCCTTGCAGCTCCACGCCATGACAGGCCACACAGTTCGCCTGATACAATAACCGTCCCTTGTTTTCAGAACTTAAACCGGTGTCATCAACTAATGTCGTAACCATGAACATATCAACCAAATTTGGCATTTCGTTGACGTTCACGTAAAGCATCTGACTTTTCCGGTCAAATGAAGCACCACCCCATTCCATGCCACCGCTCATCCCTGGAAGCATAACCTGGGGCGTCAGGCTATGTGGAGTATACATGGGAACCCCGGTATACCGTTTATAAGTCTCGCTCACAGTGGCGTGAATCTCAGGAGTTACATCGGACAAATCCTCTTCACTAAAACCCTGACGAATCAGTGGTGCCGGCTTCAATGGGTACGGTTGCGTTGGCCAGGCCTCTTCCCCGGGCAGTGTTGAGGGAGGAACCGGGCGTTCCTCTACCGGGAAAATAGGCTCACCCGTATTCCTATCCAATACAAACATCCAGCCCTGTTTGGTCATTTGTACGACGGCATCCCGTTCGTACCCATCATGGTTCACGGTAACCAGAATTGGAGCCGGAGGATTGTCCATATCCCAGATATCGTGATGAACTGTCTGATAATGCCAGATTCGTTTTCCACTACGGGCATCAAGAGCCAGAACACAGTTTCCAAAAAGGTTTTTGCCTTTCCTGTTTGCGCCATAAAAATCATACGTCGGCGATCCGTTTCCCGCAAATACCCATCCGCGTTCTTCGTCTACAGTCAGTCCGCCCCATGGATTCGCCCCGCCGTAAGTTTCTCCTTCCACCCATTCCCAGGTATCGTAACCAAATTCACCTTCCTTAGGAATAGTATGAAAAATCCATCGGATCTCACCCGTGCGAGCATCCCAGGCTCGAATGTGGCCCGGGGAAGAACCAAAGGTTTCGCTAGTTCTCATTCCAAGGATAAAGTAGTCCTCAAAAATGACCCCCGGCGTCGTTGCGCTAACAGATACCGTTGTTGGATCTTCTCCCAGATTTTCTCCCAAATCCAATATTCCGTCCTGATCAAATTCCTCAACGAGTCGTCCCGTTTTTGCGTTAATGACGTATAAAGACATTTCCATTGTGTAATACAATCGACCAACGCCATCTGCCTCCCAATAACATACTCCCCGACTCACCGTAGAATAGCCGCTGTCAATCATTTCCTGGGTTCGAACATCAAAGGCCCAAATCTCCCGACCAGTTTCTGCATCCAATGCAATCACTCGCCCTCCTGGTGAAACAAAATAAAGAAACCCATCCGCAATCAATGGACTGCTCTGAAACAATGACCTCGGTGTATGATCTCCCGTATTATACTGCCAAACTGGCTCCAAAAGATGCACATTGGAGACATTGATTTGATCCAAATCTGAAAACTGGTTGCCCCATTGATCTCCCCGATAGATTGCCCAATCGTGGTAATTGTTATACGTGCTCAGCTTTTGTACATTTTCGATTTTTCCACAACCGCCCAAACTCAAGACTACTCCGTACGAAACGAATGAAAGAATGAGAGATTTCCGAATCATAAAAAATGAAAATTAATTAATACCTTCCGGCATCGTACCCGTTACCCGAGAGTAATCGACATTTTGACCTTTCGGAGGATAGGTATTCAGGGCGTCTTGCAACTTTTTGCGTACTTCTTGAGCAGTTTCTTCGGCTAGCGGCGATTTCTCTAACGTATCGATCACGGTATCATACATCTTGCCGCTATCGTAGAGTTTATACCGCTTGTCGCGAGCATACCGCACTTCCCAATGCCGATACTTATCATCGAAATCTTCCGCATAAGGCCGTGGGAAGTAGTATCCATAAATCCATTCACGCTTGATGCCGTTTTGGCCAAGGCACTGGGGCCAAAAGCTCCAACCATCTCCATCAGTGATACGTTTTGGCTTTATCCTAGCAGCCTCGACAATGGTAGGGAAAATATCCGAGAAGCATATCAAGTCCTCATTCACCTGTCCTCCGGGGATTACACCGGGAAAATTAACGATCAGCGGG
>DDZZ01000066.1:17334-18128 GCA_002346535.1 Opitutales bacterium UBA2995 | reverse complement strand
CGAGTCTTTTTTAGCGAACATTGGCATCAAATATGGTTTCGGATTTAATCAATCGCTTAGGTAAATTATTCGTTCTCTTAGACGTCACTGTTAATCTAAGCCAAATAAGGCTCATTGCGCAATCCAAATTTTTTCAATGGTTGTTGCCCTTTGTCTCAGCCAAAGGTTGCGGAATGTGAATCGACCTACCAGAACCCAAATACACAAAATTGGTAAGTTTTCCTAAATTTTGGACCTATAAATGGATAAGAATCCTGATACATAGAGGCTTACAAAGTTGACAAGGTCTAAAATGGTTTTGATTAGTCAAAATTTAAAATTTGAATCATCTCGTCCAATCGCCTAATCCAACTATGCTTCTCAGTTACAACTACTTCGGGTTTTCGGCTTGGTTAGCGAAGGCTCCTTGGACTTTAATTTTTCCAATATTCTTAGGCGTTATTACTTATGGTTCAGCAGAACACACTGATCATGTTAATTTGGGTAAGCACTCAGTGACAGAAGAGCACGAAGGCATCCTTTCTTTTACGGGAGCCTGGGATAGTAAATACGTCTCCGAAGGTCGCGACAATCTGGACTCAGGAGGGCTGGCTTCCGTGGCGGCCGAGTGGTCTTCTCATTTCGATTCACAAGATTTGTTTCTAACAAGTTGGTATGCGGAGAGCACAGATACTTCATACACGGAGTTGAATCTGGGCATAGGCTATGGAATCAATTTGGAAGAAGGAGGAGTAAATGTGGGCTATACTTGGTTGGATTTTGCTGACGACGACGAGTCCGACAACGATATCAGC
>DDZZ01000066.1:16576-17015 GCA_002346535.1 Opitutales bacterium UBA2995 | reverse complement strand
TGGAATTAACTACAAATACCTTGGAAGCTATCGACCTAACAGCTGCATTTGTCTATTCGACGGAGGCTAGTGGAACCTGGATTGAACTTATAGCATCAACTGAATTTGAGCGAAACCCTTTTACTATAGCACCGTATGCTCTGTTGGGAATCAATAAGGGTTACGTAGCAAATGAATATGATGGCCTCAACAACCTGCAGCTCGGAATAGATATTTCGACCCCCTTGAACGAAAAGGTGTCGTTGGGAGGTTACCTTACCTACATCATTGCCTTGGATGATGATCATGACGAAACGCTCGATGATATCTTCTGGCTAGGGGTATATCTAGAATTCGGTAACTAATACGATTCTTGTCGCTTGTTTCTGGATTCTAGCAACCAGAATCCAGCTTCCTGCAAAAAGTAATTAAGTTTTATCGTACATCATCTATTTCTCTC
>DDZZ01000066.1:14505-16258 GCA_002346535.1 Opitutales bacterium UBA2995 | reverse complement strand
CACCTCATTCCGCGCCCCATTCTAATTCTTACTTGTATTCATTCTGACCCTACCTAAGGCTCACCTAGAATTGTACTACTGGTTTGTCTATCGCTTCTTAACTTCAAATTAGACCGGACATGCTCACATTCCTGACCTTTCTTGGATTTACGTCATCAGTAGCTATTATAGCATGGCTGAAGACACGCCAGGACGATCAATCCGTCGGCAGCAGCTATTTCCTGGCAGGAAGAAGTTTACCATGGTTCGTAGTTGCTGGGTCCCTCATGCTTACCAATTTGTCTACGGAGCAATTGGTCGGGTTGAATGGAGGTGCCTACATGAGTGGCTTTGTGGTCATCGCCTGGGAAGTGATCGCTGCAGCGGCACTTGTAGTCATGGCCTGGAAATTCTTACCGATTTATTGGTCAGGGCAAATTACTACGATCCCGGAGTTTCTCGAAAAGCGGTTCGACAAACAAACCAGAACCTTCGTGAGTGTGTTGTTTCTGTTGGCCCTGGCTTTCAGTTTCCTTCCCTTCATCCTCTACTCGGGCGCCTTAGCCATGGAAAGTCTTTTCAACGTCTCAGAGACTTTTAAAATCAGCCAGCAGCAGGCGATCTTCCTGATGGTGTGGTCTATAGGCATAGTGGGGGCTCTCTACGCCATTCTCGGCGGATTGGAGGCCGTTGCAATTTCAGATACCATCAACGGCGTCGGCCTGCTGATTGGCGGATTGCTAATTCCATTCCTTGGATTGATGGCATTGGGCGAAGGCAGCCTATTTGGAGGCATAAACCGCATAGTTGATAACCAGCGCCCTATGCTGGATCCCATCGGAGATAGTGATTCTGACATCCCCTTCAGTGTTCTCTTCACCGGCATGCTTATGGTGAACATGTTTTACTGGTGCACAAACCAATTCATTATTCAACGGACCTTCGGAGCAAAGTCCCTCAAAGAGGGGCAAAAGGGTGTTCTCGGTGCAGCATTTCTGAAATTGCTCGGCCCGCTCTACCTGATGCTCCCCGGTGTAATCGCATTAGAGCTCTTTGGTCCGGACCTGGTAAACCAAGACCTCGCTTATCCAATGCTGGTCAAAGCAGTGTTGCCAACTTGGCTTGTGGGATTTTTCAGCGCCGTCATGTTTGGCGCCATCCTCAGCTCATTTAACAGCTGCCTCCACAGTTCCACTACATTATTCGGCCTGGATATTTACAAAAATCTCATCAAAAAGGATGCTACCGACAAGCAGGTGGTAAAAGCAGGGAAGGCCTTCGGAATCTGTCTGGCAATTTTTGCGATGGGAGTTGCGCCTTTCATCGTGCACGCCCCGGCCGGGCTCTTTAATTTGATGAAACTAATCGGAGCCACATTCAGCGTTCCGGTTTTCGCGCTTGTTGTCTCAGGTATTCTGATACGCAAAGCGCCTTCAATGGGAGCCAAAATCATCGTTTTTTCGGGAATCAGTCTTTATGTTCTTTTTAATATGATTCTTCCCATTTTCGATATCAAATTTATGCACTGGCTCCATATAACAGGCTTCACCTTTGCTCTGC
This sequence comes from Opitutales bacterium UBA2995, assembly GCA_002346535.1. Taxonomy (GTDB): domain Bacteria; phylum Verrucomicrobiota; class Verrucomicrobiia; order Opitutales; family UBA2995; genus UBA2995. The sequence continues at coordinate 14,719 of DDZZ01000066.1, read as the reverse complement.
TAATTGTTATTATGCTCGTGATGAGTAAGACCCATCCAGTTAAGCCCATTGCAGACATACCAACCTTTTGGGATGACCATAGCGGTACAGGTACGGCGGAGTACTGGTCCGGAACGAAGGTAGCGGGCAGTGCAGTGCTACTCATAGTCGTAGCGATGTATGCATACTTGCACTGGCTCTAGCTGGATCCTAGTATGGCTTGTTCGCCTAGCTG
>DDZZ01000066.1:0-14192 GCA_002346535.1 Opitutales bacterium UBA2995 | reverse complement strand
GAGCCGATAAAGTTTCGGCGGTTTTGGCAAAACTACCCTAATATTTTAACCGACATTATCCCTTATTTCGCCCAAGCGGGAAAATCAGAAATAGCATCCCCGGTCAGGTACGGAAACAGCAAGTAAACCGCCACAATCGTAAAAAACATCGCCACAAAATTGAGCATCAGTCCCGTTCGAGCCATTTCAATAATGCGGATGCGTTTACTTCCAAAAACCACAGCATTGGGCGGGGTGGCCACCGGCATCATAAAGGCCATCGAGGACGAGATTGCCGCAGCCGCAGCAAAAAGAAGTGGATGCACTGATATGGCTACTGCCCAACTCCCCAAAATCGGTAGTAACATTGAAAGCGTGGCTACATTGGACGTGAGCTCAGTCAAAAAGGTAACACAAAAGCAAATCACAACGACAAGCAGGAGAACGTTCACCACTCCAATAGAGGCAAGCGTGTCTCCTATGTATTGAGATAAACCACTGGCCTTAAAACCTTCCGCTAACGCAAATCCTCCTGAAAACAACAAAATGATGTCCCAGGGGATTTTGCCAAAGGTGTCCGATTGCAGGATACGATCACCAACCCCTTTATTATGCGCCGAAATAAAAAACAACAACATGGCCATACAGATAGCGATCATTCCATCATTTACTAACTCAAATGCGCTATGCAAATTGGCCCACCCTGGAATCGTTAGATACCCCAGTACAAGATCCTTTCTAAAGGTCCATAAAAGGGCAGTCACTATAAAAACCGAAAGCACTATTTTCTCTTCATAGCTCATAGGCCCCAACCCTTTTAACTCCTGCCGTATGACTGATCGATCCAGAACCAATCCCTTGTCAAAGCGACAAAGGACTTTGGTAAGCAACAGCCAGATGATGAAAATCATGGTGAGAGAATAGGGCAGGCCAATAATGAGCCATTGACCAAAAGCTATGGGAGGAGCTTGAGGGAATGTTTTATGAAAAATCTCGACGAATGCTAAATTGGTCGGAGTCCCCACCAAGGTCGCCACTCCTCCGACAGAACAACCATATGCTATCCCCAACATCAGGGCTAGTGTCACTTTGTGAGATTTCGCCTCTCCGAACTCCTCCTCAATCTTTACCACAATAGCCAAACCAATCGGCAGCATCATTACAGCTGTCGCCGTATTGGAAATCCACATCGAAAGCGAGGCCGCTGAGACCATAAATCCCAGAACCATAAAATCCGCACGCTTCCCGATTGTATGGATTATGGTAAGAGCAATACGGCGATGCAGATTCCAACGCTGCATCGAAACAGCAATCATAAATCCACCAATAAACAAGAACACGATGGAATTCATATAAGCTTTGGCTGTATCATCACCGCCAAGTATCCCAAAAAGAGGTAGGGCCACGATAGGTACGAGAGCCGTAACAGCTAAAGGCACCGCTTCGGTAATCCAAAGAATCGCCATTAAGGCCGCGATCGCACCCATTTTTCCTACTTGGGGATTATCGGGCTCGGGATTAAAGAACAAAACCAAAACCAAAAAAACAACCAAACCGGCATAAATACCATATTTCTTCCAAGGTAGTTCTGTCATGGTTGAGATCCGTCAGTCGCCGAGGCCGTTCTTTCAGCAATGAGATCACGCCACAAGCGAGCATAGCAATTCCAATCTATAATTCCTTTTAAAACCCCATATTCAATTAAGAATTTTCAATACAGCCGAATTATTCAGGCAACTTCTTTTGAGGTCCATCAAGGCATGATTGGCTTCTCACAAGCAATAAAGGGATAGCCCTCAACGGATAAGGATCTTAGCAGCGATTGGAAGGAATGCAGAAATGTCGTGGAATGTAATGCTGGCCACCGTCTTAATTTCGCGCTCCATCCACAAATGTTCATGATAGCTCAATGTGAGCAAGTCCGACTTATCTCGATCTTCTTTTCGTATGGTATTGACTACCAGCCGGTCGCACTAAACGAATGGCTGAAGCTTTCATCGGCTTCGCCTGTTGATGAATGGATCCAACCCATACCCACGCGATCGCCCGTAGTGTGATTGCTTACACCGTCACCCATTTCCATCACCAAACCGACTGCTTGGTGTCCAAGTATGACTTGCACATTCGGACAGGTTACCCGGCCTTAAATTTCGTATGACAAACGCAGGAATCAACCTGAATAAGTATTTGACCCTTACCGGTACGGGCTTGGGCATTTCCCTCAATTCCAAAGGCCTATCCGTCTCATCCAAGGAAACTACTTTTGCCAAAACCATCGCTTTCATACATACAAAACAACCAAACCTTTATCCCAAATCCTGTCCATCTCAGGATTTAGTTATGTGGCTGCATAGAAAAGTTATCAATATGGTTTTAAAACACAAAATGTGCGGATATAAAAAGTCTTTTAAAAAAGTAAATGAATCATAAGAGAACACTCAATGTCGGGCTTATCGGGGGAAGCAAAGGCTTTATTACCCATGCGCACCAAAGAGCGATTTTTATGGATGGCACGCGCAAGGTGACTTGCGCCGCCCTTTCGTCCGATCCAGAAAAAGCAAAACAAGCCGCTGCTGATTGGACGTACCCGATTGAAGGGTACGAGAGCTATGATGCCATGCTCGACGCGGAAATAAATAAAGCGGAAGGGAACCGCATCGACTATGTCCTTATCCAGACCCCCAACCATGCCCACTTCGATCCGGCAAAGAAGTTCCTTCAAGCAGGCATTCCAGTGCTCTGCGAAAAGCCACTCACATTAAAGGTGAAAGAATCGGAAGCGCTTTGCCAGTTGGTGAACGAAAGCAAAATTCCGTTCTGCTTAGCACATACCTACCTGGGGCATTGGACCAGCAGATTGGCGCGTCATATAGTACGGTCAAACCTATTGGGGGAGATTCGCTGGGTCGACTCCAGCTACCAGCAAGCATGGATGGCAACCGGTTCTGGAAATCCAGGTTTCAAAGAAACCACCTGGCGATTGAAAAAAGAAATTTCCGGTATTTCCAATTGCGGGGGAGACATCGGCACACACGCGCTAATGCAGTTGCGCTACATCACGGGACTGGAGATTGAATCCCTGAGCGCACAATTGGAAACCTACTTTCCCTGGCATGAAAACAAAGATGGCAATCTGGATGACCACTTTACCACTTACTGCAAACTCAACAATGGCGGTAAGGCTCTGGTCCGCGCCTCGCAAATTGCCATTGGCCACAAGAACGACCTTCGCATAGAAGTCGTTGGGGAAAGGGGGTCATTGCGCTGGGCTCAGGAAGAATCAGAAAAACTGGAAGTCTATCCCTTGGGTAAACCGGATCGCATCTATTACCGGAACCCAATCCTTCCAACCGATGATTTTTTAACACACCTCCCCCAAGAACTGCTGGATGAAAACACCATTCCTTGGGGCCACGGGGAAGGTTTTCACGACGCCTTTGGGCGACTCCACCGCTGTTTTGAAGTCGATGTCCGTGCGTATCAATCAAGCAACTACCAAGGAGCGGACGGCTCGAAGTACGCCACCGTCGAAGATGGCTTAGCCGGCATGCAATTTATAGAAAAGGCGGTAAAAAGCAGCCAAAACGGAGGAGCATGGATGGATTTGTAGAATCTGAGAAAAATCAGCTTCAAGGATTAATTTCTCAGAATACTCGCAATAGGTTTCCACCTAAAAACTTCCGAATCCGCTCTTCTGCCCAACCACGATCGAGTATACCTTGAGTTAATAGCAGCAATCCAGAAAAATCGTTTATATCCTACGGATGAGCGGGCCACCCATCCATATCCATTCCGAGAATCACATGATCCTCGCCCATGATCTCAATGGCACACTCCAAAACCTACATCCAGTCGTCGGCCGATAAGTGCAATTTAGTAGGAGGTGTGGTAACCACAAAGGGAATGCGCTCCTTTTGGATCTCATACATCGTCAGTTCTCTTGGGTCTTTTTTAACCGTACTGGTGTCCCAGAAAGCGCAGCCTTCGCATGAAGTATTTCATTCGAAAAAAGCGCGGCAATTAAATGAATGGCCAATATGCATCCCGAAAAATCACCTTTTTCTGCCAGTTTTCGCATCAGATGGTCGGGCATTAGGCGCGGAATGTAATTTAAATTGCGCACGCCATGGTGCGTGGCGATCAAGGGACCCTAACTCACTTCCAATGCCTGTTCGATGGTCTCATCCGACGCATGGGAAATGTTGATGACCATATTCAAACGGTTCATCTCCTTGATGAACGTCACTCCATGTTCGTTCAACCCGCCCGACCGATGAAGAACACAGCAGGAATCAGCATATTCATTGCCCAAATCGTGTACCGGCAATTTCAAGGCTCGTAATCCCAAATAATGAAACATCCTTAGAACTCCCAAATCCCCATCGAGATTAATGGATCCTTCCATATCGAGAACGGCGGCTATCTTATCTGAAGCGCTTTATGGAATCGTCCGGCAATCACTTCAAGATCCCCAATATAGATATTGAGCTTAACCAACCTCACTCCTCTTTCAGGTTGCTATCCATTCGCAAAAATTCACCAAAAAGAACGTTCCTCTGGTCAGAATAAAGGGACGGATGTTCGTCGTAAGTAGTTCCCCAAATTCTCTAACGCAAGTGCGAACCGTCGGCATCCATGACCAAGAGCTTCCCAAAAATGATAATCTTGCCAGTCCTATCAGCTCCAAATCGTTGAAAAATAATGGGGTCATCAAGACGTAAATGTTTCGATAAGAGCCAAATGGGTATAAAAAGGAGATAAAAAATTAAAACTTTGGGGAATTTCATGGGGTATGTGATCAAATATGGGACACCTTATCTTACCTGACAAGTCTTTGAAAACACCTCAAAAAGCTTGAGATCAATAGTGGCCATAAAATAAGTTTAAATCATGTCTCTCATCGAGAAAACTGAGAACACACCGAAACCGGGTTCGACCGGGAAACTGATTACTCCCGACATTGACAACGAAATCTGGACCACATTAACTGAACAAGACGAGGGCATTCGTACGGACGGAGGTGTGTATGTACTTACCGCCGAATATACGGATTTAGGAAACCAATAAGATCTTCCCCTCAAAGAAAAATCAAAAAACATATTATATGCTCGAAAGAAAATGGTGGCACTGTTTGATTAAAACCAATGGAATAGATTTTGTGGATCAGGCCTATGGGGAAATCGGACTCATTGGTCATTTTGAGGACGGGAACCATATCGCCTTGAACGACCTGAATTTGGAAGGCATAAACAAGGTCAATGTCAGGGCAGGCAGCATGGGCAGCCAACCGAGTTAGGTGGAGCTCCTAAAAAAATCGGAAACTGGAAAACTCATGGCACGTATTCAGATCTCAGTTACAGGACAGGGCATTGAATTTTCCGAACATCCGACAGAGCTTAATAACACAAGCGGTCTGACGGATATTTTTTTGGTAGCCCGTTTTGACAAACCTCTGATAAACATGTTCTCGGAATAAACTGGGTCGAATTTAATTAATTAACCGCAGAAAAGACATCATCTCATGAAACACCTATTAAAATCTCAATGTGCACTAATCATTTCGTTCTTTGTTTTTGGGTTCGGCTTGACCTACGCCGGCGAATCAGGAATGAAAAAGTGGGAAAAAGGAAAAGGCTGGGGCTGGGTATGGGGTCCAGAAGACGAAGTGGGTTCTCTTAACGAGATGACAGAAGCTAGTAAGCTGGCGGCCCTGAAAATAGCCAAGACCGGCAAGAGCTATAACCTGGGTGTTAGCTATAATCGCGACTCTTTTAAATGGCCGGGTCACAGCCCGGGAGAAATCATGACCTTTCGCACACCGGAAGGTGTGAAACGGCAGGGGGATTTTTCACCTGCTGAAACAGGTACCGCCTGGCATAGTTGTGCGCTATTTATGAATGATAATGTGGCTACCCAGATAGACGGCTTGGGCCATGTCGTTGAAGGAGAGGATAACCATTGGTACAACGGATTTACAGAAGCCGATTGGGGCGGTGACTGGGGTCTACGAAAATGCGATTCGACCACTATTCCAGAGATAATTGCTAGGGGGGTGATGATCGATATGGCTGGATACAAGGGCGTCAAGGCCCTACCGGCCCATTATGGAATTACGGTCGATGACCTGAAGGGCGCGTTAAACAAACAGGGAACTCAGTTGAAACCAGGTGACGTAGTTTTGATAAGAACCGGCTCTATCCAATATTGGGATGACCTAGCTGACAGAGATAAGCTCACCGCCCACGATTCTTCAGGGCTACTACTGGAAGGAGCGAAATGGCTGGTTGAAGAAAACGGGGCCATGTTGATTGGAAGCGACACCAGTGGAATGGAATACGGACCAAGTCCGGACGATTTCGAGGCGTTCATGGAAAAGCATGGATCGTTTATTCCAGTTCATACTTACCTGCTCATACGACAAGGCGTCCACATTGGCGAGCTGCACAATCTGGAAGAACTGGCGATGGACAAAGTCTATGAATTTTGTTACGTCTGCACGACGAACATGATCGAAGGGACCACAGCTGGATTTACTTTGAGACCGTTAGCATTGCCATGAAAGCAAGGTTCAGCTCGGTTGCTCATATTGTTGCTTTTCTGATAGGGAGCATCTGCTCTGCCAATGCAGAAAATCATTCAAAACTGAATTTTGTCGTCATCATGGTCGACGACATGGGCTGGACAGATCTTAGTGGCTATGGTTCCAACCTTCATAAAACCCCCCACATCGACGGTCTCGCCGCAAATGGAATGAAGTTCACGAATGCCTATGCCAGCGCTTCGATTTGTACACCGACCCGTGCAGCATTCATGACCGGGAAATCGCCCGCCAAACTGAAAATGACCATTTGGCATGAAGCTTCAGGTAACCCGCCACAGAACAGACAATTGATTCCACCGGTGGTAAAAGGGAGTCTGCCACATGAAGAGGTCACGATAGCCGAGATATTGCGGGAAGCCGGGTATCGAACAGGCCACGTTGGAAAATGGCACCTCGGCCTAGCCTCTCACTATCCCGAAACTCAAGGGTTTGACTACAGCTTTGGTGGCACGTTTTGGGGAGCTCCGGCTACGTTTTATTTTCCATATCGGGGAACCTGGGGAACGGGCAAAAATATTCATCCACGCTACATACCTGGCATTGATCCAAACGAACCCAGAGAAAATGAACATCTGACCGACAGATTGACGGATGAAGCTATGGGCTTTTTGGAAAATGCTAAGAACGATCCTTTCTTTCTCTATTTATCCTATTACACAGTCCACACACCCATTGAAGGTAAACCGGAACTTGCTGAGAAATACCAAGGCCAGGTCAGGGATGGCATGGAACATAAGAATGCTCATTATGCAGCCATGCACGAAACCCTGGATGACAACGTCGCAAGAATCCTCGGGAAGTTGGAAGATACCGGAGTCGCGGATCGAACAGTCATAGTTTTCACTTCGGATAACGGTGGCTTCATTAACGACTACAAAGGTGAAAAGGTGACTTCTAACGTGCCGCTGCGGTCAGGGAAAGGCTCTTTGTATGAAGGGGGTATACGCGTTCCTTTGATCGTTTATTGGCCGGGAGTGACGAAACCGGGAAGTCAATCTGACCACCCAGTTATAACTGCGGATTTTTACCCCACCCTTCTCGAACTGGCGAAATTGAAAGGGAATGAGAATCACAATAAAGAAGTCGAAGGACACAGCTTGGTCGATTTGCTGAAGGCCCCAAAATTAAGCTTAGATCGGAGGACTCTCTATTGGCATTATCCTCATTATTACCAAACAACCACGCCCGTAAGCGCCATACGCCATGACAATTGGAAGCTACTTGAATTTTTCGAGGAAGGAAACTTGGAGCTTTACGATTTGGAGAATGACCTCGGTGAGGAAAATAACTTGGTCGAATCAAGGAAGGACCTAGCCGATTTACTCCACGCGAAACTGCAAAACTGGAGAGCTGAAACAAAAGCACCAATGCCTCGCTTCAAACCACTCATGCTGAATAAATAACTGATTCAGTTGGTTCTAAAAGACGGGGGGAAAGTTCCGATAGGCCCAAAGAGTCGGCGGTGCTGGCATTTAGCAATGGAATCGTCTGACAACAAAGAATACACAACACCCAACGACAAGCATATGATTTGGTGATTCTGAGTATTGCAGTCTCACTCTGCACTCATCCGTCCAGAACCACAGGCTCAGAAGCGGTAAGTATACTGAAACTTAGTCGCAATCTTCGAATCCGAAGACAAAAACCGCAAACTGCCCCTATCCTCGTTGATCCAACCCTGATTAAAGGAAATGAACAAATCATTACCGGGTTTCAGTATCCAACGAATGCGGCTCTGCAAACCAAGATTTCGGCTGCGGTTATCGTATTGAATGAGATTCGAAAAGGTAAGCTGGGGAGAAATGGAAAAATCTAAGTTTGTGGTAAAAACGCGGGCTGAAAATTTGCCTTCCGGCAAATTGGCCAAAGTATACCGGATACCGGTATCCAAGGTAAACCAAGGAGGTAGTTTGTAAGTGAAATTGGCTCGAATTTGTTCTCCAGATCCCGACCAGAAATCTCCAAAACTTACACTGAAGAATGCATAAATCGGTCGTTTCCTGGCCGAGCCAAGCGAGACACTGAACCGATCTGTCTTGTACCGGCCCACCGGTAGCACAACTCCATCGGAGATTTCAAAGGCTTCGAACAATTGGTCTTCATCCCAAGTATAATTGAAGAAGGAGTGGACCGCATCTCCAGACTTAAAGTGCCAATGAAGCCAATCGATATCCAGTGTGGAGCTTTCCAATCTTCCATCCTCCAGACGCTCAAACCGAGTGTAATAGATACTATGCACCATGTCTTCGATGTTCAAAAAATCTTCTGGGCGAGGATTATAATTTCCACCTATCCGATACATCCGAACATTATTTCTTTGCACGAAACCCAGCCCTGGATCAAAATCCTTTTCAATTTCACTGTATGCAAGAACACCTTCCCATATTTCGTTCGGATAATGAGCGGCCGCACCAAACGCCATATCATCGCCATCTAAGAGATCATTGTCAGATTTTAGACCAAAGGCACTCAAACGGAAATTGCGCGGATACCCAAGGAATTGAGAGGTGGAAAGCTTCACATCTGCCCCGTATGTATTGCTCGAAATACCTGGAGCTGGATCACCGTGAGAAAAAATACCGCCGACGTAAGACTCCTCCCAAAAATTCTGTTTAACGCGGCCAACAAAGAAATTCTTGTCTTCGACCAGAAAGAGATCCCCGTTATCATCCACGGAGGTTTCACCTGTCAGGACTCCCAAAAATCCAACTTCGGTTCTGCCAACTCTACCTGTCAGCTTTGCACCAACATCGACGGGCACTTCGCTTCCTCGAAATAGTCCGATACGCCGACTGAAAAAGGGGATAATATCCGCATCGGCGTCCGGAGATCCAGGAGGGCCATCCGGAACAGTACTAGCGAAATCAAACACCCCAACGTCTTCCAAAAAGAACGATCGTTTTTCAGGAAAGAAAAGTGAAAAACGATCGAGATTGATTTGGCGTGCGTCCACTTCGGTTTCCCCGAAATCGGTATTGATCGTTCCCGATAATTTCAAACTTGGAGTGATATTATAAAATATGTCCAGGCCGGGTTCCAAATCAAAATCATCGTCGCCTGTGCTTTTGGTATGCAACCAGCTCGAAGCCAAAAAAGGGCGTATGTCGAGACCTACGCCCTGCTTGAGGCCCGTCATATTTGTTAGAGCACCTGTGTTTGAGACATTTATGAAAGCACTCTCAACACTGGCACCAGACCATACCGCCTCCTCAATTTTCCGAAAAATGCTCCGTCGAATATTGAAACCCCAAGTTTCGCGATCCTCTGGAAAATTGAGACTCTTGAACGGGATGGTAAATTCAGCTGTCCATCCCTCATCTGTGAGTTGAGTCCGCACGTCCCAAATGGCATCCCAGTCCAAATTAAGATTTTGGCTTCCATACAACAATCCATCGCTCATGGATCCGACCGGATTGGTTCCGAAATAATAGGCATTACGCTGATCTCGAAAGGTATCTAAAATAATGCTTACCCTGTCCTCAGACCGAAGGCTAGCATCCCTCGCCATGGTCGTAGCGATGATCTTACCCGGTTCAGAATCATAAGCAATAACGCCAACGTATAAATTATCTATATCGCGTAATAAAATGACCTCCGTTTTTTCAGACACCACTTGCCCGGTATCGGGGATGCGTTGAATCAAATCATCTAACTTATTTGCGGTAGCCCAAACAGGTTCAACCAAAACGCCGTCCAAGGTTATTGGCGCACTGATTTCTGTGATTTCAGCAATCTTGAGTTTCCCTTGGTCGTTTCCTTGCAACGGATATAATAGAGAAACAAGGCATGTAGACAGTACTGCAATTTTGCAGTTACCTATTCGATCAATTATAAAATATCCGAATTGGTTAAGGGGCACGAGTACGTTTAGTAAGCGATAGCAAAGCAAGATGTTGCTACGGATAAAGCGTAGCGTTTGGAAGATATTGAGAAGCAATCCGAAACACCAAATGGCAAGCGCATAATTGAGTGAGTCTAAGTATTGAAGTCTCACAATGCCCTCATCCGCTCAGGACTGCAGGCTCAGAAGCGGTAGGTATACTGAAACTTGGTCGCGACTTTCGAATCACTAACATTGAAACGCAAACTGCCAGGCTCGTTAATCCATCCCTGATTGAAGGAAATAAACAAGTCATTACCGGGTTTAGGGGTCCATCGAAGACGACTCTGCCAACCTAAATTCCTGGAGCGATTGTCAAATTGCAATAAATTCGAAAAGGTGATTTGCGGCGAAAGTGCATAATTAAAGGTTCCAGTAAAAATCCGAGCAATGAATTTTCCCTGTGGTAGATCGGCAAAGGTCTTATTCACACTTATCTGAGCTGTAAAATGCGGAGGCAAATTGTAGGAAAGTCTCAGATTTAACTGTTCAGAAGTACCGGACCAAAAATCACCGTATTCAAAAAATAAAAAACCGGACAATGGACGTCTTGCGGCAGTCGCTATAACGAAACGTGATCGATGTGTTTTGTATTCGCCCACCGGCAGGAAAATACCCGGAGAAATTTCAAACGGCTCAAACAGTCTTTCATAAAGGTATGTGTAGTCAGCCAAGGCGTGTATGGAGTCACCTGAATTGAAATGCCAATCGAATGGCGTGATATGCAGTTCGGCCGTTTCCTTTTCACCGTTATCCAGGCGTTCATAATAAGTATAATAGATGTCGTGAAACATCTGCTGAATATTGAGAAAATCTTTGGGTCTCGGATTATAGCTGGCCGCAGCCCGATACATCCGGACATTGCTGCGTTGCACAAAACCCATGCCCGGATCGAAATGCTTCCCCACCTCGCGGAAGACGAGCATTCCATCCCATTGATCATTGGGATAACGCGCTGAAAATCCAAAAGACTTACCAGTGCCATCCGCATCGGAATCCGCTTCAATCTCGTTGTTGGCATTCAAAAAGAAAGCATCGAAATTGAAGTTTTTCTTTTGCCCAAAGAAATCTGAAGTCGCTAAACGAACATCTGCTCCATAGGTGGATCCCGATCGCCCCTGATTGGGATTTCCATCTGTAAAAATTCCTCCTACGTAAGACTCTTGAAATATCTTTTGTTTAAAGCGGCCTACCACAAAATTTTTCCCATCAACAAAATCGGTTTCACCAGTCCGAACACCTAGGAGGCCGACATCTGTGTTTCCAACCTTTCCGGTTAGTTTCAGTCCTGCATCTAAGGGGACTTCATTGCCATTCAATAGGCCAATTCTACGGCTAAAGAAGGGAAAGACATCCACGCCCGCATCGGGTGTTCCACCAGGACCCTTTGGACCCGTACTTGCGAAATTGAACACACCGACATCCTCTAGAAAGAAGGAACGCTTCTCAGGAAAGAATAAAGAAAAGCGAGTGAGATTAATCTGCCTGGCGTCGACTTCTGTTTCACCAAAATCCGTATTGATGGTTCCAGTCAGCTTCAAGCTGGGGGTGATATTGTAGAAAACATCGACTCCCGGCTCAATATCGAGCGCGCCACCATCAGGATTCTTGGTACGTAACCAGCTCGAGGCTAAAAAAGGCTTCACATCGAGACCGATTCCCTGATTGAGATCGGTCATGTCCAAAAGGGTTCCAGCTTCTGAAACCTTCAAAAATTCGTTCTCCAATCGACCCCCAGACCACATATCCTCTTCCAACTTACGGTAAACTTTCCTACCAATGTTAAATCCCCATTCCGAACTGTTTTCCGGGAAACTCAGACTTTTAAATGGAATCTGGAATTCCGCAGACCATCCTGTATTCGTTTTTTGGGTTCGAATATCCCAAATAGCATTCCAATCAGTATTGATTTCCTGGGCACCAAAGACGAGGCCATCTACAAATGCACCAATAGGATTGGTCGCAAAATAAAACGCATTTTGCCGGTCCTTAAACGTATCCAATAATATCTCGATACTGTCTTCATTTTGAAGCGAAGCATCTCTCGACATGTCATTGCCGATCAGCTTGTCAGGCTCAGAATCGTAGGCCACAATTCCCACATAAAGAAAATCTGCATCCCTGAGCAAAATGACCTCTGTTCGTTCACTAGGTGTGGTACCAGGATTTGGCTGTCTTTGAATCAGCTCGCCAATTTTGGGAGCTGTCTGCCAAATACTTTCATCTAGAACACCATCGACTATTATCGAATCCGAGATAACCGTTACGACAGTTGAACGAGTCTGTTCAGAATCTTGCTGAGAATGAAGAAAAGAGACACCCAGACAATAAAAACTCCAGGCGCGGATGAGGTGAAACAGGCGTCGAGGGGAAAAATAAACAGAGAAATTTTGGGAGAATTTTAGTATCACTATAGTCTTTGTGGCTCAGAGATGATAGAATGTCCTCCGCCCTGTCCAGAAAACAGTCATGCTCCAATTCTCAAAATGTTACAAGCGGCTCGAACCAAGTCTTGCCTCAGTTCTGCTTGCTGATCGCAAAAAGAGCTTTGGGAGTTCTTAAAAACATCTGACCTTCGGAAAATGCCAAGGTCGAGTTGCTAATTTCCTTCTCATTTATCGAATTGTGCTCATTCAATTCAAAACGATCCCCTAGCTTAAAAACGATTGTTTCCGATTTTTGGTCCGTAAGACAAAGCAAGCCAACTAACAAGCTAATGGAAGTCAAGGACTGCGCACGAAGGTCTTTTGTCAAATAATTTCGCCGGTATTTATATCTCCACATTGAAGCTCACCCATGCAGCCACAAAAATAAAACTGGTTCCTATCCCGAATTGTGACTTCACTTTGGCGGCCTCCTTGATCCACAACTTTTTACCGTTCAAATTCAGAGCAGCAAGTTAGAATGCTCCTCTAAAACCAATAAGAACGGCTATGATGTTCCCATTCGTCGCCACGGTTCCAGATGCCTGGGTATTGTTCTTGTGGAGGTTTGGCAATAAATCTCCACATAAAACAAATTTTTCACACAGTAGTTTCCCAGTCTTATGATAATAACAAAGCAAATACAGCTTACCCCGTTTTTCATCCGCAGTGGTTATGTAAATCTTTCCATCTAAAACGACCGGGAACCGGGGTTTTCCAAATTATAATTTTGCTCTCAGGCCATTCAGTTACAGGAGTATGGCCCTTTATAATTCCCTGGCCATCCATTGAGTCCACTCCGATCTCAATGTGGCATTCCAAAAAAATAAAAGTCCCGAAACAATTACGGTCCTACCAATCATGCCTTTCTCCTATGAAAAGAAATACTGGCAATACGATATCGAGTTAAAAAACAAATTTTTGGCTTGATTGGGGCATTTTGGAAATCCCTTCGCAATTCCGAATTGAAATCAATAACCGGATACAACTAAATTTATCTCAATGAAAATCCGTTACTTTCCGATTTATTCCGCGAGCAAACTATTTTTTGTTTTGACACTGGTAGCTGCTTTATTCGCCACAAACAAAGAAGCCAAACCGCCGAATGTAATCCTGCTTTTTGTCGATGATATGGGCTATGCGGATATTGGTCCATTCGGGGCTCGCGACTACCCCACTCCAAACTTGGATGCTTTGGCGGACAGTGGGCGGCGTTTTACGGATTTCCATGTGAGTGCTCCGGTGTGCTCAGCCTCGCGTGCCGCATTGATGACGGGTGTACTGAATGTACGACTCGGCATCAATGGTG
>DDZZ01000048.1:474-22409 GCA_002346535.1 Opitutales bacterium UBA2995 | reverse complement strand
ACACAGTTGCTCGGTTTGCTCATGTTTAAAATCCTTACCCGACCAAATTTTGTGCATTTTGAGGTTACAATTTCTTATCTTTCTACTCTTCTAAGTTCCTTATGAAATTCGCGCTCTGCAACGAAACCTTTGGTGATGTTCCTCTAGCTAAGTCTGCCCGGTTGGCCGCGGGCCATGGTTATACCGGTCTGGAAATTGCCCCGTTTACCCTGACAAACGATGTTCGTAGCATAAGCTCTGCCGAGGCTCAATCCTTGGGTGATCAGGTACGAGATGCGGGATTGGATGTTGTCGGTATCCATTGGTTGCTTGCCAAAACCGAAGGCTACCACCTCACATCCCCAGATCCTGCAACTAGGCAAGCGACAATCGATTATGTGAAACGATTGGCGGATCTCTGTCAGAATCTGGGTGGAAAAATTATGGTCTGGGGAAGTCCTGAGCAAAGGAACTTGGAGGGGGATTGGGAATACGAAGCAGCTTTTGATCGAGCCACCACAGTATTAAAAGCTACGGCAGCGCACTGTGGCGAATTAGGAGTCACGATTGCCATGGAACCTCTGGGACCAACCGAAACCAATTTCCTGAATACCGCGTTAGAAACTATCCGATTGTGCGAGGCAGTGGATCACCCGTCCTGTCGCTTGCATCTCGATGTTAAGGCAATGAGCACAGAGTCCGGCTCTATCGGCGATGTCATTCGAGCCTCCAGGAATTGGACAGCCCACTTTCATGCCAACGATCCTAATTTCTATGGTCCGGGCATGGGCGGTGTCAAATATGGGCCGATTGTTGAGGCCCTCGGTGAAACTGCTTACGATGGC
Source organism: Opitutales bacterium UBA2995 (assembly GCA_002346535.1). Taxonomy (GTDB): domain Bacteria; phylum Verrucomicrobiota; class Verrucomicrobiia; order Opitutales; family UBA2995; genus UBA2995. Next base: position 21,585 of record DDZZ01000048.1, on the reverse strand, counting down.
TGGGTATCTGTGGAGGTGTTTAAGTACGATCCCAGTCCCGATATAATTGCTGAAACCAGTATTCAGAATTTGAGGAAGTTTTTTGGAGTTTAGCTTTTAAACTGAGAAAAGACGAAAAAATTGGCAGAAATGATTCTGTAAAATACTACTTGAAACAACATCATTAAAAACAGAATTATAGGGCTCGGTTTTACCGGACTTCATCACTTTATTATTTTTAGGCACTAGAGTTTTATCTGTTTTCACATAGCCCGGATGCTTATGCTGTATGAATACAGATCCGAAAAATCCCGTATATCTTCCATATGAACCATATTCTTTTTTCAGTTTTCCTTTTCGTTTTTTCATTCACGTTTACTCAGGCAAAAGACTGGCAAGTTACCACCTCAGAAAGTGGATTTGAAGTGACCATCGACGGGGAACTCTTTGCCGGCTACGTCACCGATCAGGCCAACAAACCTTACTTCTACCCCATCATCGGACCTACCGGAGCACATATGACGCGACACTACCCGATGAAGGATATCGAAGGCGAACGGCAAGATCACCCGCATCACCGCGGCATCAATTTCGGTCATCACAAGGTCAATGGCTCCAACACCTGGCTTGAGCATATGAGCCTAGAACGCCGTCTGCAAGGGAAGTCTCAGGAAGAACAAAAGGAGATCTTGTCCGAAATGGGTTATACCAAGCACACCGGTTATAAATCCATCCAGAGTGCTGACAACCATGCCACCGTGATCGTTACCAACGATTACACGGATCATTATGGTAACTGGATCATGAAAGACGAACGGACTTACACATTTCGGGAACCGAATGCAGATAACCGCATTATCGATGTGGACATAACCCTCAAAGCTCCACCTCATGTTCTGACCCATTTGGCCGATCAGAAAGACGCCGGCCTTTCCATTCGAGTGCCACACGATATATCCGTTGACGCGGGAAAAGGTGGGTTGCTGATTAATTCCCATGGCGACAAAAACGCAGACAGCTGGAGCAAGCGAGCAAACTGGTGTGATTACTCGGGAGTTATAAACGGGCATAAAGTCGGCATCACCTTTATGAACCATCCGGAAAGCCTTCGCTACCCGACCAAGTGGCACGCACGTACTTATGGATTACTTACATCGAATCCCTTTGGCCTGAAAGCCTTAACCTCCAGCAAAGAAGAAGCAGAAAAACAATTGAATGGTGCCTTAAACCTTAAGGATAGCGAAACGCTGCTTCTTAAACACCGCTTCCTGTTCCACAAAGGCGACCACAAATCTGCCAATATCGAAGAGGTCTATGCTGACTACGTGCAAGAGCCCAAAATGCTCTCAGTCTTTAACAGTAAAAACCTCAAGGGATGGAAATACAAGGTAGCCGACTGCTGGAAAGTAAAAGATGGCATGCTTTACGCGGTGAATGATCGCGATCAAAAGGGCGATATTCTGCAAACGGATAAGTCTTACAAAGACTTCGTATTCCAGGCAGATTTCAAGTTCGGTAGTGGCAGAATCGATACAGGGATTTTTCTGCGAGACAACCGGGAGCAAATTCAGATCGGCGAATCCGGAAGTCTCAAACGCGACATGACTGGTTTATGTTATATTCCAGGTAAAGGCTATCCCATCCAGGTGAAGGATGCGGAAGCCGTATTTGATCCCAGGGACTGGAACACCATCCGCGTTAAGGTTGTAGGCAACACTTACCACACCTGGCTCAACGGACATAAGATTATGACTTACCATTCAGACACCATCATCCCCGAAGGCCCCATCGGGATCCAGGTCCACGGCAATCGCATTATGGATTTGTGGTATAGGAACATCCAGGTTGCAGAGCTCTAAAAGCACTAGCCTACGTACTGAGCTGCCTGCCTTGAAGGCTCTGGATTAAAATGCTGAATATTGTCGAAGTTTCGAAATCATTCAAATCCACTGATTATTCCCTATAGGATTTCAAAGCATCCCAATTGAACTCGACTCCAATACCGGGTTCATCCGGAGCTACGGCTCGAAAGTTTTCAATTACCAGAGGCCGCTTGGTATACTCATCGATTGGAAAACTGTGGTACTCCATCCAACCTGCGTTGGATTGAGACGATACAAGGCTCACATGCAGTTCTTGCATACCATGCGAACAAACAGGTAGACCGTAAATGCGCGACATTTCCGCTACTTTCAACCAGCCCGTTATGCCACAGCAATTGGAGGCATCCGGCTGTATATAGGATAGTTTGGCCTGGTCGAATGCATAGCTGAATTCATGGAGTGTATGAAGGTTTTCTCCCATGGCCAGCGGCACATTGGTCTCATCGGCAATTTTGGCGAATCCCTTATAATCATCCGGAATGATAGGCTCCTCGAACCAGTAAATATCATAGGGCTTAAACTGCTTGGCGCATTCTATGGCTTGGGCAACCGTCATTGCATAATTAGCATCCACCATAAATATGGTATCTTTTCCTATGGATTCACGAACTGCTCCTATGCGGGCAATATCATTGGCCAAATCGGGTTGTCCTATCTTTATTTTCACAGCATTCAACCCGTGTTCCAGATAGCCGTTTACACTTTCAAGTAACTTGGGTAATTCAAAGTTCAAATCGATTCCCCCTCGATAAACCTGACATGTATTGCTTTCTCCACCCGCCATTTTCCATAAGGGCTGGTCGGCTTTGCGGCAACGAATATCCCACAAAGCAATATCGATTGCCGAAATAGCAAAGGAAGCAATCCCTCCCCGGCCTACATAGTGAATATGCCATTCACAGTACTCATGGATCCCTTCAACGTCGGTGCCGTCCAATCCGATCAGATACGGTTTAAAATCGTTTTCAATCATGGCACGAATGGCATGACCACCTTTGCCGCAGGTATAAGTATAACCGGTACCCATACTACCGTCTCTCAGGTAAATGGATACTACCACGAGCTCAAAATCGGTATGTGCTCCGTGCTTTGCGTCAGCCATCGGCTCTTTCAACGGGACGCGATAGAGCTTGGTTACAATTTTTGAGATAGTACTCATAGAGCCCAATCAACGTCCCATCCAACCTCCATCCACCAACAAGGTTGCTCCTTGAACATAACGTGAGGCTTCAGACGCTAAAAATACTACCGGCCCTTTAAAATCATCCGGTTCACCCCAGCGTCCAGCCGGTATTCTGGAAAGAATCTGTTCACTCCGCTCGGGATCGGCTCGTAAGTCCTTGGTATTGAAAGTCGAAATATATCCGGGCGCAATCGCATTGACGTTAACCCCTTTTCCGGCCCACTCATTGGCAAAAGCCATCGTTAATTGACCAATACCACCCTTGCTTGCCGCGTAGCCAGGTACCGTAATTCCGCCCTGAAATGTGAGCAAAGATGCCGTGAAAATTATCTTTCCCCTTCCCCGCTCGACCATCTCTTTTCCAAATTCACGGGTAAGTATAAACTGCGCATTTAAATTTACAGCGATCACCTCGTCCCAAAATTCATCGGGGTGTTCGGCAGCTGGCTTCCGCAATATGGTTCCAGCATTATTGACTAGAATATCGATTTTGGAGTTCTTCTTCTTAACATCCTTTATAAATGAATACAGGTCATCGCGGTTGGAAAAATCGCATTTATAAGCGGTAAACTTCCTACCGATACTGGTAACTGTTTTTTCGATATCACTGCCTTCTCCCAACAAATGAGCGGCAACCCCAATGATATCGGCCCCAGCTTCTGCGAGGCCGGTCGCCATAGCCATTCCTATTCCACGACTACATCCCGTCACCAAGGCTGTTTTACCTTTTAAATCAAATTCTGAAATAACGCTCATCAGCCAGCAAAAGGAATGACCTGTGCACCAATCATACTGACTATAAGTCCTACTATGGCCATGATAGTAGCCATCACAGAAAAGTTCATAAGTGTTTCTCCTTCCGTCATACCGCTCATCTTGCTGATAACCCAAAAACCGCTGTCATTCATCCAAGGAACCGGCTTAGAACCAAAGCCAATCACCATCGCCAAATATATGGGGTGAAAATCAAGACCCGCGCTAGCCATTGGTGCTAAAATACCAACTGAAGTAATCATGGCCACTGTTGCTGAACCTTGAACAGTACGAATCATCGCTGTGAGAATGAAAGCCATCGGTAAAAACCAGAAACCGTTGCCACCACCTAATGCTGCAACCACTTCTCGGATCCCGGACTGTTGTAGCATGCCGCCAAAGGCACCACCGGCGCAGGTGATCATCAACACAATGCCACCACTCGCCAATGCCGATTGCATGGCATCCTTTACTGCATCGTTATTGGACTTTTTCTGGAAAAGCGTGAACAGGCCAATGCAAGCGCCAATCGTTAACGCCACATTTTTGTCGCCCAGTAATCCGACAAGGTTGGATAGCCAGCTTGGAAGATCCGCTCCAGTGGCGGTCGCGGCACTGGTCAGAATAGTTTTTCCGGACAACAATATTAGCGGGAAGATAATGGGTGCCATGGATAACCAAAGATTGGGTAAATCAGAATCATTGATCTCATCCCATTTTTGCATTTTCGAATCGCCACCTTCTTCAAGATCGCGAAAAGGAATGGGCTTTCGTTTATTGATCCATTTTGCATAAATCATTCCGCTAAACGCGGCCATACCACCAACAATAATCCCCGATATCATCATGGTGCCGATATCTATACCCAGCTGCTCAGCAACAAATAAAGGACCAGGTGTTGGCGGGATTTGTGAGTGCGCAATCGAACCCCCTGCAATGATTGCCAAAACATAGAAACCGTAATTTTTCTTAGTCGAGGCAGCCAAAGCCTTAGCCAGTGGTACCATCAAATAAAATACGGTATCGAAGAATACCGGAATCCCGAGGAAAAAGCCACTGGTCCCCATCGCAGCGGGAGCTCTTTTTTCGCCCATAGCCTTTAAAATGGCCCTTACTATTCGCAATGCAGCTCCGCTATTAAGCAAACAAGTGCCAATGATGGAAGCCATGCAAATAACGATTCCAATTTTTCCACAAGTCACTCCAAAGGCGATTGCTACACGAAGCCCAAATGGTGACTTTGCAAGATTCTCGGCCTGCTCTTCAGAAACGCCATGTTCTAACCAGGCAAGTTCCTTGGCCTCCTCTTTTGAGATACCTTTCTCTATAAGAGCCGTTTCGACCTTTGCCACCGCTGTGTGACCCTCCTCAAGCCAATAGTTCTTTATCAAATCCTGGTTTGAAAACGCCGCTACGGCCATTGCCGCCAAGGTCAGGGTAAAAAAAGCGTGTAGTTTAAAGTAAAGGATGCCAACGAAAACGATGACCATTCCTAAGAATAGAACAAAAAGCGGATCCATGAGTTCGAGTTTTTAGGGAAGCAACTTTGGCATGTCATGCATATTTTTCCCAATTAAAAATAAAGTAGTCGATGCGTCTTTACTGCGGCGAAAAAAGCAGACATGGATATCAACTCTTTTTTACGTAGACGTAGTAGGCGCCCCAACTATCTCCCGAATCAGTTATAAGCCATGCCTGGAGCTTCTGTTCGCCAACCGGAAGATATATGTTGAAAAAAGCTTCTGTATCGGTTTCTCGAACCGCCAGGGTTTGGTCGTAATTCCCAACCTTCAAGCGAACACTTTTAACAGGAATAGCCATTGTAGCCGCTTTATAAATATGGGAACTGGCATGATGGAGTGCCGTATTAGGGTTATACGGGCTCAAGATTCCCCGCAGCGGAACATCCACCTCCTTGGGCCAACGACGAACCACTATTTCGTAAGTACCTGCCTCGGTCACATCCAATGCCCAGAAACCGCTGGCCTTCATCCCGGCACGCACCATCTGTTGGCTGTAAGGTATTCTATCGCCATGCCAATTTTGTGAGGAAAGGGTCGTCACCTCCTGTTTGGATGAATCAAGAACAAAGGGGACATAGGCCTCGGAACCTTCATAGATGTCATCCCACCACTTTTCGTAGGCAGACCTGAGTTTCTTAACAATTTTGGGGTTTTCGGCTGAGACATCGTTTCGCTGCTCAGGATCAGACTGGATAGCGAAGAGTTCATCTCTAACTAGCCGCCATTCTTCCGTCATGACTGCATAGTCCCTATTTTTAAACAGGAAACCATCCCCAACATATTCATTAAATCGTCCCTGGTGATGGACGAAAAGCGTTCGCTCCTTCCATTGATCTGCATCAGCACGCAAAAGCGGTTTAAGAGATCGGCCATCGAATCTTATTTTTCGAGGCATATCTAAGTTGCAGAGATCGATCAGAGTCGGCATGATATCGATGTGAGCGGTTAGTTGGGAAATATCTTGCGGTGGGACAAAGTTCCCTCTTGGCCAATAGAAAAAACCGGCCGCGCGGTGCCCGCCTTCGTAGACATTGGTTTTGCGGCCACGCATGCCGGCGTTGTAACCTTGCCGGACAAATTTTTCCTCATTGAGATCTGCTCCCCGAGTGGTACCATTGTCGGTGACGAAAATGATCATTGTATCCTTGGTCAGCTGCATCTCATCGAGTCGTGACCGTAGTTTTCCGACATTTTCATCAATCGAATGTATCATCCCGTAATAACGGGCTTTTTGTTCCGAATGACCGGCATCGAGAAAGGGCTGCACGTATTGGATAGGAACGTTCAGTGGGCCATGAGGGGCATTGGTGGCCAAATAGACGAAAAACGGATCCTCCTTGTTACTATCAATCCAGCTTATGGCTTCCCGGAACCAAACGTCGGTACAATAGCCTTCGACTTTTTCAGGTTCGCCATTTCGAAAATAAGTATCGTCATAATAATCGTTTCCCCAAAAGTCCGGCGTTTCCCCAACCACACCGCCTCCGTGAATGAGTGACTCCTCAAATCCGCGATCCTGAGGTCGGAATGGATAATTATCCCCTAAATGCCATTTACCATAAATGGCGGTTTTGTACCCGGTATTTTTGAAAGCATTCGCCAGAGTAACCTCATCCTTGCGTAAATGATTGCGACCTCCATAGGTCAACCAAACACCAACCCTGCATGAATAACGCCCAGTCATCAAAGCCGCGCGCGTCGGCGAGCAGGTTGGATCCACGTGAAAATCCGTTAAGCGCACACTTTGTGCATGCAGCGCGTCAAAGTTTGGCGTTTGGAGATCCGGATTCCCGTGACAGGACAAATCACCATACCCTTGGTCATCTGTAATGATAAGAATGACATTGACCCGAACCTGATTGAAAGAAAAAACTGGATCCTTTCCTCTTTGGGTGGGACAACCCGTGAAGAGTAGGACTACCAACGCTGCAAAGGGGATCAAACTTTTGTTCATTCAGTCATGGAAAATAAAACACGAATAAAGGACTTCAAGCTTATGTAATTCAAATCTTTGAACAATCAATCCGCGCTTGCTAGAAAAATTTTCATTCGCCCCATCTGCTGGAGTCCAGCTAATCTCAGGATTTTGTGAATCAATATATCCTAAATGAAAATCTTCATCTTATTTACCTTTTCATCCCTAATTTTAACTTTGTATGCATGGTCTCAAACCGGAACCGGAGCAGCAGATTTTAAAATTACCCACGGCCCTCTACTAGGCCAACCCGGCAAAGATACCATGAGTATCTGGGTGCGGACTAATCGACCCACGTCCGTTTCCGTTCGATATGGGATGCACCGGCATATCCTTGACCAGCAATCCGCTCCAGCGGATACCATATTGGCAAACGACAATACTGCGGTCATCAAATTGACTAACCTCGAACCTGACACCCTATATTACTACAGCACAGACACCGGCCGAGGAGGCACATTTCGCACTTTCCCTGATGCAGAACATTATCGAAATAATGATTTCAATCCTGAAGGATTGTTTAATTTCCAATTTCACGCCACCTCATGCATCAATCAGAATCACCGCTCTGGTGCAGGCCCCGATCTGCCGTCTTACGATATCCTGAATGAGCAATGGACTAACAAAGTTCTTTTTGGAATCAACAATGGCGATTTCATTTACGAAGAAGACCGAGATTTTTCACTGGATCAATGGCAATCTCAAGTGCATATCGTCGACGAAGATACACCGGAAGTACTGACTTTGGCGCCCTCAATTGTGGGCGTTTGGGAAAATTACAAAACTTACCTTTCCCGCGGGCTCAACCTGATGCGTTGGCACCAAAACGTTCCCAATTTCTACACCTTTGACGATCATGAGCTACTGAATGACATCTATGGTACCAACGAAGTTGGTTTGGTTAATAGGCGGGCTGTTTTCCGGGATCCAGGCGTAAAAGCCTGGCACGATTACGTGGGTTGGGCTAATCCAATGGCTCATACAGCGCCTACCCATTTCGGCCGAGGTCAAATGGAAGAAGGAAGTGATATTCTTTATGATTCAAAGGCCGATTTCACGAAGTTGGACCTCAAAGATTATAGCACCCTTCACGTGCATTGGGAAAATGGTATTGCTGGAGTCCTAGACATGGCACTGGATGTGGAGCCGCCCGGTAACCCTAATTCTGCGGTCTATGGCATTGTGAAAGTCATCGACAAACACCGGGTTAAAGTGACCCCTCTCGCAAAAGCTACCCACACAGGTACCTATTCCATCGGCCGTAGAAGTTACGGTTCCTTTAAGGTCAGCAACAGTGAATTCTTCCTCTTGCAAACGCGCCCACACCGCTCACTCCATGTGTTGAGCAATCCCTGGAAACCTGGAGCCACGATTCTTGGCAAACAACAGTTCCAGTGGCTGAAGGATGGGATCAAAAATTCCACGGCTGATTTTATCTTTATGGTGTCATCGGTTGATTTTATGATTCCACATGTAGGAAGTGGCGGCGGAACCGACAAGAACACCTATCCTAAGGATGAAGCCTGGACCGTGTTCCTCGAAGAGCGGGAGGAACTAATCGAATACATCAGCGATTTTGCATCCCAACAGTTCTTCGTAATTACTGGCGATCTTCATAACAGCTTCGCCATCCAAATCACGGACAACCTTTGGGAATTTGCCGCCGGTCCCGGGAACTCAATCAACCACATGCCGCAAGCCGATGAAGGCGGTCGCCCCATCAACGGAAAATTTAAATACGGCCCACGCGAAGTGGATATCAAATGGTCCACCTACTCATACGCGGATATTCCAAGGCTGGAACGGCTCTATCCAACTTTTTGTATCGCGCAAATAAATAACGTATTTAATAATCCTATACAACGCGGTGGTGAGCGCTGGGTTGCATATCCGCGACCACATGTGGTGTTTAAGTACTACGACGGATTTACCGGAGAGTTGCTCTATGCCCAACCCGTCCACGCCCGCTAAGTTCATCAGATGAGGCAAAGGATCAATTATAAAATAGGAAAATTTAACAGTTTTCTAAGGTATGAAAATAATTGGCTTTCAATTTGCTCCAAATTTCGGGCCCACGGGCCAAGTATTCCTCCTTCTTGTCTCAATCACGCACAAACGTGCACTCCCTCGGCTCTCAATCGTCAGTTTTCTCATTTTATGGCTCTATCCAAATCCAGTGGAACTGATTCTGTTGGCTAGAACCATGAAGGCCTTTTTGTTACCCATACTGGGATTCGGCGCCATTTATTTCCGCTACAATTACTACACAACTACCCTCAAACCAACAAGAGCTTGGGACACCTGTCTCTGGATATCGCCTTAGGAATGCTCCTGGCCGGCGGATGGCTGCCAGTGTCAAAAAATAATAACTTTATTTGGCTAGCCCCATTCCCTAAAACTTGTGATCATCCCTTGTAAACCAATTTTATATAATAAAAATTACCACCGTGGTGTTAACTTAAGGTAAGGCGGTTTTGCCAAAACCACCGAGAAAGAATTGGCTCGTTCCGCAAACAAGCCTTACTTGATTTCACAACATGTCCACTAAACCGAAAAATGATCCCGTCGTTAAAAGCACGATTGTGCGTATGGATAAATCGGGCTCAGTCGTTACGCAGTCGGACAAAATCGCCGTTGAAGAACCCTTGGAAATACGCATCGGTAACGAACCCTTTGTGGTAACCATGCGAACTCCAGGAAACGATGAAGAATTGGCGGTCGGATTTTTGGCTTCAGAAGGAATAATCTCCAATCGATCACAAATTAAAAAGCTTAGCCAATGCGCCACCTCGCCTACACCTGAAAACACTGTGCGCATCGACTTGGCCACAGGAATGGATTTAGAGGGAATAAAATCAAATCGATTGGGTGCTATAGCTGCCAGTTGTGGCGTTTGTGGAAAAACATCGATCGATTTGATTCATAGCCAATTTCCTCGAATTGATTCAAAGATTGAAATAGCTCGTAATAGTTTACTGCAACTACCCGACCGCCTCAGAGCCTCTCAGAATGTCTTCGACCAAACTGGTGGCCTGCATTCCGCAGGCATTTTCGATATTGAAGGGAATTTGCTTTTCCAGCGAGAAGACGTGGGCCGGCACAACGCACTAGATAAGGTGATCGGCCATGCATTTCTCAACGATCTTTGGCCCCTGAAAAATCATGTTCTCATGGTAAGCGGTCGTGTTGCCTTCGAAATAATGCAAAAGGCTTTGCCAGCAAGAATTGCAATTGTGGCTGCCGTTTCAGCTCCTTCCTCCTTGGCCATTTCCTTCGCCCTCGAAAACGGACAAACACTTGTAGGTTTCCTGCGTCAACAGAGCTTCAACATATACTCCCATCCACAGAGAATCTCAAGGTAATTAATCGGCAGAACCCGTGGCTCATGCCCTACCAATATCATAATGGTAAGGCGAGTGTTCGTGCCTCGCCTTAGCCCTTTGGCGGCGGCTGGCGCATACATCACGAGATACCATTAACCTTGAACTGTTTAACCTAAAACAGTGAACCCTAAGACTTACAACCACTTCCTAAGCCAACCAATTCCAGACCATCTTCTCCTCTTTTTTCAGGTCAAACATCCAGGGAGTATCCTGGTCGGAAATAACGAGCTTGTACCGATCAGAAAAGGCAGCTACCCAACTGGGCGCATAGTAGTTGCGCGCACGTAGACAATCTCCTCATGCTGCACTTCCATTTCGGAATTGGTAAAATGATTAGACAAGTCGCGGTATTAACTGCTCCTACCTTCTGACACCACTCCTTACTAAAAAGAAGGTGGGGCCATTGATATCTGTTCTCTGATTTTCGATCAATCTTTCCCCACAGCCCATAGAAACCCCTGAACTAACAAGTTCATAAAAACAGGATCAGCAAAGGTTTCATCCGCATGACCATAGGTCGTACCGAAAACACGGGTACCAAAATATTCATTTACCCAAATAACAGGATGCTCCCTGCCATCCCTTTCACTAACCGAGATGGCAAGCACGGTTGCATGGGGCCACAGTTTTTGGATAATGTAGAGTTCATCTTTCGGGGTCACCCAATCTGAAGGCATTCCTTTCATCACAGGGTGCTTGGGTTTCACCACTTTTACCGGATAATTGCTTTTGTGCTCATGCTTGATACTGGTAACTCCCTGAAATTCACGCCAACCGTCCGCATTCACTTCTCGGTAAGTATGCATGGCACAATGAATCACCATTCCTGGGATCCCGGTTTCTCTATGTCCGGCAACAACCTTATTAACGAACGTTTCATCGGTAACTTTGGCGAAACACTCGTTGTGTATGACGATGTCAAAGGGTTTCGCCCAGTTGGGGTCGTCGTATAGGGAAGATTGGTATTCTTTTCCAATTCCGCCTTCATGCAAGACCGTCCAATTGACGTCCGATACTTTGCTTATGACCTCAGTAATCGCCCCGGTTTGAAAATGGTAATTGTGGCAACAACCTCCTGTCACGATCAGCGCCTTGATAGATTTTTTGTCTTGTTGATCGGCGGTTACATAGGGTGCCAAACTAAAAAAAAGGCTCAAGAGGGATAATAATCGTAGTAGTTTCATAAGAGTCTTTAAGGGTAAGGTTAAAGGAGGGGATACTAACAAGCTTTGGTTCGTTTGCATACCCTAAAAATAAGGATTTCCTTTCACAATTACTGAATTCTTCATCAAGATAACAGTTCGCTTTTTTAACAGCCCTTAAGTAAAATTTTCTGACCACTGTAATTTCATGATTACACTGAATAGTCGTGTAATTAAAGTCCCTAACAGCAATTTATTCTTAATCAAAAGTAATGAAATTAGAATCTCCTTTATTCAGGCCTTTTTTCCTTTTTCTGATAAGATTGCAGGTAATGCGTTAAAAAGGAAGATTCCATTCTTGGAGCAAAGTGTCCCTTATGAAATTCCGCTCCAAAAAGTGCTTCAGGTATACTCGAACAACCCTATTTTGGACCTGAATGAACAGATACCCCTCAGGTTGCTCCGGGGTATAATATTTTTAAGGTAATCAGGTTCATTAAAATTTCTAACAAGTTAGGTGCATAAGTGAAAGTTAGCAGATAATTGAATAAATGCTATTTCTGGGCGAATGTCTCCGCCATAAAGTTGACCATCTCGGCGACCAATTTGTCACCCCAACCGGCGGACCGTGCCAGGCTCAAAGTTTGCTTTGTGGCGGGCGAAATGAAGCTGGGTGCTCCCAGGTCGTCCGCCATATTGCTGTAATAGCCGAGATCCTTGCGGCCGTTGGCAATGGAAAATGCAAGCTTGTCGTTGATACCATCGACTGCTTGGGCTTTAACAAAGTCCATCATGCCGGATCCAAGCGGGCCAGAGGACATCACCGAATATAAGGTCTCCCGGTCGATACTTGCGAGATCTGCCATGGCAAAAGCTTCCGACATGGCACAGAGCGTGGTCATAGCATAGAAATTGTTGATAAGCTTAAGTGTGTGGCCTGCGCCAATAGGTCCAACGTGGAAAACATTTTCACCGAGATCAGCCAGCACTGGTTTGGCCTTCTCAAAGTCCGCTTCACTCCCGGCCGCCATGATGTTGAGCAGACCGTCTGTCGCATGAGCAGGTGTCCGACCGAGAGGTGCATCCATCATCGCTGCCCCTTTGGCTTTCAGAGCTACTTCCAACTTTTGAGTAGACCCGGGTAATGAAGTGCCGAAGTCGATCACCATGGATCCTGGTCTAATGTTGGCTATGATTCCTTCAGGGCCTTCCATATTCGCTTCGACTGAAACAGAGGTATCCACACAGAGCATGACGATGTCGCTTGCTTCTGCGAGCTCACCGGGTGTTTTTACTTCGGACGCACCCCGCGCTACGGCTGCATCGATAGCTTCCCGCTTTCGATGCGCAATGACCGTCAAGGAGTAGTCGAAAGATTGAAGACGTTGGACCATCGATGAGCCCATAAGACCGAGACCTATAAATCCGATAGCAGGTTTTGGAATTGAAGTCATAGAATATTTTAAGTTCGAAAATTAGTGTGAGTTAATCGTTAATTGCTGTCTCTCGTAAAGCATTACTGTGGCCCGTGCCGGTTAATCTCTGAGGCGTTTTTGGATTCACCCGGTGTCTCATAGCGATAGCTATGGTCATTGACAATACGTATACCTGTTTCGCGATGAAATTCATCCTGGGAAACGAGCTCGGGAATGGAGTCACCCGTTTCTTGCATCCAGATTTTCAGAATACCCTTCAGTGATCGCTGAATTCCGGCTCTAGAATCCTCCGTCGCCAAATCCTTCAGTTGATGAGGATCCAATTTCATATTGTAGAGTTCGGCTGCTGGTCTGGGGGAAAGAAAGATTTCAGCCTGAACTTTACTAAGGACACCAATCTTTTTATGCACTAACAATTGCTGAAATGAGGGAGAACGAACCGAATCCGCTGGACCCTGCCAGGCGGACTTTGTCCTGAAATTTTCCAGGTACAACCAATCTTTAGTTCTGACGCTTCGAGCCAGTGCCTCGTAGTCATGCCAATTGTGTTCTGAAAATGCGTACTGGCGAATCTCTGCATCCTTATCCTTAAATAAAGGAAGCATGCTGACACCTTGAAAAGTATCACTCTCTTCTCCGTCGGCCAGCTGTAAAAATGTAGGCGCAAAATCAATGACACTGACTAGGCTGTCACTTGTACCAGGATCTTTGATACCGAAAGGCCAATGGGCTACCAGGGCCGTTTTCATGCCAGAATCATGGAGACGGGTTTTAGCCCGAGGAAAGGGCCGACCGTTGTCTGCCAACACCAAAATCAACGTGGTATCCAAAACTTCCTGAATTTTTAGTTCAGCAACCACCTGACCTAAGAAGTAATCAAATCGAATCACCTCATTGTAATAACTGGCCAAATCCTGCCGGGTTTCCCTGATGTCCAGCAGAAACGGGGGCACAACCACGTCGGCCGGGTCAGTCTTCGGACCGTACAACTCTTTAACCCAGTCGGCATCTGCATCCCAATGGCGGTGAGCGTCTGAAGCTGCAAACCAAAAGAAAAATGGGTGATTCGTAGGTCGGTTTTGCACAACCTCCACCCAGTTGGCGTGACCCCCCTGATTTCCTTCAACGCGACCTCGGTCATAATGGTCCCAAAACTCGGTCTGTGATCCATCCTCTTTCTTCATATGATCCTTGCCGGAAAGAGCGGTGAAATAGCCTTCTTCCTGTAAAAGCTGTGGAATCCAAGGTAAATGATCAGCGATTGCCAAATGTAGCTCAGCCGCCTTGCCAGTGTTGTGAGGATACCGGCCCGTTATGATACTCGAGCGACTTGGACTACAGCTACTCGCTGTCAGGTAAGCATTGGTAAACTTGATCCCATTTGCCGCTAATGCGTCGGTATGCGGAGTCCGCACACTCGGATTTCCATAGCACCCAAAATCATTCCAACTCACGTCATCGGCAATAAAGACAACGATGTTGGGTTGAAACGTCACGCCGGTGCCTTGATCGAATGCCGGGAGTTGTCCGAAAGCTAAAACACAGAAGCCGATAAAAACAAAACAAACAATCAAAAATCGTCGAATGCTCATGATCCTCAACTCTGAGAAAAATCTGTTATCTGACTAGAAAAAAGTTCTGACGCCTTAAGCCCTGAGTGCTTTGTTAAGCACATAAAATTGCCGCATCTTCAATACTTCGAGAACAAGAACTTGCGGAACCAAAAATAAGGGGAAGAATCAGAATATACAATCACGAGAGCCAGCAATCCAAGCGCTAGTAGACGACCATAAAAATACCAAAACAAGAAAAAATATTTCAAATATCGTCCTAGCAGGTCAGGCGAAACCAATGATAAGCCAATGAAGCGACAGATTATCGGTAAAATTTATGAATCGCTTCGAAACCGCTATTAGGATGAGAGCCAAAACCGCGGGGCCGAATAATGCCAGTAAAGCGAACGGCAAACCTTTCATATAAGGGAAGATGCGCTGAAGCCTTCCGACCGTCAGGAAATCGAATGCCACCCAACCACTAGCCAAAATCGCAGTCCAAAAAACTGGATGCGATCGTTTACTCCAGTAACGCCACGAGGACACAATGCAGTAGCTGTATTGGAATACCATAAGTTTTACCAATACGAGAAGGATCAAGCTCACCCATAATCATTGGATTTGCTCCTGATGCCCATTTTGAGAGGTTATTGAATTAGGATAATTGTTAACCTAATATATTTTAAAACTGAACATTCCAGGAGTGAACTTAAAGGCAAAACTTGAAAGTTTTAGAATTTCACATCCCAAGATGCTTACTGTTGAGCAGTCCGCCTTTCTTCTGCCACGGAAAGAATATACTTTTTCACATTTGATATCTCATCCTCGGTGTATCTGTCGCCGTAATTGGGCATCCCTTTTCCAATAAATATACCTCGACCCACTATCTCATGAAAAATCTGGAAAATTTCAGGTGTTGAATACGTTAGATCTGGAACATTGCCTTCGCCCCAATGACAAGCCCTACAGTTTTTGATAAAAATGGTTTGTCCTTCCTCTAATTCCGCTTCAGAGGCATCGACTGGCAATTTGACTAATTGTTTCTTTGGCTTTCGAGCAAAGTCAGGAATCTTACTCTTTTTTCCGAGAGCGAAGGTGTAAATGGTACCGGGATTGACTTGTTCTGTAAGTGGAAGCGAGCTAGTACCGGTTGCTCCGCCCCAGCCCACCGCAATCGTCAAATACTGAATGCCGTCCACCATATAAGTGACAGAAGGAGCAATTATCCCTGACTTCAAATCGAAGGACCAAAGGCCCTCACCCGTCAAAGAATCATAGGCAACCAGCAGACCTTCGGGAGTTCCCTGAAACACAAAATCGGGAGTCGTCAAGGTTCCGGCACCGGCAGTACTTTGGTATAGCACGTTCCATTTTTCCTTCTGATTGACCGGGTCCCATGCAACAAGTTTGCTCGCTTTTGCGGGAATCTTTTCATCTTTTATTAAAGGTTTTTCTGCATCGGTTTCAGTCCCCAAATTCCAAACCCTGGAATCGTGATCGAAGCTAAAATCTTTGTGCGGCCCATACGTGTAGAAATTTTGCTGGACTGGAATGTAAACAAGCCCGGTTTCAGGATTATAAGACATAGGATGCCAATTATGAGCTCCACCTGGTCCCGGGGCTATGGTGACGTTCGCGTCCAGATAACGGGCGAATTCGGATTCGACGGGACGGCCCGTATCGGAATCGATGTGCGTCGCCCAATTCGTATAAGAATAGGCCTCGGCTGAAATTAACTCACCTGTTATACGATCAAGTACATAGAAAAAACCATTCTTGGGCGCCTGCATAAGCACCTTGCGATCCGTACTATTAATCTCAAGATCGGCCAGAATGATCGGTTGGGTAGCCGTATAATCCCATGTATCGCCAGGAGTCGTTTGATAATGCCAAACATACTCACCAGTATCCGGTTTGAGAGCTACAATCGAGGCGAGGTAAAGATTGTCTCCACCACCCGGGCTTCGATGTTCCCGGTTCCAGGGGGAGCCGTTACCAACACCTATGTAAAGCAAATCTAACACGGGATCATAGACCAATGCATCCCAACAGGTTCCTCCACCACCCATGATCCACCATTCTCCAGTCCAGGTCTCAGCGGCTTTTTCCATGGCCTCATTCTCAAATCCGTCGGCTGGATTACCCGGTACCGTGTAAAATCGCCAAAGCTCGTCACCAGTCATAGCATCGTAGGCCGTAACGTATCCACGTACTCCATACTCACCACCGCCATTACCAATCGCGACCTTGCCATCGAAGACTCTCGGAGCCCCCGTAATAGTGTAAGCCTTTTTCTGATCCACTGTAATCACCTCCCAAACAACTTTTCCGGTTGCTGCGTCCAACGCGAACAGCCGACCATCCAATGATGCTGAGATCACCAGGCCTTTGTATAAAGCCACACCACGGTTGACCACATCACAACACGCTTTCTCGCCGTATTCACGAGGTACACCAGGATCATGAATCCAGATAATTTCTCCCTTTCGGACATCTACCGCATAAACCACACTCCAGGTACCCGTAAAAAACATGATGCCATCCACAACAAGCGGGGAAGCTTCAATTCCACGTTTAGTTCCCAATTGAATACTCCAGGCTAATCCCAGCTGATCGATATTAGACTTGTTTATCTGGTTCAAAGAACTGAAACGATCTTCCTTATAGTTTCGTCCGTGAAGTAGCCAATCTACAGGAGTGTCTTCGGCATTAAGTAATCGCTGATCTTCGATGGCCAGTGTAACTTCCCGAATGTGAGCCTCCGAGCCCGGCTCAATTTTGTTGGAGCAGGCCGAGAAAAATAGGCAAAAAATAAGAAGTAAGTTCAGATATAATGTGGATTGTTCTGTCACTAAAAGGACTACTCTAATTAAAGTTTCCGTCACGTAAAATAAAAAGAGTTTTCATAATTTAAGAACTGTATATGTAATTTAATAATGCGGCTCGTAACATCTCTTTTTCTATCATTCGCCATCAGTTCGGGCAGTTATACTTTATTACTAGGACAACAGAATTCGGATTCACTGGATCCAGAAAACGCTATCAGCAACCTCGAGCTTTATCCGGGTATTCACGCCACCTTATTCTCATCGGAGCCAATGATCAGCAGTGTGACCAACCTCGATATCGATCACCGAGGTCGCGTTTGGGTCTGCGAGGTGATGAACTACAGAGAACATGGCAAGAATAACACACGACCTGAGGGGGATCGCATCCTTATTCTCGAGGATGAAGACGGAGATGGTGTAGCAGATACAAGCAAAACGTATTACCAAGGGCGAGATGTGGATGCCGCCCTAGGAATCTGCGTCGTTGGCAACCAGATTATCGTAAGCTGCGCTCCCAACATCATTCTTTTCACAGATGAGGACGGGGACGATGTTCCTGACAAAAAGGAATACATTCATATCAACACGGGCAACGAACAGGACGATCATTCTACGCATTCGTTTATGCCCGGCCCTGACGGAAAATTTTATTGGAACATGGGAAACCATGGAAAATTTGTCCACGATCGAAACGGCAAGCTGATAAAAGACAAATCCGGTAACCTTGTTTTTGACAGACGCTATGCCCACGAACTTCCGGATTATGGACCGAACGATACACCCTACATCGGTGGCATGATATTCAGGACGAATTTGGATGGCTCTGATTTCGAGGTCATTGCCCATAATTTCCGTAACAATTATGAAAACACCATAGATTCTTTTGGAGGCATTTGGCAGTCAGACAACGACAGCGACGGCAACTTCGGAGTAAGACTGAACTACATTTTAGAGTATGGAAATTACGGTTACCAAGA
The DNA here is from genome assembly GCA_002346535.1 of Opitutales bacterium UBA2995. Classification (GTDB taxonomy): domain Bacteria; phylum Verrucomicrobiota; class Verrucomicrobiia; order Opitutales; family UBA2995; genus UBA2995. Next base: position 2,970 of record DDZZ01000048.1, on the reverse strand, counting down.
TGAAATAACGCTGGCCAATTGGAAAGCCGATCGGGTCAGCGCTCATCCCGAAATACCTAAAAAGCATTGGCACCAAAATGATCCCGGTGTTGTACCCAACTTTATTCAAACCGGAGCAGGATCTCCTACTGCCATTACTGTTTACGAAGGCGAATTATTACCTGAAATATTCCACAATCAGGTCATCCATTGCGACGCAGGCCCCGGTGTGGTTTGGGCAGCCATTGCTGAAGAAGACGGTGCAGGTTTCAAAGGCCACATGGTAAACCTGCTAAAGGAAGCGAAACGCGGTTGGGTCAGACCTGTCGATGTTTCAACAGCTCCGGACGGATCTTTATTTGTCACCGATTGGTATGATCCTGTGGTCTCCTGGAACCGGCAGTGGGATGTGCCCCGCGGACGCATCTATCGTTTGGCTCCGGAAAATCATAAATACCAAATCAGACCTGCTGATGTTTCTACGCCGAAAAAAGCCGCCGATGCGCTTAAAAGTCCCAACAGTGATGTGCGCTATTTGGGTCGAAAAGCCCTGGTCGGTTTCAATGCGAATGAATCCGTAGATGCATTGTCCAAGATTTACGCAGACAAGAACCCGCGCGTCCAGGCGCGGGCCCTTTGGCTGCTGGCTCAACTGGAAAGACCAGGTAACCCCACTTTAAAAAAAGCACTCTCTGACTTTAACCCGGATATACGAGTAACCGCCATTCGAGCCGCACGTCAGCAGGCCCCGAACCTAGTCGAAATTCTAGCAGAAATGGTCCATGATCCATCTGCCCGAGTGCGATCCGAAGTTGCCATCGCCCTGCACAATTTAACCCATCATCAGATTCCTGAAATCTGGGCGCAATTGGCTCACAATCTTGAAGTGGACGATCGTTGGAATCTAGAAGCGCTGGGTATCGCGGCTGACGAACGCTGGGACCGTTGCCTTAGCGCCTGGCTCGAAATGGGAGGAGATTGGAAATCATCCCTAGGCAGGAAATTGATTTGGCGATCTCGTGCTAGTTTTACACCGAAGCTGCTAGCCGATAGTTTAAGCCTCAACGACCTGTCCGAGGATGAAACCCGTAAACTTATTCGTAATTTTGATTTCCAACCGCGCAGTTCCCAAAAAGAAGAGGCGCTTCGACAATTGGCCTACGGTGCTTGGCGTAAAGGAACGGACAATGGTTTGCTGATATCAAGCGAAACATTCACACGGCTGCAAGATTCCGCCTTTGCGAATACAACCCAGTTTCGCCAACAGTTGGATGAGTTTTTCAAAATGGCACCTGTCAATCAGTCCTATTTAAAACTGGCAACTCGTTTTGACGTGACCTCCCATTTTCCGGCAATACTAGAAATTGCTAAGGGCCATTCAGACTCGGCATTGCAGCTTGCAGCCATTCGAGCGCTTCTCAACGCTCAGCAACAACCGCTGATTTCTAAGGCAGTTATTGCAACCACACCTGAAGTAAGAAATCAGTTGGTTAACTTGCTGCACGACACAGGGGATGAACTAGCATTCCCCATCCTCAAGCAAGTTTTGTTGAATCGAGGCTATCCTTTGGAGCTCAGGAAAAAAGCCACCTACGGCATCGGTCGCCTAAACCCGGGAGCCCCAGTTCTGGTTCAAATGGCTGAGGAAGGTATTTTTCCAGAGGAACTTAAGAAAGCGGCTGGAACCGTCCTTGTTCAGACCACTCATGTTCGGTCATACGAAGCGGCGCCAAACTATTTTCCCATTCCCAAGATGAAGGGAGAAAGTAAAATTCCCGGCATGACGGACCTCGTGGTGATGCAAGGTAATGTGGAAGCAGGTAAAAAAGTGTTTAAGGAAACCACCTGTGCCACCTGTCACCAGGTCAATGGCGAAGGTATCAATTTTGGTCCAGACCTTTCAAAAATTGGCACCAAGTTCGCCAAGATCGGTATGTACGAAGCCATTTTGAATCCAAGCGCGGATGTTTCCGAATCCTACCAGACTACAACGGTAAAACTAAAAAACGGAACGGAAACAAGGGGTTTATTGAACAGTAAGACGCAATCTGAAATTAGACTACAACTTGCCGGCGGTGTCGAACGAATTTATCGCATGTCTAATGTAACCTCAATGGAAAAATCCAATCTTTCCCTCATGCCCGCCGGCCTGCAACGCCTAATGACCGTAAATGATTTAGCAGATCTGGTGGAATACCTCAGCTCACTTCAGTAGTTATTTTTTAAGGTAATTGGGAAATTAAGACAATCTAAGTGAAAACGCCCTTTCTGAGATCTCGCAGAACTGTCATACTAGATTCTCCTTAAAGCCGAGTATGGGCCGCACTCCTCCCGATTTTCTTCGAGATCCTCGAAATCAAACAGGGCTTTAAGTTTGGTAATCCTGAAATCATTCCACGGGACAATCCAATCTTTCAATATCCGGGTGGTAGAATGTTTATGGAGTAATATTTCTTCCAGTGATATATGATAGGGATCCAAATATTTTGCATACAGTTTCCCTGCGTTTAACTCTGT
>DDZZ01000048.1:0-179 GCA_002346535.1 Opitutales bacterium UBA2995 | reverse complement strand
CAGTTTCCCTGCGTTTAACTCTGTGAGGTATAACCATTTATTGGTTTCGGGGCATTGAACCTCAAATTGAAGAAGGACATCAGGATTTTTCTGATGGAATTGCAGTTCAAAAGAATAGGCGTATTCAAAATCCAATTTGGCTGAGTCATCAGTTGGGGCATCCACTGCATTCAACTCCA
>DDZZ01000075.1:51273-71582 GCA_002346535.1 Opitutales bacterium UBA2995 | reverse complement strand
CGGGAGCCTTTTTGGCAGCCGCTTCTTCTTTGGCTTCAGCTTTAGAAGACTCTTCGGTTGGCTCCTGAGCTGGTAGGCCTTCGTTTTCTGGTTTGTCGTTGCTCATTAACTGAGGAAATTATTTTTTAGAGACCACTCCGACGGTCTTTCGACCTCCTTTGCGGGTACGGGCATTAGTACTGGTTCTTTGGCCCCGAGCCGGCAGACCACGACGATGACGCAAGCCACGGTAACATTGGATTGCCTGGAGACGTTTCATATTACCAGCGATGTCACGACGCAGATCCCCTTCAATCATCCATTGATTGCTGACTATCAACTCCGAGATCTTGTTGATTTGCTGCTCGGTGAGGTCCTGAGAACGTTGGGCAGGGTCGATTTCCAACTCCGTAACGATCTTTTTCGCACGAGTTGGACCGATTCCGTAAATATAGCGAAGAGCGTACTCAGTTCGCTTGTTATTTGGAATGTCTACACCGAGTAACCGAGGCATTGAATTTTATGTTTGGAATTTGTGAAAACTGGCAAAAATAACAGCTGATGTTGGTTTGGAAAGCTATTTTTTCGGTAAAGTTAATACTTCCGGGCCGTCCTGATTAATCAGGACCGTATGTTCAAAATGGGCCGAGGGCTGGCCGTCGACTGTGACCGCTGTCCATCCGTCCGAAAGCATGCGAACACCCGACGAACCGAGATTCACCATGGGTTCGATCGCCAAGGTCATGCCCGGCTTTAATTTGTCACCTTTGTTTTTGTGACCATAGTTGGGAATTTGCGGTTCCTCGTGCATGGAACGACCCACACCGTGCCCAACAAAGTCACGCACGATGGAGAGCCCTCTGGACTCAATAAAGGTCTGGACAGCATTGGAAATATCTCCAACACGGCCGCCGGGTCTGGCAAACCCGATCGCATAGTCGAGAGATTCCCGGGTAGAGTCCACCAAGTGGCGCACGTTTTCAGAAACATCGCCCACAATGACGGTTTTTGCATTATCACCGATAAAGCCGTCGTAGCTAATCACTACGTCAACTGATACGGCATCTCCGGATTGAATGGTCTTCCGCATGCTACCAATTCCGTGAACAATCTCCTCATTGATGGATGTGCAGATGTAACCGGGATATATTTTGCTACCATTGCGATAATTGTAGCAGGCACTTTTTGCACCCAGCTCCCGAATGAATTCTTTCCCCGCCTGGTCGAGATCGTAGGTGCTTACCCCGGGCTCGACAAGCTGAACAACTTTATAAAGAACAGTGGCTGCCACCTCACAGGCCGTTCTCATGCTAAGGATTTCAGCGCTGTTTTTGACGGGAATCATCGATTCGAAGTCAGACAGAGAGTTGATTGGTGATCAGAGTGCCCAGGTGCGAATTATCCAGGATGCGATTCCAATCACGAAAATTAAACCAAGAACAATCATCAATGGCCGCAGATTACCCATTTCGACAGTATCGGTCAGCTGGGCACGAGACTTTTTGGCTGGATTACGTCCGCGGATACGGCCCTTTTTCAGGAAGCCGTCATAGTGCCGCTGCAGCAAATAAGTCTCTACCTGTTGCAGGGTTTGCAGAATTACACCAACCGTAATCAACATTCCAGTGCCTCCGAAGAAATTGGAGATCTGGAAGGGCACATTGAAAGAAAACAAAAGCACATCCGGGAAGACGGCGATAATCGTGAGAAAGGCAGCCCCCGCAAAAGTGAGACGCGTCATAACAAAATCGAGAAATTTTGCCGTGGGCTCGCCGGGACGCACGCCTGGAATATAACCGCCGTACTTCTTTAGGTCTTCAGCAATCTGAATGGGTTTGAACATCACTGATACCCAGAAATAGCTGAACAACAGAATCAGGGAGCCGAAAATAAAGTAATAGGAAACCGTCCCTCGGAGAAACCAATTTGAAATAGTTGTCAGAAAAGACAAACTTCCGAAACCAGCCGCCATCCAAGAAAAAATCTGCTGTGGAAACATCAGGATGGCACTGGCAAAAATAACCGGCATTACTCCGGAATAGTTTACCTTTAGAGGGAGAAAAGAACTCTGTCCGCCATAAACCTTGCGACCTACAACCCGCTTGGCGTACTGGACTGGGATTTTGCGCATGGCCTGAATGACAGCTACCAACCCGGCGGTGACAACGAGCAGCAACACGAACATGACCGCCAATTGCGGCACCTCAATCCGATTCGTCCCGATAGGTGCAAACACCAAACGGTAGAGCGTCATCATGGCTCCCGGAAGATCGGCGAGAATACCTACCGTAATCAAAAGGGACACACCTTGGCCGATACCTTTCTCGGTAATTTGTTCGCCCAGCCACATTAAAATAATGGTACCGGTTGTCAGGATGATTACCGAATTGAAAACGAAAATGGCGCTGCCGTTCAGGATGATCGATCCATAGGTGGCCGTATCAAAACCTGAGAAAAGTCCGGCCGGATTTTTCAGTCCGATAACTAGGAGAACTCCCTGGATAAGACAAATAACGAGCGTGGCCAGTCGAGTATATTGCGTTATCTTTTGCCGCCCGACATCCCCTTCCCGGGCAAGACGGGCAAGACTGGGCACAACCGCAGTCATCAATTGGAAAATAATGGATGCACTGATGTAGGGCATGATCCCCAGAGCCATTACAGCTCCTTTTAACAAGGCTCCACCCGTAAACATATTATAGAGGCTGAGCACCCCGCCCGAACCGGAAGCGGTCTGGTCTTCGAAAAAGTTTTGCAAGGGCGTTGGGTCAACTCCGGGCAAAGGAATATTCGCTCCAATCCGGGCAACAAAGAGCATCGAAAGCGTAAAGAAGATCTTGTTACGCAATTCGGGAATTTTGAAGCTATTGGTAAAAGCGGAGAGCATCTAGGACTACTTAAATATTTACCTCATGAAAGTTCGATGACTTCCCCTCCGGCCTTTTCTATCTTTTTTCTGGCAGATGCCGAAAATTTATGAGCGCTCACTTTGAACGCTTTTTCAACATCTCCGGTTCCGAGAATCTTGACCCGTTTTGAGTCTGCCCGTAGCAAACCGGCCTTGACCATGTTATCCGGGGTGGCATTGGTTTCGTCTCCCAATTTGGCCAGGTCGCCCACATTGACGACCTCATAATTGGTTGCGAATTGAACATTACTGAAGCCACGGTGTGGCAGTTTGCGGTAAAGAGGCATTTGGCCACCCTCGAATCCAATCGGGATTCCGCCTCCACTACGGGATTTCTGACCCTTATGGCCTTTCCCGCAGGTCTTGCCCCATCCTGAGCTTTCACCGTTTCCAACGCGTTTCTTACGGTGAACCGCACCAGGGGTGTTTGAAAGGTTGTGTAATCTCATCGGTCTATTTTCCTGTTATTCAGAACCACGAATCTCTGAAATTTCCTGTTTTGTGCGTAACTGCAAGAGACCGTCCATGGTGGCGTTGATCATGGCTCGATGGTTGTTCGATCCCAAAGACTTGGACAAAATATTCTTTATGCCGACTGCTTCGAGAACGGCGCGGACACCTCCTCCTGCTATGACGCCCGTTCCCGGGCCGGCGGGCCGAAGGATCACTTTGCCGCCATCCGATTCTCCAATTACTTCGTGTGGAATGGTGTCCTCACGCAAGGAGATGGAAACCATGTTTTTGTGAGCCTTTTCAGTGCCTTTGCGGATAGCTTCTGGAACTTCCTTGGCCTTTCCCATGCCAACTCCAACGCGACCCTGATGGTCCCCACTGACAACGGTGGATGAAAAACTAAACCGGCGTCCGCCCTTTACCACCTTTGCACAGCGGTTTATGTTAACGACTTTATCAACTAATTCTGGTACTTCTTCTGGAACAGCCATAATTAAAATTTTAGAAATTCAGGCCACCCTCCCGGGCAGCATCGCCGAAGGCCTTAACGCAGCCGTGGTACCGTCTTCCACTCCGGTCAAAAATGACTTTTTCGACTCCGGCTTTTTTGGCTTTTTCAGCAACTGCTTTTCCCACGGTTTGGGCACCTTTGATATTGGCTTTCAAATCCTTGCCTTTGAGATCCTTACCATTTGTCGAAACATAGACCAAAGTCTTCCCGGCATCATCATCGATCAACTGGCCGTAAACATGCTTATTACTAAGGTGCACAGCCAGTCGAGGACGGTCGGCTGTGCCCGCAATTTTTTTACGGATGCGCCAACGACGCTTTTGTTTTAAAATAATTTTTTTGGATAACTTCATCTGTCAGGTCCTCACTTATTAACCAGCGGTCTTTCCTTCCTTACGGCGTACATACTCACCGACAATCATCACGCCCTTTCCTTTGTAGGGCTCCGGCGGATAGAAGGCACGAATGGACGCAGCTACCTCACCAACGAGCTGTTTATCGATACCCTCAACTTTGAGTTTTGTGTTTTCGGTAACCGTTATCTTGATTCCCTCAGGAATCTCATAGAGAATGGGGTGTGAATAGCCGAGTGCCAGATCCAGCTTGTTTCCGTTAAGCACGGCACGAAAACCAACTCCACTGATTTCCAAGGCCTTGCTGTAACCCGTCGTTACCCCTGTCACCATATTGGCGATTAAGGACCGGGCCGTGCCATACATGCTTCTGGCAAAACGGGAATTGTTGGCCGGTGCGACCGAAACCTGGGAACCATCTTTAGTAACCGTAACCGCATTGGGAAACTGATGCGATAATTTGCCTTTTGGCCCTTCCACGGAAACCATGTTGGCTTCCACGGAAACATTTACTTTTTCCGGTAAATCAACGGGTAATTTTCCAACTCTGCTCATCTTTTCCTCCTTACCAGACTCTGCAGACCAGCTCTCCTCCGACATTTTGCTGCCGAGCTTCGCGGTCGGTCATTAAACCGCGGGAGGTAGTGATGATTCCGGCGCCGAGCCCGCCCAAAACTTTGGGCACGTCGTTCGATCCAAAATAGAGACGTCTTCCAGGGCGGCTGTAACGTTCGATGACTGTAATGGCGGATTCACCATTCACATACTTAAGTTCAACTTTGAGAAACTTCTTGTTGCCCGCCTCTTCCTCTTCGGAATAGCCCTTGATATAGCCGTTTTCTTGGAGGATGCGAGCAATCTCCTGTTTCATTTTGGAATGCTGCACACGGCAGAACTCTCTTTCTGCCCGGAAAGCATTACGTAATTGAGTTAAAAAATCTGCAATCGGATCTGTCATAGTATTCTTTGATTCAGCTGGATGATATCCGTATTTCCAACGTGTTGTTTGTTACCAGGAGGATTTGGTTACTCCCGGGATACGGCCGGCCAATGCCAGCTCTCGGAAAGTGATTCGCGATAAACCGAATCGCCCCATGTATGCGCGGGGACGACCAGTTATGTTACAACGATTACGTACACGCACTTTGGAAGAATTGCGTGGTAGTCTGGTCAATTTACGTTGCGCTACATAAAACTCCTCGTCGGTGGTATTGGGGTCGGAGAGTATCTTTTTCAATTCAGCGCGTTTGGCAGCAAACTTGGCAACCAAGTGTTGGCGTCGTTTATTTCGGTGAATAGCGGATATTTTTGCCATGATAGAAAATGGTTCAGGCGGCGGCCAATCTCCTGCGAAAAGGCATCCCAAGGAGGGTCAGCAACTCAATCCCTTCCTCATCAGTCTTGGCCGTGGTTACAATGCAAGCATCAAGCCCAATGGTATACTTATGCGTATCTACGTTGATCTCCGGGAAAATGGTGTGATCGGCGATACCGAGCGAATAATTTCCACGGCCGTCCAACTTGGGGCTGATGCCCCGAAAATCGCGAATAAGAGGCAGGGCCACAGTTATAAGCCGGTACATGAATTCCCACATCTGGTTACCGCGTAGAGTAATTTTGACACCCACAGGCATGCCCTCGCGCAGTTTAAAGTTGGAAATGCTTTTGCGCGCGTAAGTAATGATCGGCTTCTGCCCTGTAATCAAAGCAAAATCCTTGGCCACATCATTGAGAACGTTCTTGTCCTTACTGGTACCAACTCCTGAATTTAAGACAATTTTTTCGAGTTTAGGAACCTCCAGCAGATTTTTGTAGCCCCTGCTCTTTGTGAGTTCGGGAACAATCTGCTCCTGATATGCTGTTTTGAGTGTTGGTTGATTCATGCTGTTTTTTGCCGGACAGTAACCCGGCGGCTAAACGTTAGAGCCCAATAGAAAAAGGGTGGAGAAAGACAAAGTTAGTGTTTGTTGGCAAGTGGTTTGTGTTTAAATTATTTGGCCTGCCGCGCGTTGTAGCGGGACTCTTCCATGAGATTGGAAATATGCAGGCTAGCCTCACGTTCAATGATGCCACCCGATTGGGGGTCATTTGGATCGGATTGCTTCTGATGCCGCTTAACCATGTTGAGCCCCTCAACAATCGCACGCTCTTTGGATTTGAGGATCTGGAGGACCTTTCCGGATTTGCCCTTGTGGCTTCCGCTGATGACTACGACAATGTCGTCAGTTTTAATGTGCATTTTCATTTAAAGAACCTCCGGAGCTAATGAAATGATTTTCATGAAGCGCTTGCGGCGCAGTTCACGGGCGACCGGTCCAAAGATCCGAGTGCCTCTTGGATTTCGATTGGCGTCAATGATAACGATAGCGTTGCTGTCGAATCGAAGGTAGCTGCCATCGGCTCGGCGAATTGGAGCTTTGGTACGAACCACAACCGCGTGAACCACCTCACCCTTTTTGACGGAGGCATCGGTGGTACTCTCCTTGATGTTCACGACAATGACGTCACCCACGCTGGCAGTCTTTTTCAACTGTCCAAGACGGCGAATCATTGTCGCTTTTTTTGCACCGGTATTATCGGCAATATCGAGTCTACTAAGTAGCTGTATCATGATAGATCCCTTTCAATAAGGCAAATTAGTCGAGAACGGGCGCCACTTCGATGACGCGAGTAATGCGCCAGCGTTTCAGTTTGCTCAAGGGACGCGTTTCCATGATTTCCACTTTATCCCCCGGTTTGGTTTCATTGCTGCCGTCATGCACGTGCAAAACCGTCTTCCGATTGATCACCTTGTGAAATCGGGGATGAGGTGCCTTGAAGGCAACCGTTACCTTGACAGACTTGTCGCCCGATCGACTGGTAACCACACCTTGCAAAAGTTTTCTGCTATTTCTCTTTTCGGCCATATTCTTATTCCTGTTACTCGGCGGCTGCAACAGCGCGCTCTTTCAAAATGGTTTCCATGCGGGCGATGTCTCTTCGCAGTGCTCGCAACTCGGACGGGGTTTCCATCTGTCCTGACTGTTTCCTCAATCTCAGATTCAGAAGCTCCTGACGCGAGTCGCGCATGTGCTTCTCTATTTCCTGTTCGGAGAGATCTCTAATTTCTTTTGCGTTCATGGTATCGGATATTAGGCAACCATCGCGCGCGCGACAAAGCGGCACTTGAATGGTAATTTGGCATCGGCCAGGGCTAATCCTTCTCGGGCCAACGACATAGGGACGCCACCCACTTCAAATAACATCTTACCTGGCTTAATAGGAGCAACCCAGTGGTCAACAGCACCTTTGCCTTTACCCATACGAACTTCCAGGGGCTTCTTGGTAATGGGCTTGTGTGGAAACACACGAATCCAGACTTTCCCTTTCCTTTTAAGGTGACGGGTTACGGCAACTCGCGCCGCCTCGATCTGGTTCGAAGTCATGGAACCACGTTCGAGTGCTTGAATTCCGAAATCGCCGAACGACAATGTGTTACCACGGTGAGCGATTCCCTTGACTCGACCTTTCTGTTGTTTGCGATATTTAGTTCTGGCGGGTATTAAAGGCATATTTCAATTCCTCCTTGGAGCTTATTCTTCGTGCTCTCGCAACAACCAGCACTTGACGCCGATTACGCCGTAGACGGTGCTGGCTTCTGCGAATCCGTAATCAATGTTCTCGCGAAGCGTATGCAAAGGGATACGCCCGCTTTTCACCATTTCGGCCCGGGCAATGTCAGAGCCGCCCAAGCGACCGGCTACGCGGATCTTGATACCTTGGGCTCCCAGGCTCTCCGAGATCTGGACTGATTTTTTCATAGCACGACGGAACGATATTCGACGTTCGAGTTGGAGAGCGACGTTCTCGGCCACAAGTTGGGCTTCCAGTTCAGGTTTCTTAATTTCCTGTATGTCCAGCATCACCTCGCGATTCACCAATTTGTTGAGCTGAGCTTTCAATTTTTCCAGTTCCTGGCCCTTGCGGCCAATTACAATTCCGGGCCTGGCCGTGTAGATTTTTACACGAATGCGGTTGGACGCCCTCTCAATAAAAATACGCGGCACTGAGGCGTAGCGTAGTTTGTCAGTAAGGGTTTTTCGGATACGGAAATCTTCCTCTACGAAATTGCTGAAACTTTGCTTGTCCGCATACCAGCGAGATTCCCAATTACGGCTAACCGCCAGGCGAAATCCAATTGGATGTGTTTTTTGTCCCATAATGCGTATCTTGCTATATGTTTATTCGTCCGATAAAATGATCCTGATGTGACTGGTGCGTTTCGAAATGGGTTTTGCAGAACCACGCGCACCGGCTCGGTATCGTTTCAGAGTTGGGCCCGATTCAATTACCGCTTTGCTGATGACCAAGTCCTCTCCGGATAGATTGTTATTATTCTCCGCATTGGCAATGGCCGAGTGCAAGGTCTTTGCAACGAGCCGCGCCGATTTGCGCGGAATAAACTTCAAAATTTGCTGAGCTTCGGCTGCACGCCGTCCCTGAATCTCGCGGGTTATCTCGCGAGCCTTTTTTGGCGAAACGCGCACGTATTTGGTGAGTGCCTGTACTTCCATGATAGTGATCGATTAAAACGTTCTAACTTTGGGGGCGACCCGATCGCCAATGGCAAAAGAATCTTTCGGGTTAATTTGTGTGATTAAAGTAGCGGAGTAATTTTCCTTAGAGCGGGTAACCAGCAACTCGCCAATTTTTCGCTCATCACCAAAGGCGGGCAAAAGCATGCCGCGCTCGATTCCCTGATTGAACCCACCACTGAGAGCAATCAGATTCGCCAGCTCGCCGGATTCAATAGCTTCGATTTGCAGCGAAGGACAGCTTTCCTGATTTTGTGAATACAAAGTTTGGCCTGCTGCTCCCACGAAAAGGGCAAGCGCTAATATGCTCAGTATTTTTCGAATCAGTTTCACGGGATTGCTACTTCTTGGTGCTTGAGCCGTGACTTTTGAAAGTGCGGGTTGGCGCAAACTCTCCCAACTTGTGCCCCACCATGTTTTCTGTAACATACACTGGGAGAAACGATTTTCCGTTGTGCACGTGGATAGTCAGTCCGACAAAATCCGGAGTGATGGTGGAGCGGCGTGACCAGGTGTTGAGTGGCTGCCGTGAGTTGGTCTTTTGGGCCGCCTCAATCCGGTCCATCAGCTTGGGATCTACAAAAAAACCTTTTTTAAGTGAACGAGCCATGAGTTTTAGCGCTTAAATTTCTTACCGTTACGGTTAACCAGAATGAACTTGTTGGTCGTCTTGGATTTACGACGAGTCGGAAATCCTTTGGACAATTGCCCCCAAGGAGACATGGGGTGACCCCCCCCTGAGGTGCGTCCCTCTCCACCACCCATTGGATGATCCACCGGATTCATGGCTACTCCGCGAACTCGCGGCCGCCTACCCAGCCATCGCGAGCGGCCGGCTTTGCCAATCGTACGGCTTTGGTGCTGGCTGTTGCCAACCTCACCAATCGTCGCCCGGCATTTCAAATTGATGAGACGAATCTCACCGCTGGGCATCTTGATGGTGGCAAAAGTAGCGTCGATACCCATCAACTGGGCGGCTGTTCCTGCAGATCGAGCAATTTGCCCTCCTCTGCCAGGGGTCAGTTCAATATTGTGAATCTTTGTCGCCGGCGGAATGTTCGATAACAAAAGGAAATTGCCCGGATTGATGTCCGTGGAGGATTCGGAAGCAATTACGGTGTCGCCGACCGTCAATCCACGTGGTGCCAGGATGTAGCGTTTTTCTCCGTCGGCATAGGCGAGCAAGGCCAGATTTGCCGAACGATTCGGATCATACTGAATGCTTTGAATCTTCGCCGGTATATCGAGCTTGTCTCTGCGGAAATCGATAATGCGTATGTGACGCTTGTGCCCACCGCCTCGACGACGCGAAGTAATTCGGCCATAAGCGTTGCGTCCGGCGCTGTTTTTTTTGTGGATCGTGAGGCGACGCTCCGGACCGCCTTTTGCCAAATCCTGCTTGTTCTGCTTATAGAACCTCTGGCTGGGAGTGACTGGTTTCTTTTCTACGAGTGGCATGCTGAAAATGTTATGGGTGATTATACGATTTCGATGGTATCGCCTTCCTTAAGTGAAACGATAGCTTTCTTGATAGAGGCCTTTTGACCGAACTTGCCGCGACGACGACGGTCGCTCTTACGTTTGCCTTTTCGATTTAGAATGTTCACGCGGGTAACAGACACATTAAAAGTCTTTTCAATAGCGTGTTTTACGGAGATCCGGTCCGCGTCCAAGTAAATTTCAAACGTATACTGTCCCAAGTTCGAAGACAGGATGTTCGACTTCTCGGTAATGCTAAACTCTTTCAATACTTGGTCAGCTGGTTTCATGATTTGGCGGCCTCCATCCGTTGCATGAGAATTTTAATCCCGGCCTCCGTAATAACAATAGTGTCATACTGGGCAAGTTGCAGGGTATCTACACTAGCAGCCTCTTCCCGATCAACTCCGGCAATATTGCGGGCAGCCAGATGAATCTCATCGGAAAAGTCAGCATCTACCAAGAGAACTGATTGCCGAAGGGGAACGATCTGTTTCAGCACATCGACGAACAACCTGGTTTTGGGCTCGGCAATCTCAAACTTATCGACGACTACCAGAGACTCATCCACAACCCTGTCAAACAAAGCGCGCTGAAAAGCCAGGGCCTTAACTTTCTTGTTTACTTTCTTGGAGTAATCGCGGGGCTTTGGGCCAAAAGCGACACCACCGCCAGTCAAAATGGGGGACCTGCGGCTCCCTTGCCGGGCCATCCCCGTCCCTTTCTGGCGAAAAGGCTTCTTTCCTCCGCCCCTTACTTCGGCGCGGTTTTTGGTGCTGTGTGTTCCCAGACGATTATTCGCACGAACCGCGGTGACGGCTTCTTTAATGGCCTGGAGTCCATGATCTCCTTTAAATTCAGGAATTGCGTACTCCTTCTTCCTGCCGGAAGATCCGTCTGATTTAAATTTTTTCAGCTTCATTGTACCTTATTCCAGTTATGCGTTTTCCTTGCGGGCTTTCTTTGCCGTGCGAATCAGCACCTGCGAACCATTAAATCCAGGCGTACTACCCTTGATCAGAATGAGGTTCTTGTCTTCGTAGATTTTAACTACTTTGAGGTTCTGAACAGTCCTTCTCTTGTTTCCCATTTGCCCTGGCATGATCTGGCCTTTAAAAACGTGTCCCGGATCCTGACAAAGTCCGATGGATCCGATGCGCCTGTGAAACATGGATCCGTGGGATGCGGGTCCGCCTTTAGTATTCCAGCGCTTCACGACACCTTGGAAGCCACGGCCTTTGGTAACACCTACCACATCAACTTTAGCGCCCTCTTCAAAATCGGAAACGGTTAGGGTGTCGCCTATCTTGTGTTCGGGTGCGTTCTGGCAGCGAACCTCCTTCAGTTGTGAAAGCCCCTCAAGGCCCACCTTTTTCAGGTGCCCGTTCTGGCCAGCAGACATATTCTGGGCCTTCCGGCGTGGAAACCCAATTTGAATGGCATTGTAGCCGTCGGTTTCCTCCGTCTTAACCTGAGTTATCAGACAAGGTCCGGCTTCGATTACTGTGACGGGAACTAGACGATTTTTTTCGTCAAAGATCTGCGTCATACCAATTTTTTTGCCAATGAGAGTGTGTAACATGGGTCTAAGCGGTAGGCGGAGCTGATGCTCCTTCTCTAGTAAACCTACTTTAGCGGTTTATTTGGAAATTAGGTTATTTCAGTATGAGACCAAAATTTATACGTTAATAGAGATATCGACCCCGGAAGGGAGATTGAGCTTCTTCAGCTCGTCGACGGTTTGTGCAGTCGGCTCAACAATATCGATCAGACGCTTGTGAGTGCGGATTTCGAACTGCTCCATGGACTTTTTATTCACATGTGGTGAACGGTTCACGGAAAATTTTTCGATGTGAACCGGCAGAGGAACGGGTCCGGACACGCGAGCTCCAGAACGCTTGGCTGTCTCCACGATATCCTGGGCTGAAGAATCTATCACCCGATAATCAAAACCTTTGAGTCTGATACGAATTTTTTGAGCGGCCATAGGAACTAAGTTTTAAGAGCGAACTGGTTCGCGATAGGATGTTTGTGTGATGGATTCCAGTAGACTGGTCGGAACTTCCTCGAATTGAGACGGTTCCATGGAGTAATTAGCGCGGCCTTTGGATAGCGATCTTACGTCGGTAGCGTATCCAAACATCGCCTCTAATGGGACCATTACGTTAATAATGCAAGCATTCGTTTTCGTTTCCATGTTTTGAATGCGGCCTCGGCGTCGGTTCAAATCTCCCATAACGTCGCCCTGGTACTCTTCCGGGGTTGTGACTTCGACGGCCATGATCGGCTCAAGGAGAATTGGCTTTGCGTTTTTCATGGCCTCGCGAAAGGCAAAAATACCTGCCATTTTGAATGCCATTTCCGAAGAATCGACTTCGTGGAACGAACCATCCACGATGCGAACTTTGAAATCAATGACGGGGTAACCGGCAACAACACCACTACGGGCAGCTTCGTGAATACCCTCCATGGTAGGTTTGATAAACTCTTTTGGAATGACGCCACCCACTATGTCAGAGACCACCTCGATGCCTTCGCTCGGCTTCAACGGCTCAATCTCGATTTCCACATGACCATACTGACCACGGCCACCGGACTGGCGGATGAACTTTCCAACCCCTTGCGCCTGATTGGCCACAGTTTCCCGGTAAGCAATCTCGGGCTTGCCGGCGCGGGCTTGAACTTTGTATTCTCGGAATAACCGGTCGCGAATAATCTCAAGGTGCAGTTCTCCCATTCCGGCAATGATGGTCTGACCGGTTTCTTCATTCGTGGATACCTGGAATGTAGGGTCTTCTTCTGACAGCCGCCCGAGGGCGGTTGACATCTTCGTTTGATCAGCCGTGGTATTCGGCTCGATGGACATGGAAATAACCGATTCGGGAAATGTCGGAGGTTCCAAAGCAACATCCAAGGATTTTTCGCAAAGCGTATCCCCGGTCTGAACATTCCGAACGCCGACAAGGGCACATATATCACCAGAATAAGCCACGTCGATGTCCTCCCGGGCATCCGCCTTCATAATAAGGAGGCGGCTGACACGTTCCATTTTTCTCGTACGAGGATTAAATACCTGGGTTCCTTTTTGCAGCTTACCGGAATAGACGCGGCAAAATACCAGTTTTCCGACAAACGAATCAGACCAGAGTTTAAAAGCCAACGCCGAAAACTTCCCCTTGTCATCCGGACTAAGCTCCAAGGATTCTTCAGAGGAGTTCAGTCCCACCATGGGTGGAAGGTCCAAAGGTGAAGGCAAATAATTAATTATAGCGTCCAACAGACGTTGCACCCCTTTGTTTTTAAACGCCGAGCCTGGAATAACCCCTATGAATTTAATCGTGGTCGTCGCCTTGCGAACCGCCACTTTAAGCTCGTCCTCGGCAATTTCTTCACCTTCCAGAAACTTGTTGGCCACCAGATCATCAAAATCCGACAAAGCCTCAACCAATGCTTCGCGTTGCAGCCGCGCCTGTTCAGTCAGTTCGGACGGAATGTCCCTCACCTCGTATTTGACACCGAGTGGAGCAGATTCATCGAAATAGATGGCCATCATGGAGATCAGATCCACGACGCCAATAAAATTTTCCTCAGCGCCGATTGGAAGGTACAACGCATGAGCATTTGCGCCCAGCTTGCTGCGCATCTCCTCAATAACCGCAAAAAAATCGGCCCCGGTTCGATCCATCTTGTTGATGAACGCGATACGGGGCACGCGGTATTTGTCGGCTTGACGCCAAACGGTCTCGGATTGTGGCTGTACGCCTCCCACAGCGCAGAAAACCGCCACCGCACCATCAAGCACCCGGAGCGATCGCTCCACTTCGGCCGTAAAATCAACGTGACCGGGAGTATCGATAATGTTAATACGGTGTTCCAAGCCTGAAAACGAGCCAGCTTTGGTCGTCCATGCACAAGAAATCGCAGCCGAGGTAATGGTAATTCCCCGCTCTCTCTCCTGAGCCATCCAATCAGTTACCGCGGTGCCTTCATGGACCTCGCCGATTTTGTGAACCACACCGGTATAATAGAGCATACGCTCGGTGGTGGTAGTTTTTCCCGCATCGATGTGTGCGGCAATTCCGATATTACGGGTGCGCTCTAGCGGATACTCACGATTGGGCGAATTCAACGCCGATATGTCGGAAAAGCCCATCGCAAAACATTCTACCAGCGTAGGTGCGCGAAGGCACGGTTAGCCTGGGCCATTCGGTGGGTGTCCTCGCGCTTTTTAACGACGACCCCGGTATTGTTGTAGGCATCGACAATTTCCAGGGCCAACGCTTCGGTAAAGGTAATACCGCGGCGACCTTGAGCAGCCGCGATCAACCAGCGAAAAGCTAGACTCTGTTGTCTTTCAAACGAAATTTCAACAGGAATCTGATAGGTAGCACCGCCAACACGACGGCTTTTTACTTCAAGACGTGGGCGAATGTTTTCGAGCGCGCCTAAGATAAGGTCGATCGGATCCCCTTTTCCCAATTTCTCAGCAACAAGCTCAAAGGCTCCGTATACAATTTTTTGGGCAATTGATTTCTTGCCACAAAGCATAACCATGTTGATCAGGTTGCTGACCAAGGTGCTGTTGTAACGAGGATCGGGCACTGGAACCCGTTTTTCTGCTCTGCGGCGGCGAGACATAGTTGAACATTAAGATTTTGGACGTTTGACTCCGTATTTTGAGCGGCTGCGGCGACGTTTCTCCACGCCAAGACAATCCAAAGTTCCGCGAACAATATGATAGCGAACACCCGGTAAATCTTTCACACGACCACCTCGAACCAAGACAATGCTGTGTTCCTGGAGGTTGTGTCCTTCGTCAGGAATATAAGCAATAACCTCCAGGCCATTGGTCAATCTGACCTTGGCCACTTTGCGGATAGCGGAATTGGGTTTTTTCGGCGTACGGGTCATTACTTGGACACAAACTCCGCGACGAAACGGATTCGAATCCAGCGCAGGCGACTTTGACTTCGCCTTCACGGCCTTACGGCCTTTTCTGACTAACTGGTTAATCGTGGGCATTACTTATCGTACGAAATTCGGGAAAAGAGGAGGAAGGTATCACTAACCCTTGGTTAATCAAGTATTAAATGGCGCTTTTTGATATGGAATATTCTGAGTATATACGCAGCTTTCCGGTTGGGAATTTAGCAGATAAACCATTTCGAAAAAACGGTTTAGGCAGGTCTCTAATCAAGACCTGCCTAAACCGGGAAAATTAACTAAGAGAAAACCCTAGCCTACCTCTTCGTCAGTATCGTCATCTGAAACAAATTCATTTCCGAATGTATCGATCTTCAGATTGCGGTATTTAGGCAAACCGGTCCCTGCGGGAATCAAATGTCCCATGATGACATTTTCCTTAAATCCGGTCAGGTCATCAATCTTGCCGAGGGTCGACGCATCGGTCAGTACTCGCGTGGTTTCCTGGAAAGAAGCTGCGGAGATGAAACTCTCCGTTTCAATGGACGCCTTAGTAATACCCAAGAGAATGGGTTCGCCTTCGGCAGGCTTACCACCAGCATCAATGATTCTTTCGTTCTCAATCATGAAGATTTTGCGTTCGATTTGCTCGCCCCAAAAGAAATCGGCGTCTCCTGGATCGGAAATGCGAACTTTTCTAAGCATTTGGGAAATAATGACTTCGATATGCTT
This sequence comes from Opitutales bacterium UBA2995, assembly GCA_002346535.1. Taxonomy (GTDB): domain Bacteria; phylum Verrucomicrobiota; class Verrucomicrobiia; order Opitutales; family UBA2995; genus UBA2995. The sequence goes on along the minus strand of DDZZ01000075.1, from coordinate 55,670 downwards.
ATCGTTAATCGTTACACCTTGCATTCGGTAGACCTTTTGGATTTCTGAAAGCAGGAATTCCTGAAGCGCTGTTGGCCCAAGAATTTCGAGAATCTCGTGCGGATCGGCAGAACCTTCAGTCATGTGTTGGCCTTTGCGGACAAAGTCTCCAACCTGAACAATGATATGCTTGCCGTGCGCGATCAGGTGCTCTTCTTCATTTCCGGATTCCTCATCTGTGAGAACAAGACGTTTTTTGCCGCGAACACTGGTTCCGAAAGAAACTATACCATCGATTTTGGCCATTTCGGCTGCTTCTTTTGGACGGCGAGCTTCAAAGAGCTCAGCAACCCGCGGAAGACCTCCGGTGATGTCCATGGTTTTTGATGCCTGGCGAGGCGTTTTCGCAATAAGCGTTCCGGCGGTAATCGTGTCGCCTTCTCCGACTGTCACCTGAGCGGCGGTCGGAATGGCATAAGTAGCGATTGCATTGCCGCTGTTATCCTGAATTTCCAGCTGAGGATTGAGGTCCTCCTTATGCTCGGTGATGACCACGCCAATACGACCAGTCGATTCATCGAGTTCCTTCTTAATAGTCACTCCGGGAATCATGTCGCGGAAAATGATTTTTCCGGCCTTTTCGGAAAGGATGGGCACATTGTGCGGATCCCACTGCGCCAAGGTTGTGCCAGTCTTGATTTCGCTACCATCTTCGAGCTGGACTACCGCCCCAACCGGGATAGCGTAATTTTCCAATTCTTTATCGTTTCCGTCCAGGATTTGGATGGAGCCGGTTTTGTTCAAAACAACATGAACCCCTTCGCCGACTTCGACAAAACGTAGTCCGGTGAACTTAACAAGTCCATCGTTGCGAACGCGAATATCGTTACTCTTCGACAAGTTTGAAGCGATACCACCAATGTGGAAAGTACGCATGGTCAACTGAGTCCCAGGTTCACCGATAGATTGTGCAGCGATAATTCCCACGGATGATCCCATTTCTACCATTTTGTTGGTGGCCGGGTTGATTCCGTAGCTCAAAGCGGTAATTCCGTTAATGCTGCGATTGGTCAACGGAGAAAGAATTTTCACACGCTCGATGCCCAATTCCTCAATGCGGTTCGCAACCGTCTCGGAAACAAGTCCTCCATCCTCAACAAGAACTTCATCAGGATTGAGTGGGTTGCGCACTTCTTGAGCAACACAGCGACCTACAATCCGGTCGGGCAGCGGAACAATTTCTTCGTCCCCTTCTTGTATGGTTTGTTTCCAAATACCATCGCGGTGACCGTCATCCTCTTCGGAAATGATCACGTCCATAGCCACATCACAAAGCTTACGTGTCAGGTAACCGGCGTCAGCCGTTTTCAATGCTGTATCCGCTAACCCCTTACGGGCTCCATGGGTGGAAATAAAGTATTCGAGAACCGACAGGCCTTCCTTAAATGAGGACAGAATCGGACGTTCGATAATTTCTCCTGAAGGCTTGGCCATCAGGCCGCGGGTTCCACAAAGCTGGCGAACCTGTTGGCGGTTGCCGCGAGCTCCAGAATCCATCATCAGATAAACAGGATTTGGCTCTTCCTTTCCATCGTTGTGGTCGAGTCCATCAAAGGTAGCCTTCTGAATCTGATCGGTTGCTCCGGTCCAGATGTCGATGATTTTGTTGTAGCGTTCACCTTGGGTAATGATACCCTTGCGGTACTGCTCCTCAACTCCCTCAATCTTATGGCGTGCATCGATAACAATATTGTCTTTGCTTTCTGGAATTATCATGTCACCAACGCCCATAGAGATCCCGGCGGTAGTAGCGATTCCAAACCCGAGTTCCTTGAGGTCGTCCAATACGGAAATGGTCTTTTCTTTTCCAGCGACACGGTAGGTTGAGAGAATGATATCTCCCAACTTCGACTTGGCTACCGCGAAGTTGATGAATCCCAACTCCTTAGGCCAGATCTGATTAAAAATAATTCGACCAACGGTGGTACGGATTATCTTTATTTTGGTATTTCCGTATACAGTTTCTGGACCTTCGTAATCGGGATTAACCAGATCTATCCAGTCGTGTTTGCTCAACACACCATCCGCTTCGGCCATCAGAATCTCATCTACATTCGAAGCAAGCGGGATGCGTTCATTTTCCTCAGGTTTGTTTCTCGGCTCGATGGTAATGTAATAAGATCCCATCACCACATCCTGGGAAGGAGTAAGGGCCGGTTTACCGCTCGAAGGCAGGAAGATATTGTTGGTGGCAAGCATCAACAATTTACACTCCAAGATGGCTTCTAGCGACAAGGGAACGTGGACCGCCATTTGGTCACCATCGAAGTCCGCATTGTAGGCTGCGCAGACAAGCGGGTGAACGCGAATAGCATCACCTTCAATTAGGACTGGCTCAAAGGCCTGGATGGAAAGTCTGTGTAAAGTAGGCGCCCGATTGAGTAATACAGGATGACCCAGGGTTACCTCTTCGAGGATATCCCAAACTTCCGGGGTCCGCTTCTCGATCATTTTGCGAGCGCCACGAACAGTATGGACAAAGCCGAGTTCCTTAAGCCTTCGAATAATGAATGGCTCAAAGAGAACTAAAGCCATTTTCTTGGGCAAACCACACTGGTGCAGTTTCAGGTCAGGACCAATTACAATTACCGATCTTCCGGAATAATCCACACGTTTACCAAGCAGGTTTTGACGGAAACGACCCTGTTTTCCTTTAAGCATGTCGCTCAAAGATTTCAGAGGCCGATTCCCGGCACCTGTCACCGCACGACCATGGCGACCATTGTCAAACATGGCATCGACCGCTTCCTGCAGCATCCGCTTTTCGTTATTGATAATAACGTCAGGCGTCTTGAGCTGCATGAGGTTCTTCAAGCGGTTGTTCCGATTAATAACCCGGCGATAAAGGTCATTCAGATCCGAAGTTGCAAAACGACCCCCTTCGAGCGGAACCAAAGGACGCAAATCTGGCGGTATAACCGGTAACATTTCCAGAACCATCCACTCAGGACGTGTATCGCTGTTGATAAAGCCCTGGATGAGCTTCAAGCGTTTCGAGATCTTCTTCTTGATCTGCTTGGAGCGGGTATTGCCCATGGCCTCGTGTAATTCATCGACGAGTGGTTCGAGGTCGATGTTGGTTAACACATCACGAATGGCTTCCGCACCCATTTTTGCGGTGAATGCATCTTCTCCATATTCGTCAATCGCCTCCTGGTAATCAGACTCGGTTAGCAATTGTTTTTCTTCCAAGGGCGTCTTCCCCGGATCGATTACCATGTAGTTTTCATAGTAAATTACCCGTTCTAGATTCCGTGCGGTCATATCGAGCATCAAGCCGATCCGGCTGGGCATGCTCTTTAAAAACCAGATATGCGAAACCGGGACAGCCAGATCGATGTGTCCCATGCGCTCACGCCGAACCCGGGACACCATAACTTCCACGCCGCATCGGTCACAAACGACACCCTTGTATTTGATGCGTTTGTATTTGCCGCAGGCGCATTCATAATCGCGGACGGGACCAAAAATCCGTTGGCAGAACAATCCGGACGGCTCCGGTTTGAAAGTCCGATAATTGATGGTTTCCGGGCTCTTTACTTCACCGCGAGACCAGGACCGAATCGTATCGGGAGAGGCCAATGTGATTTTGACCGAATCGAAACTGCTTTCGCGGTCGAATCCGAGAACTTCTCTTGCTTCTTGTGTACTCATACTTGGGTTCTCCTAAAGGTTAAATTCCAGCTTTTGCTTGGTTCTCAAGACGCACATCCAAACAGAGGCTCTGCATCTCTTTGATTAATACATTGAAGGACTGTGGAGTGCCCGCGCTGAGCGAGTTATCCCCCTTCACAAGATTTTCGTAAATCTTAGTCCGGCCTTGCACATCGTCTGACTTAACCGTCAGAAGTTCCTGCAAGGTATAGGCGGCTCCATAGGCCTCCAATGCCCAAACCTCCATCTCTCCAAATCGCTGGCCACCGTATTGAGCCTTTCCTCCCAACGGTTGCTGAGTGATCAGCGAGTAAGGTCCAACCGCCCGGGCATGAATCTTACTGGCAACCAAGTGATTCAGTTTCATCATGTAAATGTGGCCGACAACCACTTCCTGATCCAGAGGTTCGCCGGTCCGTCCATTTAACAGCTCGCTTTTCCCATGAATAGGAATCTCAGCCTTTTCACAGTAATCACTGATACCGTCCTCATCGATACCATCAAAGACAGGTGTAGCGATCTTGATGCCCAGTTTATGGCAGGCATACCCCAAATGGGTTTCCAGAACCTGTCCCACATTCATCCGCGAGGGAACACCAAGCGGATTGAGACAGATTTCGATGGGAGTTCCATCGGCCAAGTAAGGCATGTCTTCCTCGGGCACAATCTTGGCCACTACGCCTTTGTTACCGTGACGACCGGCC
>DDZZ01000075.1:43280-50974 GCA_002346535.1 Opitutales bacterium UBA2995 | reverse complement strand
GTGACGACCGGCCATCTTGTCGCCGACTTGAAGTTTACGCTTGGTAGCGATGTATACTTTCACCTGCTTGATAACTCCAGAATCCACTTCGGCGCCGGACTCAATCGTGGCAATCTTGCGTTCGCGCTCTTCCTCCAGCTCATCGAACTTAGTCTGGAAGGAATTGATGATCTCCATAATCTTGATGCGAACAGGAGAAGGATCGATTTCTATATGCTTGGCTACGGAGGCCAGACGGCGGAGTAGCGTTTTGGTAATTTTGCGATTCGCCGGAATGATAATTTCGTCGGCCTCCCCATTAACGACATCGAGCGGAATCTTTTCGCCGAGGAGGATATTGGAAAGAGCCTCGGTGAGGCTTTCTTTCAGATTATCGGCTTCGTTGCGATATTCCTCGTTGATTTGCTTGGTCTGACGGCGACGATCGGATGGGCTGAGTGTATCAGCCTCACCATCGATGCGGGTTGAGACTTTCACGTCCATGACGATCCCGGTCACACCCGAAGGAACGACCAAAGAGGTGTCTTTAACATCAGCTGCTTTTTCACCAAAGATTGCCCGAAGAAGTTTTTCTTCCGGAGCGAGCTCGGTTTCACTTTTTGGCGTAATCTTACCAACGAGAATGTCACCGGGTTTTACCTCGGCACCAACGCGAATAACACCGTCGTGATTGAGGTCCTTCAACGCTTCCTCACCCACGTTGGGAATGTCCCGCGTAATTTCCTCAGGCCCCAATTTGGTGTCACGAGCAGTAACCTCTTTTTCCTCAACATGAATCGAAGTAAAGATGTCTTCCTTAAGGACTTTTTCACTGATGAGAATGGCATCCTCGAAGTTGTAGCCATGCCAGGGCATAAAAGCCACCAGCACATTGCGGCCGAGGGCCAACTCGCCTTGGTCAGTACAAGCGCCATCAGCAATCACCTGGCCTGCTTTAACCTTGTCACCCCTCCTTACAATGGGTTTTTGGTTAAAACATGTGCCCGCATTTGAACGCATGAACTTTCGAAGATCGTAAACGTATATATCCTTTTTCGGATCGTTTACAGGATTGCGAACAAACTTAGCCGGAAGCTCTCCGTCGGCAGATGTCACAATCCGACGCGAGTCCACAGAGGCAACGATTCCATCGTACTCAGCAAGAGCGACGGTCTTTGAATCCTGAGCGACTTTGGCTTCGATTCCCGTGCCTACATAGGGAGCCTGGGTACGGAGCAAGGGCACTCCCTGCCGTTGCATGTTGGAACCCATCAATGCACGGTTTGCGTCATCGTGCTCAAGGAATGGAATCAACCCGGCGGCAACCGATACCAATTGCTTGGGCGAAACATCCATGTAATGCAGTACTTTTGGATCCGCTTCAAAAAAGTTGTCTCCCTGGCGGGCTGTAACAGCCTCGGTGAAATTTCCTTTGGAATCTACCTTGGAATTGGCCTGTGCAATAATAAGGCCTTCTTCTTCGTCGGCAGTGACATATTTGACTTCATCGGTAACTTTGCCGTTCTTTACGACTCGGTACGGAGTTTCGATAAATCCGAACTCATTGACTCTGGAAAAGATACTCAGGGAATTGATCAAGCCAATGTTCGGTCCTTCAGGAGTCTCAATTGGACAGATACGGCCGTAGTGGGATGGGTGAACATCGCGCACCTCAAATCCCGCTCTTTCCCGATTCAATCCTCCGGGCCCAAGAGCACTCAATCGACGCTTGTGTGTGATCTCGGCCAATGGATTGATTTGGTCCATGAACTGGGACAACTGGCTGCGCGCAAAGAAATCGCGAATAACGGTGCTCAATGCTTTGGGATTAATCAATTTTTGCGGAGTGATCGAATCCACGCTTTGATCGTATAGGGTCATGCGTTCGCGAACCAGGCGCTCCGTGCGGGCAAGCCCGATCCGGCACTGATTGGCGAGAAGCTCTCCCACGGTTCTCACCCGGCGACTGCCCAGATGGTCGATATCGTCCACAAGACCGGCGCCTCTCTTGAGCTTGATGAGGTAGCGAGTTGCTTCGACGATGTCCTCCGCCATGACAATACGCATGTCGAGGTCGGTGCCCAAGGTAAGTTTCTGGTTGATCTTGTAACGGCCAACCCGCCCCAGATCGTATCGTTTCGGATCCTGAAATAGCCTCTTTAAAAGTGCTTTGGCATTCGTCGTTGTGGGCGGTTCTCCCGGTCTTAATCGCTTGTAAATTTCCTTAAGGGCCTCCTCTTCATTCCGGGTAGGGTCTTTCTTGAGTGCACGCACGATAGCACCTTCATCGACTGATGTATCGATAACCCGGATAATGGCTACTTCCGATTCATCGAATTGGCGAATGATCCTCTTGGTCAACGGCTCAAAAGCCCTCGCAAGTATAACCCCTTGGTTCGCATCTATGATATCCTCAACCAAGGTAAAATGACTGACACTTTCCATCGCAAGCGCATCGGATAGGTGTAAATCCTGAATACTGTAGAACATGTCCAGAATCTCCACATCCGAACCATAACCCATAGCCCGCAAAAGTGTGGTGATTAGGAATTTGCGGCGACGGCGGCGGCGATCCAAGAATACATAGAGCAAATCGTTGTTGTCGAACTGCACTTCGAGCCAAGTTCCCCGATCGGGAATGATGCGAAATGAATGCAGCAGCTTACCGCTGGTGTGCGGAGCAGTTTCAAAAGCGATTCCGGGAGAACGGTGAAGCTGGCTTACAACCACCCTTTCAGCACCATTGATGATGAAAGAGCCCCGCTCGGTAATGTGCGGAATTTCTCCCATGTAAATCTCCTCGTCTTTGATCTGATCCTCCTCACGCAAGCGCAGCTTTACATAGAGGGAAATTGAATAAGTTATCCCTTCCCGGATGCACTCCATCTCAGTCATCTTCGAGCCTACTATATTGTAGGAAACATATTCCAGCACTGATTTTCCATCGTAACTTTCGATGGGGAAGATCTCTTTAAAGACAGATTCTAATCCAGTGGGCTTGCGCTTGGAAGGAGAATTGCCTTGCTGGGTAAATTCCCTGAAGGAATCGATTTGGTTTTGAATTAGGTTAGGAGCGGCAATAACCTCCTGAAGTTTACCGAAGTTTTTTCGATCAGACATGTTTTTTACCGGGATGGCGGTGGTAATTTCGTGGGACTAATGGGCCGGGATGGGGCAGTTTGTAAGCACAAAAAGACAGGAGACTTGGCTGAAGAGCCAAGTCTGATCGGTCTTCGAAAAGCAGTTATTAAAGAAAGTCAGTTTATTTGATTTCGACTTTAGCACCTGCAGCTTCGAGCTTCTTTTGAACTTCTTCTGCCTCTTCCTTTGTGACACCTTCCTTGACGGGTTTGGGCGCACTTTCAACGAGGTCTTTCGCTTCTTTCAAGCCAAGTCCGGTGATGGCGCGGACTTCCTTAATTGAAGCAATCTTGTTATCTCCGGGACCGGCGAAGATAACATCGAATTCAGTTTGCTCTTCTGCTGGAGCGTCGTCTCCTCCCCCGCCACCTCCTGGAGCGGCAGCAACCGCTACGGGCGCGGCTGCGCTTACACCCCATTTTTCCTCGAGGTCTTTAACGAGCGTGGCAATTTCGACGACGGATTGGCCGGAAAGCCAATCGATTACTTGATCTTTAGTGATATCAGACATTGTTAACTCCTTGGTTGACTAGTATTTCCGAAAGGAAACGTTTAAGAGAAATCTCCTACTCAACCTTTTGAATTAGTTTATATGGTTTGAATATCCGGATAGGATCCGAAATGCTAAAAAGTTAATTTTTTTCTTCCTGTTCGGCACGTGCTTGCAGTACATTGACGATGCTGGAGGGCACCGCGTTCAAGACAGAGACCATTTTGGTGGCCGGAGTGTTCAAAAGTCCCAATAATTGAGCCTTGAGAGCCTCAATTCCGGGCAGATCGGCAAGAATCTTAATGTCATCCTCCTGAAGCGTCTTGTTGTCGAGCACTCCAACCTTGATATCGTTCTTTTCCTTGGCTTTGCAAAATTTGCGAAGGGCTTTGGCCACACCTGAGGGATCATCTCCACCTACGACTATGGCAGTGGGACCAGCCAGCCATGCTGCAAGCTCAGGTAGTTCCCGGTCTTTAGCGGCCACATCCAGGATGCTATTTTTGACCACATGGAACTCCGCGCCTCGCTTGGAAAGTTCGTCGCGCAGCGCGGTTGTTTCTTCCACGGTAATCCGCTCGTAGTTCGTCAAGAACACGTAATCCGATTTTTCAAGGTGATTGGAGACTTCGTCTACCAAGAATTGTTTTTCAGCTCTCATTTGGAAAATGAATTAGGACTCAATGTCAATGTATTGGGAAGGATCCACGGCCACGCCAGGACTCATGGTTGAGGAGACTGATACATTCACTAAATAACGGCCGCGGAAACTAGTAGGTTTAGCTTTAACCACTTTCTGAATAACCGTTTCAATATTTTCTTTAATTTTATCGGCCTCGAAAGAGCGCTTGCCCACGGGTACTCCTATATTTGCCGTTTTATCCATTTTGTATTCTACTCGACCAGACTTCACCTCGTTAATGGCTTTGGCAATATCGTCAGTGACGGTTCCCGATTTCGGATTAGGCATTAATCCCCGGGGTCCAAGGATACGAGCGATGACCCGCACTTCCTTCATGGCAGCAGGAGTCGCAACAGCCACATCAAATTCCATCCACCCGCCTTGGACCTTGGCAATCAACTCTTTTAGTCCTGCGTAATCGGCTCCGGCGTCGAGCGCAGCTTTTTCATCTTCGGTGAAAACCGCTACGGTCACTTTTTTGCCACTTCCATTGGGCAGAGAGACGGTACCGCGAATCATTTGATCACTTTGCCGCGGATCAACCCCCAGGCGAAAGGAAAGCTCCACTGTTTCGTCGAACTTGGCTTGCGGAAAATCCTGTAAAATAGAAATCGCTTCATCCAGTGAGTAGCGTTTCAGCACATCCACCTTCTCGGAAGCAGTAGTAAATCGTTTACTGTATTTAGGCATAAAAAACTCCTCAATAAATTATCCTTCGACCTCAATGCCCATGCTACGAGCTGTTCCGGCGATGATATTAATTGCGGCATCGTCGTCCCTGGCGTTGAGGTCATTTTGTTTGGTCTTCACGATATCTAGCAGTTGAGCGCGGGTAACCTTGCCCACCTTTTCGCGATTCGGCTCACCCGATCCTTTGGCCAATCCAGCGGCCTTCTTTAACAATACGGCAGCGGGTGGCGACTTAAGAATAAAGGTGAAAGACCGGTCTGCATACACAGTGATAACAACCGGAAGAATGAGCCCCGCCTGATCCTTGGTCTTTGCATTAAACTCTTTACAAAATCCCATTATATTAACACCTGCGGCGCCCAACGCAGGGCCCACAGGAGGTGCAGGATTCGCCGCACCGGCAGGGAGTTGTAAACGTATTGTTCCTGTTATTTTCTTAGCCATTTAGCTTTAGTCGGTATTTTTTTCCACCTGCCAATACTCGAGCTCGACCGGTGTAAAACGACCGAAGATGGAGACTGAAACCTTCAGTTTGCCTTTCTCCGGATCGATTTCGTCAATTTTTCCATTCAGGTTGAGGAAAGGACCATCGGTAATTTTGACCTCCTCGCCTATCTCATGGGCAACCTTTGGCACTTCCTTGCCTTCGGCTTCCTTTACCTGGGAGATAATTCGATCAATTTCTTCTTTTTTGAGCGGACTGGGGTTATCCCCACCTACAAAACCTATGACTCCGGTGGCACCCTTAATAAAATAGTAGGGCTTGTTAAGGAGAATTGAATTCTCATCATAAAGCTTCATCCGCACAAAGACATAACCCGGGTATAATTTGCGGGTCTTACTTGTCTTTTTGCCCTTTTTAACTTCAGAAACTGTTTCGGTGGGCAGAAGAACGTCCAGGAGAAATTCCTCCATTTCTTCCTGTTTCTTATATTTGTCTAAGTACGTTTTCGCCCGGGACTCCTTGTTGGAAAGGGTCTGCAACACATACCATTCGGCGTTGTAATTGGCGGTATCCATCATAACTCCGCTATTTAGCCCCCCACCCAATCTGTGAACAAATTAACAACCTGAAATAGAGAAAAATCTGCGATCCCGATAAATGCGCCCAAAATAAGTACCGCAACGAGCACTACAACAGTCGATTCACGCAGCTCTTTCAAAGAAGGCCACGAAGCCTTCTTAAGCTCAGTGATCATTTCACCCCAAAAGATTCGGATGCTGCGGAATGGATTTTTCATGTTAAATTTATTGGCAGGACAGGAGGGACTCGAACCCCCAACCGACGGTTTTGGAGACCGCTACTCTACCAATTGAGCTACTGTCCTATTAAATTATCAAATTAGACAGGTAAGCCGGGAACCCGTTTTAGCAAGCCCCCGGCCCAGTTGAAAGGGTTTGTAAATTTATTCGATGATTTCGGTGATGCGACCGGCACCAATGGTTCGGCCACCTTCACGGATAGCGAAACGTTGGCCTTTTTCCATAGCGATTGGCTTATTAAGGTTAACGTCCAGGCCGAGGTTATCGCCAGGCATTACCATCTCAACACCATCCGGGAGTTTGACATCACCGGTTACATCAGTGGTTCGGAAATAAAACTGCGGACGGTAACCGTCGAAGAAAGGCGTGTGGCGGCCACCTTCGTCCTTACTCAGAACATAGATTTCAGCCTTACCCTTCGTGTGGGGATTAATAGATCCCGGGGCAGCGAGAACTTGACCCCGCTGAACGGCAGTCTTATCAACACCGCGGAGAAGAACACCCACGTTATCCCCTGCTTGACCTTGGTCGAGGAGCTTACGGAACATCTCCACGCCGGTAACCACGGTGGACTGAGTTTCCTTCAATCCGACAATCTCAATGGTGTCACCCACTTTGACGATGCCGCGCTCGATACGACCGGTTACAACCGTGCCACGTCCTGTGATGGAGAATACATCCTCGATGGACATAAGGAAAGGCTGATCGATATCTCGAACGGGCTCCGGAATGTCGCTGTCGACAGCATCCAACAGTTGCTGGATTGCATCTAAACCTTCCTGCTTACCGTCCATAGCGGCCGTAGCTGAGCCACGAATAACAGAAATGCCATCCCCGTCGAATTCGTACTTGGAAAGCAACTCACGCACTTCCATGTCCACGAGTTCAAGAAGCTCCTCGTCATCAATCAGGTCGACTTTGTTTAGGAAAACCACAATATTCGGCACGCCGACCTGACGGGCCAAAAGGATGTGCTCACGAGTCTGCGGCATGGGTCCGTCGGCAGCACTAACAACAAGAATAGCGCCATCCATTTGGGCGGCACCGGTGATCATGTTTTTAACGAAGTCGGCGTGTCCTGGGCAGTCGACGTGTGCATAGTGCCGGTTTTCTGACTCGTATTCAACGTGAGCGACAGCAATCGTAACAATTTTGGATTCATCCCGCACGGTACCGCCTTTGGCGATGTCTGCGTATGACTTAAATTCAGCGAGGTCTTTGTCAGACTGAACTTTTAAGATAGCTGTTGTCAGAGTCGTTTTACCGTGGTCAACGTGACCGATGGTTCCGACATTTACGTGCGGTTTGGTTCTTTCGAAGGTTCCCTTAGCCATGGGCGGTGTTCGATAAAGGTTTGATTAATAGTGATATAGACTTTGATTCTGCTCTTGAATGGAGCCCTCGAGCGGATTTGAACCGCCGACCTCGTCCTTACCAAGGACGCGCTCT
>DDZZ01000075.1:12028-42989 GCA_002346535.1 Opitutales bacterium UBA2995 | reverse complement strand
ACGCGCTCTACCGACTGAGCTACAAGGGCACACATCTACAGTAGAATTGTGTGAACAAAATAAAGGCGGGAAAATGGCAAAAAGCAAAATAGGTCGTCAACCCTAATCTTGCCTTTTTTCCTGTCTCTGCTACAGGCCGATTTTCAAGTGAAAATAACCACTGTTCCCCAGTAGCTTGGGATGCACCTTATCAAGTATAAATCGGCGAAGATAGTTGTCGGTCGAAACGCTGCCGCTCGACCAAATCAGCAAGGGCTCTCCGGCCACGCCCAAGTCTGTGTGCAAGATCGAAAACTCGGCTGGGTTGAGCGGGAAATCCACCTCGTCCCCGTCATCAAGCTGAATAAAGGTCTTCAAAACGGCAGACCCTTCAGAATCTCGCGCTTCCACAAAGAGACCGGAATCAATTTCAATAGATGCATCGGCAGCCTCGACACCAAATTCGGAAACGAAATCCCTTGATACGGATTCCAACAATTGAAGCGGGTCACCAAAACGGCCTTCGGGTCTGGTTTCCATGATTAGCAGCGAGTCGCTCCACCGGATATCCGGCGGGAATCCAGCTGCTAATTCCACTTCAGGCTCCCAGATGCTGGCATCCGTTTTGATAGGCCCGGAAAAATTACGTGTGGTTGGCAGAAAAATAGGCTCGGAATCGAACAAGTAGGCCCGAGCCTTCAATTCGTCACTTTCCAGGGGCAAGGAATCGGGTTGGTAGAATACAAATCCCCTTTGGGACGAAATCTGGTCAGGCTCATCAAACCGAAAGTTAAAAAAATAAAAGCCGCCTCCGTGTGCCAGAAGTGCGACAACTAAAAAGAAAAAGACCCAGCGTTTGTAGCTGGGATGTTTGGCAGAATTTTCCGTGGAGCTCATTGGAAAGTCGGTAAATCGATAACCTCTTTCTCGCCGGCCACATGTACTTTTGAAAACCCGGCCTTCTTGGCCTCACCGCAAATTTTGAAAAAAGTTTCCGTTTGTATTCCGGGACCAAGCCTTATCAGCAATGCGACATCCTTCGAACCATCGAGATAGACTCTGGCCTTGCCGGCAAACTGTGAAAGCTTCAGGTTTTGCCCTTCAAACAGAAGCATGTTGTCTCTTTTTACAGTCAACACTGCAGCCACATCGATACCTCTGATGAGGTTCTCGGTCAGCTCGAGGTCTACCTCCACTCCATGAGGAAGTACAAAGGGGGAGCCAAACAACCCGAAAAATACAATGATGATGAGGATATCCATGATCGGGACGACCTCAAGATTCCTCTCCGGATTAGTGCGAATAAAACGCTCCAGTCTTAGGGGCTGGCTAAACATGGTTACGAAATATCCACTTCCATTTGAGGAGTTTTTCCTTCATCGCGCAAATCTCTTACGATAAACTTCAGCATTTCATTTCCAGTCCACTCCATATCACGAACCAGGGCGCGGACCCTCCCATGCAAGAAATGAAACCCCAGGTAGGTCAATATGGCAATTGCCAGGCCTGAGGCGGTGGTGATGAGCGATTGCCACATTCCATTGGACAATACAGTAGCGTCCGAATAGTTGCCGGACAATTCCATATTATAAAAGGTTTGTGCCAATCCAAGAACCGTTCCCAGCAACCCGACTAAAGGGGCCGATTTTGCCAAGGCGGCCAAAGTGCCAAGGCGCTTTTCCAGTACCGGTATCTCCACCAGAGCCGCTTCCTGAATTTCGTAGCGAATTTTTTTCTCGTCCTCACCGAAATGAAGCAGACTGGCCTTTACCAGGCTGGGGACCGGGCCAGGTGTCTCTTCACAAAGAGTCAGTGCTTCGACCAACCGTTGTTTACGCACAATGTTTTTTATGCCGGTGACAAATTCAGAGGACCGGATTTGTCCACGATGCAGGAAGAGTACTCGCTCTATAAAAATGAGGACCCCGATCAGACTCATGAGCAGGAGCAACCACATAATTGGTCCGCCTTTTTCGATTAAACTGAGATCAAAGTTAGGCATGTTTAATCTTTTTTCTGAGCCAAGCGACTCAATTTACCCTCCGCAAGATTTTTGAAAGGCAACCCTCGGCTTGGGATCAGCGAATAAATTTTCCGGGCCGACTCAACATCTCCTTGCACCTCTAGAGTGTCCCCCAGAGCCATGACAATTCGTGACATCCAGTAACGGCCAGTAGAACCCAACTGTTCGGACTGATCGTTTTCGATCAGGAACTGATCAATGGCCAACCAATAAATTTCCATAACCCGTTCCGGATTGTTTCTGCGCTCGTAAGACAACGCCCATTTGTAGTTTGCCTCGACTCGCAAATCGATGGGCAGTTCTGGCAATTCGGCCAACCGTTCAAACCGGCCGATAGCCTGATCAATCCGCGCCTGCGATGTGTCGGTTTGAGCAAGGATACACTCAGCTTGAGCCATCTCTACGATCGGTCTTTCCTTGTGTTGCGGGAATCGGGCCAGCAACTGCTCAAAGACTACCTCGGCCCCGCCAAAATTGTTAAAATCCCGAAGCAGGTTCCCTTGATTCAAACGCCCGTAAAAGACCAATGGATGTTCTGGATAATTGTCCGCCAACCGGTTCAAAATCAAATTGGCTTCTCTTTGGGTCGCCTCCGTTCCCCGTGTCAAGGCATGCAAGGCAGCCTCATACAGAGCCACCGGTGCGAGTTCGCTGGTTGGATAGGATTCTGCCAATTCGATCAGGCGCCGTTGCGCATCGACGATTCTGGTTTCGGAAGCGTAATGCCGGGCCTCAACCAAATAGCTTTGGGCAGCCGCCCGGGTACTAGGATAATCTTGGCGAACGTTTTCCAATAGTTCCAAGCCTTCTTCCTGCCGACCCGAAAATATAAGCGCCTGACCTTCGTCCACCTGAGCCAAACTTGCTATCTGGATTCCCATTGTAGGATTCAAGCGCCCCTTAGCCCCGGTCAGCGCGTTGCGCACTTCACCAGCTAGCACAGGAGTGGCATCGTAGTTACCGGTCTTCAAAGAAAGCTGGCACCGAAACCAAAGCAATCGAACCCAAAGCTCCAACGGCAATATTTCTTTGGCATCCCGGGTTAACCACTCGTTCAATAAAGTATAGGCACCTGCCTCCTTTCCCGAACGTTGCATAGCCGTCAACAGATTCCACAATGCCCTCCATTTTTGGACGGGATCGATGGAAGAGTCTTCCTTATGTGCTTCCATATGCGATCGCGCGGCATCCAAATCTCCAGTCCCAATTTCAGCCAGGACCCATTGAAAGAGCACCATACCCGGATCGAGTGCTTCCTGCCTGATTGCGATCCCATAGGATTCCGCTGCATTAGCATAGTCACCGGCCTGGAAAAAACAATCAGCTATCAGAAGCTGGATCCGGTTTCTTTCCAGCGGATCGGCCAATAAGTCACCAAGTTCAATCAACAACCCAGAAGCCGTCCGGAATCGCTGCCGCTGAAAAGCGATCAAAACCAGAAGCCTCAAGGTTGATTCTTGTAATTGGATATCGGGTTCATTTTCCATGAGCTTTTGGCATTCCGCCTCGGAAGTTTCATAATCCTTGGTCCGGTAAAGCAACTGTCCGCGATTGTAGAGAATCTGATTAACGAGTTCATTGGGCAATTGCGTTTGGTCGAGTCCGCTGGTGAATTCCAGGAATTCCATGATGCCGGGCCCCGAATAAGCGACAGTCACCAGTTCCTGTAAAGCTTTGAGTCGAAGGTCAATTCTAATCCCTTCGGAAAGCAGTGTTTGAAAAGCCCCCTTTCCTTGGAGTGTATTGGCACCTGAAAGGATGCCGTTAAGCAAAAGGAGTTCGTCCCGGATATCATAATCAGCCTTCAAGATCCGGGGCAATGTTTTCTCAATAGCTAAAACGGCCTCTTCAATGCTGCCTAATGCATAAAGCCCGATGACATATTCCTTAACAAACTGGAACCCGATTCGTTTGCCTTCGCGAATTGCAATTTCAGAATCCGCAATCAGCCGATTGATTTCGCCCTGGCTGATTGAACCATTTTCAATAAGGAGCGTTCTATAAATTATAAGATCCAACTGAGCACGCTGTTCCGGGGAAACAGCATGGACTCTGGCCTTATGCAGGAAGGAATCTTCATATTCCGGATCCCTGGAAGATGAATCGAGTAATCCGCGAATTAAGTAATACCATGGTAATTCGTTAGAATGCAGCTCGGCTTCAACCACTCGGTCGGCAACCCGCTCTGCAACTGGCCTGTCACCGGCAAAAAAACTGACCATGGAACGCCGTAAAAAATACTTCGATTCTTGAGGGCCAGAAAATTGATTTAGGGCATCATCCGCCGCACCAATCTCGCCAAGTGCAATCAATGCGGTAATGCGGCTTAATTGAATTTCGTGGGTTCGGACATCCTGAAAATCCGCGGTCGATAGCAACCGATCATAAAGTCCAACTGCGATGGAAGCGAGTCCGGCCCTGAGCGCATTGTCGGCACCTACTTTTTGCCAAAGTTGTCTTCGAAAATGTTGTTCTGAGATTTGCGTTTCCCCTTCGGCAAGTGGGACCGGCGTCAACACTGGTTCTTCAACTTGGCCCACCAAGATGAGGCAACAAAGGGCATAAAACGCCAATCCTGTAAATATGAGTCGTTTCATCGAGAAACGGTGCAAGTCACAAGGAGTCCCTGGAAAAGGAACAGTTAGATATGACGGGAATCCTCCTCGTCCTTTTTAGCATATCCCGTCTCCTGTCTATGATGGTTAACTTCATTCTTTTTTACATAAGCTTGGTAGACATCATCCGCGGTCATCCCAAGCACTTGACCGAGTGAAATAAGAAAATGGAAAAGGTCTACGACCTCAACCCGGGCATTTTGTTTATCGAAATCCTGATATTTGGCCCACCACTTCCAAGGGACAGAATCCACAAGCTCAGCAAGCTCCTGTTGCATGGCACGCGTGTAATTTAGCACCCACTTGGCTTGCTCTTCATCATTCATGTCGTCGGTATTCACCCCAATTCGCTTGTTGAGTTGATCCTGCAAGCTGAAAATTTCATCGAATTTATCCATAAATCGAAGGCTTGGCCATGCCCTGCCATGGGGCAAGTCGAATCAAGGTTCTCTCGCCCTATTCGCAACCGCGATTTTGCCAAGCGGAACAAATTAGCGAAAATTTCGTCCCAGAAATACGCTTACCAAGGATTATTGCCTTGTAATAAAACCCACGGTTCTTGGAAGATGAATCGTTTTAACACGGTCACCGAACAGGCCAAAAAAATTTTAACGGCACAAAGCGAATGATTCGCTCTATCCATAAAACTACAATTACCCCTCTCCTCTCAAACCTGCACCGTGCCGGAGTTGGTGACCCGCCAAATACATCTAAAACCCATCAAATAAATATCTTACAATGCCCGAATTTGAAGAGGCCAAACCCGTTAACACTAAAACCGACCTAGAGCTGAATTCTGAGAACTTTTCAGTACCTAATCAGTCTTCCAAACAAAACATACCAACGCCATCCCCTCCAAAAAGACCTACCAGTACGAGCAAGCCTCCAAAAAAATCGCGATACAGGTCCAGAAGACATTCCCAATCTCAATCGGGTCCAGGTTCTCGAGTCCCATTTGGTCAACCCCAAAAAAGTGAATCGGGGACCGGATGGACAAAGGAACCCTCAATAGAATCTGCTAAAAAAACAGGGGATTCTGAATCGGCTGCTAAAAAAGTCTCCAAAAGCACCACCCAACCTCAACAAGGTCCTACATTTGGGGATAACAACCGAGAAGGTTCTCAAGCAAACCGCAACTACCGTAGTAGGAACCAGAACCGGAACAGGAATCGTAATAGAAACAGGAACCGCAATCGCAATCAATCAGAACAAACGGATGGAGATGCGCCCAAAGGGCAAAAACAGAATCGCGGAAGCCAATCACGTGGACGCAGGCGCAACGCCAATCATCAAAATCGCTCCCGACGCAACCCGGCGAAAAAGGCACCGGCTAAAAAGAGCCTGATTGGTTCTATCGTTTCTTCGATCAAAGGAATGGTAGGAATCAAAGAAGAGGAGTCAAAACCGGAACATAAAAAACGCTACCGTGGCAAAAACCGCCGTCCAGGAAAAAGAAAAAATTATTATCAGAACCGACAAAAAAGGCCCCAAAAAGAAGGAGGAGACTCAAAGGAAGGAGCTTCGCACGACGACCAAGCTTCAAAAAAACAGGCCAAGAAACGTCCGCGGCGGCGCAGGAGAAGGCGTCCCAATCCAGCAAATAGAGAATCAGCATCTTCACGCTCAAGAGAAAGCAATTCCAATAAAACCGAATCAACGTGAGATAGAGTACCCATGGAAGTAATGCGAATTGAAGGTGGCCAAACCCTCAGTGGCAATATCTCGGCAAGTGGTGCTAAGAACGCAGCGCTTCCTATATTCGCAGCTACCTTGCTAACCGAGGAAACGTGCATCCTCGAAAACGTTCCAAACCTGAGCGATATCTGGTTCATGGCACAGATCCTTCAGCATTTGGGAGCCGAAGTGGAACAACCCGATCCTACAACCTGGAAAATAACAGCCGGCACCATTGCTCATCGGGCACCCTACGACCTTGTTCGAAAAATGCGCGCTTCGGTTTGTTTGATGGGCCCGCTGGCCGGGCGACTCAAAAGGGCGGAAATTTCATTGCCGGGAGGCTGCGTGATCGGTCCACGGCCGATAGACATGCACTTAAAAGGATTCGCTGGATTGGGAATGGAGGTAACCGTGGATAAAGGTTATGTGTTTTTGAATGCTGAGCAGGCGTCAGGAAATCCGATTTTTCTGGGAGGCCGTCACGGCAGTACCGTTACCGGAACAGCAAACATTCTCATGGCCGCAGTCCTTACCCCTGGCGAAACCGTCATCGAATGTGCAGCTTGTGAACCCGAAGTCGTCGATCTATGCAACATGTTGGTTCAGATGGGCGCAGAGATCTTCGGAATCGGAAGCCCGACATTGACGATTCGTGGCGTCGATCGATTGGGAGGTTGTACCTACAGAATTCTGCCGGATCGAATTGAAGCCGGGACATATATAATAGCAGGCTCAATGGCGGGGGAAAACCTGACGATTAATGACATTAGGTTATCCGATTTGGCTGCTCTGACCGATAAATTAAAAGAGGCCGGCGTGCCCATGCAGATCAATTCTGATAACTCCATTACCGTAAGTAGAAGTGAAAGTCCTTTAAAACCGGTGGACGTGGTTACCCATCCGCATCCAGGATTTGCCACAGATCTCCAAGCCCAAATGTCGAGTTTGATGTCGGTTACACCAGGTATAAGTATTATAACGGAGAAAATATTTCCCAACCGTTTCATGCACGTTCCCGAACTACAACGAATGGGCGCGGACATTGCGATCGAGGGGCCCAATGCGATCGTAAAAGGCCAGGCAGGTCTGTCGGGAGCTCCAGTTATGGCTTCGGACCTGCGGGCCAGCGCAGCCTTGATTTTGGCCGGGCTGGTAGCGGAAGGAATAACCTGGGTCCTGCGTATTTACCACCTGGATCGTGGTTACGACAAAATTGACGATAAGCTGCGGGCTGTTGGAGCCAACATTGACCGTCTGCCAGAGAAGGAGATGCCTAATACCCAATTTGAATTGAAATGAGCACATGGTGCAGAACTTTTTGTAGGCAGCGCAAGGCGCGTTTGCCGGATTGTATCAAGATACTGCCCGGCAAACGAAACGCTGAGAACTTCCAAAATGATCGCATCCCTTTGGGACAAAAGTTTTTTTGGCTTGTGCGGCGTTCGCTGAACTTGTCAGGGTCTCACAGCCCAGCCAAGCACAGCAGCCTTGCTCAAACCGAAAAATCCATTTTGCTATTTTTTCATATGAAACCAAAATTGGGTATAAAGATTTAAATCCTGAAGCCGCCTGACCTTGGACGAAACAGCAGCAAATGCTCCCAGCACAGGGATAAACTTTTTTCAGAATACTCTGGAAAATAAAAATACCTCCAACGATCAAACTTTGCGTCCGCTAAGATTTGATGATTTTACGGGCCAGGTCAAAACTCTCGAGCGTCTGAAAATAATGGTGGGGGCGGCCAAGGACAGGGGTGACCCACTGAGTCATATTCTGTTCAATGGACCGCCAGGTTTGGGCAAAACCACACTTGCATTAATCCTGGGAAACGAAATGGACCGAACCGTTCGCATAACTTCGGGACCAATCATCGAAAAACCGGGAGACCTCGCTGGCCTTCTGACAAGCCTCGAAGAGGGTGACCTGTTATTTATCGACGAAATTCACCGTATCTCGAAAACCGTGGAAGAGTACCTTTACTCAGCCATGGAGGACTTTCGTATCGATATCATGATCGACCAGGGCCCCAACGCCCGAAGCGTACGCCTGAACATTCCCAGATTTACGCTGGTCGGAGCCACCACCCGGATGGGCATGCTCACCGCCCCACTGCGGTCGCGCTTCACGTTACAGACGCGCCTCGATTACTATGAAAACCAGGCACTTCAGACGATCGTAGCAAGGACTTGCATACTCCTGGAAATCCCAGCCGACAAGAATGGCACGCAGGAAATTGCCAGGCGCGCGCGCGGCACACCACGAATAGCCAACAACCTCGTTCTTTTCATCCGTGATTATGCACAGCAACGTGGTGACGGAAAAATCAACCTGAATATGGCCCGAGAGGGGATGGAGCTTCTGGAAATTGACGACAACGGATTGGACGAAATGGACAAACGGCTCATGAAAACCATGGCCGACAACTACCAGGGAGGCCCTGTCGGTCTCAATACCCTGGCAGTGGCTGTCGGCGAAGAAGAAGATACTTTGGCGGAAGTCCACGAGCCCTTCCTAATCCAGGAAGGTTATATCCAACGCACCCCCCAAGGCCGCATGCTGACTTCCAAAGGCTTCCGGGCAATCGGATTAGAGGGTCACGACCAAGATTCCCATGAAAGCCAAGAACACCTGGGAATTTGAAAAAGTAGGGCTAAATACACGGTGTAAGTAAATTTTTCTTGAAAAATTTACCAGAGCGATCCGGGGGAGACAGGAAGGCACAGCCGATCATGCTGTTCCGTTCGAATGCACCCTTTTCACACAGTTATTATCTTATTCTCTGCGCTTGCGCTGACAATCGCCATACCCGCCCAATCGGGGGGATCGGTGAAGTCTCTTACAAAAACAACGGTTGTTGAAGCGATAGATCCTTGGGTGCCGCAAGAACACCAATCCGATGAACCTCGAACGCCTACGGCGGCCGCAAACACGGACTCTACGGAGGCGGTCTAAGAGTGCCGACCATCATTCGCTATCCGGGGGTTATTGAACCAGACAGCGTCTCGTATATTCCTTCGATTGGGATGGATCTGTTTGTGACCATACTCAATCAAACCAGTGCCCGCGTACCCGTTGAACGAATGCTGGATGGCATCGATCTTTCTCCGATATTTTCCGGCGCCGACATTCCAAAGATCCGCAACTTCTTTTGGGCACTCGCAATTCGCTGGAACAAAGACTACGTATCCCGAAGAGGTGACTGGCAACTTATCCTCGACAGCGATCACAAGCCCATCGAACTCTATAACCTCAAGGAAGACCTATTGGAAATTTTCAATCGACTTCACGAAGAGAAAAACATCGTCGCCCAACTCACAGATGGCTTCTCGGCAATTTGGACCTCCATCCAAAATGGTCCTTTAAGACCAAACTGAAATCTTCAGATTAGTTTACCTGCTTTTTCATGGAAACGAGTTGTCGAGCTTGACGACCGGTAGACGAGAGCGCGCACGTGGGTGCGTAACCGAGTCATAAAGGGAGGGGCACTTGGCAAGTCGGTCCAAGATGGGTCTAAACCGGCATTCGGTAGAAGGAAGATTTTTCAATAGAGCATCTCAAACGTTGTTAAATTCATAATTCCCGTTTAAGCCCATCTGGTGAAAATGCAGGTAGACCATCCAGTTAGAACTCTCTTCATTGGCGCCCAAATGATTTTCGTGGCGTTTGGCGCCCTGGTCCTGGTTCCTGTCCTCGTCGGTCTTCACCCATCGGTCGCTTTATTTACAGCAGGAGCTGGAACGCTTTTGTTCAGTTTCATTACTAAAAGACTGGTGCCAGTTTTTTTGGCGAGCTCGTTTGCATTTATAGCACCCATTCAATTCTCCATCGCTAAGTTTGGTTACGGTGCCACCTTTATGGCACTCGCCTGTGCCGGTGTTCTTTATACCTGTTTGGCCGCGATTATCTTCTTCGAAGGTCAAAAAATTCTGGATAAGTACCTGCCGCCCATTGTCACAGGCCCGATCATCATTGTGATTGGGCTCAGCCTCTCCGATGTGGCTATAGACATGGCCATAAGTTGGGACGGTCAAGGAACCTACAATGGTAAAGCTGCGCTTGTGTCGGCTTTCACCTTTTCAGTGGCTATGATCATGGTACGATCAAGTAGACGCATTCTGAATGTACTCCCCATCATTTTGGCAATCACGGCGGGTTATTTGGTTTGCTTTTTTACGGGTTGGACTAATTGGGGGCCGGTCACCGATGCTCCATGGTTCATTTTTCCTTGGTCGGCAGCCAGTGAAGCAGGGCAGTTTGAGATCCCGACTTGGTCCTTGGCTGCCATATTGTACATGTTGCCCGTGGCAATTGTTCCGGCTATAGAACATATCGGCGATATCCTGGCCATCAGCAACGTCACCAAAAAAGATTTTCTCAAAGAACCCGGCTTACACCGCACAATGCTCGGTGATGGACTGGCTACCATGCTGGCAGGATGTCTCGGAGGTCCGCCTAACACCACCTACTCAGAAGTCACCGGAGCGGTCGCAATCACCAAAGCGTTCAAAGTTATCTACATGCAGATCGCCGCCTGTCTGGCTATTTGCTTGGCGTTCGTGGGAAAGCTGGGGGCTTTCCTGCAAACCATTCCATCACCTGTCATGGGTGGCGTGCTCATTCTCGCCTTCGGCATGATCGCTGCAGTGGGTATTGGCACTCTCATCCGGAGCAAGGCCGATTTTGAGGATCCGCGGACTTACCTGGTCGTTGCCGTCATTCTGATCGTTGGCATCGGCGGCCTGCAATGGACCTTTGGCTCATTCACCATAGGCAGTTTAGGCCTGGCAGGCATTCTGGGAATCACGCTGAACCGCATTCTAAACATTGGGGTTAAAGATTAAGGAGTCTCCTTAACATCAAAGCGCAAAAATGTTCTTTGGGTTATATTAATCTGACCTAATCCCGGAGAACTGGGGACTTGAGAGCCTCGACGGAACTGAAGCAAAACTCAATCCAATCATTTGAGCCTAAAAAATCCCAGCCCGCGTCAAAAACACTTGATGCAAATTCGTCCCTGTACCTGAATGAGGTTCTATGGCGATGCGCTTCACCATCCTTGGAAGCAGCAGCAGTGGAAATTGCAGCCTCCTAGCTACCAACCAAACCAAAATCCTTATCGACGCCGGCTACTCGGGCCGACAATTGCGCAAATTATTGGAATCCGTAGGCGAATCGATCGAGGGGATTGATGCGGTCTTTTTAACTCACGAGCACATAGATCATACGGCTGGTATCCGGGGCTTGAGTCATTTTGAACACCTGGAGTTTTACGCAAACCGGGACACAGCCCGGGCCGTGCAATCCAAGCTCAAGAAACGGCCCACTTGGAAGCTGTTTAATACCGGCACCACCTTTCAATTTCGCGATTTGGAGATTACCAGCTTCTCCATTCCGCACGACGCTTATGATCCAGTGGGATTTGTCTTCAAGCACGGCAACGGTGACCTCTTTACTCCTTACCGAAGCTTGGCTTGGGTAACCGATTTAGGTTACGTTTCAGAGCTGGTTCGCGAAAGGATTCGCCAAGTCGACGTGCTGGTGCTCGAAGCCAACCACGACAACGATATGCTCAATCAAGACACCAAACGTCCTTGGGCAGTGAAACAGCGCATTATCGGTCGTCATGGCCACCTCTCCAACACAGCCGCCAAAGAACTTTTGGACAACATCGAAGAGCCTTGGTGGAAGCAGGTTTACCTAGCGCACTTGAGTAAGGATTGCAATTCGATTGAAAAGGTTTCCGAGACGATGACGAAGGGGAGGAACCAAAAAAGGGATTACAAGATCACGGTTGTGCCGCCTGGCGAGACGCTCCCCCCCTTCGAGGTCTGAAGTATTAAACGGGCGGTTATAAAGCCCATGATCGTACCCTTAAGATCCCTCTTTCAGAAAGCAAGAAGCTGCAAAAGCTTGTTTTAAGCGGAGTGGTATCACGCACCCATGTAAGATCAAACACCCCTCTTCCTCCGCCCCACGCCCTTTGTCTCGCCACAGAGCTAAGACGGAGGCAGATCGCCCGACACTCATTCACCACATCCCCTGCTTGCAATTCCGGCAACAACCTGAGCATGCTGGACACCCTTTTTTCATATGAAAAACCCCTACCGTCATACCAAGATCATTTTTACGATCGGACCCAGCACTGAAAGCGATGAGATGCTGGAAAAAATGATCGAAGGCGGGGTCAACATTTGCAGAATCAACATGGCTCACGCGAGTCATGATTGGACTCGCGATACGGTGAACCGAATTAGGATGATTTCCCAAAAGATCGGTCGCGAAATCGCCATCATGATGGATATTAAAGGGCCGGAGATTCGTACCTGCGCTTTGGACGAGCCCATCCAATTAAAAAAAGGTATGCGTGTCGATTTATCCACAGAAGAAAACTGCCCCTACCAAGATGAAGATGGGCTTCTGGCAATCGGAGTTAACTATACTTCCCTGATTGAAGACCTTAAGAAAGGCAACCAGGTCCATGTCGACAACGGGCTGCTGAAATTTGAAGTGATTGGCAAAACTGATAAACGTATCCAATGTGAGGTCCTGATTGGTGGTGAACTAACCAGCCGCCGCCATATTAATCTACCAGGCGTAAAAGTTAAGCTTCCGGCGATCACGAAAAAAGACAGAACGGATGTTGAAGTGGGCACCGAACTAAAGGTCGATCAATTTGCACTCTCCTTCGTGCGCGAAGCCACAGACGTCAAAATTTTACGGGAACACATGAATAAGGTTGGGTCCAAGGCACGCATTATTGCCAAGATCGAAGACCAGTCTGCTATCAGTAACTTGGAAGAAATTATTGAGGCATCAGATGGCATCATGATCGCGCGAGGCGATTTGGGAATCGAATGTCCCTACGAAGAGCTGCCGATAATTCAAAGAAGCACGATTAAGAAATGCTTGGAGATGGGTAAACGCGTGATCGTGGCGACCCACATGCTGGAATCCATGATCAAACACCCTGTTCCGACCCGCGCTGAAATCACCGATGTTTCCAACGCCGTATTTGAGCAAGCTGACTGCATCATGTTATCCGGCGAAACTACAATTGGGAAATATCCATTGGAATGTGTGCAGGTGTTCGAAAGAATTGCCTTGCGAATCGAAAAATCGGGCGCCGCCAATTACGCAGAAGGTCGACGCCTCACCGGCCCTAAAACCATGTTGTTGCGAACGGCCAAAATTCTGGCCGAAGAAATGGGAGACACCCAAATCGTAGTTTTCACCAAAACAGGCCGCTTTGGCGAAATTATGGCCTCACTGCGGTGTAAAGTTCCAATCTACACATTTACAGACCGCATCGAAATTCTGAGGTATCTTGTCACCCTTTGGGGCATTGAACCCTTCCTTATGGATTTTTGTGAAGAAGACCGCGGCAAAACCATTACCAACGCTTTTGCTATATTGAAAAAAAAAGGCTGGGTCGAAAAAGGCCAACCTCTCGTCATGATTACCGACATTCGGGCCGAGGACCGCCTCGTGGATACATTACAAATTCGGTATATCGACTAAGAGGCAGGGATGAGCCAATCTAGATCTAACTGCCTGCGTGCTTGATGAAGCAAAGATGTGGAGCTTAACGAATGAGGAATCCAATTAGTCGAAAAGCCTGCCCTACACTTTATTTGGAACCCCACGAGCTACGAAACTAAGGGCCTGGTCGTTTGGCGAAGTTAAGATGTCTGCTTTAACGACTGAGAGCTGAGGGAGCGCACTTGCGTGCGTAACCTAAGCAGGATGGAGGTAAACTGGCATGTTGGCCCAAGGATGGGCGGATCAAGGCCCTCGATGTTTTCGGAGGGGTTCCCAAAACTGGCAATACCGATGGTCGAATTGACCAAAAGCTTTCCGGTCTCTTGAACGGATTCTTTGGATTTGCCTTGTAGTACGTTTCCGGCTAATCGAATTGGAAATTTTGCGCTATCAAAACAGTTGATGAAAGCACGTTCGATCGGATCCGGGGTAGCGTCGTGATAGACTTTCGCCACAGGACCGAGCAAATTTATGTAACCCCAGTCATTAAATTTGAATATCGAACGGTTCAATCCCTCCAAAGAATCCGGAATGGTTGGAATGGACTCAAATTCGCCGTCTTCGAAAAGATCTGATTCATCCAAAAAATCATCCTCCCCACAAATACGAAGGACCAAACAAGAATCGAAATCCAAAAAAAGGAGACCGCCCGGAGCGTCATAAGGCAGCCAGTTTTTCCTACAAATTTAATATCCTAACCGGATTAAGACGAAGACCCTGCATCCATAAACTCCTTTGCCTTTTTCCATCCTTCGAAATCATCCACATCCGATTCTTCGGGCAAAAGAGAAAAACTAAAGCCTTTCTCTTCGCATATTTCCAAAGTCCGTTGAAAGACCGACTCTGTTCCCCAGTCCACACCAGCAAAAACTTCAGGCCGTTTCTGGCTAATCCCAATCAAGTAATAGCCCCCATCGGCTGCAGGGCCAATCACCACATCGTGATTATCCAGCACTGCAAAGGCTTCTTCGACTCGAAGCTGTTCCAAAAAGGGGCAATCTCCACCGAGAAATATCAGCTTATCAGCACCCCAATCAAATTCATATTCCATCGCGTGGTTCAAACGTTCCCCTAATCCCGACCCTTCCTGAACGATGTAATCAAAACCGTCACCCAGCCATTGTTTCAGGCTCTCCAGATTTTCACCTGTATAATGAATATGGATACACGAGCCTTCCAGTCGATTTATCAGAAACTCAACCAGGCCCGTGTAAGCCATGAGCGCACCCTCATCACCCAATGCTTCAGCCAGACGAGTTTTCACCTTACCAAGCATCGGAACTTTTAAAAACAGAGCGACAACGTTCATTCTAAATAAGAATAGGCTTTAAAAACACTAATTGCACTGATTAAATAAATCAATTACATCATCATCCTTGTTCATCTTCGGATTTAATAGTTACTCTTTCAGATGTCAAAAAGTTCCCCAATTAACCTGTATATTTGACCGGTCTTTGACAGAATTGGCTAACTCCTCACCCTGCCCCTCATCATGTACTTGGACGGGAAACGCATTGAGATTATGCTCACTAGCTGCGCGTTGGTCTTGGTAGCGTGGTATTTCAAGGGCTCGTAATTTATATGAGCGTATTGAGGAAATGGAAACAGGCGCTTCGTCGAATACCACAAAGATTACTGCGACCCATGAAGAATACTCAAAGGTATTTTCAGGAGGCCATCGCCTATCTGAAGAACGACAAATTTAACGATGCATCGCTTTTACTTTATCATAACTTCCCAAAGTTTGAAAACTACCTCAACGCCCAAGGATTAGCTGAAATTGCGCCCGGCCTGCCTCTGCGTCAATGGCATGAACAGCAATCCGTCCTGTTTCACAAACTCACTTTCACCGAGCTTCCAGGCACAGTTTTTGCAAATAATCTCGCTTGCGTTTGCTTGAACCCAAAAAGCTGATACGTTAATCAGCTTCTAGTATCAATCCGTGCAAATACGCACTCTCAGGCATGGTAAGCAAAATGGGATGATCCTTAGCTTGATAACAGTGATGCAGGATTCGAATTGTTCTCCGGGCGTCACTGGCCGCGCCAGAAACAAGATCCTCAAAAACCTCCATCGAAAATGCCTGACTGCAGGTGTAGGTCGCAAGGATGCCTCCTGGATTGAGCGCTTTGATGGCCCTTAAATTGATCTCTTTGTAGCCTTTCAAAGCACCTTCCACCTGCGCATGAGAACGGGCAAAAGGAGGGGGGTCCAATACAATTAGATCAAAACGTTCATCGCGGTTATTCGTGAAGTAGTCGAAAACATTCTCAACTTCGAAGGTTGCCTCCAACCTGTTTTCCTTCGCATTGTATCGGGCCAATTGCACGGCTGTATCCGAACTATCGATACCAATAACAGATTTGGCGCCAGCCTTGGCACATTGCAACGCAAAGGCCCCCTGATTGCAAAAGGCATCCAGCACTGCGCCTCCTTTGGCAAAGGTCGAAACTAATGCGTGCTGCTCACGTTGATCCAAATAAAATCCTGTTTTTTGGCCCTTTAATAAATCCAGTTGATACGACAGCCCGTCGATATCTAAATTTAAAGGTTCAAGCACCTGGTCGTTGAAGGTACCAACATATGTCTCGAGTCCTTCCAATTTGCGTACAGAAGCATCGTTGCGAAATACCACGGCTTTTGCGTTTGTCAGCTCTTGAAGGATTGTCGCGATGGCCGGAAGTCGCATGTCGATCGCCAATGTAAGCGCCTGAACGACAAGAGCGGCTCCATACTGATCTACCACCAGACCCGGTAGCAAATCGGATTCCGACCAGACCAACCTTCGACAGGTTTCCACAGGCCGCCTCTGGATAGCCTTTTCGATCGACTTCCGAATGAACTGCATACTGAAAGGGACTTTATTCCAGGCATAGCGCCTCCAAATAATCTTGGAGTTCTGGTTGTAAACCCCGCTTCCCAATATTCGCTTTCTGGAATCGCGCAAAACAACCGTTTTGCCATTCTCCGATCCGGGAAGCAGATCTTGCACTTCGCCGGCAAAGACCCAGGGATGCCCCTGCAAAACACGGCTGCAGGAGCGCGGCTTTAATAACAAGGATTTCATTCGGCTTTCCCCGACCGTACTATTTAAGCCGCGAATATAAGTAAATAGCAAACAAAGCCATGGATATATTGGGAATCCATGCGGCATAAACCGGCGGCAAATGTCCCTGCTCTCCAAACATGATGGCAAGCTTGATCACCATGAAGTAGGCAAAGAAAAGCCCGGTAGACTTAGATACGCCAACCATTGCATTTACCCGCACGCCTTTAACCGAATAAGGGAACGCCAGCCCCACAATGATGAAACAAATGACCGTTCCCGCTAAGATGGAATGGTACCTTACCTCGAATGGAATGGCCTTCGGATTATCCTCGCCTTCGTAGTAATCCAGAATGGTTTGCAATTCGAACAAGGACAGGTGCTTGGCCCGCTTTTCCAAGTTTAACAAGAGAGGAGGTGTTTCAACAAGATTGTTAAGCTCAAAAGTTTTAAATGGTTTCGAGGATTCGAGGTCTCCCGTTTCGATGGCGAACCCTAATTCCCGTCCCTGCAGAAATGTCCAGATTTGGTCCGCTTGATTGTAAAGACATTCACGGGCCTGAATTCTTCGGTATTCCTGGTTCCATTGATTCAGCATGGAAACCGTAACGCCATATCCGTGATAAGTGTTTTTGTTAAATCGATTCATGAACCATATTCGACCGTCCCGGGGATTCTCAAAAGCCACATTGAAGATAAGACCCGCATCGCGAACCTGTTGGGTTTCCAACTCGTAATTGTATTCCAGATCATCCCAGATCTGCCTGGAAGATTCGACTGCCCAAGGAACAATCTTCGCATTCAAATATAGTAAGAGTCCCGATAAAATTAAACCCGCTATCCATAGGGAACGGGATATCTGCCAGAAACTCGCCCCACAGGATCGAAAAGCGACAATCTCATTGTTTCCATGCAAGTTACTTAAGCTAAAGAGCAACGAAACCAAAAATGCAACTGGCAGGATATGCGGCAGCAAGGTCGGAAGAACAAAGAAATAGTAGCGAACAATTTCTCCGGTTTCCGCTCGAAAATCCAAAAGATCTCCGAGATTGTCATACATATCAAATATGACGAGCAGCCCCAGAGTCGCGCCAAGCGCCAGGGCGAAGGCACGCAGCCATTCCAAGAATATATATCGGTCAATTAGGGTCACAGGACGTTAACCAGAATCGGCATCATAACGCTGAATGGTGCCATCCTCAATTTTCTTCATATAACTTTCGAGCTCTCGCCGCGCTTTGGGCATAAGGACGTAGAGTCCGATCACATTTGGGAAACACATGGCAAAAATCATGGCGTCAGAAAAACCGATAACATTGCCCAGGCTCATTGCTGCACCGATAACAACAAATCCGCAAAACAGTAGTTTAAAAGCTAACTTGGACCGCTCGCTTCTTCCAAACAGGTATACCCAGCTTTGCTCACCATAATAGGACCAGGCAATCATGGTTGAAAACGCAAAGAGAATTACTGCGATCGCTAAAATGAGCGGGAACCAAGTGATGACGCTTTCAAATGCAGCGGACGTAACCCCCACGCCGCCGAGATCGTCAGTATTGGCCCAGGTTCCGGTGATGATGATTACCAATGCGGTCATCGTGCAAACGACCACGGTATCAATGAACGGTTCCAGCAGACTGACCAAGCCTTCGCTGGCCGGATTTTCAGTACGCACAGCGGAGTGGGCAATTGAGGCAGAGCCAATACCTGCTTCGTTTGAAAAAGCTGCTCGGCGAAATCCTTGAATAATCACCCCGATCACACCCCCAGCGACAGCCGAGCTGGTAAAGGCCCCAATAATGATTTGACCAAATGCCGAAGGAACCTGTCCAATATTTGTCACCAAAATCACGATGGCTGCCGCGACGTAAATGCCACACATAAAAGGAACGATTTTGGCGGTGGTTCGGGCGATACTGCGAATCCCCCCAATGATGACCATTCCCACGATAAAAGCCATTATCAGTCCAAACAACCAACCCTTGCCGGCCCACCAACTTGCGTCTCCCCCGGTTACATCGACAAACTGGGAATAAGCCTGATTGATCTGAAACATATTTCCCCCGCCGATTGAGCCACCGATGCACATGATAGCAAAGAATATGGCCAAAAACTTACCAAGTCCGACCCAGCCTTTTTCAGCAAAACCCTGGCTTAAATAATACATCGGGCCACCATAGGTGCGGCCGTCTTCATCCAACTGGCGGTATTTCACGCCCAAGGTGCACTCGGTGAGTTTTGAGGTCATGCCTAAAAGCCCGGCGACGATCATCCAAAAGGTAGCGCCCGGACCTCCTAAACTAATGGCCACCGCGACACCGGCGATATTACCTAAGCCTACCGTCCCCGAAAGTGCCGCAGTTAATGCCTGGAAATGCGAAACTTCTCCTGACTCATCGGGCTTTGTGTATTTCCCGCGAACAATATCGATCGCCAATTTGAATCCACGGATGTTTATAAATCGAAAGTAGATCGTGAATACCAGGGCACCGACAACCAGCCAGATGAGAACCAAGGGGACGGACTGACCCGCAATGGGTAAGCTGAAGAATACAATGTTCTCAATTAATCGAGTGGCAGGACCGATGGCATCATTTATTTGGTCATCCAGGCTTTGCTCTACCCCTGGGAGATCAACCGGTGGAGCTAGATCCTGCGCAACCAAGGCTGGGTCAATAAGCAAGAACGAAAAGAGAAGTAGGATGCCAAAGAAGCGTGAAAGATTAACCATAACCAGTGCGGTCAGTTAAGAGAACAGCACTATTGTCATAGACACTCCAGAGGCAAGTGTTTATAAAATTTGAAGAAGGGTATGCTCATCCTGCAAGAAACTCGATCAGCACCTGTGGGTCGGCAAAAGATTCAAACACCACAGTAGGGAAATGGGCGGTCAGTTCCTCTACTGAGTGTTGGCCAGTTGCTACAGCCACGGTATGAGCCCCGATGATTTTACCACACTCAATATCCTTGGGCGTATCTCCCATGACATAAATCTGGTCAGGAGACCAATCAGCACGTAGGTGTTCACGGGCAAGTTCTAAAGCATGGCGGCTCAAGTCGTTCCGATCATCACTATGATCGGCAAATGCGCCGAAAGGAAAAAAGTGGAGCACACCCAAATAGCCTAATTTGATTTCCGCTCCTCGCCGCACATTACCAGTCAATAAAGCCTGATGAGCATCTTTTTGACTATGAAAATACTCCAATAATTCACGGATCCCATCCATCGCCCGGGCATTCGTTGCATCCAATGCAGCCGGAAGGCATGACAGGTAGCAATCGATTAACAATTTTGCCTCTTCACGCGATACTGCCCGTCCAGCATTTTCCAAAAATGCATAAGCGATTGAATAGTCCGTGGCGCCAAGCCAATCGATTGAGGTTATCGGAATCTCATAGCCGAAGTAATCCTGGGTTGCGCGCTTGAATGCCTGGGGACCAGCTCCTTTGGCGGAAAGGATGGTGCCATCGATGTCCCAGAGCAAAAGGATTTCTTCGCCCTTGCTCATCCTAAGGACATAAGTGACCTATTGGCAGTTTTTTGATCGGCCAAAATCGTACAAACCGTACCTTCAACAACATCTCCAACCACTCGATCCATACGAACATGCGCAAGTTGATTTTGCAGGTTTTTATCGGACTTAGCCACAACTCGGATATAGTTGTCGGTATAACCAGGCCAGCGGCCGTCTTTCGGATCTTCAAACAAAACAGTCATTTGCTTGCCGACGTAAGATTCGTAATGAGCATACCGCTTGGCCTCGCTCAGTCGTCTCAGCTTGGCACTACGTAGTTGTTTAACAGGCATATCATTGCCTTTCAACCGAGCGGCAGGAGTCGTTTCGCGTTCGGAAAAAGTAAAAACATGGCAATAGGAAAACGGATTCTCCAAAAAAGTCCGGCAGGTTTCCTTGAACTCAGCTTCGCCCTCGGTGGGATAACCAACCATGATGTCAGTTCCAATACAAAGGTCTTCCACCGCCTCATTAGCTGTGTATAAGAATTCCAAATACTCAGCCAATTCATACTTGCGCCGCATTGATTTGAGCACCGCATTCGATCCGGATTGAAGCGGGATGTGCATGAAAGGGAGCAAGGCATGCTCCGGATCGTTCATCCTGGGGAAAAGTTCGGCGGGGATCGTGGTTGGCTCAATGGAACTGATGCGAATCCGGTCTAGTCCGGGGATTTCGTTCAAAAGATCCAAAACGGTCAGCAAATCACCATCGCAACTTTGGTAGGTTCCGATATTGACCCCTGTCAGGACCAGTTCACGAACGCCTCGATCGACCAGCTGCCGCGCCTCGTCAAGCAAATTTTCCAGGTCCCTCGACCGTGCAGGTCCTCGGGCCTTGGGGATTATACAGAACGAACAAATAAAACTGCAGCCATCCTGGATTTTGAGGTTGGCCCTTTTATTGAAGGGCGTGTCCCCCACAAAGTCGATGGAGAAATCCTCCTTGGTTAAGCGGTCCCGAATGATGACCGGTCTATTATTTTTCCCCAAGCTCGCATAATCCAACACTTGGAACTTCTCCCGATTCCCCATGATCAGATCCACTCCCGGAACTTCCGATATGGCCTTGTAGCCAATCTGGGAATAGCACCCGACAACCGCTACAAAGGCTTGGGGGTTTTTGCGGATGTATCCGCGGATGGCTGCCCTGCACTTGGCATCGGCAGAGCGAGTGACCGTGCAGGTATTGATGATCGCCAGGTCACTCGGTTCTCCAAAAGGCACTATGTGGTATCCTCGGGCCACTAACTGATCACGAAGCAGAAAAGTCTCCGATTGATTCAAGCGGCACCCCAAAGTATGAACAGAAGCGCGCAATTGGTTGTTTAAAATCGATACCATCCGTGAACTAAGGAAGCTCCTCAGATCAAAGACCCCGGCAAGCAAAAAATGCAATGCAAATGCACACTCACTTCATGGACTCCATATAAATAGCCTGCCCCTAATCTTTCAGCAGCATTTGGTCTAAATCCCTCAAATTGAGGTGATTTAGTACGATTTGGCGAACACCACTCGCTGTGCGCTCGGTTTACCGGTAAAGATGCAGGTTCCCGGCTCAGGTTTATCCATTTGCGGTATGCACCTTACCGTTACCTTCAAATCATTCTGTAATTTGGCCTCCAGGTCCGGATCGCCAGAATAATGGGCCAGAGCAAAGCCGCCATGGATTTCAGGCCGATGATCATTTTCAGGAGTGAAGAAGGCATAAAAGTCCTCCTCAAAATCGATTTCTACCGAGTGGGTCTCGCGAAATGCCCAAGCGCGTTTTAACAGCCTGTCCTGAATTTCGTCCAAGACTTGAATAAAGGTATCGATGAATTCTTGCCGTCCAATGCCTTTTCTCTCTTTTGGTCCAAGATCGCGACGACCGAAGAAGACCGAATCGGATTCCATGTCTCTCGGGCCCACCTCAATCCAGCTTGGAATACCTTTTTTGATCCAAGACCACATCTTTTCTCCACCCCGCAGCTCGCGGTTGTCGATTTCGACCCGAACATTACCACCGGCATACCCTTTTTGTTCCAACTCTTCTTTGATCTTCCGACAATATTCCAAAATGGCTGCTTGATCCGAATCTTTTCGGAGAACGGGCAAGATAACAAGATGCGAAGGTGCAATCTTTGGGGGAATGACCATTCCATCGTCATCGGCATGAGTCATGATTAATCCACCGATTAACCGAGTAGAAACCCCCCAAGACGTAGTCCATGCAAAGATTCGGTTCCCAGCTTCATCCAGAAAATCAATGTTGGCGGCCTTTGAAAAATTCTGACCCAGAAAATGCGTAGTCCCCGCCTGCAGCGCCTTGCGATCCTGCATCATGGATTCAATGCAATAAGTGTTCAAGGCACCGGGAAACCGCTCGCCCTCAGTTTTCTCGCCCTTAATTACCGGAACGGCCATCCAGTTTTCTGCAAAATCTGCATAGACATCCAGCATCTTGAGCGTTTCCTCTTCAGCTTCGGCTTGCGTAGCGTGCGCAGTATGGCCTTCCTGCCAGAGAAATTCGGTAGTCCTTAAAAATAGCCGGGTCCGCATCTCCCACCGCACCACATTGGCCCATTGGTTAATCAACAGAGGCAGGTCCCGGTACGACTGGATCCACTTGGCAAAGGTCTCCCCAATAATCGTTTCTGAGGTTGGCCTGACAATTAATGGCTCTTCGAGTTCGCCCGAGGGTACCAGTTTCCCACCTTCACCCGCTTCAAGTCGGTGATGTGTGACAACCGCACATTCCTTGGCAAATCCTTCGACATGGGCAGCTTCACGCTCCAAGTAGCTGATGGGAATGAATAAAGGGAAGTAAGCATTCTTGTGACCGGTTGATTTGAACATATCATCCAACACAGACTGCATATTTTCCCACAACGCATAGCCCCAAGGCTTGATGACCATGCAGCCACGGACGGGCGAACTCTCGGCTAAATCAGCCGCCCGGACTACTTGTTGGTACCACTCCGGATAATCCTCAGCTCGGGTGGGGGTAATTGCGGTTTTCTGCTGTTTACTCATGAACTGCCAAAAAAGTTTAAAAGGATGAAGGCCCCAGTGAACCGCTATCGACTCCGACTGCAAGAAAAGGATTGTAAGGAACACTACTTGCACAAACCAAATAGAATCAGCGCAGCTTGAAAATCCCAACTCCTGAAGTTCCTTTTTGCAAAATAGAGAAAAAGCAGTAATCTTTTATCCTCTCAATCCCCAACCTGATGAACACTATTGAATCCATCGCAATATCTCTGCCTAAAGAAGAATTTATCGAAACATTTCAGACCATCAAAGAGCTGCTGGCTCTTGAGGTCGATCCACGAAAATTCATTGTAGCTGATCCATTTCTTTTCTCGAGTTCACCAAAAGCGGACTTGCGGAGGCACCTGCAAAGCCTTTTTGACGGAATGCAGGCAATTCGCCAGAGAATAGAACCCGCCAAGAAGACAGTAACGATAAATTTCGACTAATCTTTGATATTTAGAATTTGCAAGAAGCCAGCCGATCGGTTGGCTTCTTGTTGTACGCCTTTTGCTTGCCTCGAAATCGAGTTCCGGTTGCCATGCCCCTTTCACATCAAACCCAAAATTGAGAGTGATCGTTAATTTACAGACCACAGTTTCTTTTCTTTTGGTTCTTGGCCTCACCGCCTGCTCACCCATTCAGGAATTAGATGAAGGGCCAATAAACTTGTTCAACGGCACCGATCTGGCAGGCTGGCAAAACTTTGGAGGCGGCAAATTTTTCGTCGAAGACGGGACGATCGTCGGAGAATCGGCACCTGGATTGCCTAACAGCTTTCTAGCCACGGAAAAAATGTATCCCGACTTCGAACTGGAAGTTGAGTTCAAAATCCATCCCTTGCTAAATTCAGGCATACAAATTCGCAGCAATACCTATGCGGAAGAAACAACCACCATTCGTTGGGGAGGCCGATTTAAAACGGACGGCAGCAGGGATGTGCGAGAGAGAGTTTGGGGAAAGGGCCGTTTCTGGGGATATCAGGTTGAAATCGATCCGACAGACCGAAACTGGACAGGTACGCTCTACGAAGAAGGCGCCCGGGGATTTCTCCACAATCCGAATGAAGCTACAGCCCCGGAGGGTACCTTTAAGCCGTACGAATGGAATCACTTTCGCATCGTAGCCAAGGGTGATCGCATGCAAACTTGGTTAAACGGAGTTGCCATTGCCGATGTTCAGGACGATCTCACTTCAACCGGCTACATAGCCCTTCAACTGCACGGGATAGGCAACAACAAGGAAAAGATCGGCAAGAAAGTAAGCTGGAAAAATATCAAACTTACAAAACTCTAAGTCGATTAGGCCGAAGGCACTACTCAGAATCTGCGTAGCCCCATATTTTGGGTATTTTGAAATCCTTGGGATAGCTGTTGGGCGGTATGTTCGGTGAAACGGCTTCCACCTCAAGCCTATCCAACTGGCTTTTTAGTCTCCTGAATATTCTGGGGCGCTGATCTTTTAGATTATTCTGTTCGTTAGGATCTTTCCCAATGTCGAATAACTCCCAAGTCTCCGGACCGACAGACGTGGTAACATTGGCATTGGCAGCTCCATTGTGCACTAGTTTCCAGTTACCTGCACGAATAGCCCCGTGAAAAGGGGTCACGTTGAAAAGAATGAAATCGTGAGGTGAATCCTTACCCTTTGCAATAGTAGGCCACACATCCAGCCCATCCAGCGGTTTCTTTTGACCTACTTCAGCACCAGCCAGCCCCAAAAAAGTGGGATAAAGGTCAACAATATGCATGGGTGCCTTTACCATGCCATCCGCCTCCAACACTCCCTCCCAGGCAATCACGGCAGTCGATCGGATACCGCCTTCATATATGGTGGACTTGTTTCCTCGCAGACCGCCGCTCGATCCTACAGTCAGATTCCCGTTATCTGAGAAAAACATTAGCATGGTATTATCCTTGGGCAAATGCTTGTCGGCAGCCGCTATGATTTGTCCAACAGCGTCATCCATGCTGCTTATCATCGCCGCAAAGATGCGCTGACGATCATTCTTAATATGCGAATTCCGTTCCGCATCTTCTTCTTTATAGTGAAAGGGCGAATGGACAGCGTTGAAGGAGACATAAAGAAACAGAGGCTTATACGGATTCTGGTTCTTAATGATGCGTGCAGCCTTTTGCCCCATCAAATCCGTGCTGTACCCCTCTTCATAATGAGGAACATCATCGCTATGCCAATCATGGCCACCATCCCGGTGATGTGTGAAATAGTCGATCGCGCCGTTGTAGTGACCATAAAATTGATCAAAGCCACGATTGGTCGGAAAGTAAGCTGAATCGTGGTGTCCCAAGTGCCACTTCCCCACAACAGCAGTTGTATAGCCAGCACCTCTGAGCCCTTCAGCCAGCGTTTGTTCGTCCAGGGGAAGTCCGTGGCTGGCCCATGGACGTACCACACCGCATTGCATTCCATACCGCATCGGGTATCGGCCGGTCATGAAGGCCGCACGCGTCGGAGAACATACGGGCTGCACATAAAACTGATCCAGCTGAACACCGCGTTCGGCTATGGAATCAATGTGAGGAGTATTAAAAACACTGTCATGATAACTGACGTCGCCCCAACCCAAGTCATCGGCAAGCATGATTATAAAATGGGGACGCTCCGCATGAACCGTAACGGATAAACAAAGGAGACTAAGAAAAAACCAGAGGACAATATTCGATTTCATATTTGAGGCTTATCTTGATCAACCAAAAGACTCTAGACTTTTTATTTAGTCCCGAATGGGGGTGATTAAATCTTCTTCCATGAATCAGTCAGTTTTGCGCGCATCCTTTTTAAAATCGGATTATTTCTCAGCCTCATAATCGTTTGCGGATTTACGCTAAATGCACTGGACGCATCCAACAGCATGTCTGGATACCGCAAGGGGAAGCTAAAGATGCAAATACCCCAAGAGGTTGATCGCTGACCTCGTTTCAAGTCTTCCCGACAATCTGGACCTTGGTTTGTTAGTCTACGGCCATCGACGCAAAGCACATTGCGACGATATTGAACTCATGGTTCCTCCTGGCCCCGTGAACCGAGGTGCTTTAATGAACCTCGTAAACAGCATACGAGCAAACGGTAAAACACCACTGACCAAGTCATTGTTTTTTGCCGCGGATGCACTGAACCAACCCACCGGCGCATCCTCGCTCATTCTCGTAACCGACGGCCTGGAAACATGTGCTGCCGACCCCTGCGACGCGGCCCGGAAACTGGAGTCCGAGAACATAAATTTTACGGCCCATGTCATCGCTTTTGATTTGGACGCAACCAAGCACAGCAGATTAAATGTATTGCAGATGAAACAGGTGGAGAATTTCTGGAAGCGGGCGATGCAGGAAGACTACTCGATGGTCTGAATGTTGCGGTAGCGGTGGTAGCTTCCAGGCCCGTTGACGGTGGTCCGACATTTACGTCAGCACAATCCTAACTCCGGCTCAGCTAGTGATTTCATCTAATCCTAAAGTAGTGCTATCCAGTCCCTCGGGGATTGATCCGACTCCTATTCAGGATGAAGATCTCATTACCTTGATTCTACCAAATTCAGTTGCTGCTATCTCCAATGACTTCAGGCTAAATGGAACTTCGCTATCTGGCAGGTTCTAACCGGGCGGGTTTGGGCCGTGTCTCCCTCACTGTTCAGGAGGCACGCGTTGGCCTGGAGCGACCGGAATCAGCAATGGTGAATCAACCCATTCTGATTCACTGGATAGGATCCCAGAACTAAAACGATTACTTGAACCTTGTTCCGGTTGGTACGCCTGATTCCAAACGAGGTACCGCGAATTATACAAACCAGGGAAGCCCTGTTCGAATGACGACACCTCGTTAACCAAGCGATTACGAGCTCCCCTAAATATAGGGGTAGGGTAAAAGCGTGCTCGGTTGAGCAACAATTCGAATAGACGCCGAACAATAGTTACGACCATTTTAATTGTTCGCCTTAATTATTTGACGAGCAGTTCCATCATCGCGTCTACAGATGTAGATTGGAAGGTCGATTGGTCACCGCAAATTTCTAGAATGCGATCGGCATTGGACTCATTGATGGCTCCACGAAGGTATCGTTCGAATTTTTCAAGCAACAAGGGGATGCCTTCGTCGCGTCGCCGCCGGTGTCCAACCGGATAGTCAATGCTGACTTCCTCCGTCGATGAACCATCCTTAAAAATTACTTGAACAGAATTTCCGATAGCACGTTTGTCAGGGGCTAAGTACTCGTGCGTAAACCTCTCATCTTCGACCACCTCCATTTTTTCGCGTAAATCATCGACCCGCGGATCCATGGCAATCTCGTCCTCATAATCTTCCGCAGTCAGTCGCCCAAAAATGAGAGGAATGGCAACCATATATTGAAGGCAGTGATCTCTATCCGCCGGATTATCCAGCGGCCCAGTTTTGTTGATGATCCGGTCGGCGGATTCCTGAGTCTTGAGCAGGATATGTTCGATGGCATCGAGCCGGTCTATTACTTCAGGGTGAAGCTGCAAAGCAGCCTCCACCGCAGTCTGAGCATGAAACTCCGCTGGAAAAGAAACTTTGAAAAGGATATTTTCCATCACATAAGTGCTGAATCCTTGATTGAATTTCAGTTCCTTCTTCCGAAACAGCACATCGTGAAATCCCCAGGTATTCGCAGTTAATGCAGAGGGATAGCCCATTTCTCCGCGCTTTGCCATCAATGCGAGGAATAAACCACGTGCAGAAGCATCCCCAGCGGCCCATGATTTCCGACTACCCGTATTCGGTGCATGACGGTAAGTCCTAAGAGCGCTGCCGTCGATCCAAGCATGGGAAATAGCAGCGCAAACCTCGTCACGGCTACAACCGAGCATCTGAGCACAAACCGCCGCCGATGCAATTCGCACCAACATCACGTGATCGAGTCCGACTCGATTAAATCCGTTTTCCAAAGCAATGACTCCCTGAATTTCGTGAGCCTTGATCATTGCGATCAAGACATCACGCATTTGCTGGCTTTGCCCGCTTCGTCCCAAGTAATCAGCCAGGCTGAAAATGGCTCCCAGGCTGTCCGAAGGGTGCCCCCACTCAGCCGCCAACCAGGTGTCGTTGTAATCCAACCAGCGCACCATAGCGCCGAGGTTCCAGGCTGCGCGGACTGGATCGAGATCATACCCCGTGCCGGGAACGCGTGCACCACAGACCATTTCAGCTCCCGGAACAACCGGGCCCAGCAAATTCACGCAGGCAGGAAAATTAAGCGCGTACAACCCACAACCAATTGTATCCATCCAGCAATGACGGGCTGTGGCCATGGCTTCATTGGAAACCGCCACATCATAACCGAGCGCAAAATCGGCTATGCTCTGGATTACACGGTCGTAATTCGGACGAGTGGCATCAAATAAATCGAAGCCGCTCATCGAAGATCAATAGGAGTCCACGCCAATGGTTCAGGGCCTGTGTACTTGGCGCTGGGCCGAATAATCTTTCCATCCTCACGCTGCTCGAGAACGTGGGCACCCCAACCAGTTATCCTTGCCATAACGAAGAGGGGTGTAAAGAGAGCCGTTTCAATTCCCATCCTTTGAAACGCTACGGCAGAGAACCAATCCAGATTTGGGAACATACGCTTTTCATCCCACATCAAGGTTTCGATGCGGTCGGCAACGTCGTATAAAAGCATGTCCCCGACTTCCTCAGACAACTCGCGAGCAATACTTTTAATTATTTGATGTCGAGGGTCGACCTGCGTGTAAACCGGGTGACCAAAGCCGATAACAATTTCCTTTCGGCCGAGCCGTTCCCGGATGTCCGCTTCCGCCTCATCCGCACTGGCATATCGGTTCTGAATCTCGAAACTCACCTCATTGGCTCCACCGTGTTTGGGCCCACGCAGCGCACCGATTGCTCCGGAAACAGCGGCATAAACATCCGATCCCGTTCCGGTAATGACGCGAGCGGTGAATGTGGAAGCATTGAACTCATGCTCGGCGTAAAGGGTAAACGCTGTGTGCATAGCGCGAATCCATGCCTGGGAAGGCTTTTCACCATGAAGGCACTCCAGAAAGTGCTCGCCTATTGAGTCGGCTTCGGCATCCGTGGACAATCCTCGCCAATGCGACAGCATAGGTCCAAAAGTTGCCAGTAATCTATCGATAATTTCGCGGGCTTCTATGGCAGGTTGATCTTCCTTTTCCGGATACTCACACCCCATCGCTGAACAACCGGTTCGCAAAACATCCATGGGGTGAGCTGTTTGAGGCAGGGCCTCGAGCACAGTTTTAACACCAGCCGGCAAGGAGCGCAAAGAACGAAGCTTGGCCTTATAGGCGTTCAATTCCTCTTGGTTCGGCCATGAACCATGTATAAGCAAATGAGCTACCTCCTCGAATTCGGCCCGCTCCGCAAAATCCTTTAAATTGTAGCCGCGGTAGTGAAGGTCATCACCTGTCTGACCAACGGTACAGACAGAAGTGCTTCCTGCAGGAATACCGGAAAGGGCGACTGATTTTTTAGGTTTGGTAATCGGTTCACTCATCTAATTCAGGTGGGTTGGCGAAGAGCTCATCGAGTTTCCGCTCGTATGCATGATAGTCTAGTAATTCATAGA
Source organism: Opitutales bacterium UBA2995 (assembly GCA_002346535.1). Taxonomy (GTDB): domain Bacteria; phylum Verrucomicrobiota; class Verrucomicrobiia; order Opitutales; family UBA2995; genus UBA2995. The sequence continues at coordinate 13,001 of DDZZ01000075.1, read as the reverse complement.
GCTCCTCGCGGGTTTGCATGGTATCAACCACGTTCTTTTGGCCACCGTCCTTTCGGATGGCCTGAAAAGTATTAAGGGCAGCCTTATTGGCAGACCGAAATGCGGACAGCGGATAAAGCGCAATACTGACCCCGGCTTCCTTCAGTTGATCCGTCGTAAAAAGAGGAGTTGATCCAAACTCGGTGATATTGGCCAATACTGGCACATTTATGGAGTCAGAGATTTGCCGGTATTGATCAAGATTGCTCACCGCCTCAGGAAACACGAAATCTGCCCCGGCTTCAACGCATGATGACAATCGATCGATTGCAGAAGCTAACCCTTCACTGACAAGAGCATCCGTCCGGGCCATGATTCCAAAATCTTCACTTCTCCGAGCATCAACAGCAGCTTTTATTCTATCCGCCATCTCAACCTGCGAAACGACGGATTTGTTGGGTCGGTGACCACAGCGTTTTTGCTGGACTTGATCCTCGATATGCACTGTCGCCGCCCCTGCTTGTTCCAAGGTGCGAATTGATCGAGCAATATTGAAAGCCCCACCCCACCCTGTATCGATATCGACGAGGACAGGTAAATCAGTTACAGAAGTGATCCGGCGCAAGTCAGTCACAACATCCTCCAATGTGGTCATCCCCAGGTCGGGTATTCCACAGGAACCGGCAGCGACTCCACCCCCGGAAAGATATAGCGCCTTGAAGCCACACGATTTGGCCAATCGAGCATGGTATGCATTTATTGCGCCTACACACTGAAGCGGTTTCTCTTGTTCAATCGCAGCATCTAGGCCTGAGCTCTTCATTCGGTTCGTTTAAAGTTCTTACGAAAATTTAATACCGGCAATAGGAATTTCTAATCGGAAACAACGCCCACTTGACAAACAACTTAACCCCCTGAAACCAGGAGGTTAAAATTGGTGGCCAGACCCAGAATTGAACTGGGGACACAAGGATTTTCAGTCCTCTGCTCTACC